>JAVHXQ010000006.1 GCA_031119555.1 Candidatus Dactylopiibacterium sp.
GATGTGTGGCGAGAACTTCGCGCGGCGCACCGAGAAGAACGCGCGCACGTTGCGCACGTTGGCGTCGGTCGCGAAGAGCCGGTGCGCGGTGGCGTGGTAGGCCTCCATGTCGGCCACCTG
The DNA here is from genome assembly GCA_031119555.1 of Candidatus Dactylopiibacterium sp. Taxonomy (GTDB): domain Bacteria; phylum Pseudomonadota; class Gammaproteobacteria; order Burkholderiales; family Rhodocyclaceae; genus Uliginosibacterium. Next base: position 121 of record JAVHXQ010000006.1, read on the forward strand.
CAGGATCAGCACGAAATCGGGCCCGCTCGTGACGCGGTAGCACTGCTGCACCGCGCCGTCGGTGATGGCGTGCGCTTCGAAGGCGGCGATGTGCTCGGCGGCCTGGGCGTCCAGCGTGATCTCGACGATGGCCGTCAGCCCCTGCCCGAGCTTCTCGGGCGAGAGGATCGCGACGCGCCGTTCGATGATGCCGTCCGCCTCCAGCCGGCGCACGCGGCGCAGGCAGGTGGCGGGTGACACATGCGCGCGCAGGGCGAGTTCCTGGTTGGTCAGCGAGGCGTCCTGCTGCAGCAGGGCGAGGATGCGGAGGTCGGTGGCGTCCATCGGGCAGACAGGGTGACGGCGAGGCGCCAGTGTGGAGCGTGACCGGGGCGCATGCAACCGCCTGGGCGCGGGTTCAGGCTTGCACCGCTTTATCCGCCGGCGCCAGCGCGCCACGGATGGCTTCGAGCACGGCCGGATCTTCTATGGTGGAGAGGTCGCCGGGGTCGCGCCCCTCGCACAGCGCCTGGATGGTCCGGCGCAGGATCTTGCCCGAGCGCGTCTTGGGAAGCGCAGGCACGGGCACGATGCGCGCGGGGCGGGCCACGGCGCCCAGACCCCGGTCCACGGTGGCGAGAAGCGCCTGCTCCAGCGCCTGGCGGGCGTCGGCGCGGAGCGCGAGGCTGGCGTCGCGCAGCACCACGAAGGCGACCGCGACCTGGCCCTTGAGCGCGTCCGCCACGCCGACCACCGAGCACTCGGCCACGGCCGGGTGGCCGATCAGGGCTTCCTCGATTTCGCGCGTGCCGAGGCGGTGCCCCGCCACGTTGATGACGTCGTCGGTGCGGCCCAGGATGAAGGTGTAGCCGTCGGCGTCGCGGATGCCCCAGTCGAAGGTGGAATACACGAGCTGGTCGGGGAAGTTGCCGAAGTAGGTGCTCACGAAGCGCGCGTCGTCGCCCCATAGCGTCTGCAGGCAGCCGGGCGGCAGCGGCGGGCGGATGGTGACCACGCCTTTCTCGCCGGGGCCGACCTCGCGGCCGGTCTCGATGTCGAGCAGGCGCACGTCATAGCCATACATGGGCATGCCCGGGCTGCCCAGGCGCGTGGGCGTGGGTTCCACGCCGTGCGCGACGGAGAGGATGGGCCAGCCCGTCTCGGTCTGCCAGTAGTTGTCGATCACGGGCACGCCGAGGCCCTCGGTGATCCAGCGCGCGGTGGGCTCGTCGAGCGGTTCGCCGGCCAGGAACAGCGTGCGCAGCGAGGAAGTGTCGTGGCGGCGCAGCAGCGCGTGGTCGTGCTTGCGCAGGATGCGGATCGCGGTGGGGGCCGAGAACATGAGGCTGACGCGATGGCGTTCGACGAGTTCCCACAGGATGCCCGCGTGCGGATGCACCGGCGTGCCTTCGTGCAGCAGCGTGGCCATGCCGGCCAGCAGCGGCGCATAGACCACGTAGCTGTGGCCCACCACCCAGCCGATGTCGCTGCCGGAAAAGAAGGTTTCGCCAGCCTTGCCGCAGTAGATGTATTTCATGGAGGCGGCCAGCGCCACGGCGTAACCGCCCACGTCGCGCTGCACGCCCTTGGGGCGGCCCGTGGTGCCGGAGGTGTAGAGGGTGTAGGCCGGTGAGTTCGATTCGAGCCAGGTCACGGGCACCTCGGCGTCCAGCAGGCCCTCGCGCAGCGTGGCGTAATCCACGTCGCGCCCCGGCACGCGCGGCAGCGGCGCGAGGCCGCGATCCACGAGCAGCACGTGGGCGGGCTTGTGCGCGGAGCGCGCAATGGCCTCGTCGAGCGCGGCCTTGTAGGGCACGACCTTGCCGCCGCGCGAACCGCCGTCGGCCGACACCACCAGGCGCGGGGCCGCGTCCTCGATGCGCGAGGCCAGGCTGTGTGCGGCGAAGCCGCCGAACACCACCGAATGCACGGCGCCGATGCGCGCGCAGGCATACATGGCGAAGACCGCCTCGGGGATCATGGGCATGTAGATCACCACGCGGTCGCCGCGCCTCACGCCCAGCGACTGCATGATGGCCGCCATGCGCATCACTTCGCGGTGCAGCTCGCGGAAGCTGCAGGTGCGGGCCTGCCCGGTCTCGGTGGATTCCCAGATCAGCGCGGGCTGGTCGGCGCGCGCGGGCAGGTGGCGGTCGATGGCGTTGTAGCAGAGGTTGGTCTCGCCGCCGACGAACCAGCGCGCGAAGGGCGGGCGGGTGTCGTCGAGCACGCGTTCGAAGGGTTTGTGCCAGTGGATCAGCGTGGCCTGCTCGCGCCAGAAGCCTTCGCGGTCGTTGATGGACCAGGCGTGGAAGTCCTGCAGTTTCATGGGGGTCTCCTCGGGCGAGCGCATCGCCCCGTGGCGTGGACGGCAGGCCGCCCGCGCCGGGGCCGGCGCGAACGGAATGCCTGCAGGGATGGGGCGGGCCTCAGATCACGTACAGGTCCACGTATTCGTGGACGGGCATGGCTTCGAGCCGGGCCTGGTCGAGCGATACGGCGAGGATCGCGTCCTGCTGCTTCCGGGGGAAGCGGCGCGCGAGGTTGGTGCGGAACTTCGCCTCCAGCAGCGGAATGCCGTAGGCGCGGCGGCGCTTGTGGCCGATGGGGTATTCGCAGACGACTTCGTCCAGCGCGCTGCCGTCGGTGAATTCCACGCGCAGCGCGTTGGCGATGCTGCGTTTTTCGGGGTCGTGGTAGTCGCGCGTGAATTGCGGGTCTTCCACGCAGACGATCTTTTCGCGCAGCGCGTCGATGCGCGGGTCGCGCGCGACGTCGTCCTCGTAATCGGCGGCCGTGAGCCGCCCGAAGAGCAGCGGCACCGCCACCATGTACTGCACGCAGTGGTCGCGGTCGGCGGGGTTGGCGAGCGGGCCGGCCTTGTCGATGATGCGGATGCAGGCTTCGTGGGTGCGGATCGTGATGCGGCGGATCTCGTCCGCGCGGCGGCCCAGGGTGCGCAGCTGCTCGTGCAGCTGCATCGCGCACTCCACGGCGGTCTGGCTGTGGAACTCGGCCGGATAGCTGATCTTGAACAGCACGTTCTCCATCACGTAGCTGCCGTAGGGGCGCTGGAAGCGGAAGGGCTTGCCGCCGAACGATGCGTCGTAGAAGCCCCAGGTGCGGGCCGTGAGCGCCGAGGGGTAGCCCATCTCGCCGGTGCGCGCCATCAGCGCGAGGCGCACGGCGCGGCTGGTGGCGTCGCCCGCGGCCCAGCTCTTGCGGCTGCCAGTATTGGGCGCATGGCGGTAGGTGCGCAGGCTCTGGCCATCCACCCAGGCGAGCGACACGGCGTTGATGATCTCGTCGCGCGTGAGCCCCAGCATCTGCGCGACCACCGCCGTGGACGCCACCTTGACGAGCACCACGTGGTCCAGCCCGACCTTGTTGAAGGAGTTTTCGAGCGCGATGCAGCCCTGGATCTCGTGCGCCTTGATCATGGCGCCCAGCACCGCGCGCATCGTGAGCGGCGGCTTGCCCGCCGCCACGGCATTGCGCGAGAGCCAGTCGGCCGTGGCGAGGATGCCGCCCAGGTTGTCCGACGGGTGCCCCCACTCGGCGGCGAGCCAGGTGTCGTTGAAATCGAGCCAGCGGATCATCGTGCCGATGTTGAACGCCGCCTGCACGGGGTCGAGCTGGAACTGCGTGCCGGGCACGCGTGCACCGTGGGGCACCACGGTGCCGGGCACGATGGGGCCCATGAGCTTGGTGCAGGCGGGGTAGGACAGCGCCTCGAGGCCGCAGCCCAGGGTGTCGATGAGACAGTTGCGCGCGGTGTCGCAGGCAAGCGTGCTGTCGAGGCGGTCGTTGAGCACGTAATCGGCGATGTCGACGATTTCCTGGTCGGCTTCGGGGCGGACGTTGGGCAGGGCGGCGGTCATGGGGTTTCCTGGCGGGCTGGAGAAGTGGGAAGGGCGGCGGGCGGCGTTCAGCGGCGTTCCTCGATGGGCACGAAGGGCAGGTTGTCGGGCCCGGTGTAGTGCGCGCCGGGCCGGATGATCTTGTTGTCCAGGCGCTGCTCGATCACGTGCGCGGCCCAGCCCGTGGTGCGGGCGATCACGAAGAGCGGCGTGAACATGGCGGTCGGCACGCCCATCATGTGGTAGCTCACGGCGCTGAACCAGTCGAGGTTGGGGAACATGCTCTTGGCGTTCCACATCGTGGTTTCGATGCGCTCGGCGATGTTGAAGAGCTTCATGTCGTGGGCGGCGATGGAGACGCGCCGCGCGACTTCCTTGATGACCTTGTTGCGCGGATCGGCGAGCGTATAGACGGGGTGGCCGAAGCCGATCACCACTTCCTTGCGCTCGAGCCGCGCGCGGATGCCGGCCTCGGCCTCGTCGGGCGTGTCGAAGCGTTTCTGGATGTGCAGCGCCTCTTCGTTCGCCCCGCCATGGCGCGGCCCGCGCAACGCGCCGATGGCGCCCGCCACGCAGGAATAGAGGTCGGAGCCGGTGCCCGCGATCACGCGCGCGGCGAAGGTCGAGGCGTTGAACTCGTGCTCGGCGTAGAGGTTCAGCGAGGTGTGCATCGAGCGCTTCCAGAGACCGCTCGGCTCGCGGCCGTGCAGCAGGCGCAGGAAGTGCCCGGCGATGGTGTCGTCGGCGGTTTCGGTCTCGATGCGGCGCCCCGAGTGGCTGAAGTGGTGCCAGTACAGCAGCATGGAGCCCAGGCTGGCGATGAGGCGGTCGGCAATGTCGCGCGCGCCGCTGGCGTGGTGGTCGTCCTTCTCGGGCAGCAGACAGCCCAGCGTGGACACGCCGGTCCGCAGCACGTCCATCGGGTGGGTGGCCGCGGGCAGCGTTTCGAGCACCGTGCGCACCGCCTGCGGCAAGCCGCGCAGGGCCATGAGACGGGCCTTGTAGGCGGCCAGCTCGGCCACCGTGGGCAGCTTGCCGTGGATCAGCAGGTGCGCGATTTCCTCGAATTCGGTGGCCTCCGCCACGTCGAGGATGTCGTAGCCCCGGTAGTGCAGGTCGTTGCCGCTGCGGCCCACCGTGCACAGCGCCGTGTTACCGGCGGTCACGCCCGAGAGCGCGACGGATTTCTTGGGTTTCGCGGTGCCCGGCACGGCTTCAGCAACTTCGGTCATGTCTCTCTCCTGGTGGTGGGCGCGCCTTCTGGCGAGGCATGCGCCGATGGGGAACATTCTGTGTGGCGGCTGCGGTCGCCGGCAGGCGGGGCTTCCTCAGCCCGCACCTGCGGCCAGGCTCAGGTTTCGGGCGTCGCGCGGGCGCTGGCATTGGCGAAAAGCTTGTCGAGGCGGGCCTCGTAATCCCAGTAGCCGATCGTGTCGTAGAGCTCGCGGCGGGTCTGCATCATGGGCACCACGCGATGCTGCGTGCCCTCGCTGCGCAAGGTTTCATAGACGGTCTGCGCCGCGCGGTTCATGGCGCGGAAGGCCGACAGCGGGTAGAGCGCGATCGCCACCCCGGCGTCGCCGAGTTCGCGCGCGTTGTAGAGCGGCGTGGCGCCGAACTCGGTGATGTTGGCCAGCACCGGCACGCTCACGGCCCGCGTGAAGCGGCGGAACAGCGCAAGGTCGGTCAGCGCTTCGGGAAACACGCCGTCGGCGCCGGCCTCCACGCAGGCCACGGCGCGCTCGATGGCGCGTTCGATGCCCTCCACGGCCAGCGCGTCGGTGCGGGCCATGACGAAGAAGCTGTCGTCGGTGCGCGCATCCACGGCGGCCTTGATGCGGTCGACCATCTCCTGCTGGCTGACGATCTCCTTGTTGGGCCGGTGCCCGCAGCGCTTGGCGCCCACCTGATCCTCGATGTGCATCGCGGCCGCCCCCGCCTTGACGAGGCTGCGCGTCGTGCGCGCCACGTTGAACGCCGAGGGGCCGAAGCCGGTATCGGCATCCACGAGCAGCGGCAGCTCGCAGACGTCGGTGATGCGCCGCACGTCGATGAGCACGTCTTCCAGCGTGGTGATGCCCAGATCGGGCAGGCCCAGCGAACCGGCGGCCACTCCGCCGCCCGACAGATAGAGCGCCCGGTAGCCGGCCTGGCGGGCCAGCAGGGCGTGATTGGCGTTGATGGCGCCGGGCACCTGCAGGGGGTGTTCGGCGGCGATGGCGGCGCGGAAGGCCAGGCCCGGCGTGGAATGGCTCATGGTGGCAAGCGATGGCGGTCGGTGACGCAGGCCCTGGCGCAATCGCCGTGCCAGCCCCGGCATGCGCGCGCAAGGCGCTGAATGCATGCAGGAAATGAAACCGCCGCGGGGCGCGTCAGGGAAAGTCGCTGTTTCAGGAATGAAACCAGCCGGCCTACGCTGAAACATGTCTGAAACAAGCTTCCCGCCGCCCGCCGTGAGCCCGCCGGTACGCGTGCACGTGTTCGCCTTCGACCGCCTGGCGAGCCTCATCGAATCGGTGGCGGCCGACTACGCGAACGAGGCCGAGCTGGTGGTCGAGCGCCGCCGCTTCGCCGACGCCGTGGCCCATGCGCGCCTGCTGGTCGCGCGCGGCGAGGCCGACGCGTTCATCAGCGCGGGCGCCAACGGCGCGCAGTTGCGGCGCCAGCTCGACCGCCCCGTGGCCCTCGTGAGCGTGAGTGGCTTCGACATCATGGCCGCGCTGGTGAAGGCCGCGCGCACGAGCCGGCGCGTGGGCATCGTGACCTACGATTTCATCGCCGACGAACTCAAGGAACTCTCCCCCCTGCTCACGCTGCCGGTGGCGCTGCGGCGCTACGTGGGCGAGCGCGACGTGGTGGAGCAGGTCGACAGCCTGCGTGCCGAAGGAGTGGATACCGTGATCGGCCCCAGCATGGTCGTCGAGACCGCCGTGCGCCTGGGCCTGCGCGGCGTGCTGATCTACTCCGCCGAGTCGGCGCGCGCCGCCATCGAGGAGGCCATCGCCGCCGCGCGCGTGACGCAGGCCGCGCAGGCCCGCCGGCGCGAGCTGGCGGCGCTGCTGGGCACCCTGCGCGAAGGCGTGCTGGCGGTGGATGCCGACGCCCGCATCTGGCACGCCAACCCCGCCATGGCCGAGCTGCTGGGGCGGCCGGCGGGCGCGCTGGAAGGCCGCGCGCTGGCCGAGGTGCTGCCCGAAGCCAGCCTGCAGGCCCTGGCGGCTGGCGCGGCCCCCTTGCGCCAGGTGTTCCTGGTGGCCGGGCGGCGCATGGCGGGCAGCCTGGTGCCGCTGGAGGCCGAGGGCCGGCGCGCGGGGGCCGTGCTGACGCTGCAGGATGCCGGCAGCGTGGAACGGGCGGGGCGTGCGCTGCGCCTGCACGCGCGCGGTACCCAGACCGCGACGCGCCACACGGTGGACGACCTCGTGGGCGGCAGCGCGGCCATCGAGCAGTTGCGCGCGTTGGCGCGGCAGTTCGCGCGCATCGATCTTTCGGTGCTCATCGCGGGCGAATCCGGCACCGGCAAGGAACTGCTGGCGCAGGGCATGCACGCGGCCAGCCCGCGCGCGGGCGAGCCCTTCGTGGCGATCAACTGCGCGGCGCTGCCCGAGAGCCTGCTCGAATCCGAACTCTTCGGCTACGAGGAAGGCGCCTTCACGGGCGCGGCGCGTGGCGGGCGCGCCGGCCTTTTCGAGCTGGCGCACCGGGGAACGATCTTTCTCGACGAGATCGGCGACATGCCGCTCGCCTTGCAGGCCCGCCTGCTGCGGGTGCTGCAGGAACGCGAAGTGTGGCGCGTGGGCGGGCGCGAGCCCACGCCCGTGGATGTGCGCCTGATCGCCGCCACCCACCGCAACCTGCCGGCCTGCGTGCTGGCGGGCGAATTCCGCGAGGATCTCTACTACCGCCTCAATGGCCTGTCACTGCGCATTCCGCCGCTGCGCGAGCGCCTGGCGGACCTGCCCGGCCTGGTTGACGCGCTGCTGGGCCAGATCGCCCGCCGATTGGGGCTGCCGCCGCCTTCACCGGCGTGGCTCGCCCGGTTCATGGGGCGCGCCATGGAGCATGCCTGGCCCGGCAACGTGCGCGAACTGGAAAACCTGCTCGAGCGCCTCGTGGCGCTCGCCAGCCTGCCCGACGCGGCCGAAGACCTTTTCGCCCAGCTGTTTCCCGAGCTGAGTGCCGCTGCAGGTGCCGCGCCGCCTGCCACGCTGCCGGCGCGCCGCGCGGGCTTCGAGCGCGACACCCTGCGGCAGGCGCTCGCGCATGCGGGCGGCAATGCGAGTGCTGCCGCGCGTGCGCTGGGCATCAGCCGCACGACCTTCTGGCGGCGCATGAGAGGCGGCTGACGGCGCTTGCAGGTCGCCGGGCCGGCGCCGCCACGGGGCGCGGGATTCGCTGGCGCGTGATCCGCGCCTGCCGCAGGGTTCAGGCGGACGGGGGCGCGGCATCCAGCAGCGCATGGCCGGCGGCTTCGAGCAGCCGGCGCGCCTCGTCGAAGCGTTCGCCCTGCAGCAGCAGGTGATCGCTGTCGTAGGTGGAGACCACGAATACGCCGATGCCCGCGCGCGAAACGGGCTCGATGAGCCGCAGCAGGATGCCCGACTCGTCGAACGCGAAGGGGCCCAGCAGTTCCAGCGCCACCCAGCCACCCGTGTGACGTACATCCGCCGGCACGCGGGCCTGCAGGCAGGTGACCGAGGTTTCACCGCGCGTGCGGCTGATCGAGACGAAGCCCTCGCCGTCGGCCCAGGGCGGAATCGCATCGTGCGGAGCAAGGCGCGCCACCGCGTAGGGGCCGGGCAGACGAAGCAGGCGCAGTGGGCGGGGCATGGGATCTCCTGGTTTGTGTGAAATAAGATTTCACTCAATTCATTGTGGGAAATATTATTTCTCTGATTGTAGAAAAACGGCTGCAAATTTCATTACACCCTGATTAGGATGCGAGGCTTACAGCCTTTTCCAGATGCGGAGTCTCTCATGTGTGGCATCGTCGCAGCCGTTTCCCAGCGCAACATCGTTTCCATCCTGGTCGAAGGCCTCAAACGGCTGGAATACCGGGGCTACGATTCCTGCGGCGTCGCCGTTCACCAGGACGGCATGCTGCGGCGCGCGCGCTCGACCTCGCGCGTGGCCGAACTCGACAGCCTGATCCGCGAAGACGGCGTGGCCGGCTTCACCGGCATCGCCCACACGCGCTGGGCCACGCATGGCGCCCCGGCGGTGCATAACGCCCACCCGCATTTCTCGCGCGAGCGCATCGCGCTGGTGCACAACGGCATCATCGAGAACCACGAAGACCTGCGCGCCAGCCTCACCGCGCGCGGCTACGCCTTCACCAGCCAGACCGACACCGAGGTCATCGCCCACCTCATCGACCACCACTACGAAGGCGACCTCTTCGCCGCCGTGAAAGCCGCCATCCTGCAGCTGCGCGGCGCCTACGCCATTGCCGTGTTCTGCCGCGACGAGCCCCACCGCGTGGTGGGCGCGCGCGCCGGTTCGCCGCTGATCCTGGGCGTGGGCCAGGAGCCCGGCGTGAGCGAGAACTTCCTCGCCTCCGACGCGATGGCGCTGGCCGGCGTGACCAACCAGATCGTCTATCTGGAAGAGGGCGATGTCGTCGACCTGCAGCCCGGCAAATTCTGGATCGAAGCCCGCGTGGAGACCGGCCACGCGCGCGTGGAGCGGGAAGTGCGCACCGTGCATGCGCACTCGGGCGCGGCCGAACTGGGCCCCTACCGCCACTTCATGCAGAAAGAGATCTTCGAGCAGCCGCGCGCCATCGGCGACACGCTGGAAGGCGTGACCAGCATCACGCCCGAACTCTTCGGCGACGCGGCCTACGGCGTTTTCAAGGAAATCGACTCCGTGCTCATCCTCGCCTGCGGCACGAGCTACTACGCCGGCTGCACGGCCAAATACTGGCTGGAATCCATCGCCGGCATCAGCACGCAGGTAGAGATCGCCAGCGAATACCGCTACCGCCACAGCGTGCCCAACCCGCGTTCGCTGGTCGTGACGATCTCGCAATCCGGCGAAACCGCCGACACCATCGCCGCGCTCAAGCACGCGCGCAGCCTGGGCATGGCGCATACGCTGACCATCTGCAACGTGGCCACCAGCGCCATGGTGCGCGAATGCAAGCTCGCGTACATCACGCGGGCGGGGGTGGAAATCGGCGTGGCCTCGACCAAGGCCTTCACCACCCAGCTCGCCGGGCTCTTCCTGCTCACGCTCGCCATCGCCCAGGTGCGCGGCCGGCTCGGCGAAGCCGAAGAAGCCGAACACCTGCGCCAGATGCGCCACCTGCCCGTGGCCCTGCAGGGCGTGCTCGCCCTGGAGCCGCAGATCATGGCCTGGAGCGAAGACTTCGCCAAGAAGCAGCACGCGCTCTTCCTCGGGCGCGGCAAGCACTACCCGATCGCGCTCGAAGGCGCGCTCAAGCTCAAGGAAATTTCGTACATCCATGCCGAGGCCTACCCGGCCGGCGAACTCAAGCACGGCCCGCTCGCCCTCGTGGATGGCAACATGCCCGTGGTGACCGTGGCCCCGCACGACGAACTCATCGAAAAGCTCAAGAGCAACATGCAGGAAGTGCGCGCCCGGGGCGGCGAACTCTACGTCTTCGCCGATACCGATTCCCGCATCGAAAGCGAACCCGGCATCCACGTGATCCGCATGCCCGAGCACTACGGCGCGCTATCGCCCATCCTGCACGTCGTGCCGCTGCAACTGCTCGCCTACCACACCGCCTGCGCCCGCGGCACGGACGTGGACAAACCCCGCAACCTCGCGAAGAGTGTGACGGTGGAGTGAGGGTTGATATTCGCGGCAAGTGTTGTTCCAGACAATTAAAGTCGAAAACAGGTCATTAAAGTCGAAAACAAGCGAAGGCCCCGCAAACGCCCCTCAAAGGCTTGCGGGGCCTTGCTTTGGGCGGTTTTTCAGGCTTGAAGGGCTTTGTTGCACAAATCGTCGGCCTGCCCGCGCGTGGCCGATAGACTTGCCGGATGAGCAAGCCGTCGAAGCCGAAGTACCGCACCACCAACTGGTCTGCCTATAACGAATCCTTGTGCCTGCGTGGTTCGCTGATGCTCTGGATCGACAAGGACATGGAGTGGGTCGGCACTCCCAGTGGCAGGCGCGGTCGCTCGCAGTTGTTCTCGGATGCTGCCATCCAGTTCTGCCTGATGATCAAGAACCTGTACGGGCTGGCGTTGCGTCAGACCACCGGCATGGTCAGGAGCCTGTTGAAGCTGGCCGGTCTGGACTGGGATGTACCGGATTTCAGCACATTGAGCCGACGCCAGAAGCATCTGCAAGTAACACTGACGCATCAACGCCGAGGCGAAGCGCTGCATCTGCTGGTTGATAGCACGGGCATCAAGATGCTGGGTGAAGGCGAGTGGAAGCGCAAGAAGCACGGCGCGGACTACCGCCGGCAATGGTGCAAGGTGCATTTGGCGATCGATGCGCAGACCTTGGAGGTGCGCGCTATCGAGATCACCGCCAACAGCGTGGGCGACGCGCCGATGCTGCCGGCCCTGCTTGAACAGATCCCGCCAGAAGAGGCTTTGGTCAGTGTCGGCGCCGACGGCGCGTATGACACGAAGGCATGTCACGCGGCCATAGCCAGCCGTGGCGCGAGCGCGCTGATTCCCGTGCGCAAGAATGCGCAGCCGTGGAAAGAAGGAAGTGCAGGCGCGCGAGCCCGAAACGAAATTCTCCGAACCACCAAACGTTTGGGTCGGGCGATCTGGAAGAAGTGGAGCGGCTATCACCGACGCAGCCTGGTAGAAACCAAGATGCGCTGCTTCAAGTTACTCGGTGAGCGCGTGATGGCTCGCGACTTTGATCGTCAGGTGGCTGAGTTGCAGATTCGCGCAGCGCTGCTCAACCGTTTTACTCAGCTCGGTACGCCTGAAACCGTGCGCGTGGCATAAAACCGCCTGGGGTCAGGGGAATTGTGGCCTTGATTCGATTTGTGCAACAAAGCCCATCGCCACCAGCACCGCGTTGTTTCTGTGCGGCTGCCTGGTGACGCTGTTCCTGCCAGAGACCCTGGCCCGGCGCGACAGCGACGTGACACCGGCCGCGCACTGACCCTGCGCGCGCGCGGGCCGTGCCGCAAGGCGTGAGCGCGGGCTCGCCCGGCCTCGCTCCAGCCGGGCGGTGTGCGGGTGGAACGCGGTGGGGCGGGCGCAAGCCGCCGGGACCGCGCTTTACAATCCGGGGGCGTGGCGCCAGGCGGCCACGCCCTGACCGGAGCACGCGATGAGGGGCATGACTGAATTTCCGACCTTGCTGGGGCCGCGCATCCGCTTGCGGCCCTTGATGCACGCCGATGCCGACGCGCTGGTGGCGGCGGCGTCCGACGGGTGCCTGTGGGAGCTGCCCTTCACGGTGGTGCCGTCGGCAAGCACGGTGGAGGCCTACATCGCCCATGCGCTGGCGGGGCGGGCGGCGGGCACGGTGCTGCCTTTCGCGACGGAGGACGTGGCTTCGGGGCGCGTGGTCGGCTCGACGCGTTTCTGGAAGATCGATCGCACCCATCGCAAGCTCGAGATCGGCAGCACCTGGCTGGCGGCCGCATGGCAGCGCACGCACGCCAACACCGAGGCCAAGTTCCTGATGCTGCGCCATGCGTTCGAGGTGATGGGCTGCGTGCGCGTGCAATTCACGACCGACGAGCTGAACGGGAAATCGCGCGCGGCGATCCTGCGGCTGGGGGCGCTGCAAGAGGGCATCGTGCGCAACGAGCGCATCATGCCCGACGGGCGCAAGCGCAACTCGGTGCGCTTCAGCCTCATCGACGAGGAGTGGCCGGCGGCACGCGCGGCCTTGCTGCAGCGCCTCGCGGCGGGCGGCGCCACGGGGCTAGAAGCGTGAGCCGGGCTCGGCCAGGAACGCGAGTTCTTCGGCGGTGGAGGTGCGGCCCAGGGTTTCGTTGCGGTGCGGGTAGCGCCCGAAGCGGTCGATGATGGCCTTGTGGCGCAGCTCGAAGTCGTAGCTCAGAGGCTCGCCGAGGCCGGCGAAGAGCCGCTCGGCCTGGGCGTGGATGAGCGGCGACTCGCTGTGCATGTAGGGCATGTAGAGGAACTGGCGCTGGGGCGGCGGTAAGGCCCGGTCGTGTCCGCCGGCCACGGCTTCCTGCGCCAGCGCGAGCGCCATGGCGTCGTTCTCGAAGGCGCGCGCGCTGCCGCGATGGATGTTGCGCGAGAACTGGTCGAGCACGAGGATCTCGGCCAGCCGGCCGCGCGCCTCGATGCGCCAGGCGTGACGCTCGCCGCGTCGCGCGGCGGCGTGCTCGGCGCCGAAGCGCGCGGCGATGGCGGCGTCCAGCGCGGGGTCGGCCTGCCAGTGCTTGGCGGGCGGAAGTTCGACGAACCAGAACTGCAGGATGTCTTCGATCATGCGGTGGCCTCCGGGCTGTGTAATCGGCCGGGGCGTCAGGAGGTGGCGATGGCGAGCGGCTGGTTTTCGCGGCAGAAGCGCGCGAAGGCCTCGGCGGGGAGCGGACGCGAGAAGTAATACCCCTGGATCTCGTCGCAGCCCTGGGCGCGCAGGAATTCGAGTTGGGCGGCGGTCTCGACGCCTTCGCCGACGACCTTGAGCCCCAGGCGGTGGGCGAGGTCGATGATGGCGGCGGCGATCACGGGCGCGCCGTTTTGGGCGGGAATGTCGCGCACGAAGGACTGGTCGATCTTGAGTGCGTCGATGGGGAAGCGCTGCAGGTAGCCGAAGCTCGAGTAGCCGGTGCCGAAGTCGTCGAGCGACAAGCTCACGCCAAGCTGCTTGAGTGCCTGCAGCACCGCGAGGGTGTGCTGCGGATCGTCCATGAGCATGCTTTCGGTGAGTTCCAGTTCGAGGCAGGCGGGGTCGAGCCGGTAGCGCGAGAGCGCGCCGCGAACCACCGTGGGCAGGTCGCCGGCGCGGAACTGGCGGGCCGAGACGTTGAGCGCGAGGCGGCAGTGCTTCATGCCTTCGTCTTGCCAGGCGCGCAGCTGGCGGCAGCTTTCGTCTATGACCCAGACGCCGATGGCGTCGATGAGGCCGGTGGCTTCGGCATGCGGGATGAACTGCGCGGGAGAGATCACCGTGCCGTCGGCCTGGCGCCAGCGGATGAGCGCTTCGGCGCCGCGGATGTGGCCGCTGGCGAGTTCCACCTTGGCCTGGTAGTGCAGCTCGAATTCGTTGCGGTCGATGGCCTTGCGCAGCGCGGCGTCCAGCCCCAGGCGCTGCAGGGCGTCGGCGTTCATGGTGGCGGTGTAGAAGCAGAAGCGGTTGCGCCCCTGGGCCTTGGCCTGGTGCAGCGCGGCGTCGGCGTTGCGCAGCAGTTCGTTGGCGTTGCGGCCGTCTTCGGGGTGGATGCTGATGCCGATGCTGGCCGCCACGTAGAGCTCTTCGCCGTTGGGCAGGCAGAACGGCGCCGAGAGGGCGTCGAGGATGGCGTGCGCCACTTCGGCGGCGGCCTCGGGGCCGTCGATGGATTCGAGGATCAGCATGAACTCGTCGCCGCCCAGCCGCCCCAGCGTGTCTTCCTGGCGCACGCGGTGGCTCAGCCGCGCGGCCACTTCCACGAGCAGCAGGTCGCCGACCTTGTGGCCCAGGCTGTCGTTGATGGTCTGGAAGCGGTCGAGGTTCACGAACAGCACCGCCACGTGGTGGCGCGCGCGCTGGGCCTGGCTCAGGGAGTGGTCGAGGCGCGACTGCAGCAGCAGGCGGTTGGGCAGTTCGGTCAGCGGGTCGTAGTGGGCCAGGCGGGCGAGCTGTTCTTCGTTCTGGCGCGCCTGGCTGATGTCGGTCATCAGCGCCACGTAGCGGCTGGCGCGCTGCTGTTCGTCGAACACCGTGGAGATCGTCATGCGGCACAGATAGGATTCGCCGTTCTTGCGCCGGTTCCACACTTCGCCCTGCCACTGGCCGCTCACGCGCAGGCTGGCCCAGAGTGCCTGGAAGAAGTCCGGCCCGTGCCGGTCGGAGCGCAGCAGGCGGGTGTTCTGCCCCACCGCCTCGCTTTCGCCGTAGCCCGTGATGTCGGTGAAGGCGCGGTTCACGGCGAGGATCTCGCCCTCCAGCCCGGTGATGAGCACGGCCTCGCGCGCGCTTTCGAACACCGTGGCGGCCTGGCGCAGGCGCTCGTCGGTCTGGCGGCTCGCCGTGACGTCATAGACGATGCCCACGTAGCGGCCTGCGGGGCCGTCGGGCGTGACCACCGGGTGGCCGTGCTCGCAGACCCAGCGGAAGCTGCCGTCGGGCCGCACGACGCGGTATTCGAGTTCGAAGGGTTCGCCGGCCTCGATGGCGTGGCGCTCGACCTGCCACACGCGCGTGCGGTCGGCTTCGTCTATCGACTGCAGCTTGGCCCAGGGGTTGTCGTAGAGCGTTTCGCGCGGGGCCTGCCAGATTTCTTCGTAGGCCGGGCTCACGTAGATGTAGCGGTGGGGCGCGCGTTCGGTGAGCCAGATCACTTCGGGGATGGTCGCGGCGATGAGGCGGAAGCGTTCCTCGCTTTCCTGCAGCGCGGACTCGGCGGTCTTGCGTTCGCTGATGTCCTGGATCACCGAGATGAAGTAGTCGGGGCTGCCGTCTTCCTTGCGCACCAGCGACACCGTGAGCTTGATCCACGCCACCTCGCCGCGCTTGGTGATGTAGCGTTTCTCGAGCTGGTAGCTCGTGAATTCGCCCCTGAGCAGGCGCTCGACCTGCTCGTTGTCGCGTGCGAGATCGTCGGGGTGGGTGACGTCGCGGAAGCTCAGCCGGCAGAGTTCTTCGGCGGTGTAGCCGACGATCTCGCAGAGCTTCTGGTTCACGTGTATCCAGGTGCCGTCCGGTGCCACGTGAGCCATGCCCGCGGCGGCCTGCTCGAAGGTGGCGCGAAAGCGCGCTTCCAGGCTGCGCAGCTGGCGCCCGATGCGGCGGCGTTCGCTGAGCAGGCTGGCGATGCGCGCCTGCAGGTCGTCCACCGTGAAGGGCTTCTGGATGTAGTCCTGCACGCCGTGGCGCAGCAGCCGGCCGCGCAACGCGTCGTCGGCCTTGGCGGTGAGCATGACGATGGGCGTGTCGTCGAGTTCGGGCAGCTGGCGGATGCGTTCGACGAGGCGGTCGCCGCTCATGCCGGGCATCATCACGTCGGAGAGGATCAGCGCGGGCTTGAGTTCCTGCGCCAGCCTGAGGCCGGTGTGGCCGTCGCCGGCGTTCGCCACGCGATAGCGCTCGGCGAGCGTGGCGGTGATGAAGGCGTTCATGTCGGGGTTGTCTTCGATCACCAGGATCAGCGGCGCGTCTTCGTCGCCCTGCGTGGCGAGCGCGCTGCGCGCGGAGGCCAGGCGGGCGTCATCCACCTCGGCCTGGGCGTCGGCCAGTATCTCGGTGACCGGCCCGCCCAGCACGGTGCCGGCCGGTGCGGTGAGTGGCAGGCGCACGGTGAAGGCCGCGCCGCCTTCGGGCGCGCGTTGCAGGGTGACGCTGCCGCGCTGCAGGGTCACGAACTCGCGCACGATGGACAAGCCCAGGCCGGTGCCGGAGACGCGCCGCTGCGCGCTGTCGTCGATCTGGCGGAAGCGCTCGAAGACGGTCTCGCGCATGGCGTCGGGAATGCCCGGGCCGCTGTCGCGGATCTCGAACACGGCGGCGCCCTCCTCGGCGCGCAGGCTCACGCGCACGATGCCTTCGTCGGGCACGAACTTGAACGCGTTGGAGAGCAGGTTGAGCAGGATGCGCTCGCACTTGGGGGCGTCGGCCTCTATCGCGAGCGCGCCCGGGCAGTCCACCTCGTAATGGATGCCGCGATCGTTCGCGATGGTGTCGAAGTTGGACGTCATCACGCGCGCGAGCCGGGCCATGTCGAAGGCGGCGTACTGCAGGTTCATCTGGCCGGAATCGAGCTTGGCGATGTCGAGCAGGTTGTCGACCTGGCGGTGCAGCAGGCGCGCGTTGCGTTGCACGACCTGCAGGCTGTGGCGCTCGCCCTCGTCCAGATGGGGCGACTCGAGCAGGCGCGTGAGCGGGCCCAGGATCAGCGTCAGCGGGGTGCGCAGCTCATGGCTCACGTTGGCGAAGAAGCGCGTCTTGAGTTCGTCGAGTTCGCGGGTCTTCTGGTACAGGCGGTCGAGTTCTTCGTTGGCGCTCTTGAGCTGCGCGCTGGCCTCGGCGACCTCGTTCACGCGCGCGAACATCTCGGCTTCCATGCGCAGCGCCTGCTGGCGCAGGGTGTCGTTGAGGCGGCTGTCCTCCACGCCCTGGCGCTTGAGGCGCACGAAATCGGTCACGTCCTCGGCGCGGTGGATCACATACACAAGCTCGCCGGCCTCATCCAGCACCGGCGTGTTGAAGGGGCTCCAGTAGCGCGTCTCGAAGCCGCCGCCTTCGGCCGCCGGCTTGCGGATGTCGTAGCGCTGCACCGGCATGATGTCGATCTGCCGCGTCTGCAGCACGTGCATCAGCGAGGCGCGCAGGTTGCGCATGCCCTCGGCGCCGGGGTCGTCGGGATTGTCGGGAAAGACCTCGAACATCGTCTTGCCGAGGATCTCCTCGCGCCGCGTCATGGTCGCCTGCGTATAGGCGTGATTGACCGCGACGATCCGCAGATCCGGGTCGAGCACCAGATACAGGCCCGGCACGGCATCGAAAAGGCGTTCGAAATCGGGCGTGGAGGCGGCTGCTTGCCCGGGCGTCCCTGCTGTCGTCATTCCCATACCTCGGCGTCGTCATCTGCCCGGCCTGCGCGGAATGAAGGCGCACGGGGCATTCGATGATCTTCGATTGCGCGACGACCAGACCCTCCCCGGTCCGAACGCCGCAGGCGTAACGCTGCGTGTGCATTATAGATAGAAGTTCGTACCAGTCCGCCGCAGGCGCCTGTGCCTTGCCCGGCCCGTCAGATGAGCCTGTACATGCGCCTTGAGGTCACCACGCCGGGTGAGAACGTTATCGGCGCGGCTGCCCGCAAGCCCCGCCATCACGGCCCGTGCGCGGTGCCGGCAGCCAGAAAACACAACGCGCCCTGCGAGGTCGCGGGCGCGTTGCGGGGGATGCGTAAAGCCTGCCCGTTCGGAGGGAACGGGCTACGTACGGACGGGCAGGCCGGGGCTCAGAGGTCCTCGGCGCGCAGGCTGAGGTTCTGGATCCGGCGGCTCGCCCCGGCCCCGCTGTCGGCCACCGCGTAAGGCGTGGCGCGCGGGAAGCGGTTCTTGAGGAACCAGGCGAACGCGTCCTGCTCGCCGCCCGCCGTGGTGAAGCTCATGGTGGCGCCGCTCGCGACGAGATCGATCTGGTTGAACAGCGCGCCGTCGGCGGTCTTGAACGCCGGGAAGGGGTAGGCGTCGCCCCCGGTGCTGCCGCCCGTGGTGGTGGCGTTGGCCAGGTAGTTGAGCGTGACCATGCGGTACGCCTTGGTGGGGGCCACCTGGAAGGCGCCATTGCGATACACCGTCTCGGCGGCCGTGGCGGGGCCGGTGCCGTCGGGGTCATCGACGACGATGGTCTTCACGCGGCTGCCGGCGGCCAGCGCGGGGTCGAAGCTGAAGCGCACGCCGGCCACCTGCGGGAACTTGCCCTGGGTGGAGTTGGCGAGCCAGTCCGACACGCCGTGCTCGAGCACCTGCTTGAGCTGCGTGGCGGTCACCGTGACGAGCGAGAGCGCGTTGTTGAACTTGAGCGCGAACTCGATATCCAGCTGCGAGATGTCGCCGGCCTGCTTGCCGATGGCCGTGTTGGCGGCGGTGGCGGTCTTGGTGCCGCCGCTCGTGGACCCGGGCGGGGCGGCGATGTAGCCGATGGAGGAGCGGATGCCGCCGCCATTCTTGAGCGAGATCGCGACGGCGCCGTCGGTGCGCTGGGCGTAGGCCAGGTTGGCGTCGGCCGAGAGGTTGCCGAGGTTGGATTCGCGATTGCGCACGAAGACGCGGTCGCCTTCCAGATATACGCTCGCCGCGCCCTGGATGTTGCCGTCCTTGGCGGCGATCACGGTGCCCACCTTGTCGGCGATGGCCTTCACGGCGGGCATGGCGTCGGCCATGCTGACGCCCGCGCGCGCCAGGCCGGCGTCGCTGGTGGCCCAGGCGCCGTTGGCGGCGGCGTCCAGGCGCGCGGTGATGATCCGGCCTTCCTGGTCGAAGGGCAGCACGAGGCGGCCGAGGTACTTGTAGTCGGCATCGACGTTCACGACGAGGATGGGCTCGCCGGCCGCCGAGGTGTAGCTCAGGGGGTAGGTGCCGCCCGCCGTGTCGCCGGCGCGGACGATGTCGTTGCCATCGTAGAGGCCGGTGTTGGAGCCGCCCGCGACGATCACGTCCACGTTGCGCAGGCGCGGCGCGAGGGCTTTTTCCACCGCGAGCTGCTGCATGTGCGCGAGCACGATCACCTTGTTGATGCCCTTCGCGGTGAGCGCATCGACCGAGCCCTGGATCTCGGCCGCGAGCTTGCCCAGATCGTTGTCGGCCGGGCGCACGGCGACGCCGCCCATGGTCGTGATCGACGGCAGCGTGGGCGTGGAGGCGCCGACGATGCCGATCTTCTGGCCGCCCACGGTGACGACCACGTACTTCGCGATCTTGTTGGCGAGCGTGGCGGCTTCGGCGCCGTCGTTGGCCGCCGAGGCCAGGCCCGACAGGTTGGCGTCGCCGGAGAAATCGAGGTTGGTCGCCACGTAGGGGAACTTCGTGCCCACCCACGGCGAGGCGGCCTTGAGCAGGTCGGCCACGGTGCGGGTGCCGTTGTCGAATTCGTGGTTGCCGAAGGCGGAGACCTGCACGCCCATGGCGTTGAGGATGCCGATGTCGGCACGGCCCGCGGAGGGCGCGCCGAGTTCGGTGGCGAGCGAGCCATCGTCGCCGGCGTTGAAGAACGGGCCGGGAATGTAGTTGTCGCCCGAAGAAACGAAGAGCGTGTTGTCCGGCATCTGGCCCCGGAACTTCGCGACCAGCGCGGAAATGCCCTTGGCATTGGTCACGAGGTCGCCGCCGCTGTCCATGTCGGACACGTGCAGCAACTGCAGCGTGTAGGCCGCGGGTGCCGCGCTGGAGCTGCTGGCGGAAGCGTCGTCGTGCGTGTCGTCGCTGCCGCCGCAGGCGGCGAGCAGGGCGGCGAGCAGCGCCGCCGGAATCAGGGGATGGATTTTCGTCATGCGGGCTCTGCCTTCTGGAACGGAAAACGGAAGGCCGCATTCTGTCCAGCGCGCATGACATGCCGATGACGGAGGGATTGCACCGGCCGGGCAGGGGGCGAGCGCGGCGACGCCGCCCGCCGCGCCGCGTACGTCGGGTCAGTCCAGGTGTTCGTGAAAGCCCTCGGCGCCCGGCTTCCAGTAGGCCGCCACGCGCAGGGCTTCCCTGGGGTGATGCTTCACGTCGACGAAATGCGCGCGCAGGCGCTGCATGCTGGCGGATTCCCCCGCCGCCCAGATGAAACCTTCGCCCTCCGGCAGCGTGAAGCCCTGAGCGGCGTCGAGCAGCGCGGTGGTGGAATCCACCCAGTGCACGTCCGCCCGCGCGGCGCCCGCGAACGGCAGGCGATCGGCCGCCGCGTCGGCCTGGGCGATGATCCACACGCGCGCCCCGGCGGGCAGTTCCTCGGTGCGCCGGCGCATCGCGGGCAGGGCGCTGGAATCGCCCACGAGCAGATGCCAGGCGTAATCCATGGGAATGATCATCGAGCCGCGCGGCCCGGCGATCACGGCCCGCTGGCCCACGCGCGCCTGGCGTGCCCAGTCGGCGGCGCGGCCCGTCGCGTGCAGCGCGAACTCGATCTCCAGCTCGCCGCGCGCGCGGTCGAACCGACGCGGCGTGTAGTCGCGCCGGACTTCCTCGCCCTCCGCCGTCGTGAACATGAACTTGATGTGATCGTCGAAGGAGGCGCTTTCAAAATCCGCCAGCGCCTCGCCCCGGAAGGTGATCGAGATGAAGTTCTCGCCCAGCGGCCGGACGGCGGACACTTCGACGTCGCGGCGGCGCAGTTCGTAGCGCACGCGCTGGATGCGGGAACGGTTGACAGTGCTTTCCATGATCCACCTTGATGGTTGATAATGTCCTCTATCATGCGAAAGAAAGTTGACAAAGTCAATCAGTCTGGCGACGCCGCTGGCGGGCCCGAGGCGCTCTTCGAAGCGATGCACGCGCTCATGCACCTGCACCGCGCGCGCGTGGCGCGCAGCCTGCGCGAGAGCGGTCAGGCGCTCACGCACATGGAGGCCAAGGTGCTCGCTTTCTTCGCACGCCATCCCGGCGCCACGCAGAGCGTGCTGGTCAGCGCATCCGGGCGCGACAAGGCCCAGCTCGCGCGCCTGGTGCGCGACCTCAAGGCCAAGGGGCTGCTCGAAGTGCGCGCCAACGCGGCGGACGGGCGCAGCCAGTGCCTGCACCTCACGGCCGCCGGGCAGGCTTGCCACGATGACCTGGAAGGGCTCTGGCAGGAAGCCTCGCAGCAAGGCGCGCAGGGCCTTTCGGGCGAGGAACGCGCGCAACTGCTGGCCCTGCTCGCGCGCGTGCGCGCCAACCTCGGCGGCTACTGAGCGCGGCACCCCGGGCCCCGCGCGGCGCGGCAATGCTCATGGCATGAGGGCGCCCGGCCAGCGGGCGGGCGTGACGGGGCTTGCGTGCCGCCCCGAGCGCGCCTTCCGTCTGCCCTGCTGCCGCGCGGCGAGAGCCCCGCGTCCGCTTCCGCCTTGTCTGGCGCCCGGGTTGGCGCGGGCTGCGGGCCCGCCCGCCCCGGGTCGCGTGCAATGGCCCGGGCCGTGGCCGGGGCGCGCACCCGGGCGGGGCGGCGCGCAGGGGGCCATCGTTTTCCCGTTCTCGCGTTCTCGCGTTCGTGCCGTTCAGCTTTCGTTCAGGGGGCTGCGCGCAAGCTGTGTTCCATGACCACGGCGGACCGTCCGCCGTGGTGTCGGACAGAAAGGACACGACCATGAAGACTCCCCGCATTTTTCTCGCCCTCATGACCTGCGCGCTGGCGGCCGCACCCGCGCTGGCGCAGTTCGTGGGCCCCAACGGCTCGCCCACCACGGTGCGCCAGCTCGAGCAGCACGGCCGCGACTACGAGCCCGTCGTGCTCACGGGCCATATCGTGGCGCGCGTGGGCCACAAGGATCTCTACCAGTTCAGCGACGGCACCGGCACGCTGGTCGTCAAGATCGACGGCAAGCACTGGCCCGCCGGCCTGCGCGTGGACGAGAAGACGCGCGTGACCCTGGCCGGCAAGTACGATCGCGAAGGCTTCGGCTTCTCCAAGGTCAAGGTCTTCAGCCTGCAGCCCGCGCCATGACACGGGCCACCCTGGCGCGCGCCGGGCGGTGGGCAGGAGGCGACCATGCTGGGTGAGCTTTTTCAGCTGGTGCTGCTGCATGCGCGCATCGAATTCCTGCGTGCGAGGGCGCTGGGCGGGCCGGGTCGGCTGGCGGCTCTCCTTGCCGGCGGGCGCCCGCCGCCTCGCCAGCGCTTGCGGCGCGGTTGAGCCGGCCAGGGGGCTGGCGGCAGTCTCTTCCGCCGGCACGCCGGCACGCCGGGCGTGCGCCGTCGCGGCGGTCGCCGGCCGACGCGCTTGCCGGAGCGCGAGAGGGCGCGAGAGGGGGGCTGCAAGGCCGCCTGCGCACGGATGAAGACGGGTTCGTGGCCGCGTTCGTCGGCGGCCGGGTTCACTTTGTCGGGTGCCTGCAACGGCGGGGCGTACCAGAGTGCGTTTGCTGCCTGACGCACATGTTATTGACGTACAGTCTGCCCTCTTGCCGTCAACCCGAACCCGACTGAAAGGACGACCGCCGTGCCCCCTTCTTCCACGATTCTTCTGGATGTGCTTTCGGAAGCCCGCACGCAGATCCTCGACAACTGGCTCAGCGAAGCGGAAGGCCAGAATCCTTCGGAAAGCCAGCGCGAACACGCGCGCGAGTTGCTGCAGGCCTTTGGCGCGGTGCTCAGGTCCGGCGACCCGGCAGACCAGCGCAGCCCGGAATGGGCCGCGGTGAAGAAGCAGCTGGAGGCGATCTCGGCCTCGCGCGCCGCGCAGGGCAGCACCTCCGGCGAGACCAGCGCCTTCGTGCTCGCGCTCAAGTCCGCGCTGTTCGGCGCGCTGACGCCCAAGGTGGGGGGCGATCCGGCGGTCCTGCTGGAACTGGTGACTTCGCTGACCGCCCAGGTCGATGCGATGGCGCAATGGACTGCCGACGCCTACCAGCGTTCGCGCGAAGACATCATCACTCGCCAGCAGCACGAGCTGCTGGAGCTGTCGACGCCGGTGGTCAAGCTCTGGGACGGCGTGCTGGCGGCGCCGATGATCGGCACGCTGGACAGCAGCCGCACGCAGCTCGTGATGGAGGCGCTGCTGCAGCGGATCGTCGAGACCGAGGCATCGATCGCCATCATCGACATCACGGGCGTGCCCACGGTCGATACGCTGGTCGCGCAGCATCTGCTCAAGACGGTGACCGCCATCCGCCTGATGGGCGCGGACTGCATCATCAGCGGCATCCGTCCGCAGATTGCCCAGACCATCGTGCACCTGGGCATCGACCTGCAGTCGGTCACCTCCAAGGCCACGCTGGCCGATGCGCTCGGGCTCGCCATGAAGCGCCTGGGCTACACCTTCCGGAAGGACAGCTGAGCGCCGCCATGTACAGGATTCCTATTCTTCAGATGGGGCGCTCGCTGCTGGTGACGATCCAGGTCGACCTGGAAGACCAGACCGCCATGGCGCTGCAGGAAGACTTGTGCGAGAAGATCGCGCGCACCGGTGCCAACGGCGTGCTGATCGACATCTCCGCCCTCGAGATCGTCGACTCCTTCGTCGGCCGCATGCTGTCGGCCATTTCGAGCATCGGCCGCATCCTCGACGCGCAGACCGTGGTGGTCGGCATGCAGCCGGCGGTGGCGATCACGCTGGTGGAGCTGGGGCTTTCCATGGACGGCGTGAAGACCGCGCTCAACGTGCGGCGCGGGCTCGCGCTGCTGGAAGCCGCGGAAGAAGGGGCGGGCCGTGTCGACTGACGACAGCGGCGCGATCCCGCTGCGCAACGAAGCCGACATCGTGCAGTGCCGCCGGACGGTGCGGCAACTCGCGCTCGCGCTGCAGTTCTCCCTCGTGGACCAGACCAAGATCATCACCGCCGCCAGCGAGCTGTCGCGCAATACCGTGGTCTATGGTGGCGGTGGCGAGATGAACTGGGACATCGTGACCCAGGGCATCAAGACCGGCCTGCGCCTGCAGTTCACCGACCACGGCCCCGGCATTCCGGACCTCGATCTGGCGCTCAAGGATGGCTGGACTTCCGGCGCCGGCATGGGGCTGGGGCTGTCGGGCAGCAAGCGGCTCGTCCATGAGTTCGATCTTCATTCCGTGGTGGGTGAAGGCACTCGCGTGACGATTACGCGATGGAAGTGATTCTCGGCACCCATCACGTCGTGTTTCCCGTGGAGGAGTCCAGCCGCATCGGCGAGGCCCGGCGCCACGCCGTGCGCCTGGCGCAGACGCTGGGTTTCGATGAAACCCGCGTCGGGCGCGTCGCGCTGGTGGTGACCGAACTCGGCACCAACCTGCTCAAGCACGCGCGCGAGGGGCAACTGCTGATCGCCGCGCGGCAGCACGCCTCGGCCGGAATCGAGATCCTCAGCGTCGATCGCGGCCCGGGCATGCGCGATGTCGCGCAATCCCTGCGCGACGGCTATTCCACGGCGGGGTCGCCCGGTACCGGGCTGGGCGCCATCTCGCGGCTGGCGGATGACTTCGACCTGCACTCCAGCGAAACCGACGGAACGCTCATCGTCGCCCGCCTGCATGGCGAGGCGCCCGCGCCTGGCCGCCCGGCCTTCGCCAGCGGCGTCATCGCCGTCTGCGCGCCGGGCGAGACGGTGTGCGGCGATGGCTGGGGCATCGCCCTCGACGGTTCGCGCGCGGCCCTGCTCGTGGCCGACGGGCTCGGGCACGGCCCCGATGCCCACGAGGCCGCGCAGGCCGCCGTGGGCGTGTTCGCGGCGGCGCCGTTCGGCGGCTTGCGCGAAGCGCTGGAGACCGCCCACGTGCGCCTGCGCATGACGCGGGGCGCGGCGTTGTCTACGGTGATCGTGGACGGGCAGGGCGGCAGCATCCAGTCGGCCGGCGCGGGCAACGTGCTCGTGCGTCTGGTGTCCGGCACGTCCGACCGCACCCTGCTCAGCCAGCATGGCACCGTGGGCGTGCAGATCCGGCACGTGGAGGTCATCCAGAGCGAGTGGCCCGAGCATGCATCCGTCATCATGCACAGCGACGGCCTGCTCACGCGCTGGCCGGGCAGCGCGATCCGGGCGCTGCTGGGGCGCGATCCCAGCCTGACCGCCGCGCTGCTGTGGCGCGACTACTCGCG
Source organism: Candidatus Dactylopiibacterium sp. (assembly GCA_031119555.1). GTDB lineage: Bacteria > Pseudomonadota > Gammaproteobacteria > Burkholderiales > Rhodocyclaceae > Uliginosibacterium. The sequence goes on from JAVHXQ010000006.1 coordinate 25,285, forward strand.
CAAACGAGACGACGTCACCGTGGCCGTCCTGCGCCGAAGGAACTGAACATGCCCGACCAGCCTGAGTTCGAACCGATGCCCGGCGCGGCGCGCGCGGGGCACGACGCCCATGCCGGGCACCAAGCCTTGCTCGCGGCGCGGGATCAGGAGATCCAGTCGCTGCGGCAGGAACTCGAGGAGACCAACAGCGGCGTGCTCGCGCTGTATGCCGAACTCGATGTGCAGGCCGAGAGCCTGCGCCAAGCCAACGAGCTGAAGAGCCGGTTCCTGGCCTACATGAGTCATGAGTTCCGCACGCCGATCGGCGCCATCCAGAGCATCGCGCGCATCCTGCAGGACCGCATGGACGGCCCGCTCACCGAGGAGCAGGAGCGCCAGGTCAACTTCATCCAGACCACGGCGGCCGAGCTTTCCGACATGGTCAGCGACCTGCTCGATCTGGCCAAGATGGAAGCCGGACGCATCGACGTGTCGCCAGCGTGGTTCGACATGGTGGACCTGTTCTCGGCCCTGCGCGGCATGTTCAAGCCGGTGCTGACCAACCCCGACCTCATGCTCGTGTTCGAGGAGCCGGTGGAGATTCCGAAAATCTATTCGGACCACCGCAAGCTTGCCCAGATCCTGCGGAACTTCATCAGCAACGCCCTCAAGTTCACGCCCCGGGGCGAGGTGCGCGTCAGCGTGCAGCGGTCGGAGGGTGAGATGATCACCTTCTGCGTGGCCGATACCGGCATCGGCATCGCGCCCGAGTTTCACCACGCGATGTTCCAGGATTATTCTCAGATCGACTCGCCGATCCAGAAACGCCTGCGCGGCACCGGGCTGGGGCTGTCCCTCAGCAAGCGCCTGGCCGAGGTGCTGGGGGGCTCGGTCGGCATGCGGAGCGAGCCCAACAAGGGCTCCACCTTTTTCGTCACGATTCCGTTGAACACACCGGATGCCGCCACTCATGCCTGAGATCTCGCTGCGCCTGAACGTTTCCATCGATCGTTCCCGCCACACGGTGCTGGTGGTGGACGACAACCCCGCCACGCGCTACGCCACCGCGCGTTCGCTGCGCGCCGCGGGCTTCAAGACGCTGGAGGCCGGCACCGGGCACGAGGCGCTGGAGCTTTCCAGCGGCAACGTGTCGGCGGTGATCCTCGACATCCACCTGCCGGACATCGACGGCCTGGAAGTCTGCCGCCTCATCCGGGCGCGCGAGACCACCACGGCGCTGCCCATCATCCATCTCTCGGCCGCGTTCATCCGCGAGGCCGACAAGGTGGCCGGGCTGGAGGCCGGCGCCGACGCCTACCTCGTGCACCCCGCCGAGCCCGCCATGCTCATCGCCACCGTGCAGGCGCTGGTGCGCGCGCGCCTGGCCGAAGAAAGCGTGCGGCGCAGCGAAATGAAGTTCCGCTCCATCTACAACGAAGCGCAATGCGGCATCGCGCTCGTGGACCCGGCGGGCCACGTGCAGGATGCCAACCCGGCGTTCCTCGAAATGCTGGGGCTGACCCACGCGCAGATCGTCGGTCGCGCGGTCGCGGAACTGGCCGCGCCCGCCTCCGCCGAGCGCGTGGCCCGCTGCACTGCCGCCAGCGGGCAGGAGAACGCCACCTGGAACGAGCAGTTCGTCTTCCTCGACAAGGACGGCGGCGAGGTGCACGTGGAATGGAACATGTCGACCACGGTCGAGAACGACCTGCGCGTGGCCGTGATCAACAACGTTTCGGAGCGCATCCAGCTGGAGGCCGCCCGCAAGCACCTGCTCGAGCGCGAGCAGGCCGCGCGCGCCGCCGCCGAACGCCACAGCCGCACCCAGGACGACTTCGTGGCCGTGCTCTCGCACGAGCTGCGCAACCCGCTGAGCGCGATCACGCTCAACGCCCACCTGCTGCTGCGCCGGAACCCCCCGCCCGAGTACGTGCGCAGCCTCGACGCCATCAAGCGCAACGCCAATACCCAGGCCCGCATCATCTCCGACATTCTCGACGTGTCGCGCATCAACTCCGGCAAGCTGACGCTGGAGCGCGAGTGGGCGGATGCGGCGGAGGTCGTGTCCAACTCGCTGGACTCGATGCGGGACCAGATCGAGCAGAAACACCTAAAGCTGCTCGTCGATCTGGCCACGCAGGGCCGGCATTCCTTCATCGACAGCGCGCGCTACCAGCAGGTCTTCTGGAACCTGCTCAGCAACGCGGTGAAGTTCTCGGAGGAGGGCGGCGAGATCCACGTCACGCTCGCGATGCACGACGGGCAGCTGCGCCTGGTGATCCGCGACACGGGCAAGGGCATAGACGAAGCCTTCCTGCCGCGCATCTTCGACAAATTCACGCAGAGCGAGGCGCCCCGCAGCCGCAAGCAGGGCGGCCTGGGGCTGGGCATGTCCATCGTGCGCCAGCTCGTCGAGCTGCATGGCGGCACGGTGAAGGTGGAAAGCCCCGGCGTGGGGCTGGGAACCCGCGTGACCGTGGACATTCCGCAGGCGGAGCGCTCGCAGGACGCCGCGCCCGCCGTGGCCGCGAAGCCCCGGGGCGCACGCACGGCCGACAACCTGGAGAACACCCGCATCCTGGTGGTCGAGGACGATCAGGAGGCGGCCGCCATCCTCGTGCTGATCCTGCAGGATCGCGGTGCCAGCGTCGAACTCGCGAACGACTATGCCTCGGCGCTGAAGCTTCTCGCGCGGAGCCGGCCGGACGTGCTCATCAGCGACATCGGCCTGCCCGGCAAGGATGGCTACGATCTGATCCGCACCGTGCGCGCGGAACATGAGGCGGACGGCCACATCCCCGCCATCGCCCTCACGGCTTTCGGGCGCGAGAGCGACCGCGACCAGGCGCTCGTCGCGGGCTTCGACATCCATCTGTCCAAGCCGATGACGCCGCAGAAAATGCTCGACACGCTCGTGGACCTGCTCGACAAGTACCGGGGCTGACCCGCCTCTGCGGGTGCCCGGCGGCGAGGCTCAGGTGGCAGGCTGCCGGTGGCAGGGTCAGGTGGCAGCCTCGATCCGCGCGTCGACCTCGGCGAGCAGCGCGTCCAGCTCTTCGGGTTCCAGCGTCTTGAGCGCGGAGCGGACGTTCTTGCCCAGCGTCTCCAGCCCGCCCTTCAGATCGTAGCCCGTACAGAAGATCACCCAGCCCGCGTCGTTCACGGCCAGCCAGCGGCGCGCCAGCTCGGTGCCCTGCATGCCGGGCAGGCTGATGTCCGTCATGAGAACGTCATACTTCGATTGCGCGATCAGGCTCAGCGCGGTTTCGGCGCTGGCGACCGCGGTGATCTGCCGGGTGTCGCTCGCGATGAGCGACTCGATGGACTCGCGGATGTCGTCGTTGTCTTCCACGTACAGATACGAAATGACGCGCGAAGGCCCGATATGGCTGCTGGTGATCATGAACTGCCTCTGCAACGGAGCACGCAACGGCGCAGGCTCCGGGGTTTTACGTGTTGAAACGGAAATTACCCGATTCTCGGGGCTTTCCGCAGGGCCATCGCGCGCCGGCCGTCCGCCGGAAGGCTGAACCGTTCCGTACTTGCCACCGCGCGTGCCCGGGCGGGGTCGCCCGGGGCCGGCCCCATGCCGCCGCCCGCCGGGCCGGCCGTGCCAGGCACGCGCGGGGCGGGTCCGATTGACCGACCCGGCGGGCGGCCGGGCGAAGCCCGTGAGTAAGCTACGGCGGAACCGGAAGCGCGTGTGAAAAGGCTTACTTCAGGGCAGGTGACGGACGCGCGGCGGGGAGGCACGGCGCTTCCGGCGGCGCGCGCCGCCCATGCCCGGCGCCAGAGCACGGGCCCGGCGCAAAAACCCGGATAATGGCCGCCGAACCGTTTTGAACGCAGGCTGGAACCCCATGGAAATCAAGGTCAACTTTCTCGACAAGCTTCGTCTCGAGGCTCGATTCGACGACTTCACCGTCATCGCCGATCAGCCCATCCGCTACAAGGGCGACGGCTCGGCGCCGGGGCCGTTCGATTATTTTCTGGCCTCGTCGGCCCTGTGCGCGGCGTACTTCGTGAAGCTGTACTGCGAGACGCGCGGCATTCCGACCGAGAACATCCATCTGTCGCACAACAACATCGTCGATCCGCACGACCGCTACAAGCAGACCTTCAAGATCCAGATCGAGCTGCCGCCGGACATCTCCGAGAAGGACCGCGTGGGCATCCTGCGCTCCATCGAACGCTGCACGGTGAAGCGGGTGGTGCAGACCGGGCCCGACTTCGTGATCGAGGAAGTGGCGCGCCTGGACGCGGACGCCCAGGCCCTGCTGACGCCCGACCTGACCACCGGCGCGCGCACCCGCATCGCCGGCAAGGATCTGCCGCTGGAGCAGACCATCGCCAACATGACGGCCGTGCTCGCCGGCCTGGGCATGAAGATCGAGGTGGCTTCGTGGCGCAACATCGTTCCCAACGTGTGGTCGCTGCACATCCGCGACGCGCATTCGCCGATGTGCTTCACCAACGGCAAGGGCGCCACCAAGGAAAGCGCGCTGGCCTCGGCGCTGGGAGAATTCATCGAGCGCGCGAACTGCAACCATTTCTACAACGACCAGTTCTGGGGCGAGGACATCGCCAATGCCGCCTTCGTGCATTACCCCGATGAGCGCTGGTTCAAGCCCGGCCGCAAGGACGCGCTGCCGGCGGGGATTCTCGACGCGCATTGCCGGGGCATCTACGACCCCGAGGGCGAGCTGCGCGGCTCGCATCTGTACGACACCAACTCCGGCAACGTCGCGCGCGGCATCTGCGCGCTGCCCTTCGTGCGCCAGTCGGATGGCGAGGTGGTGTACTTCCCGACCAACCTGATCGACAACCTGTTCCTGAGCAACGGCATGAGCGCCGGCAACACCCTGGCCGAAGCCCAGGTGCAGTGCCTGTCAGAGATCTTCGAGCGCGCCGTCAAACGCGAAATCCTGGAAGGCGAGATCGCCCTGCCGGACGTGCCGCCGGCCGTGCTGGAGAAGTACCCGGGCATCGTCGCCGGCATCGCCGAGCTGGAGAAACAGGGCTTCCCGGTGCTGGTGAAGGACGCATCGCTGGGCGGGCAGTTCCCGGTCATGTGCGTCACCTTGATGAACCCGCGCACCGGCGGCGTATTTGCCTCCTTCGGCGCGCATCCGCGTTTTGAAGTGGCGCTCGAGCGCAGCCTTACCGAACTGCTGCAGGGCCGCAGCTTCGAAGGCCTCAACGATCTGCCCCGGCCCACCTTCGAAAGCAACGCCGTCACCGAACCCAACAATTTCGTCGAACACTTCATCGATTCGAGCGGCGTGGTGTCGTGGCGTTTCTTCAGCGCCCGCGCCGATCATGAATTCGTCGCGTGGGATTTCTCCGGCCACGGTGAAAATCCGAATGCCGAAGAAGCCGCGACCTTGTTCGGCATGCTCGCCGCGATGGGCAAGCAAGCCTATCTGGCCGTGTATGACCAGCTCGGAGCCACGGCCTGCCGGATTCTGGTGCCCGGGTATTCCGAGGTGTATCCGGTCGAGGATCTGGTGTGGGACAACACCAACAAGGCACTCCAGTTCCGCGCGGACATCCTGAACCTGCACCGCCTGGACGACGCGGCCCTGCAAGCCCTGCTCGAACGCCTCGAAGACAGCGAGCTCGATGACTACACCGACATCATCACCCTGATCGGCATCGAATTCGACGAGAACACCGACTGGGGCCAGCTGACGATTCTGGAGCTGAAACTCCTCATCCAGCTCGCCCTGAAGCAGTTCGAGGCCGCCCACGAATGCGTGCAGGCGTATCTGCAATACAACGAGAACACCGTCGAGCGCGGGCTCTTCTATCAGGCGCTGAACGTGGTGCTGGAAGTGCTGCTGGACGACGACCTGGACATGGCCGATTACGAGACCAGCTTCCGCCGCATGTTCGGCAACCCGCGCATGGACGCAGCGCTGGGCTCGGTGGATGGCAGCGTGCGCTTCTTCGGCCTCACCCCCACCAGCCTCCAGCTCGAAGGCCTGGACCGCCACCAGCGCCTGATCGACCACTACAAGAAACTGCACCGCGCCCGCGCCAAGGCTGCGGGAATGTGAGCCGAGGGCCGGGGGCGGATTCCGCGCGCCGGGAAGCGCCCGGCGGATGTCCCCGGCCTGGAACCTTGTCCATCCTTTGGCAAGAAACGTCTGGTGGCATCCGCAGCGCGAAAACCTGCGGGATGGCGCGAGGGCGGCCACTGCCGCCGTTCAGCCTGTCCGATCCGGGTGGCAGGGATCTGAGCGTAAGCAGACATTGCCGCGACTCAGGCGCCGGGGCGATTCATGGGTGCGGCCCGCGTCATTTCGCATGATCGTGTTTGACCATGCCGCGACCAGATCCACATCAGAAAACAAAAAAGCCAAGCGCGACGGCCTGGCTTTTATTTGGGATCAACCGCTGCGGGGTTGATGTGGAGCGGGCGATGGGAATCGAACCCACGGCATCAGCTTGGGAAGCTGAGGTATTACCATTATACGACGCCCGCTCGGGCGCTCTGAGGCGAGGGCGGGATTGTGTCAGGCCGGGCGCCGGCTGGCAAGTCGTGGCGGCTGGCGGGTGGGGTGGGCGTGGTAAAATCCGCGCTTTCCGTGCGTTGCAACCCCGGTGAGGCCCGCATGCTCCAGCTTACAATCAACGGCGAGCCGCGCCAGCTTGCTGGCCCGGCCAGCGTCCAGGATCTTCTCGTCGACATGGCGCTCGCCGGCAAGCGGGTGGCCATCGAGCGCAATGGCGAGATCGTGCCGCGCGGGCTGCATGCCGCCACGCCGCTGGCCGATGGCGACGTGCTTGAGGTCGTGGTGGCCGTCGGCGGCGGCTGACCCCTTTTTTCCAGGATGACAAAGATGAACGATTCCCTGCGGATCGCGGGGCGCGAGTACGCATCCCGCCTGCTGGTCGGTACCGGCAAGTACAAGGATTTCGCCGAAACGCGCGAGGCCGTGCTGGCTTCGGGCGCGCGCATCGTCACGGTGGCGGTGCGCCGCGTGAATCTGGGGCAGAACGCCAACGAGCCGAATCTGCTCGATGCGCTGCCGATGTCCGAATTCACCTACCTGCCGAACACGGCGGGCTGTTACACGGCGGACGAGGCCGTGCGCACGCTGCGGCTCGCGCGCGAACTGCTCGACGGCCACGATCTGGTGAAGCTCGAGGTGCTGGGCGACCAGACCACGCTTTTCCCGAACATGCCCGAAACGCTGAAAGCGGCCGAGGTGCTGGTGCGCGAGGGTTTCAAGGTCATGGTGTATTGCTCCGACGACCCCATCCAGGCGCGCATGCTCGAGGACATCGGCTGCGTGGCGGTGATGCCGCTGGCCTCGCTGATCGGCTCGGGCATGGGCATCCTGAACCCGTGGAACCTCAAGCTCATCATCGAGCAGGCGAAGGTGCCCGTGATCGTGGATGCGGGCGTGGGCACCGCCTCCGACGCGGCCATCGCGATGGAGCTGGGCTGCGACGGCGTGCTCATGAACACGGCGATCGCCAAGGCCAGCGACCCCGTGCGCATGGCCGGCGCCATGAAGAAGGCCGTCGAGGCCGGGCGCGAGGCTTTTCTGGCCGGGCGCATGCCGCGCAAGTTCTATTCGGCGTCGCCGAGTTCGCCGACTTCCGGCCTGATCGGCAGCTGAGCCGCACGATGCGCATCTCCGGCAAGCTCACGACCTGGAAGGACGATCAGGGTTACGGTTTCATCACGCCCGAGGGCGGCGGCGAGCCGGTCTTCTTCCACATCAAGTCGCTGCACCCCGACGCGACGCGCCCGGTCGCCGGCGAAGCGCTGAGCTTCGAGCCCGGCACCGATGCGCGCGGCCGCCCGCAGGCGCTCAAGGTGCGTCGCGCGGGCGAGACGCTGCCCGATCCGCGACGGGGCCATGGCCCCAAGGCGCCGGCCTTTGCCATAGCGTTCGGCGTGCTGATGGCGGGCGCGGTGCTGGCGGGCCGGCTGCCGCAGGGCGTGGCGGCTTACTACCTGCTGCTCTCGCTGGCGGCTTACGGCGCCTACTGGTTCGACAAGAAGAAGGCGGAGAACGGCATGCGCCGCACGCCCGAGGCGAACCTGCACCTGGTGGCGCTGGCCGGCGGCTGGCCGGGCGCGCTCGCGGCGCAGCGCCGGCATCGTCACAAGACGGTCAAGCCCACCTTCCAGCGCACGTTCTGGATCACCGTGGCCCTCAACTGCCTCGCGCTGGGCTGGCTGCTGACATCCGCCCAGGGGCAGCACCTGCTGAAATCGGCCGGGCTCTGAGCCCGCCCGCCGCGCGCCACCTCATTCCGTCAGGTTTTCCGACTTCATCATGACCGACCCCATCCAAGATCCCGAAAGCCCGCAGGGCGAGCCGAGCGGCCGCTTCTCGCGCCAGCCCATCCGCAGCTTCGTGCTGCGCCAGGGGCGCATGTCCGACGCGCAGAAGCGGTATCTCGACGAGCTGCTGCCGCGTTATGCCATTCCATACGCGGTGGCGCCCATCGACTACGCCGCCACGTTCGGGCGCCAGGCTCCCGTGGTGCTGGAGATCGGTTGCGGCATGGGCGACACCACCGTGCGGATCGCCAGCGTGCGCCCCGACACCGATTTCATCGGCATCGAGGTGCATGGGCCCGGCGTGGGCAACCTGTGCAAGCTCATGGACGCGGCCGGGCTGGGCAACCTGCGCGTGATGCAGCACGACGCCACGGAGGTCGTGCGCGACATGATCGCGCCCGCTTCGCTGGCGGGCATCCACGTCTACTTTCCCGACCCGTGGCCCAAGAAGCGGCACCACAAGCGCCGCATCCTGCAGCCGGCCTTCGTGCGCCAGCTTGCCGAACGGCTCGCGCCCGGCGGCTACCTGCATTGCGCGACCGACTGGGAGGAGTACGCCCAGTTCATGCTCGAAACCCTGGCGGCCGAGCCCTTGCTTGCCAACACCGCGGCCGATTACGCCGAGAAGCCCGATTACCGCCCGCTCACCAAGTTCGAGGCGCGTGGTTTGCGTCTTGGCCACGGCGTGTGGGATCTGGTGTTCCGCCGCCGCTGAGCGCGGGCCCGGTGCCGGCGCGGTGAGGCGCCGCCTGGCGGGCCGGCGGTTTTGGGGCCACGCCCCGGAGAAGAATCCATGAGCATTTCCGCCCCCCGCCCCGTCACCCGCATCCTCGGCATCGACCCCGGCCTGCGCATCACGGGCTTTGGCGTCATCGACCGTCAGGGCAGCCAGCTGCGCTACGTCGCCAGCGGCTGCATCCGCACGCCCGAGGGCACGCTGCCGGAGCGCCTGGGGGTGATCCTGAAGGGCGTGCAGGAGGTCGTGGATACCTACCGGCCCGATGAGTCCGCCGTGGAAATCGTGTTCGTGAACGTGAATCCCCAATCCACGCTGCTGCTGGGGCAGGCGCGCGGAGCCGCGATCTGCGGGCTCGTGAGCCGTGGCCTGGCGGTGGGGGAATACACGGCGCTGCAGGTCAAGCAGGCCGTGGTGGGATACGGCAAGGCCAACAAGGAACAGGTCCAGCACATGGTGCGCCGCCTGCTGCAGCTCGAGGGCGACCCGCAGGCCGATGCGGCCGACGCGCTGGCGGTGGCGATCTCGCACGCGCATGGCGCGGCGGCCGCGGGCGGGCTCGTCAAGCTCGCGAAGACCACGCGCCGGCGCGGTGGGCGCCTCATGGCGCTGCCCGCCACCAAGGGCTGAGCGGCGCGCGTCAGCGCCCCAGTTCGGCCGCCAGCGCGGCGGCCATGCGCTCGGCCTGGCGCAGGTAGCCGCCGCCGAACAGGTTCAGGTGATTGAGCACGTGGTAGAGGTTGTAGAGCGTCTTGCGTACCTCGTAGCCTTCATCCGGCGGCCAGGCTTCGCGGTAGGCCGCGTAGAAGGCCAGCGGCAGGCCGCCGAACAGTTCGGTCATGGCGAGGTCGGCCTCGCGGTCGCCGAAGCAGGCGGCGGGGTCGAACAGCGCGGGCGTGCCGTCGGGCAGGGCGGCGAGGTTGCCGCTCCACAGATCGCCGTGCAGCAGGCTGGGCGCGGGGCGGTAGTCGAGGAACAGCGCCGGGGCCTTGTCGCAGACGCGTTCGCCGTGTTTCTGCAGATCTCCCCGGAAGCCCCGTTGCGCGGCGCGTTCGAGCTGCGGCGCGAGGCGCTGGCGCACGAAGAAGCGCGACCAGTTGTCGCCGGGCGCGTTGGCTTGCGGCGTGGCGCCGATGAAGTTGTCGCGCGGCCAGCCGAAGCGTTCGCCCGTGCAGCGGTGCAGCGCGGCCAGTGCCTCGCCGGCGCGGCGCGCGGGGGTGTCCGCGCGGATCGGCGCAAGGTCCAGCCATTCCAGCATCAGGAAAGCCGCGTCAGCGGTGCTGCCTTGCGCGAGCACCGCCGGCACGCGGAACGCGTCGCAGCGGGCAAGCGCGCGCAGCCCGTCGGCTTCGGCCGCGAACAGGTCCGCGCTCGCGGCGTCCGCGTGCCATTTCACGAACACGCGGGTGCCGCCGCCCGTCAGCCGCAGTGCGTGGTGGATGTCGCCACCCGCCACGGGCGCAGCGGACTCGATGCGGAAGTCCGCGCCGAGCGCCGCGCCGGCCGCGGCCTGCAAGGCGGAATGCAGGGCCGGCGCGAGCATGGGCTCAGCGCACGAGGCGGGCGCGGGCGCGGGCGATGGCCGCGCGGACCTGCGCCGGCGCGGTGCCGCCGATGTGGTTGCGCGAGGCGAGCGAGCCTTCGACGGTGAGCACGCCGAAGATGTCCTCGTCCAGGCGGTCGGCGGCGCCGGCCACGTGCGCCATCGAGCCGCGCAGCGCGTCGAGCGACATCTCGGGCAGATCGCAGCCCTGGGCTTCCGCCGCGCGCACCGCAAGCGCCACGGCTTCGTGGGCGTCGCGGAAGGGCAGGCCGCGCTTGACGAGGTAGTCGGCCAGATCGGTGGCGGTGGCGAAGCCGAGCTTGAGGGCCTCGCGCATGTTGCCGTCCTTGACGCGGATGCCGGTGAGCATGTCGGCATAGATGCGCAGGGTGTCGATCATGGTGTCGGCCGCGTCGAAGAGCGGTTCCTTGTCTTCCTGGTTGTCCTTGTTGTAGGCGAGCGGCTGGCCCTTCATGAGCGTCAGCAGGCCGACGAGGTGACCATTCACGCGGCCGGTCTTGCCACGCACCAGCTCGGGAACGTCGGGGTTCTTCTTCTGCGGCATGATGGAGCTGCCGGTGCAGAAGCGGTCGGCGAGGTCGATGAAGCCGAAGCGCGGGCTCATCCAGAGGATGATTTCCTCGGAGAAGCGCGACAGGTGCGTCATCGCGAGCGCGACGGCGGCACAGAACTCGATCGCGAAGTCGCGATCCGACACGGCGTCCAGCGAGTTCTCGCAGACTTCGTCGAAACCCAGCTCGCGCGCGACGAATTCGCGGTCGATGGGGTAGCTCGTGCCAGCCAGCGCGGCGGCCCCCAGCGGCAGGCGGTTCACGCGGCGGCGCACGTCGGTGAAGCGCTCGGCGTCGCGGCGCGTCATCTCGTAGTAGGCCATCAGGTGGTGGCCGAAGGTGACGGGCTGCGCCACCTGCAGGTGGGTGTGGCCCGGAAGCGGCGTTCCGGCGTGCTTTTCGGCCAGGTCCAGCAAGTTTTTCTGGAATTCGGCCAGCAGCTCAAGGATGCTGTCCAGCGTGTCGCGCAGCCACAGGCGGATGTCGGTCGCCACCTGGTCGTTGCGCGAACGGCCCGTGTGCAGGCGCTTGCCGGCGTCGCCGATGAGCGCCGTGAGACGCTGCTCGATGTTCATGTGCACGTCTTCGGCATCCAGGCGCCAGGTGAATTCGCCCCGCTCGATCTCGCTGGCGATCTGCGCCATGCCGCGCTCGATGTCGGCGAGATCCTGCTGGCTGATGATGCCTTGGCGGGTGAGCATCCTGGCGTGGGCCAGCGAGCCGCGGATGTCTTGCGCGGCCATGCGGCAATCGAAGAACACCGAAGCGGTATAGCGCTTGACCAGATCAGATACGGGTTCGGAAAAACGGCCCGACCAGGTGCCGGAGGCTTTGTCTGTCATGATGAGTGAGCGTGTCCTGCAGGATGAAGGCCGTGCCGTGCGCAAGCGCAGGCCGGCGTGACGATGGGAAGAGGCGCAATGGCTGTGACGGCACAGGCTAGGGACGCAAGTATAAAACAAGCGCCGGAGCGCTTCGCGATTCCGGATCGCCTCAAGGTGCTGGTGCCGGATTTCCGCAATCTCGGCGCGCTGCTGCGCGTGCTCGCGCTGGGCAATCTGCTGATGCTGCTGACGGCGCTGATCGTCACGCCCACGCTCTCCCACACCATGAGCACGGTGATCTCGCTGATCGCGCGCGTGGAGCTGCCGCTGGTGGTCTTCGCCTGCGCGCTGTACGCCTGCGGCCACCGCCTTCACAACCTGAGCTGGCGCGAACTCACGCTCACGGTCTCCAGCATCGCGCTGGGCGCGACCATCGTGTGCCAGACGTGGATCCTGCCGCCGCTGCATTCCGACGCCTACCTGCGCGGCATGCTGTGGGCGCTCGCCGGCGCGATGATCACGGTGGGTTACTTCCGCTGGCGCCAGATCGCGCAGATGCCGGCGCTGGGCGAGGCGCGCATCCTCGCGCTGACCGCGCGCATCCGTCCGCATTTCTTCTTCAACTGCATCAACGGCGTGCTCGGCGTGATCCGCTCCGATCCGCGCCGCGCGGAGCAGTCGCTCGAATCGATGGCGGAACTCTTCCGCGAGCTCATGCGCGACAGTCGCGAGCTCGTCTCGCTGTGCGACGAGATCGAGCTGTGCAACCGCTATCTCGAGCTCGAACGCCTGCGCCTGGGCGAGCGCCTGAATGTCAAATGGGAACTCAAGCACGCACCGCTCAACGCCTTGGTGCCGCCGCTCATGCTGCAACCCCTACTAGAGAACGCGGTCTTTCACGGTATAGAACCAAACCCCGACCCGGGCCTGATCCTGCTGCGCATCGTGCGCCGGGGGAACATGCTCGACATGCGCATCAGCAACCCCAGCCACAAGGGGGAGCGCAGGTCGGCAGGAAACCGCATGGCGCTCAACAACATCCGCGAACGTCTTGCCCTGTTCTTTGATCTGGAAGCGACGCTGACCACGGAGGAACTCGATGGTGAGTTCCGCGTGCGCGTGCGCATACCTTTGCGTAGGGAGTAGAAATGATGGACCAGGTAGCACCCCTGACGGTGTTGATCGTCGACGACGAGGCGCCCGCGCGCGAACGTCTGCGTGACCTGCTGGGCGACATCGCCGCCGAGCAGCCCACGCGCGTGATCGGCATGGCCGGAAACGGACTCGAAGCCTTGCGCATGCTCGAGAGTGCCGCGGCCGACGTGGTGCTCGTCGACATCCGCATGCCCGCCATGAGCGGCATCGAGTTCGCCCAGCACGCGAGCCAGCTCAAGACGCCGCCGCGCATCATCTTCGTGACCGCCTACGACGAGCACGCGGTGCAGGCCTTCGAACTCAACGCCATCGACTACCTGCTCAAGCCCGTGCGCGCCGAGCGCCTCGCGGTGGCGCTGCAGAAGGCCCGCAAGGCCGCGCCCGTCACGCGCGACGAGCTGGACACCATCGCCGAACCGCGCCGCCACCTCACCTGCAGCGAGCGCGGCCGCATCCACCTGATCCCGATCGCCGACGTGCTCTACCTCAAGGCGGAACTGAAGTACGTGACGGCGCGCACCGCGCTGCGCGAGTTCCTGCTCGAAGAATCGCTCGTGCAGCTCGAACAGGAATTCCCCGAGCGCTTCGTGCGCATCCACCGCAATTGCCTCGTCGCGCGCGAGGCCGTCGTGGGCTTCGAGCGTTCGGTCGGCGAAGACGGCGGCGAGGGCTGCTGGAGCGTGCGCCTGAACGGCCCGGGCGAACTGCTGCCGATCAGCCGTCGGCAATGGGCCAACGTGCGCGCGGTGCTGGGCGACTGAAGCCCGCCCCGGGCTGACGTCAGCCTGTTTTGCGCCGTGCGGGCGCAGCGTCGGCGTACCGGCCGCCGGACGTGGCGCATCGCGGTCAGGGCGCTTGTTTCGTACCGCGCTGGCGCCGCGTGCGCGCCGCGGCGGTTTCCCTTCTTCGCGGGGCGCTCAGGTGCCCGCCTCGCCGTCACCCAGACGTGTTTCCAGCTGTGCGAAAACGCGCAGCACGGCATCCAGGTCGGTCTCCGCGAAATCCTGCATGAGCGTGGCGCGTCGCGCGCCGAGCACGCCGTCGAGTTCGCGGTTGAGCGCATGCCCGGCTGGCGTGAGGCGCACGACGCGGGCGCGGCGGTCGTCGCGCACTTCCACGCGCTCGACCCAGCCCGCCGCCACGAGCTGATCGAGCGCGCGCACGAGCGTGGGGCCTTCCACCTGCATCAGGCTGGCCAGCTCGCCCTGGCGCGTGCCGTCGCCCAGGCGCGCGAGATGCCGGATCGGCAGCGCCGTGGCTTCCGACAGACCGTAGGGGCGCAGTGCGTCGTCCAGCGCCCGCCGGTAGAGGCGCGCGAGCAGCACGAGTCCGCGCCCGAAGCGTTCATGGCGACTCAGATGGGCCAGCGCCTTCATGCCGCACCCTCCGCGAAAGCGAACACGGGCAGGCTGGCGAGCAGGCAGTCCGCCGCGTTCTCCATCGCGCGCCGCACCGCGCTGCCGGCCGGCAGTGCCCGCGCCGCCTCGTCCAGCCGGGCCGCGGTGCCGGCCGGGGCGCTCACGCCTTCGGCCAGCGCCCGCAGCGCCTGGCGCGCCGCGCGGGCGTCCGCCGTGTCGCCGGTGGCCGCATCGCGCAGCGTCATCACCGCGCGCGCGAGATTCTGCGTCGCGAGCAGCCCGTCGGGCGCTTCGCCGCCGAGCCGGCCGCCCAGCCGCGAAAGGTGCAGCATGAGCCGCAGCACGAGGCGTCCGCCGTGCGGATGCCAGCGCGTCAGACGCTCCGGCGCGGCGTCGCGGGTCAGACGATGCAGGTCGGCGCGCAGGTGGCGCGCCACCTCGCGCGCCTGGCGGTCGAAACGTCGCGGCAGCAGCACGAAGCCGCCCGCCACGAGTGCTGCGCCGGCCAGCAAGGCCGCGCCACCGGTCAGGATGTGGGCGGCGTTCGCGGGCGCCATGCCGGCCTGACTGGCGAGCAGGAAGCACATGTTGGCGTCCAGTCCCGGCAGGCTGGTACGCGGATTGGCGCGCATCAGGCCGCCCAGCAGCAGGAAGGGGGCGATGCCCGCGACCAGCGCCAGGCCCTCGAAGGCGTGGGGCTGCACGCAGAACCGGTAGAAGGTGGCGGCGACCACGCCCGTGAGCACGCCGGCCATCATCATGGGCGCGGCGCGCTGGGGCACCGGCAGCGACCCCAGCACCATCGAAAAGATGCAGACGCCCAGCGCCGTGAGTTCGGCGGCGGGATGACCGCTCTTCCATGCCAGCGTGCTGGCGACCAGACAGGCCAGGCCCGCCACGCCGCCCGTGCTGCGTGCCAGGGCCCAGTCGCGGTGCGGCGCGAGGTAGGCGGCCTTGCGGCTGAATGAGCGCGCGTCGGCCGCCGCGGGGCCGGCGAAGAGCCGCGCCTCGGCGTCCTGCAGCTGGCGCAGCGCCTGGGCCAGCCGTTCCTGTTCGGGGTTGGCGCTAGTCCAGGAAGGTTCGGACGGCGTGCGCGCGCCCTCGCGCAGAGGCGTGGCGAAAGCCTCCAGGGCGGCGATCAGCCCGGCGGGCACGGCCTCGCCCCGCGCCGCGCGGGCGCGCACGGCGCGGCCCGCCGCCATGACCGCCAGCGCGGCGAGGATCAGCGCGTCGACGTGGCGCAGCCGCCGGTAGCCTTCCACCGAGCCCGCCGAGACCATGCTCGCGAGCGCGTCCACGTCGCTCATCTCGGCCAGCACGCGGCGCTCCCCCTGCGCCGTGGCGGCGTCTTCGTGCCCCCGCGCGGCGAGGGCGGCAAAGGCCACGGCATCGGCGGCGAGCGTGCGCACGCGCGCGTCGCGTCGTGACGCCTGCGTGGCGAGTCCGGTCACCAGCGTGACCACCACGACGCCGATCATCGTGCATTCCACGCGCGCGACGGCCAGGCCGGCGCCCGCTTCGGGCGAGACCAGCGCGGGCAGCACGACCACCGTGGCGGTCATGCCGGTCATGAGCGCGCCGTAGGCGAGCACGCCGCGCAGGATGTGCGTAAGCCCCGCGCCCAAGGCCACCACGCAGGCGAGGGCGGCGATCTGTACCCCGGGCGGGGCTGCCGCGTGCAGGATCGCGAAGCCCAGCAAGGCGCCCAGCGCGGTGCCGACCACGCGGTGGAACGCGCGCTCCAGCAGCAGGCCGCGCGAAGGCTGGGCCACGACCCAGATCGGCATCGCCGCCCAGTAAGCGTTCTGGACGTGCAGCATGCTCGCGATGGCGAACGCCAGCAGGGCCGCGCCCGACAGGCGCAGCGCGTGCAGCAGGCCGGCGCGGTCGAGCGCGAACCATGGGAGGGCGGAGGTGGACATGGGGGAGCGGCGCGAGGGAGAGGCCGCAGTGTAGCAAAATTGATAGCCCGGCTATCTTTTTGGCTGCGGCTGCGTGTCTTCAGCCGCAGGGCGGCGCGGGCCTCAGCCGGCCGCCGCGACCTCCACGAGGCAGTCGTAGAAGGTGGCGCCGCCGCCGAGGTCGGTCAGCGCCTGGGAGGTGACGGCATTGGCGTTGCAGCCGTCGCCGGAGAGCTTCTGCCACCAGATCGACGGGGCGCTGACCACGCCCTCGCGCACGCCCGGCGTGCCGGCGTCCACGCGCAGCCAGGCGTGGAAGGCGCCGCGATCGTTGAAGATGCGCACGCGCGTGCCGTCGCCAAGCCCGCGCGCGGCGGCGTCGGCCGGATGCATGTCTAGCCAGGGCCGCCCCTCGGCGCGCAGGAAGCGCGGCAGATTGGCGAAGGTGGAATTGAGGAAGTGCCGCGACGGCGGGCTCACGAAGGCGAGCGGGTAGCGCGCGGCGAGCGCGGGATTGCTGCGCGGGCCTTCGCGCGGCGGCACGTAGTGCGGCAGCGGGTCGTGGCCCTGCTGTGCGAGCGTGGCCGAATGGAATTCGCACTTGCCCGAAGGCGTCGGGAAGTTGCCCTCGGCGAACGGCGCGTAGGGCGTGGGCAGCGCCAGACGCTGCCAGCCTTCGCTGCGCAGCGTGGCGAGGTCGATGTTGCCGCTGCGCGGATGATCGCGCCGGAAGGCCCGGGCGCCGATCTCCTCGTCCGTTTCGCTGAAGCAGGCTTCGTCGAAGCCCATGCGCCGCGCGAGTTCGCGAAAGACCCAGGTGTTGGGGCGGGCCTCGCCGAGCGGCGCGATGGCGGGTTCGTTGACCATCACGTTGAGGTGGCCGTAGGACTTGTGGATGTCCCAGTGCTCGAGCTGGCTCGTGGCGGGCAGCAGGATGTCGGCGTAGTCGGCGGTATCGGTCTGGAACAACTCGTGCACGACCACGAAGAGATCCTCGCGCGCGAAGCCGGCGCGGACCCTGGCCGATTCCGGCGCCACCGCGACGGGGTTGGCGTTGTACACCATGATCGCGCGCACGGGCGGTTCCCGTGCTTCGAGCAGGGCATCGCCGATGGCGCTCATGTTCACGTGGCGCGGCGGGAAGCGGGGGTCGGCGGGATACAGCTCGGGGCGTTCGAGTGCTGCGCCGTCGGCGCCGTAGGTGCCCGAGGTGGACAGCAGGATGCCGCCATGCGGGACGCGCCAGTGCCCCGTCAGCGCCGGCAGGCAGCTGATCGCGCGCATCGCCGAGCCGCCGCCGGCGCAGCGGTTCAGGCCGTAGTTGGCGCGGATCACGGCGGGGCGGCCCGGCTCGCCGTACTCGTGGGCGAGGCGTTCGATGTCGGCGGCCGCGAGCCCCGTTTCGGCGGCGGCGCGCGCGGGCGTCCAGTCGGCGACGCGCGCGCGGAGGGCGTCGAAGCCCACCGTGTAGCGCGCGATGTAGTCGTCGTCGCAGAGTCCGTCGCGGATCAGCACGTGCATGAGCGCGAGCGCGAGCGCGCCGTCGGTGCCGGGCAGGGGGGCGAGGTGCCAGTCGGACTTCTCGGCCGTGAGGCTGCGCACGGGGTCGATGCAGACCACGCGCGCGCCATGCCGTTTCGCTTCGACGATGCGGGCCCACAGATGCAGGTTGGAGACGACCGGATTGGCGCCCCAGATCAGGATGTAGCGCGCCTCGGGGAAGGCCTCGGGGTCGGTGCCCAGGGTGGCGCCGATGGTGGCCTTGTAGCCCTGGAAGCCGGCCTCCGCGCAGATCGTGCGGTCGAGAAAGCTGGCGCCCAGGCGATGGAAGAAGCGGCGGTCCATCGAGCTGCCCTGCACCAGGCCCATGGTGCCCGCGTAGCTGTAGGGCAGGATGGCGCGCGGGTCGGTGGCGGCAATCTCGCGGAAGCGGGTGGCGATGGTGTCCAGCGCTTCGTCCCAGCCGATGGGCGCGAAGCGCCCCTCGCCCTTGGCGCCGACGCGCTTCATGGGCGTTCGCAGGCGCTCCGGCGAATAGGTGCGTTCGAGGTAGTGCGCCACCTTGCTGCACAGCGTGCCGCGCGTGAAGGGCACGTCGTCGGCGCCGCGCAGGCGGACCGCGCGTCCGTTCTCGACATCGACCTGCATCGCGCAGGTGTCGGGGCAGTCATGGGGGCAGACCGCGCGCACGCGGCGCACGGCGGGATCGGTCTCGGCCATCTGGGTTTCCCGCGGGCTCAGCGCGTCGCCGCGTCGCCGGTGAGTTCGAGGTAACGCTTGCGGTCGGCGTCGAAGCGGGCGCGGATCTGCTCTGCCTCGCGCTGCTTGGAGGCGATGACCTGGCGGATCGCTTCGAGTTCGGAGGCGTTGATCGAGAGATTCTCGCTCAGCGTGCGCGGCACCGTGCCGCTGGCGGGCTTCTGCTTCTCGAGCCGGGCGTTGAGCGTGACGAGATCGGATTCGCGCGCGCGCGAGGCGCGGATCTCGCCCTCCAGGTTGCCCAGCTCGCGGTCGCGGCGGCGGTCGAGTTCGCTGACCGAGGCGTAGGAGTCGAGTAGCACCTGGTCGCGTCGCCGGGCCTCGGCTTCCCGCGCGAGGCGGTCGCGCGAGGCGCGCAGTTCGGCGTCGCGGCGCACGCGCTGCTCGGGCGTGAGCGGCGCTTCCACGCTGCGCACCACGCGTCCGCCCAGAAGCTCCACGTAGGCGCGGTCGTAGCAGATCTGCGGCAGGGTGTCGCCGCAGGTGCGGCGGCCGCCCGCGTCGTTGCAGCAATAGGTGCGCGTCTGCGCCTGCGCGGGCGCCGGCAGGGCGAGCATCAGCAACGGCAGGATCAGCGCCCCGGGCAGCATGCTCACGCGACTCCGTAGGTGTTCCGGTAGGCCTGCACGGCGGGCAGGTATTCGGCGAGGCGGGCATCGTCCGCGATGAAGCCCATGAGGTCTTCGAGCGTGGCCACCGCCACCACGGGCACTCCGAAGGCATCGCGCACTTCCTGCGCGGCGCTGCGCGTGCCGGTGCCGCGTTCCATGCGGTCGATCGCGATCACCACGCCGGCCAGTTCGGCGCCCGACGCGCGGATGATCTCCACCGATTCGCGCACCGAGGTGCCGGCCGAGATCACGTCGTCGATCACGATCACGCGGCCCTTGAGCGGCGCGCCCACGAGCGTGCCGCCTTCGCCGTGGTCCTTGGCTTCCTTGCGGTTGAAGCAGAAGGGCGTGTTGCGGCCCTGCGCGGCGAGCTGCATGGCGGTGCCCGCCGCGAGCGGGATGCCCTTGTAGGCCGGTCCGAACAGCACGTCGAAGGACAGGCCGGAGGCCCGGATCGCCTGCGCGTAGTAGCCGCAGAGTTCGCCGAAGGATGCCCCGTCGTCGAACAGCGCGGTGTTGAAGAAGTACGGCGAAAGGCGGCCCGCCTTGGTTTTGAACTCGCCAAAACGCAGCACGCCCTTGCGTTCTGCGAGGGCCAGGAAATCACGGCTAAAATCCACGGTTCTCTATGACTTCTGACGGAAATGGCGGACATGGTACGCATCATCACTGCCAACCTCAACGGCATCCGCTCTGCGGCCAGCAAGGGCTTTTTCGAGTGGTTGGCGACGCAGCAGGCCGACGTCGTCTGCCTGCAGGAACTCAAGGCGCAGGAGGCGGACATGAGCCCGCAGATGCTCGCGCCCGAAGGTCTGCAGGGCTTCTTCCACTTCGCCGACAAACGGGGCTACAGCGGCGTCGGCATCTACTCGCGGCACGCGCCCGTGAAGGTCACGCGCGGCATCGGCGTGGCCGAGTTCGACGCCGAGGGGCGTTACGTGCAGGTCGATCTCGATCTGCCCTCGGGGCCGCTCTCGGTGGTGTCGATCTACCTGCCGTCGGGGTCGAGCGGCGAGGAGCGCCAGGCCGCCAAGTTCCGTTTCATGGCCGAGTTCGCGCCCAGGATGGCCTTGCTGCACGCCGCCGGCAACCGCGTGATCCTGTGCGCCGACTGGAACATCGCGCCCAGCCAGATCGACCTGCGCAACTGGAAGACCAACCAGAAGAACTCGGGCTTCCTGCCCGAGGAACGCGAATGGATGGCCGCGCGCCTCGCCGAGGGCTGGACGGATGCCTACCGCTGCCTTCACCCCGATGCGACCGACGCCTGCTACACGTGGTGGAGCAACCGGGGCCAGGCCTGGGCGAAGAACGTGGGCTGGCGGCTGGACTACCAGCTCGTGACGCCGTCGCTCGCGACCACGATGCGCGCGGCCTCGGTCTACAAGGCGCAGCGTTTCTCGGATCACGCGCCGCTGATCGTCGACTACGCGCTCTGAGCGCGCAGCGGCGCGCGCGCCAATTCACAGCCGCCGCGCGGGAGGGGCTGGCCGCGTGCCGGCATGACCGCCGCGACCCGCGCGCGCTCCGGGCGCCGGGCGCCGTTGCGCGGACCCCGCGCCAAGGGGCGCTGGACGGGCGTTCTGACGCGCCAAAGCCACACATCTGCAACAGGCCGACGCCGGACTTGGATAGAATCGGCCATCCTTGCCAAGGGCCTTCACCACATGCATACGGAAACGCTGCAACAACTGCACGACTTCATCAAGCGCCGGGTCAACAATCCGCCCGAAACGATCGCGCTCGACAGCCGCCTCGAGGAAATCGGCGTCGATTCGCTGACGCTGCTGGACCTGATGTTCGACCTCGAAGACAAGTTCGGCGTGCGCATGCCCGACGACCTGCCGCGCCCCGAAACGGTGGGCGAACTCATCGAGATCTTCGAGAAGCTCAAGCCCGCCGAAACCGCTCCGACCCTCGTGAAACCGAATGAGTAATGTCTTGCGTCGCCGCGTCGCGGTGACGGGTGTCGGTCTGGTCAATCCCTTTGGTGGTCTGGACGCGCAGGACTTCTTCGCGCGCCTGATGCGCGGCGAATCCGCCGTGCGCCTCTACTCGCATCCCGCTTCCCCCACGCCCCTTTCGCAGCCCGCCTGCCATTGCCCCGGTTTCGAGGCCGAGGCCGTCCTCGGGCGCCCGCTCGCGGCCGTGACCGAACGCTACAGCCAGCTTGGCGTGGCGGCGGGGCTGGCGGCCTGGGACGACGCCGGCCTGGCGCGCGATGCCGGCTCCGATCTGTACGGCGTGTCCTGGGGCACGGGCGTGGGCGGCACGCTGACCTTCGAACGCGGCTACACGGACTTCTACGTGAACGGGCGCGACCGCGCGCATCCGCTGTCGGTCGTGCTGGCCATGAACAACGCCGCCGCCTCGCATCTGGCGATCCAGCTCGGTCTGGGGGCGGCCTGCCTCACCTATTCGGTCGCCTGCGCTTCGTCGGCGGTTTCCATCGGCGAAGCCATGCGGCGCATCCAGGGTGGCGAGTCCGACCTCGTGCTGGCGGGCGGCTCCGAAGCGCCGCTGTCGTTCTCGGTGATGCGCGCCTGGGAAGCCATGCGCGTGGTGGCCCAGGGCGACGCCGAATCCGCGCCGCGCGCCTGCCGGCCTTTCCAGGCCGGGCGCAGCGGGCTGGTGCTCGGTGAAGGCGGCGCCGCGCTCGTGCTCGAAGAGTGGGAGCACGCCCGCGCCCGTGGCGCGCGCATCTACTGCGAGCTGGCGGGATACGGCCAGAGCTGCGATCACGTGCACCTCGTGAAGCCCGACGCGGGCGGCCAGGCGCGCGCGATGCGCTCCGCGTTGCGTCAGGCGGAACTCGCGGTCGAAGACGTCGGCTACGTGAATGCGCACGGCACGGCCACGCGCGAGGGCGACCCGTCCGAGATCGACGCGCTGCGCACCGTGTTCGGCGCGCATGCCGCGCATCTGCCGGTGAGCGCGAGCAAATCCATGCACGGCCACCTGCTGGGCGCCACGGGCGCCATGGAAGCCCTGATCACGGTGCTGGCGGTTGCGCGCGGCGAGATCCCGCCCACGGCCCATCTCGACGAAGTGGCCGAGGACTGTCGTGGCGTGCGCCACGTCACGGGCGAGGGCTTGCGCGGGGTGCCGCTGCGCGCCGCGATCTCGAACTCCTTCGCCTTCGGCGGCAGCAACGCCGTGCTGGCGTTCAAGGCCGTGTCATGACGCGGCGGCTCGACCTCAAGGCCCTTGCCGCGGGCGAGGCGGGCGCGCAGGCGCTGGGCATCAGCGCCTATGGCGAGCCCGCCGGCGAGGATGTCTGCGTGCCGCTCGCCACCCTCACGGCGGCTTCGCCGCGCCGCTTCGCGTGGTGCGTGAAGGGCGGCGGGGCGCTGCGCGAAGGGCGCGTCGGCGCGCTGCGCTACCGTCATGACGACGATCTGCTGTTCGGCTGGATCAGCCTTGCCGAAGCGGGCCACGCCGCGCCCGAGGGCGTCAGCGCGCTCGAGGCGATCAGCCACGACGCCTACGCGGCGGTCTTCGCAGCGCTGGCGCAGACCGGCTTCACGCATCTGCTGCGCTGCTGGAACTATCTGCCGCGCATCAATCTGGACGGGGGCGGCCTGGAGCGCTACCGCCAGTTCAACATCGGCCGCCAGGATGCCTTCATCGCCGCGCAGCGCACCTGGCTCGAGGGCGCGCCCTCGGCCTGCGCACTGGGCAGCGCGCAGGGCGAGCTCGTGGTCTATTTCCTGGCCGGGCGCGTGCCGGCCGACCCCATCGAAAACCCCCGCCAGCTCAGCGCCTATCGTTACCCCGCGCAGTACGGGCCGCGCGCGCCGACCTTCTCGCGCGCGAGCCTGCTGCCGCTCGACGGCGTGGACGTGCTCTTCATTTCCGGCACGGCCAGCATCGTCGGGCATGAGAGCCTGCACCCCGGCGACGTGCGCGCGCAGACGCGCGAGACGCTGGAGAACCTCGCCGCCCTCGTGACCGAGGCCAGCCGCCGCGCGCGCTTCGGCGCGTTCGCGCTGGAAGACCTGAAGCTCAAGGTCTTCGTGCGCGAGCCCGCCGATCTGGCCGCCGTGCAGGACGAACTCCACACCCGCCTCGGCGCCGTGGCGGATGTCTGCTACCTGCAGGCCGACGTCTGCCGAGCCGAGTTGCTCGTCGAGATCGAAGCCTTCGGTTTCCTGGACGCGGAGCCCGCATGCTGAAGCCGCTCCTTGCCTGCCTGCTCGCCGCCGCCGCGCTGTCCGCGCAGGCCGAGCGCCTGCCGCGCTGGGAGATCGGCGCCGGCCTGGGCGGCGTGACCCTGCCCGACTACCGGGGCTCCGACGAGTCGCGCTATTACCTGCTGCCCTTTCCGTACTTCGCCTACCGCATCGACTGGCTGCAGGCCGACCGCAACGGCGTGCGCGCGCGGCTCCTGGACAGCGAGCGCGCCGAACTCAACCTCAGCCTCGGCGCCACGCCGCCGGTGCGCAGCAAGAAGAACCGCGCCCGCGAAGGCATGTCGGACCTGCGTCCGATGGTCGAATTCGGCCCCTCGCTCGACGTGAATCTGTGGCGCAGCGCGGGGCAGGGCACGCGGCTAGACCTGCGCATGCCGCTGCGCGCGGCGTTCGAGGCGCGCAGCAATCCGCGCGCGGCGGGCTGGGTGTTCAGCCCGCGCGTGAATCTGGACATCGCGGGCCTGGGCCGCCCCGAGGGCGCCCGGGATGGCTGGAACCTCGGCCTGCTGGCCGGCCCGCTGTTCGCCGACAGCCGTCAGCATCGTTACTTCTACAGCGTGGACGACGCCCATGCACGCCCCGACCGCCCGGCCTACCGCGCGCGCGGCGGCTATGGCGGCACGCAGTTCCTCGCCTCGCTCTCGCGCCGCGCGGGCGACGTCTGGGTCGGTGCCTACGTGCGCTGGGATTCCCTGCACGGGGCGGTCTTCGAAGACAGCCCGCTGGTTCGCCGCAAGAGCTACTTCACGGCCGGTTTCGGCATGACCTGGACCTTTGCCCGCTCGAGCGAGCTGGTCAGCGTCGACGACGACTGAGGCGGCACCCGATGAATCCCGCGTTTCTGCCGCGCTGGCTGCGCCGGCCGTACGAACATGCCGCCCTCTGGCTGGGCCTGGGCCTGCTTGGCGCCGGCTGCCTGCTCTGGAGCGCCTGCACGGTGCCGCTGTGCCCCATCCTGCGCGGCAGGCGCGGCGTGGCGGTGGGGCGGCGCGTGGCCGAGCTGGGGTTCCGGCTCTATCTGTGGAGCCTGCATGCGATCGGCGTGGCGCGTTTCGACCTGCGCGACCTGGACGCGCTGCGCGATGCCGGCCCGCTCATCATCGCCCCCAATCACCCCGGCCTCATCGACGCGCTGCTCGTGATCTCGCGCCTGCCCGACGTGGCCTGCGTGCTCAAGGCCAGCCTGCTCGACAACCCGCTGTGGGGCGCGGGCTCGCGC
Organism: Candidatus Dactylopiibacterium sp.; assembly: GCA_031119555.1. Classification (GTDB taxonomy): domain Bacteria; phylum Pseudomonadota; class Gammaproteobacteria; order Burkholderiales; family Rhodocyclaceae; genus Uliginosibacterium. The sequence goes on from JAVHXQ010000006.1 coordinate 49,940, forward strand.
CTGGCGGGCTACATCCGCAACGACTGGTTCGTGGGCTCGATCAACCTCGCGGTCGAGGAACTCCGCTGCGGCGGTCAGCTGCTGCTGTTTCCCGAAGGCACGCGCACCGAGGCGCCGCCCGCGCCCAACCCCCTGCGCGCGGGCGTGGCCTATGTGGCCCATCGGGCGGGCGTACCGATCCAGACAGTGATCATCGAGCAGGATTCGCGCTTCCTCGGCAAGGGCTGGCCGCTGCTGCGCGCGCCGGCCATGCCCGTCCACTACCGCGTGCGGCTGGGCCGGCGCTTCGAGGCACCGGCCGATCCGGTCGCCTTCACGCGCGAACTGCAGGCCTATTATGCTGACGTCCTCGAACGCGCCGAACTCCGTCCATGACTCCTTCCCCCACGCATCTCGTCCTGATCCCCACCTACAACGCCGGCGCGAAGCTGCTCGATACCGTGCGCGAAGCGCGCGCGCAGTGGAGCCCGGTGTGGGTCGTCGTTGACGGCAGCACCGACGGCAGCGGCGAGCGCCTGGCCGCGATGGCCGCCGGCGACGCGGGGCTGCGCGTGTTCGTGCTGCCCGACAACCGGGGCAAGGGCTCGGCCGTGCTGCATGGGCTCGATGCCGCCGCCGCCGAAGGCTTCACGCACGTGCTGACCATGGACTCCGACGGCCAGCATCCGGCCGCGCTGATCCCGCGCTTCATGCAGGTCTCCGCCGACCAGCCCGGCGCCATGGTGCTGGGCCGGCCGATCTTCGACGCCAGCGCGCCATGGGTGCGCGTGCAGGGGCGGCGTCTTTCCAACATGTGGACCGACCTCGAAACGCTGGGCGCCGGCATCGGCGATTCGCTGTATGGCTTCCGCGTCTATCCGGTCGCCCCGCTGCGCCGCGTGATGCACGCGCAGCGCTGGATGCGGCGCTTCGACTTCGATCCCGAGGCGGCCGTGCGGCTGTCCTGGGAGGGGGTGCGCGCGATCAACCTCGATGCTCCCGTCCGCTATCTGAGCGCGGCCGAGGGGGGCGTTTCCCATTTTAATTACCTGCGCGACAACCGCCTCCTGAGCTGGATGCACCTGCGTCTGGTGGGGGGTTTCCTGTGGCGTCTGCCGCGCCTTCTGTGCCGCAAACTGCGTCCTTCGTCCTGAAAGAGCCCTCATGTCCGCCAAGACCACCAGCCTGCCGGCGCAGGCGCCTCACCAGCCGCTGACCGATTACTACGCCTGCGAGGCCGAGCGCGCGGGTTTCGTGCGCGAGATGTTCGATTCCACGGCCGTCGATTACGACCGCATGGAAACCATCCTGGGCCTGGGCACCGGGCCCTGGTATCGCGGCCAGGCGCTGCAGCGCGCGGGCCTGGCGCCCGGCATGCAGGTGGTGGACGTCGGCTGCGGCACCGGGCTCGTCACGCGCGAAGCGGTACGCATCACCGGCAGCGCGGCGTGCGTGACCGGCGTGGACCCCAGCCCGGGCATGATGGCGCAGGCCGACCTGCCGGGCGTGACCCTGCTCGAAGGGCGCGCCGAGGCGATCCCGCTGCCCGATGCGAGCGCCGATTTCGTTTCCATGGGCTACGCGCTGCGCCACATCGGCGACCTGTCGGCGGCCTTCGCCGAGTTCCACCGCGTCATGAAGCCCGGCGCGCGGCTCTGCCTGCTCGAGATCACCTGCCCCGAAAGCCGCCTCGGCCGCGTGCTGCTCAAGGCCTACATGAAGAGCTTCGTGCCGCTGCTGGCCTTCGTCGTCGGGCGCCAGAAGCGCGGCACCAGCCGCCTGTGGCGCTATTACTGGGACACCATCGAAGCCTGCGTGCCGCCCGCGCGCGTGCTCGCCACGCTCGAAGCGGCGGGCTTCACGGACGTGCGCCGCTACATCGACACGCGCGGCCTGCCCATCCTGGCCGAGTACCAGGCCGTCAAGCCCGGCTGAACGCCGGCCGCCGCCACCGCCGTCCTCATGCAGATCAGCCAGCTCCGCGAGCATCTCGCCCGCCACGGCGGCAAGCCCGCCCACATCCAGCGCGTGCTGCGCGCCTGGCTGCAGGCGCGCGCGCTCACCGACGGCCCGCAGCGCGCCGAGGACGTGCTGCCGCGCGCGCTGCGCGAGTGCCTGCCGGCGCTGGACGAGGCGCTCGCGGCGCTGGCCCGCGTGCGCTCCGAACACCCCGGCGCCGACGGCTCGTCGCGTCTGCTGGTGGCGCTGGGCGACGGCCAGACCGTCGAAAGCGTGCTGCTGCCGCGCGACGGGCTGTGCGTCTCCACGCAGGTGGGGTGCGCGGTGGGATGCACGTTCTGCATGACGGGGCGCGACGGTCTGCTGCGCCAGGTCGGCAGTGCCGAGATCCTCGCCCAGGTCGTGCTGGCGCGCGCGCGCCGCCCGGTGAAGAAAGTGGTGTTCATGGGCATGGGCGAGCCGGCCCACAACCTCGACAACGTGATGGAAGCCATCGAACTGCTCGGCACGCTCGGCAACATCGGCCACAAGAACCTCGTGTTCTCCACGGTGGGCCACATACGCGCCTTCGAGCGCCTGGCGACGGGGCCGGTCAAGCCCGCGCTCGCGCTCTCGCTGCACACCACCGACGCCGCGCTGCGCGAGCGCCTGCTGCCGCGCGCGCCACGCATCGCGCCCGACGAACTCGTGGCGCGCGCCGAAGCCTACGCGCGCGCCACCGGTTACCCCGTGCAGTATCAATGGACGCTGCTCGAGGGCATCAACGATGGCGAAGCCGAGCTGGAAGCCATCGTGCGCCTGCTCGCGGGCAAGTACGGCGTGCTCAACATGATTCCGTACAACGCCAACGAAGGCCTGCCGTTCCGCCGCCCGTCTTGGGAGAGCGCGCGCGCGATCGCGCTGCGCCTGTCGCGCGCCGGCGTGCTCACCAAGCTGCGCGATTCGGCCGGGCAGGATGTCGACGGCGGCTGCGGCCAGCTCCGCGCGCGCGAGAAAGACCGTTTCGATGCCGCCACCGCGCGCGAGCAGCGCCTTCACTGGCTGGCGCGCGCCGAGGAGGCCGGGCGCCCCTGAGCGCCCCCGCGCGGCTCGCACGGCGGCCTTCCCGGCGCCGGATCGTGTCAGTTCATTGCGGCGCGCCCGGCCAGGCGCCTCGCGCGGCATGTCGTCACAGACTGTGACAGTGGCATGCCCCGCCTCTTCCTAGAATCGTCACGGTGCTCAAGCGCTGTCTGCAAACGCATGCCATGCGCATGCCGGCCGCGCCGCCCTTCCCCAAGACGATCAAATTCCAGGAGTTTCGCAATGAACCGCAAGCTGACCTTTTCCCTCGTGTCCACCCTGCTGCTCAGCGCGGCCCTGAGCGCCTGCGGTGGCGGGGGCGGCGACGATGGCCTCGACTTCCTCAAGAGCGTGAACATCGAGCGTGCAACCATGGAGTGCAGTGGCAGCGTGGACAAGGCGGACCACTCCTGCACGGTGGGCGAGGGCACTGATGATTTCGACATCACGGCCAAGGTCCTCGTGACCGGCATGAAGTTCGACGACGTGAAGCTCACCTGGAAGCCTGGCGTCGGTGATACGAGCCAGCAGACGCTGAGTCTCGGCAACAACCGCCGCGACGGCGACAAGTTCTCCGAAACCCAGACCTTCCATAGCGACCAGCCGCGGGTGGCGGGCGACACCTTCAAGATCGAAGTGCACGTCGAAGGGCGCGAGGGCAAGTCGGGCGACGTGACCTTCACGGTCAAAGTGAAGTAAGCCCCCGGGAACCGCTGCCGGGCGTCGCGGACGCCTGGCGCGGCGGGCGGGCTGGCCGCCGTGCGCCTCAGCGGTCGAGGCGGCGGGTCGTGCTCAGATCATGCCGCCGTTGATCGAGATGACCTGGCCGGTCAGGTAGGCCGCCGCATCCGAAGCGAGAAAGCCGACCAGCGCGGCCACTTCGTCGGGGCGGCCGGCGCGCTTCATGGGCACCAGCTGCTTGATGGCCGCCTCGTCGAAGACGCCTTCGGTCATCTCCGAAGTGATGATGCCGGGCGCCACGGCATTCACCGTGATGCCCCGGCTCGCGAGTTCCAGCGCCAGCGATTTGCTGGCGGCATGCAGCGCGCCCTTGGCCGCCGCGTAATTGGTCTGACCACGGTTGCCGGTGATGCCGGCGATGGACGAAATCGTGATGATGCGTCCCCAGCGCGTGCGGATCATGGGCAGCGTGAGCGGCTGCGTGACGTGGAAGAAGCCGTTCAGCGAGACATCGATCACGCGCGTCCATTGCTCGGCGCTCATGCCCGGAAACACGGCATCGTCATGGATGCCGGCGTTGTTCACGAGCACCTGGATGGCCCCCCCCGCGAGCAGGGTGTCGAGCGCGGCATGCGTGGCGGCGGCATCGCTCACGTCGAACTGGCAGGCCTCGGCGCTGTGGCCCGCCGCGACGAGCGCGCGGGCGAGCGTTTCGGCCGCGGCAAGGTTGCGATGCGCATGCAGGATCACGTGCAGGCCGTCGGCCGCGAGGCGTTGCGCGATGGCCGCGCCGATCGCGCCCGAGGCGCCGGTGACGAGCGCGCGCTTCATGCGGTGGCTCCCGCGCTGGCATCGATCATCACGCTCGCGCGGCCGGTGACGAGCGGGGCGCCCGCGGCTTCGAGGCGGAAGGCGTAGATGAGATGGTTGCCCTCGCCCGAGAGGCATTCGGCGTGGATTTCGAGCGGGCTGGCGGCGGTGTCGAGGCGGCCGGCATGGAAGACGACTTCGCGCACGCTCGTGAGATAGCCCGCGCGCGGCGCGTCCGTGTTGCCGGCGCGCAGCGCGCCGTGCACGGCCATGGCCTGCGCGGCGTATTCGATGCCGTGCGCGGCGCCCAGCGTCGCGCGCGCGCGCAGCGGGTTGGCGGCATCGCGATGGCTCGTGGCGCGGCAGTGGATGGCTTGCGGCGTGGCGCGCACCACGCTGTCGAGCAGGCACATGCTGCCTGCGTGCGGGATGCGCGCGGCGATCCAGGCGCGGTCGTGCAGCACGTCGCTCATGCGCCGACCTCGATCGCGAGCGCGAGATCGTCGAAATAATCGATCACCACGCGGCCCCTCTCGCCCCGCGCCAGGCGGCGCAGCAGCGGCAATGCGCGGGCCGCCGGCACGCTGCGGCGCAGGGCTTCCAGCTCCGCGTCGGTCAGCGTGTCGGGCGCGTCCGCCGTGAGGTCCAGCCGCAGCGAAGCCAGCGGGCCGCTCGCGGCGTCGGCCGTGAGCAGCAAGGCCACGCCGAACGGATGCGGAATGGGGCGGATCGAATAGAGCGGTTCGGGGTAGGCCGTGTCGTAGGCCATGAGCAGGCAGGGTTCGCCGCTCGCGGCAACCTGCCCGGCCGCGTTGAGCAGGCCGGCGGCGAAGGTGGCGTCGTAGGCGCACAGGCTCGTCGAGGCGGCCATGCAGTGCGTGGCGATGCTCCAGTAGCCGGCCGGTGCGTTATGCACCGAATTGTGGAAGCGCGTGGGCGAGACGGCGCGTTCCTCGGTGGCGAGCACTTCGAGGATCGCGCTGCAGTTGTCGCAGTCGCCGCCCGTGGAGGAGAACACGTTGGCGAGCCGGCTGGCGTCGGCGCCGGCCTGGCGGATCGCTTCGAAGCCGATGGCCATCGACAGTTTCACGGGCACGCCGATGCGCCGGCGCTCGGCCGGCGGCAAGGCTTCGGCGGGGGGCAGGGGGGCGGGCGCGGGCACGAAGGGCGCATCGCTCGCGAGCACCGCGCGGCCCTGTTCCCAGCCCGCCAGCGCGGGGCCGAACATGCCGATGCCGGCCAGGTGGACCTTGAAGGGCGCGCTCATTGGCCGTCCTCCACTTTCGACAGCAGCAGGCTGGCGTTGCTGCCGCCGAAGCCGAACGAATTGCTGAGGGTGTGGCGCAGGCCGGGCATGTCTGCGTTCTCGATGAGGTAGTGGCTGGCGAGGCGGGGATCGACCTCGCGGGTGTTGGCGCCTCCGGGCGCGAAGCCGTGGGTGAGCGCGAGCGCGCAGACGATGGCTTCGACGCCACCGGCCGCGCCCAGCGTGTGCCCGGTGTGACCCTTGGTGGAGCTGCACGCGGTGGCCGTGCCGAACAGCGCGGAGACGCCCTTGTCCTCGGCGGCGTCGTTGCTGGGCGTGGCGGTGCCGTGCAGGTTGATGTAGCCGATGTCGGCGGGCACGAGCCCGGCCATGTCGAGCGCGGCCTGCATGGCGTGGCGCGCGCCCAGGCCCTCGGGGTGCGGGGAGGACATGTGGTGGGCATCGCTCGACTCGCCAATGCCGCGCATCACGATGTCGCCCGCGCGCGCATCGTCGGCGCGCTCGACGAGGATGAACGCGCCGGCCTCGCCGATCGAGATGCCGTCGCGTTGCGCGTCGAAGGGCCGGCACGGCGCGTGCGAGACGAGCTGCAGCGAGTTGAAGCCATACAGCGTGGTGAGGCACAGCGAGTCGACGCCGCCGACGATGGCGGCATCGATGAGACCGGTGGCGATCATGCGCTGCGCGTCGGCGAAGACCTTGGCGCTCGAGGAGCAGGCCGTGGAGACGACCCAGGCCGGCCCGCGCAGATCGAAATAGGTGCGGACGAAATCGCCCACCGAGTAGGTGTTGTGCGTGCGCCGGTAGTCGTGCGTGGCCCACAGGCCCTGGGCGGGCGTGCGTTCGTGCTCGCGGAAGGCGATCTCGCTCGACAGGATGCCCGAGGTGCTGGTGCCCAGGAAGACGCCCACGCGCGTGGCGCCATGGCGCGCGATGGCGGCGCGGACGGCGGCGGCGAAGCCGTCGCATTCCAGCGTCATCTGGGCGAGGCGGTTGTTGCGACAGTCGAAGCGGGCGAGGTCGTCACGCAGCGCGAAGCTGTCCAGCCCGTCCACTTCGCCGATGCAGGTATCGAGCGCAACGGTTTCCCAGGGTTTGCGGACGAGGCCGCTGCGCTGTTCGCGCAGGGCGGCGAGGGTGGCGTCGAGGCCGGCGCCGAGCGCGCTGACGACGGTGTAGGCAGAGAGTCTGAGGGCGAGCACTGCGGATCCGCGCAAAAAGGCTGAAGGCCGATTCTACCCGAGCGAAAGCCCGCTTTCGGCGGCCATCCGGCCGGTTCCGGGCGGGAACCGGCTTTCTGCGGTGCGGGCGTGGCGGATCTGCCGCACCCGGCGCGGCGCCGGTCGCGCCGCCGCCGCTGCGGCAGCCGCTTACAGCGCCGGAGAAACGCGCGTCTTGCCCGCGCTGCTGAGCACGCGCACGCGTTCGCCCGCCACGAAGCGGTCTTGGGCGCCGATCTCCTGCACCACCACCAGCGACTCGCCGGAGTTCAGGCGCACGGTGAGTTCCCACGCATCTTCGCGCGTGATGCCTTCCTCGGTGGCCGCGCCGGCCACGCCGCCGACGACCGCGCCGAGCACGGCGCCCACGATGGCGCCACGGCCCTGGCCCACGCCGGAGCCGGCGACGCCGCCGAGCACCGCGCCGGTGCCGGTGCCGATGTTGGTCTTGGTGCCTTCGAGGCGGACCTTGCGCACTTCGAGCAGGGTGCCTTCACGGAAGGTGATCGGGCGCTGCGCTTCGCTGCGCGAGTAGGTGTCGCCGGCCAGGCGGCTTGCGCAACCCGTCGAGAGCAGCGTGATGCCGGCCAGGGCGGTGACGAGGACGAATGATTTCATGGTGTGACTCCTTGTGACTTACCAGGGGCGTTCGCCGTAGACCGCCGCGTAGCGGGCCGCGATGTCGCCCAGGGTGGGGGTGTAGGTCTGTGCGCCGCGATGCTCGATCTTGATCGAACCCATGGTGGCGGCCAGACGCACGGCTCTTTCCAGCGACCAGCCCTGCGAGAGACCGTAGAGCAGGCCGCCCCGGAAGGCGTCGCCGCAACCGGTGGGGTCGGCAACGATGCGGGCCGGCGCGCACGGTACGTGGAGGACGCGCCCTTCCGTGTGGATGTCGGCGCCCTCGCCACCGAGTGTGACGATCAGGGCCTTCAAACGTTCCGCGAGCGCGCTCATGGAAAGCCCGGTCTTGTCGCAGATCAGGCGCGCTTCGTAATCGTTGACGGTGCAGTAGTCGGCCAGGTCGATGCATTCGAGCAGGTCTTCGCCCGAGAGGATGGGCAGGCCCTGGCCCGGATCGAACACGAAGGGGATGCCGGCGGCCGCGAAACCGCGCGCGTGCTGCAGCATGCCTTCGAGGCCGTCGGGGGCGACGATGCCGAGCGTGACGCCGCGTGCGTCGCGCACGTGGTTCTGATGCGAGCGCATCATCGCGCCGGGGTGGAAGGCGGTGATCTGGTTGTCGTCCAGATCGGTGGTGATGAAGGCTTGCGCCGTGAAGCTCTCCTCGAGCTGCAGGATGTGGCGCGTGCTGATGCCCAGGTCGCGCAGGCGGCGCAGGTAGGGGGCGGCGTCCTGGCCCATCGCGGCCATGATCTCGGGTTCGCCGCCCAGCATCTTGAGGGCGTAGGCGATGTTGCCGGCACAGCCGCCGAACTCGCGCCGCATTTCGGGCACGAGGAAGGATACGTTGAGGATGTGAATCTGCTCCGGCAGGATGTGTTCCTTGAACCGGGAGGGGAACACCATGATGGTGTCGTAGGCCATCGAACCGCAGATCAGGACGGACATGTTCGTTCTTCGCGCGAGTGGGGGGAAAGCGCGATTGTAACGAATGCCTCGCCCCTGGGCGCGGGCGGAGACTGGCGGAGTGTGTCGGTTCAGTCGGCGCCGGAAGCGAAGGCCGGCGTGCCCCCGGTCTGCAGCAGGCGCGCGTCCAGGGTCTGGCGTTGCAGCGCCACGAGGCGTTCGACGATGGCCGCCCAGCTCATGTGCTGCACGCTGGCGCGCGCGGCCTCGCGCATCGCGGCGAGCGGCATCTGCGCCAGGCGTTGCGCGGCGGCAATGAACGCCTGCTCGTCGGCATAGGGCGCGAGCAGGCCGTTGTGCCCCTCGCGCAGCAGCTCGGCCGCCGCGGCATGCGCGAAGGCCAGTACCGGCAGGCCGCTGGCGAGCGCTTCGCTGATGACATTGCCGAAGGTCTCGGTCGTGCTGGGAAACAGGAAGCAGTCGGCCGAGGCGTAGTGCGCGGCGAGGTCTTCGCCGCTGCGCATGCCGGCGAACACGTGTTCGGGAAACTGCTGCTGCAGCGCGGCCCGCGCGGGGCCGTCGCCGACGATCACGAGGCGCGCGTCGGGGCGTTGCTGGCGCAGGGCTTCAAAGGCGCGGATGCCCAGTTCGAGGTTCTTCTCCGGCGCGACGCGGCTCACGATCGCGCAGACCAGCGTGCCGGGGGCGGCACCCCAGGCCTCGCGCAGCGCCGTGGAGCGGCGCTCGGGCGAGAACAGGGCGGTATCGACGCCGCGCGCGAGCACGTCCACGCGCGCATGGCCACTGGCGGTCAGCTCCGCGCGCAGGCTCGCGGTGGGCACGAGGCACAGGTCGCCCTTGTTGTGGAAGCGTCGCAGCCAGGCGGCGAGCGGCTGCCTGAGCCAGCCCACGCCGTAGTAGCGCGTGTAGCTGTGGAAGTTGGTGTGGAATTCGGTGATGACCGGGATGCGCAGCTTGCGTGCCGCGCCCAGGGCCGACCAGCCCAGCGGGCCTTCGGTCACGACCTGCACGATGTCGGGGCGCTCGCGCGACCACGCGCGCACGAGGGCCAGGCGTGCGGGCAGGCCCATCTTGAGGTGGTTGTAGCGGGGGATCGGGATGCCGGCGGCGAGCATCTCGTCGAATCCCGCCGTCGGCGCGGGCTGGTCCTCGGCGTGCTGGCGCGGGCGCACGAGGCGGACTTCATGCCCCAGGCGCAGCAGGCCGTCGACGATGCGGCCGGTGGTCATGGCCACGCCGTTGATTTCGGGCGGGTAGGTTTCGGTGACGATCGCGATGCGCAGCTGGCGCTGGCCGTGCGTCAGCGTCTGCAGATCGAGGCGGGCTTCCATCGGGCGCTCTCCCCTGTGCGCCGGCGCCGGGCTGGCGCGGGCTGCGCGCAGATGATCGGCCCCGCGCGCTGCAGGCGCGTGACACGCGCGTGACACGCAGGTGTCAGCCGAACAGCACCAGCAGCCACACCACGGCCAGATTCACGAGCGTGACGAGCACCGCGGCGCTGCCGATGTCCTTGGCGCGCTTGGCCAGCGCGTGGCGTTCGAGCGAAACGCGGTCCACGACCGCTTCCACGGCCGAGTTGAGCAGTTCCACGATCAGCACCAGCAGCACGCAGGCGATCAGCAGCGCGCGTTCCAGCCCCGTGTCGCCGAGCACGACGGCGAGCGGGATCATCACCAGCGCGAGCAGCACCTCCTGCCGGAAGGCGTCTTCCAGGCGGTAGGCCGCGCCCAGGCCGGCAAGCGAATAGTGGAAGGCATTCCAGATGCGGCTGAGGCCGGTCTTGCCTTTGAAGGGGCTTTCCATCGGGCGGCGTTCTCCATGCGGGGCGTGCCAGCGTGACATCGTGTTGTTGCAGGACGCTTACGATGCGCGGCGCGCTAGAATGCCGCACCCGTTCGCCGGCAGCAAACAGGCGCTTTGCCGGTGGGCGGACGGAACTGGCCTCCTGCCGCAGCTTGGGCGAACATGGCGCCCCGGATGGCATGCCCGCATTCGGCTCGCCTGCCCGGCGTCCGTGCGAGGAGCAATTCGTGATCGTCCGATGATATTTCCATGACCCGCTTTCTGCTCGCCACACCGACCCAGCCCCGCCGGACCAAGAATGGCCTGAACCTCGGAGAGGCGCTCAAGGCGCTGGGACACGAAGTCCATTACTTCGACTACGACAAGCTGCCCTGGTGGCTGGAGGTCACGCCCAAGCCGCTGCGCACGCGGGCGCTCGAGCGCAACGCCCGGGAATGGCTCAACGAAAGCCTTCTGCAGAAAGTGGCGGACATCCGCCCGGACGTGTTCATGACGGTCAAGGGCGTCCAGTTCTTCCGCGAGACGATCGTGCGCATCGGCGACACCGGCGTGCAGACGGCGGGGTACTGGATCGACGATCCGCTCGACAATAAGCGCTCCATGCTCAACGCGGGCGCGTTCCATCTCTACCTGACCAACGACAAGGGCAGCGTGCCGACCTACCGCGGGCAGGGCATCGGCAACGCGCACTACTTTCCCTCCGCCGTCGATGAGGCCATGTTCGTGCCCTCGCCCGGCCCGGAAGAAAACCGCATCAGCTTCGTCGGCACGCTCTCCAGGCGCAGGCTGGAGGTGGCCCGCCAGATCCTCGATCTGGACGTGCGCTTCTACGGCCCCGGCTGGAACAAGAATTCCGGCCTGCCCGCGGCCTGTACGCGTGGCGAGGTCTTTGGCGAGCAGCTCGTGCGCGTCTTCAGCCGCAGCGCGATCAATCTCAACGTCCACAACTGGTTCGGCCGGGGCGGCGCCATGAACCTGCGCCTCTTCGAAGTGCCGGCGGCCGGCGGCTTCCTGCTGACCGATTGGGTCGAAGAGATTGATGAGCACTTCGTCGACGGGCAGCATGTGGTGTGCTGGCGCAGCGTCGAGGAACTCAGCGACAAGGCGGCCTGGTACCTCGGGCACGACACCGAACGCCAGCGCATCGCCCGGGCGGGCCACGAGCATGTGCTCAGACACCATACCTACAAGCGCCGGGCGCAGGATCTCGTCGAGCTCCTGAAGCACGCCTGACCGCGGAGAACCCCCAGCGTGCAGATTTCCGATTCCAGCGTCCGGCCGGCGCGTTTCCTCGCGTTCGCGCTGGCGGTGTTCATCTTCGCGTGCCACTTCGCCCACATGAAGGGGCTGCAGTGGACCGGCCTCGTGCTCGCGCTGGGCGGCCTCGCCTGGCTGGCGCTGCGCGCCGGGTGCGCGCCGTGGGCGGATTTTCCCCGCCCGGTCGTGCTCAGCGGCCTCGCGTGGCTCGCCTGGGCCGCGCTCACCCTTGCGTGGTCGGCCGCGCGCGCGAGCACGCTGGAACTCGTCGCGACGGATGTGCTGCTGCCCTGGCTGGGCCTGCTGTGCGCCTACGTCGTGGGGCGCGGCGGGCTGACCGCGAGACTTCCCGTCCATGCCTGGGCCGTGGCCACGGTCGGGCTGGCCGCCATCACGGCGGTGGCGCTGAGTCTGGATGGTCATGCCTGGCTCGCCTCCGGCGACGCCAACCAGGCCGTCGGCGGCGCGCTCATGCAGTTCTATCCCGGCCCGGGTCTGCAGACCACCTTCGTGGTGCTGGGCGTGCCGCTGCTGCTCGCGGGGCGCGCGGCGGGCTGGTTCCCGCGTCCGCTGGCGTTGCTGCTCGCGGCGCTGCTGGTGTTCTGTGCCTTTGCCACGGCGAACCGCATGGTCGTGATCACGCTGGGCGTGATCGGCCTGCTCGTGCTGACCTGCCGCGCGCTGCGGGCGTGGCGGACGGGGGCCGGCAGGCGCGCGCTCGTAAAGCCGCTCGCCATGATGGCGGGGGTGCTGGTGCTGATCGTGGCGGGGGTGGTCGTCACCACCGTGCAGCGCGGTGCCGGCGACGAGGCGCAACCCGCGCCCGAGGTGGTGGCGGGCGCCTTCGGCAAGGACGAGCGCCTCACGATGTGGCGCTACTGGGCCGACGTGGCCCTGCAGCGGCCCGTGTTCGGCCATGGCTACGGCAAGCCCGCGGCGGTGGCGTCGCACGACCGCACGCACCCGCTCTTCGCCAGCATCAGGCAGCCCGAGATCACGCATCCGCACAACCTGCTGCTGAGCCTGTGGGTGCAGACCGGCGTGATCGGCGTGGCGCTGTTCGCGCTGTTCTTCGCGTGCCTGTTCCGTGAAGGCTGGCGCGCGCAGCGGCGCTGCCCCGACGGCGGCGTGGGCCTCGCGCTGATGATCCTGCCCGTGGCCTTCCTGTCCAAGAACCTCACCGACGATTTCTTCGACCGCATCGTCTGCAATCTCGTCTTCATCTATGCCGGGCTGCTGCTCGGCCTCGCCGCCTGGCAGGCGCGCGGCCGCGGCGTGGCGCAGGCCGGTGCCGGGGCATCGAGCGCGCTGCGCATCCTCATCCTTCGTCGCGACAACATCGGTGATCTCGTCGTCACGCTGCCCATGATCCGGCGCCTGCGCGAGCATTTTCCGCACGCCTGGATCGGTGCCCTGGTCACGCGCTACAACGCCGAAGTCCTGCACGGCAGCCCGGACCTGGACGCGGTGTATCACTACACCAAGGCCAAGCATCTGGCGGCGGGCGAAAGCGCGCCGGCCGCCATGCGCGCGCGCCTGGCCCTGCTATGGACGCTGCGGCGCCAGCGCATCGACGTGGTGCTGCTGCCCGTCGGCGGCGCGCAGGCGAGTGCGCGGCGGATGTGCTGGCTGATCGGCGCGAAGCGCGTCGTCACGCGCGACGAAGCGGGCCTGCCCGAGCCGTCCGGGCCGCACGAGGCCCAGCGCACGGCCCGCGTGCTGGCCGCGCTGGGCGTGCCGGAGAGCGATCTGCCCGCCGCGCGCATCGTGCCGCAGGCCGGGCTGCTGGCGGCGGCGCGCGCCACGCTCGGCACGGGCCCGGTGCTGGGGCTGCACATCAGCTCGCGCAAACCTTCGCAACGCTGGCCGGCGGAGCGTTTCGTCGCGCTCGTGCAGCGCCTGCACGCGGCGGACCCGGCCCTGCGCTTCGCGCTGTTCTGGGCGCCCGGCGCGTCCGACAATCCGCTGCATCCGGGGGATGACGCCAAGGCCGCGCAGATCCTGGCGGCCTGCGCGGGTGTGCCGCTGGTGGCGATGCCCACGGATTCGCTCGCGAGCCTGATCGCGGGGCTGGCGGCCTGTTCGCGCGTGCTGTGTTCCGATGGTGGCCACATGCATCTGGCTGCCGCGCTGGGCAAGCCGCTCGTGAGCCTGTTCGGCAAGTCGGAGGCGGCGCGCTGGCACCCCTGGGGCGTGCCTTACCGGCTGCTGCAGCCGGCGTCGCAGGACGTGACGGACGTTTCCGTCGACGAGGTGATGGCGGCGCTTGCGGAGCTGCCCGGGCGGTCCTGACGCCGCCGCGGGCGCCGGGGGCGCGTCGGCCTCCGGTGTGGTTTCAGTCGATCTGGCAGGCGAGGCCCTTGAGGTATTCGCCTTCGGGCACGGCGAGGCCGATGGGGTGGTCGGCGCCTGCCGAGAGGCGATGCAGGATGCGCGCATTCACGCCGGCGTCCACCGCCGAGCCCGCCACGATCTGCTGGAAAAGCTCCTGGCCGATGCCGCCCGAGCAGGAATAGGTCATGAGGATGCCGCCGGGATTGAGCAGGCGGAAGCCGAGGATGTTGATGTCCTTGTAGGCGCGCGCGGCGCGCTGGGCATGCGCGGCCGAGGGCGCGAACTTGGGCGGATCGAGCACGATGAGGTCGAAGCGGCGGCCTTCGCCGCGCAGGCGGCGCAGGGCTTCGAAGACGTCGGCTTCCCACCATTCGGCGCGCGTCGCGTCGAGCCGCGGATTGAGGGCCAGGTTGCGCCGCGCGACCTCGAGCGCGGGGCCCGAGGAATCGATCGACAGCGTGGACACGGCGCCGCCGGCCAGCGCCTGCAGCGAGAAGCCACCGGTGTAGCAGAAGCAGTTGAGCACGCTGCGGCCGGCGGCGAGCTGGCCCGTGAGCAGGCGGTTGTCGCGCTGGTCGAGGTAGAAGCCCGTCTTGTGGCCGGCCACCACGTCCACTTCCATGGTCACGCCGTTTTCCACGATGCGCAGCCCGCCCTCGGGCAGCGCGCCGAAAGCCACGCCGCTGCGCGGGGCGAGCCCCTCGAGACGGCGCACGTCGGAGTCCGAGCGCTCATACACGCAGGTGCAGCCGGTGGCCTGGACGAGGCCGGCGACGATGGCGTCGCGCCATTTCTCACCGCCCGCGCTCGTGAGCTGCAGCACCACCACGTCGCCGAAGCGGTCGGCGATCACGCCCGGCAGCCCGTCGGACTCGCCGTGGATCAGCCGCACGCCCTCCTGGGGCGCAAGCTGCGGATGCGTCGCGCGGCGCGCCACGCAGGCGGCGACACGGCGTTTGAAGAAGCCGTGATCTATGGACTCGGCCGCGTCGAAGCTCCACATGCGCGCGCGGATCTGCGATTCGGGCGAGTAGGCGGCGCGGCCCATGAATTCACCGCGCTCCGTATAGACCTCCACGGTGTCGCCGGGCTTCGAACGGCCGGCGAGCTTGGCCACCGAGCCCGCGAAGATCCAGGGGTGGCGGCGCATCACGGAGCGCTCCTTGCCGGGGGCGAGAATGAGTTCGGCCATGTCGGAACCTGCGGTAAGCTGTCGGGAAGGCTGCGCATCCTAGCGGAAAACGCCGTTGTGGACCGTGTCGCGGCTCAGACCCGCATCGCCCCTTGCCGATCTCGCCCGCAGGAGACACGCATGCTGCAGCCGCCCGCCATCATCGATGTGGAAGCTTCCGGTTTCGGCAAGGGCAGTTATCCCATCGAAGTCGGCTGTGTACTGTCCGACGGGCGCGGTTATTGCGCGCTGATCCAGCCCGCCGCCGGCTGGACCTACTGGGACCCGGCCGCCGAGGCCGTGCATGGCATCAGCCGCGAATGCCTCGCGCGGCATGGCCTGCCGCCGCTGTCGGTCGCCATCCGCCTGAATGCGCTGCTGGGCACCAGCACCATTTATTCCGATGCCTGGGGACACGATTTCTCGTGGCTGTGCGCGCTGCACGAGGCCGCCGGCATTCCCCGCACCTATCGCATCGAGCATCTGGCGCGCATCACGCCCTTCGTCGAGCAGGCCTACTGGAACGAGATGCGCGACGAGGTGCAGCACAGCATGCAGCTCGAACGCCATCGCGCCAGCGCGGACGCGCGCGTGTTGCAGATGACCTGGCTCTGCGTCATGGGCGGGCGTGCCGATCCGCGCGTGGGGCCGGTCTGACGCGCCCGACGCCCGTTCAGCCTTTTTTCGCGCGCGGATGCGCCTTGTCGTAGACCTGAGCGAGATGCTGGAAATCGAGGTGCGTATAGACCTGCGTGCTGCGGATGCTGCTGTGGCCGAGCAGTTCCTGCACGGCGCGCAGGTCGCCCGAGGACTGCAGCATGTGCGACGCGAAGCTGTGGCGCAGCATGTGCGGGTGCACATGCTGGGGCAGGCCCTTTTCGCGCGCCCAGCGCGCGAGCCGCGCGCGGATCGAACCGTGCGAGAGGCGCGCCCCGCGCTGGCTCACGAAGAGCGCCGACTCGCCCGCGCCGGCAAAGCCGCCGCGTACCGCCAGCCAAGCCTGCAACGCGGCGAGCGCCTGTCCTCCCACCGGCACGCGGCGGGTCTTGCCGCGCTTGCCGAGCACCGTGACTTCGCCTTCCGAGATGCTGTAGGTGCCCGCGAGATCCAGCCCGGCGAGTTCCGCGAGACGTAGCCCCGACGAGTAGAGCAGCTCGAACATCGCCCGGTCGCGGATCTCCAGCGCGTCCTCGGGCGCGGCGTCGAGCAGGGCGGCGGCCGCATCCACCGACAGCGCCTTGGGCAGCGGCTTGCCGGCGCGCGGCGGGCGTATGCCCTGGACGGGGTTGCGTGCGACCTTGCCATGCGCGAGCAGCCAGCGGAAGCAGCTGCGCCATGCCGACAGCGTGCGCGCGATGGAGCGCGGCTCCAGCCCGGCACCGCGCAGGCGCGCGGCGAAGCGGCGCACGTCCATGGGTTCCAGCGCGGTGAGCGGGCGGCCTTCCATGAGGCCCCCGAGTTTCTGCAGGTCGCGCCGGTAGTTCGTCAGCGTGTGCGGGCTGGCGCGGCGCTGGTGGGCCAGGTGGTCCAGCCAGTCCAGCGCCTCGGGCGGCAGGCTCGCGCCGGCGAGGGGGGCCGGAGGGGCCGGAGGCGCGGCGCGGGGCATGGTGACGCGAGGCGCTTCAGCCGCCGGTGTGGGCGAGCACGGCGGTGGCCACGAGCTCGCCGATGCGCGTCACGTACAGCGTGCCCATCTCGGGGAAGAAGCGCTCGGGGTCTTCCGACGCGAGCGCCAGCAGGCCGACGAGACGCGATTCGTGACGCAGCGGGATCAGCGCCATCGAGCGCAGCTGCGGCGCGGTTTCGCCGAACCAGCCCAGCACTTCGCTGTGCTGCGCGGGGCCGCAAGCCGGGTGGCGCATGTCGGCCACCTGGAAGCGCAGTTCTTCCGACACGGTGGCGAATTCGCCCAGCGCCTGCGGCTGCGTGCAGCTCCACAGGCGCAGCGCCACGTGCGGCACGGTGAAGTCTTCGCGCAGGCTGGCATAGACCGCGAAGCGCGCGGCCTCGAAGCTTTCCGCCGCCAGAAGGGCAAGCGCGAGGCGGTGGATGCGCGTGGTGATGACGTCGTTTTCCTCGCCGAAGGCGACGAGTTCGGCCAGCTTGGCCTGCACCTGGCCGAGCTTGTCGCGCAATGCGAAGAGCTGGCGCTCGGTCAGCGAGATGGCCTGCCCGCCCAGCGGATGGGGGACCGAGAGGCCGGCCAGCAGTTCGGGATGGCGTTCGAAGAAATCGGGGTGGCGCTGCAGGTGATCGGCGATGTCCTGGGGTTCCATGCGGCTCTCGCGAAAAGGTCAGATTTCGATGTGCCCGTCGAACACGCGCTCGGCCGGGCCCGTCATGAGCACGGGCTGGCCGGGGCCGTTCCAGGCGATGTCCAGCGTGCCGCCCCGCGTGCTCACGCGCACGGGCGAGCTCAGCAGGCCGCGCCGGATGCCGGCCACCACGGCGGCGCAGGCGCCGGTGCCGCAGGCGAGGGTTTCGCCCGCGCCGCGCTCATGAACGCGCAGGCGGATCGCGTGCGCATCCACGATCTGCATGAAGCCCGCGTTCACGCGCGCCGGAAAGCGCGGATGGTTCTCGATGACGGGCCCCTGGCGCGCCACGGGTGCGTCGTCCACGTCGGCCACCACCTGCACGGCGTGCGGGTTGCCCATGGAGACGGCGCTGATGACCACCGGCTCGCCGGCCACGTCCAGCACCTGCTCGGCGGCGTCGGTGGCGGACACGAAGGGCAGGCTCGCGGGGGCGAAGGCGGGCACGCCCATGTCCACCGTCACGAGTCCGTCGGGTTGCAGGCGCGGCTCGATGACGCCGGATTTCGTCTCGACGCGCAGCGTGGTCCGCGACGTGAGCCCGCGCGCATGCACGAAGCGCGCGAAGCAGCGCGCGCCGTTGCCGCACTGCTCGACCTCGGAGCCGTCGGCATTGAAGATGCGGTAGCGGAAATCCACGTCCGGCGCCTGCGCGCGCTCGACGATCAGGATCTGGTCGCAGCCCACGCCGAAACGCCGGTCGCCGAGCCGGCGCGCGAGCGCGGGCGTCATTTCGAGCGGCTGGCCGATGGCGTCGATGACGACGAAATCGTTGCCCAGCCCCTGCATCTTGGTGAATTCGAGTTTCATGGCGGGATTATCGGACAAATGCGCGCCCGCGTGAGGACGGGCCGGGCGCCGTTCAGTACAGCTTCTTCTCGCCTTCGGGGCGAGTCTTGAAGCGTTTGTGAACCCAGTAATACTGCTCGGGCATCTTGCGGACCTCGGCTTCGATCCAGGCATTCATGCGCGCGGTGTCGGCCTCGACGCTGTCGGTCGGGAAGTCGCTCCAGGGGGCCTGGAATTCGCCCACGTAGCCACGCCCCCAGGGCTTCATGCGGACCACGAGCGGCACGACGGCGGCGCCGGCCAGGCGCGCGATGCGCGGCAGGCCGGGCACGGTGGCGGTCTGGATGCCGAAGAAGGGGACGAAGATGGATTCGCGCGGGCCAAAATCCAGGTCGGGCAGGTAGTAGAACGGGCGGCCGCGCTTCATGGCCTTGACGGCGCCGCGGATGCCTTCCTGGCGCGACAGCAGTTCCTGCGAGCCGAAGCGCGTGCGCCCGTGCAGCAGCATTTTCTCGATGAGCTTGTCGTTCTGCGCGGAGTACATGCTCACGCAGTCCATCTCCATCGCCATGCGCGCGCCGGCCATGTCCAGCCCCACGAAATGCGGCACCAGCATCACGACCGCACGGCCTTCGGCGTGCAGGCGGCGGATCTGCTCCACCCCGTGCAGCTCGACCAGGCGGCGGATGCGCGCCTCGGAGGCCCACCACAACACGCCACGCTCGAGCATGGAGCGCGCCACGGCCACGCAGACGCGGCGCGCGAGGCGGCGACGCTCGGCGACGCTTTTCTCGGGGAAGCACAGGCGCAGGTTGGTGGCGAGCACGCGGCGGCGCGGCACCACGAGCAGGTACAGCAGGTGGCCGATCAGCCAGCCGATGGCCGCCTGGACGGGCAGCGGCAGGAAGTGGAAGAGCCACAGGCCGGCGAGGAAAATTCGGGTCAGGACAGTCATTGCGCGGGGGGCGGAGGGGCTCCGGCCGGAGTCTTGTAACGGTTGTAGGCCCACAGGTACTGGGCGGGGCAGCGCAGGATCAGCGCCTCGACCTCGCGGTTGATCGCGGCCGCGCGCGCCTCGAGCGTGCCTTCCAGCGGCACCGAGGGTGCCAGGCAGTGCAGATGCCAGCCCCGGCCCGCGATGCGTTCGCCCCAGAACAGCAGCACGCGCGTGTCCTTCACTTCCGCGAGGCGGGCGGCGAGCGTCATGGTGTAGGCGGGTTTGCCGAAGAACGGCAGCCAGATGCCTTCGCCCTTGCCGGGCGCCTGGTCCGGCAGCAGTCCCGTCGATACGCCCTGACGCAGCCCCTTGATGATGCTGCGCACGCCGGCGAGGTCGGCGGTGGCGAGGCTCAGCTGGCCGCGCGCGCGGCCCGCGCGCAGGATGGGCTCCACGCTCGCCTGCTTGGGCGGGCGATAGAGGATGGTCATGGGCATGAAGGTGCCGGCATGGATCGAGGTGATTTCGAAACAGCCCAGATGGGGCGTCAGCGCGATCATGGCGCGGCCTTCGGCGCGCAGGGCGTCGACGGCTTCCCAGCCCGAGGTGCCGACGACGTGCGCGAGCACTTCTTCGAGCGGACGCTGCCAGATGAACGGCAGTTCCAGGATCATGCGTCCGGTCTCGCGGGCGTTGGCGTGGAGTTCGGCGGTCGTGGGCGCGCGCCCGATGCCGCGTGCCATGTTCTCGCGCAGACGGCGCCGGTAGCGCGGCGACAGCCAGTAAGTGGCCAGGCCGGCCCAGCCGCCGAGGCGGTGCAGGGTGGGCAGCGAGCAGCGGCCGAGCAGGCGGAACAGGCGTGGGATCAGGGCGTCCAGGGTCAAGGCGGGCTTTGCGAGACAGGCGAGCTTGGCATTATAAGGGGCGCTCCTTATAATCCCCGCACCGCCGAGTTAAAGACAACTTGCAGGGCGGTCCGGCACTGGCCGGGAATACTGCTAAAGCGTCGTCCGCTCGAACCCCGGAGTCGACTTCGCCGACGTCATCCGGGGTTTTTCATTTGGAGCGAAGCCACATGGCTGATTACCTCTTTACGTCCGAATCGGTGTCCGAAGGCCACCCCGACAAGGTTGCCGACCAGATCTCGGACTCGATCCTCGACGCCATCTTCGAGCAGGACCCGCGCTCGCGCGTGGCCGCCGAAACCCTCTGCAACACGGGGCTCGTGGTGCTCGCCGGCGAGATCACCACCAACGCGCACGTCGATTACATCCAGGTCGCGCGCGACACCATCCGCCGCATCGGCTACGACAACACCGAGTACGGCATCGATTACAAGGGCTGCGCGGTCATGGTCTGCTATGACAAGCAGTCCAACGACATCGCCCAGGGCGTCGACCAGGCTTCGGACGACCACCTGAACCAGGGGGCCGGCGACCAGGGCCTGATGTTCGGCTACGCCTGCGACGAAACGCCCGAACTCATGCCCGCGCCGATCTATTACGCGCACCGCCTCATGCAGCGCCAGAGCGAGCTGCGCAAGGACGGCCGCCTGGCCTGGCTGCGCCCGGACGCAAAGAGTCAGGTCACCTTCCGCTACGTCGATGGCCGCCCCGTGGAAATCGACACCGTGGTCATCTCCACGCAGCACGCGCCGGAAGTCTCGCAACAGACCATCCGCGAAGCCGTCATCGAAGACATCATCAAGCCCACGCTGCCGGCCGAGTTCCTCAAGAACACGAACTACCTGGTCAATCCGACGGGGCGCTTCGTCATCGGCGGCCCGCAAGGCGATTGCGGCCTGACCGGCCGCAAGATCATCGTCGACACCTACGGCGGCGCCTGCCCGCACGGCGGCGGCGCTTTCTCGGGCAAGGATCCGTCCAAGGTCGACCGCTCGGCCGCCTATGCCGCGCGCTACGTCGCCAAGAACGTCGTGGCCGCCGGGCTGGCGCGCCAGTGCCAGGTGCAGGTGGCGTATGCCATCGGCGTGGCCCGGCCGATGAACGTGACCGTGTTCACCGAAGGCACGGGGGTGATCCCCGACGCGGAGATCGCGCGCCTCGTCAACGAGCATTTCGACCTGCGTCCCAAGGGCATCGTGCAGATGCTCGACCTGCTGCGCCCGATCTACGCGAAGACCGCCGCCTATGGCCACTTCGGCCGCGCCGAGCCGGAATTCACGTGGGAAGCCACCGACAAGGCCGCCGTGCTGCGCAAGGCCGCCGGTCTGTAACCCGTTGCGCGGAGGGGCCGTGCCGCCTCCGCGCAGCTTCGGGCTATAATCGCCCGCTTTCCGAGGAGCGCTGCGAGCTCGCGTCCGCGATCCCAGGCTCGGAACCCCGGCAATGCCGGGTCGGCTTCAACTGCGCTCACCTGTTCAACCGTGCCGGCACGGGATGACGGTGAGCATGCCCTGCGCTCCCCCTCCTGCCCGGCCACCTGTTCGAGGAGAACACCGTGGCTCAAACCCAAGATTACGTGATCACCGACCTTGCGCTCGCCGACTGGGGACGCAAGGAGATCCGCATCGCCGAAGGCGAAATGCCCGGCCTGATGGCGATCCGCGAGGAATTCGCGAAGACCCAGCCGCTGCGCGGCGCGCGCATCACCGGCTCGCTGCACATGACGATCCAGACCGCCGTGCTGATCGAGACCCTCGTGGCGCTCGGGGCCGACGTGCGCTGGGCCTCGTGCAACATCTTCTCGACGCAGGATCACGCCGCCGCCGCCATCGCCGCGGCCGGCATTCCCGTGTTCGCCAAGAAGGGCGAATCGCTCACCGAGTACTGGGATTACACGCACCGCATCTTCGAGTGGGCCGACGGCGGCTACTCCAACATGATCCTCGACGACGGCGGCGACGCCACGCTGCTGCTGCACCTGGGCGCGCGCGCCGAGGAAGACGCCTCCGTGCTCGACAAGCCGGGCTCCGAGGAAGAGACCATCCTGTTCGCCGCGATCAAGGCCAAGCTGGCCCAGGACGGCAACTGGTACTCCGTGCGCCTCGCCAAGATCCGCGGCGTCACCGAGGAAACCACCACCGGCGTGCATCGTCTCTACCAGATGCACCAGCGTGGCGAACTGAAGTTCCCCGCCATCAACGTCAACGACTCGGTCACCAAGAGCAAGTTCGACAACCTCTACGGCTGCCGCGAATCGCTGGTGGACGGCATCAAGCGCGCCACCGACGTGATGGTGGCGGGCAAGATCGCCGTGGTGTGCGGCTATGGCGACGTGGGCAAGGGCTCGGCCCAGGCCCTGCGCGCGCTCTCCGCCCAGGTGTGGGTCACCGAGATCGACCCCATCTGCGCGCTGCAGGCCGCCATGGAAGGCTACCGCGTGGTCACGATGGAGTACGCCGCCGACAAGGCCGACATCTTCGTGACGACCACCGGCAACTTCCACGTCATCCGCCATGAACACATGGTCGCGATGAAGAACAACGCCATCGTCTGCAACATCGGCCACTTCGACAACGAGATCGACGTCGCATCGCTCGAGCAGTACACGTGGGAAGAGATCAAGCCGCAGGTCGACCACGTGATCTTCCCCACCGGGCGTCGCATCATCCTGCTCGCCAAGGGCCGTCTCGTGAATCTGGGCTGCGCCACGGGCCACCCGAGCTACGTGATGTCGTCGTCGTTCGCCAACCAGACCATCGCGCAGATCGAACTCTTCACGCGCACCAACGACTACCCGGTCGGCGTCTACACGCTGCCCAAGCACCTGGACGAGAAGGTCGCGCGTCTGCAGCTCAAGACGCTCAACGTGCAGCTCACCACGCTGACCGATGAGCAGGCGAAGTACATCGGCGTGCCCGTGGAAGGCCCCTACAAGGCCGACCACTACCGCTACTGAGCCTTGCCGGAACCCGGCGCGCGCGGGCCGATCACGGCGCGGCGCGCTGGCGCCCGTCTGCCGTCACGATGGACTCCTTCC
Organism: Candidatus Dactylopiibacterium sp.; assembly: GCA_031119555.1. Classification (GTDB taxonomy): domain Bacteria; phylum Pseudomonadota; class Gammaproteobacteria; order Burkholderiales; family Rhodocyclaceae; genus Uliginosibacterium. Next base: position 73,017 of record JAVHXQ010000006.1, read on the forward strand.
ACGCCCGCCAACACCGGCCCCGTGCCGCCGCGACCCCCGACGCCCCGGCGCCGGAGCGCGCGGCGCCGCGCGCCGACCAGTTGCTCGTCGAGCTGGGGCTGGCCGCTTCGCGCACCGCCGCGCGGCGGCTCATCGAGGCGGGCCGCGTGAGCTGGCGCGACGTGGGCGGCGCGCGAGTGGTAGGCAAGCCGTCGGACAGCGTGCCGGCCTCGGCCGACATCCTGATCGAGCCCGACGCCTCCGATCGCTTCGTGTCGCGGGGCGGACTCAAGCTCGCGGGCGCGCTCACCGCGTGCGGCGTGGCCGTGGCCGGGCGGCACTGCCTGGATGTCGGCCAGAGCACGGGCGGCTTCACCGACTGCCTGCTGCAGGCGGGCGCGGCGCGAGTCACGGGTGTGGAGGTCGGTCACGGCCAGCTGCATCCGCGCCTAGCGCACGAACCCCGCAACCGCACGCTGGAAGGGCTCAACGCGCGCGAGCTAGACGCCGCGCTGCTCGGCTCCGCCATGCCCGCCGCCGGCTTCGACCTCATCGTCTGCGACGCCAGCTTCATCTCGCTCGCGCTCCTGCTGCCGCGCTGGCCCGCGCTGCTGGGCCGTGGCGGTGAGGTGCTCTCGCTCGTGAAGCCCCAATTCGAGGTCGGGCCGCAAGGCGTCGGGCGCGGCGGCATCGTGCGCGACGCAAGTCTGTATGCCGGCGTGGAGCGGCGTATCCGCGCGCTCTGCGCAGATGCCGGTCTGGCAGTGCTGCATTGGTGTGACAGCCCGATCACGGGCGGAGATGGCAATCGAGAATTTTTCGTTCACGCCCGCAAGGCGGAACGCTGAGGACCCCCCGATCATGAGCAAGAAGCTGGATTTCAGCCTGGAATTCTTCCCCCCCGCCACCACCGAAGGTGTCGAGAAGCTGCGCGGCGTGCGCGCCGAGCTCGCCGCCCTGGCACCCGAGTTCTTTTCCGTGACCTATGGCGCGGGCGGCTCCACGCGCGACCGCACGTTGCAGGTCGTGCGCGAGATCCGTGCCGCCGGCCTCGACGCCGCGCCGCACCTGTCGTGCATCGGCGCCAGCCAGCAGAGCATCCGCGAGCATCTCGCCGAATTCCGCGAGATCGGCGTGCGGCGCATCGTCGCGCTGCGCGGCGACCTGCCCTCCGGCATGGCCGATCCGGGCGAGTTCCGCTATGCCAACGAACTCGTCGAGTTCATCCGGCGCGAGTCCGGCGACGAGTTCCTCATCGAGGTGGCCGCCTACCCGGAAATGCATCCGCAGGCGCGCAACTTCGGTGCCGACCTCAAGGCCTTCGTGCGCAAGGTCCATGCGGGCGCCAACTCGGCGATCACGCAGTACTTCTACAATGCCGACGCCTACTTCGCTTTCGTGGATGCGGTGCGCCGCGCCGGCGTCGAGATCCCCATCGTGCCCGGCATCATGCCGATCGCCAGCTACAGCAAGCTGTCGCGGTTCTCCGAAAGCTGCGGCGCCGAGATTCCGCAATGGATGCGGCGCAAGTTCGAGAGCTTCGGCGACGACGCCGAGAGCGTGCGCGCCTTCGGCCTGGACGCCGTGAGCCAGCTCTGCGAACGCCTGATCCAGGGCGGCGCGCCCAGCCTGCACTTCTACACGCTGAACCAGGCGGGCCTGACGCGGGAACTCTGCCGTCGGGCCGGGCTTGCCTGAAAAGATGGGCGCCGGACTTGACGGATGCAAGATCGGCACCTATAATGCCGATTCTTCGCTTTCGGCGGGTCGTTAGCTCAGTTGGTAGAGCAGCGGACTTTTAATCCGTTGGTCACAGGTTCAAGTCCTGTACGGCCTACCACCCTCCAGCGAAGCAGGTTTCGGGGGTATAGCTCAGTTGGTAGAGCAGTTGACTCTTAATCAATTGGTCCTAGGTTCGAGTCCTAGTGCCCCCACCAGACAGGCGTTTGCGAACAGACGCTGACACAGAAAGCCCGGCTCAAACGAGTCGGGCTTTTTGCATTGGGGCACTGTAACCGTAAGCGCGCGCGACTTCTGGCACCGTTTTGCGAAACGGATGGCAGCGGTGGAATCGCGCCCGTTTGCCCTCTGCGGGGGGGGGGGCGCAACGAGGCGTGGCTTGCGCGCTGCGCGAGGCGGGTTTGGCGCCCTTTTGCCGTCCTGGAAGAGCCCGTGCCGTATCCCCGTTCGTAACACGGGTTGGCGCACCGCGCCTGGCGGGCTGGCGGTGGTGCCGCGCGCGGGCGGCTTGCCGCAAGCCGACCGGCGCCGGGTGTGCGTCAACGAAAACGCCCGGCCGATGAGGGCCGGGCGCGGGGTGCCGTGAAGGCGGCTCAGATGCGGAAATTCGCGAACTGGGCGTGCAGGTCGGTCGCCATGACGCTGAGGTTCTGGATCTCGTCGGCCGCGCTCTGCAGGGCGGCGTCGGAGCTGAGCGTCTGGCCCGTGATCCTTTCGGCGGCCTGGGCCATGGAGCTGGTGGCCGCGAGCTGCTCGCGCGTGGCGAGGGCGATTTCTTCCATCTTGGCGACCACTTCGCCCATGTTGTGGCGGATGCCCTCGATGCGGCCGGCGGCTTCGGACGCGTGGCCGGCGCCGCTGCGCACGGTGGTGAGCGTGGCGTGCATGCTCGCCACCGATTGCTGGGTTTCCGTGTGCACGGTGGCGATCATGCCGGTGATCTGTACGGTCGCGCTGCGCGTGCGCTCGGCGAGCTTGCGCACCTCGTCGGCCACCACCGCGAAGCCGCGTCCCTGCTCACCCGCGCGCGCCGCTTCGATGGCGGCGTTGAGCGCGAGCAGGTTGGTCTGATCGGCGATTTCCTTGATGACTTCGATGATGCTGTTGATCTCGGTGGTGCGCTGACCCAGGCCGTCGAGCAGCGCGGAGAGGGCCTCGACCTCGCCGGCCGAGTGGGCGGCTTCGCCGGAGACGCTGTGGACGGTGGTGGCGGCGGCTTCGGAGGCTGAATCGGTTTCCTTGACGAGGGCTTCGGCGTCGTTCGAGTTGTCGGCGATGTGCGAGGTGCTGACCGTGATCTGCTCGATCGCGGCGGCGTTCTGCGTGGTGAGTTCGGCGAGCTGGCGCGAATCCTCGGAGAGCGTGGCGACGGTGCGGTTGATGTGATCGAGGCCGTCGGTGAGCCGGCTCGATTCGCTGCGGATGTGCAGGAACATGGTGCGCAGCTGGTCGAGGAAGCGGTTGAAGGCCTGCGCGGTCTCGGCCACTTCGTCGTGACCGTGGATCTCGATCTTGTGGGTCAGGTCGCCGCCGCCGTTGGCGATGTCGACCATGGTGTCGTGGATGTGGCGGATGCTGACGAGCATGCGCGAGAGCGTGACGCTCACGACCACGATGACGAGCACGATCACCGCCGCGATGCTCGCGAGCCCCTGCCACAGCAGCGGCGTGAGCGGGGCGAGCGCGATGCCCTTGTCGACGATGAGCACGAGGCGCAGGCCGTTGCTGCCCTCGATGGCGCGCACGCGCACGAACTTCGCATCGCCGCCCAGGCGCACTTCGCTGAGCGCGTCGGTCTTGGCAAGGGCGTCGAGGCCGGCGGCCGCGAACTCGGGCGCGAGGCCGGCGGCGGGCTTGCCGATGAGCGCCGCGTCGTGGTGCACGAGCACCTGGCCGTCGGGCCCGATCAGCATGGCGTAGCCTTCGCCGACGAGGCGGATCTTGAGCACGCTGTCCACGATGTCGTCGAGCGCCACGTCGGTGCCGAACACGCCCAGCAGCTGGCCGTTCTTGCGCACCGGCGCCACGAAGGAAAGCACCAGCTGTCGCGTCGTGGCGTCGACGTAGGGCGGCGTCATGATCGTGCCGCCGGCGGCCGCGCCGTCACGGTACCAGGGCCGCGAGGTGGGGTCGTAGCCGGCGGGCAGCTGCATCGGGTGATCGGTGACCATCTGCTTGTCGGGCATGCCCAGGTAGGCTGCCTGGAACTTGCCGGCCTGCGCGGTCTGCACGATCGCGGCCTGCGGCGTGTCGGCCGCTTCGACGGCGCGCGCGCCGGCCGTGACGAGTGCGAGGCGCGCGCTGATCCACTCGCGGATCAGGTGGCTGGTGCCCGCCTCGGTGGCATTGACCTCATTGGTGATGCTCGAGTCGATGAGCTGGCTGCGCATCTGGAGATAGCTCCCCAGCGAAACGGCCAGCGTGGCCAGAGTGGTAAGGGCGACGACGGCGCCGGTGAGCTTGGCGCGCAGGGTCCATTTCATGATGTGCTCCGCAGGGAAGGGGTTACACAGGCAGGCGTGGCGATGGCCGTGTCGCGTGAATCGGGCGCGCTGACGGTTCGCAAAGGCGCCGGAATCCGGCGGTGGGGCTTCATCACGTTTTCCTTTCCCGGTGCCTGGACCTTCGGAGGGAGGTCATCCTCGTGGGGCGGAGTGCCCCGGATATCGCCGGGCGGGTTGCCGGGCAGCCGCGAACGCTTCGCGGTGGTGTTGCATTGACGCGGGCAGGTGCGTTTTCCTGCTGGCGGGCCTACCCGCGTCGGTCGGCATCATCCTGACCTGTTTTGTGGTTGTCTATTCCACGGATAAGTGGTCGCCTGACTTGTTTTGGCTATCCCGATGACGAGGTGATCGCGTCCTCCGGACCCCCGCGCACCGGCTCGGGGAAAAGCCTTCCTGGTCTGCGCTCTGCCACGCGGGCGCCGGCAGGAGGGGGCGGGCCACGATGGCGAAGGCGCTTTGCGCCCCGTCAGGCCAGGGGCGTTACGGGCGTCGACGAGAATGCCGCCAGGCCGCGCTTGCTGTCCCCTGCTGGCGCGCTTCGCACGGGGCGGAGCATCGCGCCCGAGCGTGCGACGCCACCGGGCACGGTCTGGATGAGCGGGGGCGGCCGCCCCGTCAGCTACTAGCTAGCGGCAGGGGCGGCCGGGTTCTTGAAACGAATTGTTTGATGGCGCGAGCATCGGTTTTTATGCCCGTTTCCGGGCGGCGCGCGCGGGCGCTTGCACCGTTCCGGGGCGGCGCCGTGACGGGCTCGGTCCTCAGGCCCGCAGCCCTTGCGCGATGGGGCGGCGCAGGCCGAGCGCGGCGGGCACGAGGGCGATCAGGAGGCCGGCGGCGGCCAGCGCGGCGGCCAGCCGCAGCTCTTCGATGCCCAGTGACACCGGCATGGCGAAGCCCGCGCGCGGGGCGATCCATTGCATCAGCAGCCACGAGGCGACCCAGCCCAGCGCCAGGCCCGCGGCGGCGCCGGCGGCGACGAGCAGGCTGACTTCGAGCCAGATCACGCAGAACACGTAGCGCGCGCCCGCGCCTATCGCGCGCAGCACCGCGAACTGCCGCGCGCGGGCCAGAAAGCCCACGAGCAGGGCCATCAGCACCGCCAGCACGACCAGGATCTGCGTGGCCAGCGCGAGCAGCGACATCATGTCGCGCACGTCGCCCAGCGTGCCGTAGAGGGCGTTGAGGACTTCGGCCGGGAACAGCGCGAGGCTCTCCGGCGTGCGCAACTGGCCGCGCAGGCCGTAGGCGGCGGAGACGGACTCGGGCTTGACGGCGATGGCGGGTACGCCGGGCAACTGCGTGGCGTCCCACGGCGGGCCGATCTGCGTGCTGCCGGGCGCGTGGCCAACGGGCAGATCGTGCGCGGCCCAGACGTCTTCGACGGGAACCAGGATGGCGCTGTCCCACGCGTTGTGGCGCGGCGGCAGGCGCCCGACCACGGTGTAGGTGAGGTCGTGCTCATGCGCGTGCCCATGATCTTCGTCCTCGTCCCCGTCCTCGTCTGCGTCGTGTGCGTGGATGCCGTGCGCGGGGCGCAGCGTGGCGCCCGGCGCCAGCGGCACGGCGGCGCCGACCACGGCTTCGCCGCGTCGCGCGAAGAGGCGGCCCGCGCTGGGCGCGAGCGCGCCGCCACGCTGCGCGAATTCGGCGATGGTGCCCACGATGGGGTGCCCTTGCCAGTTGTCGCCGAAGGCGATGGGCGCGGCATAGCGCACGCCGCGCGCGGTGGTGGCGCGCGCGAGAACGTCCCCACTCACGAGCGGGATCGCCTGCGGCTTGAGGTACACGCTGCTGAGCACGAGCTGCGTGGGGCTGCCGGGCGCGCCCACGAGCAGGTCGAAGTCATCGGCCGCGCGCGCGCTGCCCTGGCGCAGTGCGCGCTCCTGCGCGATCACGGCCACGCCGATGGCGACGGCGAGGGCAACAAGGATGAGCGTGAGGGCCACCAGCAGGCGGTGGCGGCGGTAATCGGCGAGCACGACGGGAAGCGGATTGAACATGGACGTCTCGGACAGGGGCGGAAGTCAGGCGGACAGCGTGCCGGCGCGCAGCGTCAGCACCCGGTCCAGGCGGGCGAGCAGGGCCTCGTCGTGCGACACGGCGACCAGCGTGGCCCCGTGCTCGTGCGCAAGTTCCAGCAGCAGTTCGCCGATGCGCGCGCGGTTGTCGGGGTCGAGGCTGGCGGTCGGCTCGTCGGCGAGCAGCACGGGGGGCGCGAAGAGCAGCGCGCGCGCCACCGCCACGCGCTGGCGTTCGCCTCGCGAGAGCTGCTCGGCGCGCCGCGCCGGGGCGTCGAGGCCGACGCGCTCGAGCAGGGCGTCGGCGCGTCGGCGCAGGGCGGCGTCCGCGCGCCAGGCGGTGAATTGCGCGGGCAGCAGCACGTTGTGCCGTGCCGACAGACCTTCGACGAGGTGGAAGTCCTGGAACACCAGGCCCATGCCGCGCTGGCGCCAGTGCGCGAGGCTGGGCGGCGCGCGGCGCGCGAGCTCGGTGTCGCCCCAGCGGATGCTGCCGGCATGGGCGGTTTCGATTCCCGCGAGGCAGTGCAGCAAGGTGGTCTTGCCGGCGCCCGAGGCGCCCTGGATGCCCAGCGTGGCGCCGGGGGCGAGCGTGAGGGCGTCGATGGCGAAGAGGTCTTCCGCCTGCCCCGCGAAGCGGTATCGCAGACCGCTCACGGCGAGCGCGCCGGGAGCCGGTGCGGCGGGCAGGGGATGCGTGCCGGACGCGGCGTGGGGGGCGGGCAGCATGAACGAGGGGGAGGCGCTGGGCATGGTCAATGGAGGGGGCGGAAGGTGGCTTCGCGCAGGCGCAGCTGGCTGACGAAGCCGGTGACGGGATCGGTGAAGCTGCCGGCTTCCAGGCGGCCTTCCACTTCGATGCGTTGCGAGAAATCGGTGGGGATCACGGTCCGGCTGGCGTAGATGACCACGATGTCGAGCGGCCATTCGGCGTCGGACGAGCAGAAGGGGCAGATCGCGACGGGTTCGCGCGTGAGCACGAAGAAGGTGCTTTCGGGCTTGAGCGGCGGCGCCATGTAGCCGCGCAGACGCACGCGCTGGCCGCGCAGGGCGAGCGTGCGCTCGGCGAAGACGAGGCCGAGCACGGTGTTCGCCTTGTAGAGGCTGTCGAAGCCGAGCAGTTCGGCGGCCTGCGCGGGCAGGCCGGCGCCCAGCGCGAGAAGCGCCACGGCGGCGCGGAGGAAGCGGCGGCGGGGGCCGCCGCGCAAGGCGGTGGGAGGGGCGGTCACGAAGAATCCGGTGGCGTGACGGGCGGGCGCGTGCGCGAGGCAGGCCCGCCCGGGCGGCTTACTTGCGGCTGCCGGACGACCTGCCCAGGGCAAGCGCCTCGGCGATCACGCGGTACAGATCGGAGTTTTCCATCTGCCCGCGCACCTTGTCGGAGCCCGGGCCGGTGGCGGTCAGGATCACGTCCTCGGCGGTATGCACGCCCTGGTTCGCGGCGCGCGCGCCACGGTTGGGCAGGTTGCCGGGGCGCAAGACCGCGCCGGGAATGTCCTTGTACTTCTCGTTGGCCACCATCACGCCATCGGCATTCTTGAGCGCGGGCACGTTCTCGCCGTCCAGATACGGGCGGTAGGTTTCGTAGTAGTCGGGCGTGTTGCCGAACACGAACCGCAGGCGGCGCGAGACATCCACGCGCTCGGGGTAGCCCTCGGCGTTGGGCGCCGGGTAGTTCGGGAAGCCCGCGTCCTCATAGACGCCGATCTTGTTGCGCATCTCTTCGCCGGGCGCTTCGTCGTTGACGGTGCCCACCAGGCTCACGCCATGGCTGTGGTCGGCGGTCACGAGGATCAGCGTGTCGTTGCCGTTGGCGCGGCTCCAGTCCTTGGCCGCGCGCACCGCGTTGTCGAGCATGATGGTGTCGTAGAGCGCGCGCTCGGCATCCATGGAGTGCGAATACTTGTCGATGCGGGCGGACTCGACGAGCAGCACGAAGCCCTTCTTGTTGCGCGATAGCACCTTGATCGCGGCCTTCATGGATTCCACGACGTCGGGCTGATCCGGGAACCTGGCGACCGTGCCCTTCTTGAGGAACTTGAGGTCCAGCGCGCCATCGACGTTGCCGGTGTTGTAGAGGCCCAGCAGGCGCGTGGTGCGGGTGTCGTCGGCCGCCGCGTTCATCTCGGTGCGGGTGGTGGCGAAGGCGTAGCCCGAGCGCTTGAAGGCGTCGATGTAGTCGACGTCGTCGGTGCGGCGGGAGCCCGGCGTGCTGCGCGGCAGGAAGTTCGGCGAGCCGCCGCCCATGAGCACGTCGATGCGGCTGTCATGGAACATCTTGACGATGTCGTTGTAGTCGGAGCGGCGGCGCGTGTGCGCGACCATCGCGGCGGGCGTGGCGTCCTCGACCTCCGAGTTCGTCACCGCGCCCACCGCCAGCCCCTGGCGCTTGGCGGCTTCGGTGAGGGTTTCGACCTTGGGGTGATCGAGCGAGCCCGTGGCGCGCGAGCAATACACGCCCAGCGCATTCACGCAGCTCTTGTGACCGGTGGTGTAGGCGCTGGCGGCGTTGGCCGAATCGGTGATGATCGAGTCCGTGCCCTGGGTGGTCAGCAGCGCCATGGCCGGCATGTCGTCCATGGCGAGGCGGCCCTTGATCTTGCCGTCCTCGACGCCGCGCGTGAGCAGGCGCGCGGCGGTGCGGTGGCCCAGCGAGAAGCCGTCCCCCACGAAGAGGATCACGTTCTTCGCCACGGGCCTGGCGGGCGTGCCGTAGACATTCCAGACCGCCTGACGGGTGTGCGTGCCGTCGCTGACCTCGACCGTGTAGCGGCCGGCCTTGTCGAGCGAAACGTCGCGCAGGATCAGGCTGGAAGCCCCCTTGCCGTCTTCGTCGGCGAGCAGCGTGGCGGCCTTGCCGAAGACGCGGGCGTGGTCCTGCCCGTTCAGGGTGAGTCTGACCTGCGCGGCCTCGGCCGGGCCGGGAAACTCGACCTTGAGGTCGAAGCGCGAGCCGGCGAGGATCTCGGCGCGGTTGAGGGGATAGAGGGTCTGGGCGGCGACGGGCAGGGCCGCGGCGGCGAGCAGGCAAGCCGCGATCGGAAGGCGGGCAAGGCGCATGGACGGAGTCCTTGGTGTGGAGGAAAAAGGAGACATCCGCCAGCGTAGGGCGCGCAGGTTAAGCATTCTTGACAGTCATGTGTCATACGCCCGACGGCTACCGCCGCCACCGCCACCGCCACCGCCACCGCCACCGCCACCGCCACCGCCACCGCCA
>JAVHXQ010000007.1 GCA_031119555.1 Candidatus Dactylopiibacterium sp.
CGCCGGAGGGGCTGGCGGGCCCGGGGGCGCCAGGCGTGGCGAGCCGGTGGGCAGGGGCGGGGTGCGGGCGCGGGGTGCGGGGGGGCGCTGGCGGCCGCCAGCGGAGAACCTCGCGGACGTCTTCATCGCGCGGTCATGGGGCCCGGGCGCTCGCACCAGACCTCGCGCGACACAGGCGCGCGCGTACCGCGCGTGGCATGGCGATGAGGCGGGCGCGGGGGGCAGCATCCGGCGGTGGCTGCAACCCGCCGGATGCTGTGCGGCGGGCCGCCCGCCGCAGCGGGATGACCGCCACCCACCACCCTCTGCGGCCCCGGGCGCTTGCGCGTCAGGGGCCGTTCTTGCTTACTGCGGCGCCTTCGCGGGCTGCGGGCGGACGTAACGGGCGAGTTCGGGCACGCGGCGGGCCATTTCCTCGGCGACCATGCGGCCCATTTCATACGAGCCGGTCAGGTTGAAGTGGGTCTTGTCGGGCACGACCGTGCCATTGGGGCCGGCCTTGGTCGGGCCCAGCTTGTGCGCGGCTTCCTCGCCGAGCTGCTCGAAGCGGGCCTGCGAGAGCGTGTGCAGGTCGATCACGGGCACGTTGAGCTCGGCCGCGACGGCCTTGGTGGCGGCCACGTGGCCGGGCAGGTCGTCGACGATCTTGCCGTCGGGCTGGAAGTAGCGGCGCGCGATGGGCGTCACGAGCACCGGGCGGATGCCTTCGGCGCGTGCTTCGCGCACGAAGCGGCGGAGGTTTTCGGGGTACTCGGTGGCCAGGTCGGTCTGGCGGTCGAGATTGACCTTGCTCGCGTCGTTGTGGCCGAACTGGATCAGCATCCAGTCGGGGCGGGGCGACTGGGCGGCTTGCCAGAGGCCGTCCTTGCGGTAGGTCTTGGTGCTGGCGCCGCCCTTGGCGCGGTTGACGCAGTCGACGTCGGCCGTGAGGTTGGCGCAGAAGCCGGTGCCGTAGCCCTGGCGTTCGGTCTGGGTGGAGTCTCCCACGAGCGTGATGCGGATCTTGCCGCCGGCGGGCGCGGTGGCGGCGGGGCCGCCGGACGTGCCGGCGCAGGCGCCGAGCAGGGCGGCGGAGAGGATCAGGGCGATTGCAGGGCTGCGAAACATCATCGGGCTCCAGTGTGTGAATCGCCGGCCGAACGCCGGCTTGCGCGCAAGTCTAGGTGTTTTGGCTCGCCGCGGTCTGATGGGGATTGCTGTTTGTGATCGGTATCAGCGCACGGCGTGGCCCGCCGGCAACGCCGACGAGGCGATCTCAGAACGGCAGATCGGCCTGGGCGGGCGGCGCGGCGTGCGCGTCGGCGTCTTCGCCGACCAGGTGGCCCACGCGCACGCCGAGCAGGCGCAGGCGGCGCGCGAGCGGCACGCGGCGCAGGCATTCGCCGGCGGCGCGGCGGATGACGGCGGCGTCGGCGGTGGCTTCGGGCAACGTGAGGTCGCGCGTGACGGTGGAGAAATCGTCGTAGCGCAGCTTGATGCCTATGGTGCGGCCGCGCAGCTTCTTGCGCGCCAGGTCTTCGGCGACGCGTTCGCACAGGCGCGTGAAGATGGCGGAAAGCTCGGCGCGGTCCTGGCGCGCGTGCAGATCGCGCTCGAAAGTGGTTTCGCGGCTCACGGACTTGGGTTCGGACTCGGTGACGACGGGCCGTTCGTCGCGCCCATGGGCGGCTTCGTGCAGCCAGGCGCCGTAACTGCGCCCGAAATGTCCCTGCAGCCAGAGCGGGGCGCAGGCGGCCAGTTCGCCGATGGTATGGATGCCCAGCGCGGAGAGTTTCTCGCTGGCCTTGGGGCCGATGCCGTTGATCTTGCGCACGGGCAGGGGCCAGATGCGCGCCGGGATGTCGTCCATGCCGAGCACGGTGAGCCCGTCGGGCTTGTCGAGGTCGGAGCAGATCTTGGCGAGCAGCTTGTTGGGCGTGACGCCGATCGAGCATGACAGCCCCGTGGCGGCGCGCACGGCATCCTTGAGGTGCTGCGCGAGCGCGCGGGTGTCGCCGGGGATTTCGGTGAGATCGAGGTAGATCTCGTCGATGCCACGGTCTTCGAGCCGGGGGGCGATGGCGCGCACGGCGGCCTTGAACAGCCGCGAGTAGTGGCGGTAGGCGTCGAAATCCACGGGCAGGAGCACGGCGTCGGGCGCGAGGCGCGCGGCTTTCATGAGGCCCATGGCCGAGCCTACGCCCAGCGCGCGGGCTTCGTAGGTGGCGGTGGTGATGACGCCGCGCCCCGTGTAATCGCGCAGGCGGGTGTAGACCCAGGCGCCGTCGGCGAGCTGGCGCGGCGCGTCGATGCTGCGTCCGCCGATCACCACCGCCTGGCCGCGCAGCTGGGGGTAGCGCAGCAGCTCGACCGATGCGTAGAACGCATCCATGTCGAGGTGGGCGATGCGGCGGGGCGGCGCGGACATGCTGTGGGGGCGGGCGGTCGCCGGGTGGCGTTGCCCGCCCCTGGCCTCATCGGGTCCAGCTGTCCTTGAGCGTGGTCGTGCGGTTGAAGACCGGGCGGCCTTCGGCATGATCCACGCGGTCGGCGACGAAATAGCCGTGGCGCTCGAACTGGAAGCTCGTGCCGGGGGCCGCCGTGGCGAGCGAGGGCTCGACCCAGGTCTGGACGACGCGCTTGGCGTCGGGGTTCAGGGCTTCGAGGAAGTCGCGGCCGCCGGCGTCGGGCTGCGGGTCGGTGAAGAGGCGGTCATAGAGGCGGATCTCGGCGGGCAGCCCTTCGCTCGCGGAAACCCAGGTGATGACGCCCTTGACCTTCACGCTGTCGGCGCCCGGGGTGCCGCTCTTGGTGTCCGGCACGATTTCGGCGAGCACGCGCGTGACGCGGCCTTCGGCATCCTTCTCGCAACCCGTGCAGCGGATCACGTAGCCGTACTTGAGCCGTGCGAGGTTGCCTTCGACCGCCGCGCCGGCCGCATTGACGTGGGGCGGATAGAGGCGGCGGAAGCCTTTCTCGGGGATTTCCTGGAAGTCTTCGCGCTCGATCCAGAGTTCGGGCGTGAGCCTGAATTCGCGCTGGCCCATGTCGGGGTGGTGCGGGTGGGCGGGGGCGCTGCACGGTTCGGCATGGCCGGCGCCGAAAAGCGCTTCCCAGTTCGTGATCTGCAGGCGCAGCGGGTCGAGCACGGCCATCGCGCGCGCGGCCTTTTCCTCGAGGTCTTCGCGCAGGCAGCCTTCGAGCACCGAGAAGTCGATCCAGGAATTGGACTTCGACGCCCCCGTGCGTTCCGCCAGCATCTGCAGGCTCGCGGCCGTGTAGCCGCGCCGCCGCAGGCCGACGATGGTGGGCATGCGCGGATCGTCCCAGCCGTCGACGTGGCCCTCGGTCACGAGCTGCATGAGCTTGCGCTTGCTGGTGATCACGTAGGTCAGGTTCAGGCGCGCGAACTCGTACTGGCGCGGCAGCGGGTCGGCGAACATGCCGGCGTCGCGCAGCTGGGCCAGCAGCCAGTCGTAGAACGGGCGCTGGTCCTCGAATTCGAGCGTGCAGATCGAGTGGGTGATGCGCTCCAGCGCGTCCTCGATGGGGTGGGCGAAGGTGTACATCGGGTAGATGCACCACTTCGTGCCGGTGTTGTGGTGCTCCGCGAAGCGGATGCGGTAGATGGCGGGGTCGCGCAGGTTGATGTTGGGCGAGGCCATGTCGATCCGGGCGCGCAGGATCATGCTGCCCTCGGCGTGGCGGCCCTCGCGCATTTCGCGGAAGAGACGCAGGTTCTCGTCGACGCCACGGTCGCGCCACGGCGAATTCTTGCCCGCCTCGGTCAGCGTGCCGCGGTTGGCGCGCATCTGTTCGGGCGATTGCTCGTCCACGTAAGCCAGCCCGCGCCCGATCAGCAGTTCGGCCGCCGCGTACATGAAGTCGAAGTAGTTGCTGGCGTGGTAGAGGTGCGTGCTGCCGTTGGCCTCCCACGAGAAACCCAGCCACTGGATGGCGTCGAGGATGGAATCGACGTATTCCTGGTCTTCCTTCTCGGGGTTGGTGTCGTCGAAGCGCATGTGGCAGACGCCGCCGAACTCGCGCGCCAGCCCGAAGTTCAGACAGATCGACTTGGCGTGGCCGATGTGCAGGTAACCGTTGGGTTCGGGCGGGAAGCGCGTGCGGATGCTGGCGGGGTCGGGCGCGCCGGACTCGTGCAGGCTGGCCGGGCCGGGCTGGCCGCCCCAGTGGCGACCGGCGAAGCGCCTGGCCTCGAGATCGGCCTCGATGATGTTCTTGAGGAAGTTCGTGCTGGGCGCCGCGCTCGGGCTGGCGTTCTTGTCAGGAGTGCTCACGCGATGGATTCCGGAAATGAGATGCGACGGCCCCGCCGGTCAGGCGTCTGCTGCGACGCCGGGTCGGGGGACCGCTGTAGGGCTTGAGGCCGCCATTCTACCGTCGCACGGGGCCTGCCGGCGCGTCCGGGGCGGCATTCTCGGCGCTTTCGGCAACGAGACGCTCACGCTGCGCGAGGCCAGGAAAGAGCCTCATCCAGAGCGCGACCACGCCCAGCGTGCCCAGGCCGCCGAGCACGACCGAACCGACGGCACCGAAGAGCGCGGCGGTGGCGCCCGACTCGAACTCGCCGAGCTGGTTGGAGGCGCCGATGAAGATCGAATTGACCGCGCTCACGCGGCCGCGCATGGCGTCGGGCGTGTCCAGCTGAACGAGCGACTGGCGGACCACCACGCTGACCATGTCGCCCGCCCCGGCGATCGCGAGCATGACGAGCGACAGCACGAAGTTCGTCGAGAGCCCGAACACCACGGTCGAAAGACCATAGACCGCCACCGCGGCGAACATGGTCTTGCCCGCGCGGCGCTGGATCGGGTGCTGCGTCAGCCAGATCGACATCAGCAGGGCGCCCACGGCCGGTGCCGCGCGCAGGAATCCCAGGCCCCACGGGCCGGTGTGCAGGATGTCGCGCGCGAAGATCGGCAGCAATGCCGTGGCGCCCCCCAGCAGGACCGAGAAAAGATCCAGCGAGATCGCCCCCAGGACGGGTTTGCGCTGCCAGATGAAGCGCACCCCCGCGAGCAGGGTGTGCAGGCTCACGGGCTCGCGCGAAAAGCTGGGGGTCTGCACCAGGCGCACGCCGAGCATGCACAGCAGCCCCGCCGCGATCAGCAGGGCGCAGACGGCATACACCACGTGGGGGCCGGCCACGTAGACGAATCCGCCGGCAGCGGGGCCCGCGATGATCGCGAACTGCGACCCCGAGGAGGAGAAGGCGAGCGCGCGCGGCAGCAGCGCCGGCGCCACCAGCAAGGGCGTGAGCGCTTGCTGCGTGGGCATCTGGAATGCCTTCGTGATGCCCAGCGCGACGGAGGCGAGCAGGATGTGCTCGCGACCGACCCAGCCCATGAGACTCGCCACGATCAGCGCCAGCGCCACCAGCGCCTGGCCGCCCAGGCACAGGGCGAGCACCTTGCGCCGGTCGTAGCGGTCGGCGACGTGGCCGACGACCAGCGTCAGCAGCAGGACCGGCGCGAACTGTGCGAGTCCGACCAGACCGAGATCCCACGCGCTGTGCGTGAGGTCGTACATCTGCCAGCCCACGGCCACCATGAGCATCTGGTTGGCCATGGTCGTGCAGATGCGCGAGAACCAGAAGTAGAGGAAGGCGCGCTGCGCGAAAAGCGGGTTCGATGGCATGGCGGAGGCGGCGACGGAGAATGAAAAAGCCGGCTTGCGCCGGCTTTTCGGGACAACCTCGGGGGCTTACTTCTTGAGGAAGTCTTCACGCTGCGGCGTGAAGGTGTCCAGCAGGATGCCGGCCTTGAGGCACTTGCAGCCGTGCATGATGTTCGGTTCCTTGTAGAGCGTGTCGCCCGCGGACACGATCTTCACTTCGTCGCCGATGGTGAATTCGAACTCGCCCGAGAGCACGTAGGTGAGCTGCTCGTGCGGGTGGTTGTGCATGTAGCCGATCGCGCCGTCGGCGAAGTGGACTTCAACCTGCATCATCGTGCCGTTGTGGGCCAGGATCTTGCGGCTGACGCCACCGCCGAGCTCTTCCACAACGCAGTCTTTGCCGAAAACAAACATGATTTCTCTCTCCTGTGAAACAGGCGGCGATTATACGGCAGCCTCGGGATGTGTTGGCGCGGGAATGCATGCGCCAGAGGCGGAAAAGCCGGCGCGAGGCCGGCCTTTCCGCGCTGCCGGCGAACTGCGCCCCGGAGGGCGGGCTCACCGGCGGGCCAGAGCGTGGCTCAGTGGCCGGCTTCGTTGGCCGGCGTCGTGGCCACGGCCTCGGGCGCGCGCTCCTCGATGCGCATGCCGTAGAAGCTGCGATACACGAACACCAGGTTCAGCATCAGGAACAGCGCCGCCATCGTGTACTGCACGGCGTGGTTGCCCTGGGCATTCAGGCCGACGGCCATTTCCACGGCCAGCAGGCCGAACAGCGTGGTGAACTTGATGATCGGGTTCATGGCCACCGACGAGGTGTCCTTGAACGGGTCGCCCACGGTGTCGCCCACCACGGCGGCGGCGTGCAGGTCGGTGCCCTTGGCGCGCAGCTCGGTCTCGACGATCTTCTTCGCGTTATCCCAGGCGCCACCGGCGTTGGCCATGAAGACGGCCTGGTAGAGACCGATGATGGCCAGCGAGATCAGGTAGCCGATGAAGAAGAACGGCTCGATGAAGGCGCAGGCCAGGGTGCCGAAGAACACCGCCAGGAAGATGTTGAACATGCCGCGCTGGGCGTACTCGGTGCAGATGTTGACCACGCGCTTGCTGTCCTCGACCGAAGCCTTGGAAACGCCATCGAGCTTCATGTTCTGCTTGATGTATTCCACGGCGCGGTAGGCACCCGTCGACACGGCCTGGGTGGAGGCACCCGAGAACCAGAAGATCGTGGCGCCGCCCGAGATCAGACCCAGCAGGAAGGGCGGGTAGAGCATCGACAGCTTGTGCACGTCGGTCACGAGACCGTCGGTGAGCAGCATGATGATGGAGAACACCATCGTGGCAGCACCCACCACGGCGGTGCCGATCAGCACGGGCTTGGCGGTTGCCTTGAAGGTGTTGCCGGCGCCATCGTTCTCTTCGAGCAGGTCCTTGGCCTTTTCGAAATTCACGGCGATGCCGAAATCCTTCTGCACTTCCGCTTCGATGCCGGGCAGCTCCTCGATCGTGGAGAGTTCATACACCGATTGCGCGTTGTCGGTCACGGGGCCGTAGGAGTCGACGGCGATGGTCACCGGACCCATGCCCAGGAAGCCGAAGGCCACCAGGCCGAACGAGAACACGGCCGCCATGATGCTGCCCTTGGCGATGTCCGGGTTGATCACGTGGGCCAGCTCGCCTTGCGACACGAGGTAGGCGCCCGTCATCAGCGCGACGATGATCACGCCCATCCAGAAGGCCGAGAAGTTGCCGGCGGTCAGGCCCGCCAGGATGTTCAGGCTGGCGCCGCCTTCGCGCGAAGCCGTGACGACTTCACGCACGTGGCCGGACTTGGTCGAGGTGAAGACCTTGACGATCTCGGGAATGATCGCGCCGGCGAGGGTGCCGAACGTGATGATCAGCGAGAGCTGCCACCAGAGGTTGGCATAGACCTGGCCGTTGATCGCGATGTCGCCGATCAGCGCCTTGGACACGACGAAGGTCAGCAGCACGGACACGATGGAGGTGACCCACACGAGCGAAGTCAGCGGCGCTTCGAAGTCGAACTTCTCGCGCGCGCCGAACTTGGCCTTGGCCCAGGCTTCGTTGAGCAGGTAGGACGCGCCGGACGCGATGATCATCATCACGCGCATCACGAAGATCCAGACCAGCAGTTGCACCTGGGTGGCCGCTTCCGGCACCGCCAGCATGATGAAGGAAACCAGCGCCACGCCGGTAACGCCATAGGTCTCGAAGCCGTCGGCGGTCGGGCCCACGGAGTCGCCCGCGTTGTCGCCCGTGCAGTCGGCGATCACGCCGGGGTTGCGCGCGTCGTCTTCCTTGATCTTGAAGACGATCTTCATGAGGTCGGAGCCGATGTCGGCGATCTTCGTGAAGATGCCACCCGCGATGCGCAGTGCGGCCGCGCCCAGCGATTCGCCGATCGCGAAGCCGATGAAGCACTTGCCGGCCAGCGCGGGATCGATGAACAGCAGGATCGCCAGCATGATGAGCAGTTCGGTCGAGATCAGCAGCATGCCGATCGAGATGCCCGACTTGAGCGGAATCGTATAGACCGGGAAGGCCTTGCCTTCGAGCGACGCGAATGCCGTGCGGCTGTTGGCGAGGGTGTTGATGCGGATGCCGAACCAGGCCACGCCGAAGGAGCCGGCGATGCCGACCAGCGAGAAGGCGAGGATCAGCAGCACTTCAGCCGCGGGCATGTGCTGCACCCAGCCGAAGTAGGCCACGATGATGACGGCGATGAAGGCTTCGAGGATCAGCAGGAACTTGCCCTGCGTGAGCATGTAGGACTTGCAGGTTTCATAGATCAGTTCGCTGACTTCGGCCATCGAACGGTGAACCGGCATTTTCTTGACCTGGCCGTAGATCACGGCGCCGAACGCGAGGCCCAGCAGACAGACGATGAGGCCCCAGCTGAGGAGGGTGCTGCCGGTCATGCCACCGAGGAAGGTCGCCAGGGCGGGATCGCCCAGATTCGGCAGGACAAGGTTGGCTTCCCCGCCGCTTGCCATCGCGGGCAGCGACATTGCGCCGAATGCGAGGGCCATGAGGCCTTGCAGACGACCCGAGAAGGCCCGCCGGGTGCGCGCGACTGCTGATGCGCTTGCCGACAGGGCCGAACGTGCGAATGACATAACCGTCTCCTTAAGGTGCTTCTGTAATCAAAGACACTTCTGTAATGCGCCCCGGCGGGTCCATGCCCATTCCGAAAAAAACGTTCGGGGCAATGACATTGTTCGGAGGTGTGTATCCACTAGGGTTGACGGCAGTCAACCGGTCACGAGTGCGTGTCTACGGGAAACACGCGTGCGGCATTTCTGCACTTCGCGGCGTGAACGGAAAATAAAAAACCCGCGCCTCGGCGCGGGTCTGCAGGAAGAGGGAAATACCCGTCAGCAGCCGATGTGCGGCTGGATGCGGATCTCGTGCAGGATCTTGGCGGAAATCTCCTCGATCGAACGCGTGGTGGATTCGATATAGGGAATACCCTCACGTCGCATCAGGCGCTGGGCCGACTCGATCTCGTAGCGACAGTTTTCGGGCGCCGCGTAATGGCTGTTGGGGCGGCGCTCCTGGCGGATTTCGGCGAGACGTTCCGGCGTGATCGTGAGGCCATAAAGCTTCGTGCGGTGGCGCATCAGATCGGTAGGCAGGCGATTGCGCTCGAAATCTTCGGGAATCAGCGGGTAATTCGCGGCCTTGACCGCGAACTGCATCGCGAGATAAAGACTGGTAGGTGTTTTCCCTGATCTCGAAACGCCCACCAGAATCACGTCGCTTTCTTCGAGTTTCTCGTTGCTCTGCCCGTCGTCGTGCGCCAGCGTGAAATTGATGGCCTCGATGCGGGCCTTGTAATCCTCGCTGTCGGCAATGCCGTGGAACCTTCCGACGGTGTGGGTCGAACGCGTGCCCAGCTCCAGTTCCAGCGGACCGATGTATTGCTCGAAGAGATCGAGAAACAGCGCATCGGCTTGCCGCAGCACAGCAACCGTGTCGGAATTCACGAGCGTGCTGACCACGATGGGACGCATTTCGGTGCGCTGGGCGGCTTCGCGGATCTGCCGCACGCAATCGCGGGCCTTGTCGGCGGTGTCGACGAATGGCATCCGGATCTGCTTGAAACGGCACTCCGGAAATTGCGCCAGCAGGCTGTGGCCAAGGGTTTCGGCGGTAATGCCGGTTCCATCCGAAATGAAGAAGACGCAGCGGGCCGGCATCGTGAGCATGAGCGGAAGTCCTTGAATGACAAGTATTCGCTGCCTGAAGGAGCGTAGGGGTAGTTTCTGATGCGTTGCAACATGGGTGCTCAATAGAATGGCGCCCAAAAAGCCAACAATCAACCCACGGAGAGATCGTTCATGAGCGAATTCGTCATCCCCCTCGAAGCCCTGCGCATGACGGACGTCGGTATCGTCGGCGGAAAGAATGCCTCGCTCGGAGAAATGATCAGCCAGTTGCATGACGCGGGCGTGCGCGTTCCCGGCGGCTTTGCCACCACGGCGGCGGCGTTCCGCGAATTTCTGGCGCATCAGGGGCTGGCGGGGCGCATCCAGGCCGCGCTCGCCACGCTGGACGTCGAAGACGTGACCGCGCTGGCGCGCGTCGGCGCGGACATCCGCCGCTGGATCATCGAAGCCCCTCTGCCCGGCGGGCTCGAAAGCCAGATCCGCACGCACTACGACGCGCTCTCGGCGCAGGGCGAAGGCAGCTTCGCGGTGCGTTCGTCGGCCACCGCCGAAGACCTGCCCGACGCCTCTTTCGCGGGCCAGCAGGAAACCTTCCTCAACATCCGGGGGTTCGACAACCTCCTGCATGCGATTCACGAAGTCTTCGCCTCGCTCTACAACGACCGTGCGATCGCCTATCGCGTGCACAAGGGCTTTACGCACGCGGAAGTGGCGCTCTCCGTGGGTGTGCAGCGCATGGTGCGCTCGGACCGTGGCGTGGCCGGCGTGATGTTCACGCTGGACACGGAGTCCGGCTTCCGCGACGTGGTGTTCGTGACGGCCTCTTACGGGCTGGGCGAGACCGTGGTCCAGGGGGCGGTGAATCCGGACGAATTCTTCGTACACAAACCCATGCTCGCGGCCGGGCGCAGCGCGGTGATCCGTCGCAGCCTGGGGTCCAAGATGATTCGCATGGTCTTCGCGGACGACACGCGCGCCGGCCGTTCCACGGTGACCCAGAACGTTCCCGAGGCGGACCGCCACCGCTTCTCGCTGAGCAATGCCGAGGTGGAGGAACTGGCCCGCTATGCCTGCATCATCGAGGCGCACTACGGGCGGCCGATGGATATCGAATGGGGACGCGACGGCGATGATGGCAAGCTCTACATCCTGCAGGCGCGCCCCGAGACCGTGAAGTCCCGGCCGGGGCACTCGCACCTGCGCGAGAAGTACCGCCTGCGCCAGCATGGACGCGTGCTGGCGAGCGGCCGCGCGATCGGCCAGAAGGTCGGCACGGGGCCTGTGCGAGTGGTGTCGGATGCTTCCGAAATGCATCGCGTGCAGGAGGGCGACGTGCTCGTCACCGACATGACGGACCCGAACTGGGAGCCCGTCATGAAGCGCGCCGCGGCCATCGTCACCAATCGCGGGGGGCGCACCTGCCATGCCGCCATCATCGCGCGCGAACTCGGCATCCCGGCCATCGTCGGCTGTGGCGACGCCACCGACGTGCTTGGCGAGGGGGAAGCGGTCACGGCTTCGTGCGCCGAAGGCGACACGGGCTACATCTATCGCGGCAAGCTCGACTATGAAGTGGTGACCACCGACATGGGCCAGCTGCCGGAGCTTCCCATCAAGATCATGATGAACGTGGGGAACCCGGAGCTGGCCTTCGAGTTCGCGCAGATTCCCAACGGCGGCGTGGGCCTGGCGCGGCTGGAATTCGTGATCAACAACATGATCGGCATTCACCCCAAGGCGCTGCTCGAAGTCGACAGCGTGCCACCCAGCGTGCGCGAGGAGATCCTGCGCCGCGCGCGGGGCTACGATTCTCCGCGCGAATTCTTCATCGAGCGCCTTGCCGAAGGCGTGGCCACGATCGCGGCTTCGTTCTGGCCGCAGCCCGTGATCGTGCGCCTGTCGGATTTCAAGTCGAACGAATATCGCAAGCTGCTCGGCGGGGAGATCTACGAGCCGGAGGAAGAGAACCCCATGCTCGGCTTCCGCGGCGCGTCGCGTTACATCGCGCACAGCTTCCGCGACTGTTTCGAGCTCGAATGCATCGCCATGCGCAAGGTGCGCAACGAGATGGGGCTCACCAACGTGCAGCTCATGGTGCCTTTCGTGCGCACCGTGGAAGAGGCCCGCGAAGTCGTCCGCCTGCTCGCCTCCAACGGGCTGGAGCGCGGCGTCGATGCGCTCAAGCTCATCATGATGTGCGAGATCCCGTCGAACGCGCTGCTGGCGGAACAGTTCCTCGAGCATTTCGACGGCTTTTCCATCGGCTCCAACGATCTCACGCAGCTCACGCTGGGGCTGGATCGCGACTCCGGACTCGTCGCGCATTCCTTCGATGAACGCAATGACGCGGTAAAGGCCTTGCTCTCGCTCGCGATCAGCGCCTGCAACCGGCTGGGAAAGTACGTGGGCATCTGCGGACAGGGCCCCTCGGATCACGCGGATTTCGCCGAGTGGCTGATGGATGAGGGAATCCAGACCATCTCGCTGAATCCCGATACGGTCATGGACACCTGGCAGCGCCTGGCCGAGCACCGCGCGACGCGCTGAACCCGCGCGACGACAACCGGGCATCCGCCTGTCCGCGCCGCTGGCGGCGCGTGCGCTCGTGCCCGCGTCGAGCCGGCGTTACACTGCGCGAACCGGCTGGCAGGGACGCCCGCCGGAATCGACGAGGAAGCGCAGGACATGAGTGTTCAATGGTGGTACTGGATCGTGCTCGGATGCGTGCTGTGCCTGGCGGAGCTCGCCGTGCCGGCCCTGATCCTCATCTGGCTGGGGCTCGCGGCATTGATCACGGGCGTGCTGGTGCTGGTCCTGCCGCTTTCGCTGACGCTTCAGCTCGTGTTCTGGGGGGCGCTCTCGGTTGCCCTGACCGTGGTGTTCCTGCGTTACTTCCGGTCGCGCGGCAGCGACGCCGGGCCGGGCCACTCCGCCGAGGCCATCGGCGAGATCGGGCTCGTGACGCGCGCGGCGGAGCCTTACGTGCGTGGCGAAATCCTTTTCCAGAAGCCTGTGCTGGGCGCGGATCGCTGGCCCTGCGTGGCGGATGCGCCGATCAGCCAGGGTGCGCGCGCCCGCGTGGTGGCCGTGGAAGGCAGCGCGTTGCGCGTGGAGGCGGGCTGACCGCCGTCGTCGGCGCGGGCTTCAGTCGCCCGCGAAGCCGGTCTGGCGGGGCGGGTTGATCACGAAGCGCGCCGGGTCCAGCGCATCCGCGAGGTCGCTTTCGAGCGGCAGCGGTTCCGCGCAGATCCGCGAGGCCAGCAGCTCGGCGCACAGGCTGCTCCAGACCAGACCCCGCGCGCCGAAGCCGCTGATGAGCCAGAGCCCGTCGCGCCGGGGCAGGGTGCCGAGGTTGTAACCGGCGCCCGAGGTGGTGGCGGGAAGCGCGCCCACCATGGGCAGGCGGTCGATCGAAACGGGCCGCAGACTCACACGTCCGTCCATGGCGCCGCTGATCGGGAGCTGGGCGAGCTCCGGCAGCATGAGTCCCAGTTTGCGCAGGTTCTCGGCATGCTCGTCCTCGCGCAGCCCGAGATCGAAATCATCGACGACGAAACTCGCGCCCAGCGCGGCATGCCCGCCGATGCCCGGCGTGATGTAGCCCTGGCCGCAGACCACCACGCCCAGCGGCGCGAGCTGCGCCATGGGCAGGTGGCTGACTTGCCCGCGCGCGGCACGCAGCGGCAGCCACTCGGCTTCGGCGAGGCGGCGGGCGTCGTGCGCGTTGGCAAGGATCACGATCCCGGCGCGCGCGATCTCCCGATCCTGTTCGTCGAGTGCCAGCCAGTCGTCGCCGTCCTGCTGCAGACGCGCCACGTGCGTGGAGGGGCGCACGCGGGCCCGTTCACCGGCAGCGGCGAGATTGGCTTCGACCAGACTGCGGGGCTGGATCCAGCCGCCTTGCGGAAACCACCATCCGCCGAAACTTGCGGTGTGGCCCGCCTTGCGCGTGGCGTCGGCGGCCGATACCCAGTCGAGATATGCCGCCGGGGCGCCGAGTGTATCCACGATGCGGCGCTGACGCTGCTCCTGCTCGGCGTTGCGCGCCAGGTGCAATACGCCGCAATCCTCCCATAGCACCGCGTGACCGCCGCGATCCAGCGCCGCGAGGTGCTGCAGGCCGTAGAGAAAGCCCGCGCGCGTGATGCGCGAGAGGTAGTTGTCGTCCTGGCTGGGGAGCGGGCGGAACGCACCCGCCAGATTGCCCGAAGCCCCCTGGGCGACTTCTTCGCGCGCTTCCAGCAGCTCGCTCGTGAAGCCGCGCGCCGCGAGTCGCTCGGCCACCGCCGAGCCCGCGAGGCCCGCCCCGACGATGAGCGCATGCCTGCGCAGGGGTGCGCCCTGTCGCGGCCGGGCGCCACGATAGCGGCCTCGCAGCATCTCGCGCTTGCCGCTGAAACCGGGGGTTTTCTCCACTTCGAAAGCGGCGCGCTCCAGGCCCTCGCGCACGCTGCCGGAGACCGACCACGTGGCAAGCGTGGTGTCGCGGTCGGACAGCCGCGCCAGCGCGCGGAAGACCGGCTCGGACCACAGTTCGGGGTTTTTCGCGGGGGCGAAGCCATCGAGGTATATCGCATCCGCGCGCAAGGCCAGGGATTCGAGCAGGCGGTGGCCTTCGCCGAAGAAAAGACTCAGCACCACGCGGCCGCCGTCGAACTCGAGGCGATGCGCGCCGGGCAGCGGCAGCGGCCACTGCGCGAGCAGGGCCTGCGTGAGCGCGGCGGGGATCTCGCTGTCCGCGAGCGCATGGGCCAGATCCGTGACCAGGAAGGGATGCTTCTCGACCGAGACGAAATGCAGCCGCCCGCTTGCATGCGGGTCAGCTTTCCATGCGAGCCAGGTGGCGAGGAAGTTGTTGCCGAGCCCGAAGCCGGTTTCGACGATCGTGAAGGTTTCGCGGCCTTGCCAGCGCGCGGGCAGGTCGTTGCCGGCGAGGAAAACGTGGCGCGTCTGCGCAATGGCGCCCGCGGCCGCGTGATAGACGTCGTCGTAGCGGTCCGAGTAGGGCACGCCCTCGGCGGAGCGCTGGAGGCTGGCGGGTTCGATGGCGGACACGGTCAGTTCCTGGAGTGAGCTGGCGGAGGATCGCACGAAAGGCCGCACGGCGGCGCAGGCGCGCAGGAAAAACGCCGCGCGGGGCGGCGTCCTGGCGGAGAAGCCGCGATCAGAGCGGTTCGTCCGAGCCCACGGCGACGGCGTTGAAACCGCCGTCCACATACATGATCTCGGCCGAGATGCCGGAAGCGAGATCGGAACACAGGAACGCCGCGGCATTGCCCACTTCGTCGATGCTCACGTTGCGGCGCAGCGGCGCGTTGCGTTCGTTGAAGGCGAGCAGCTTGCCGAAGCTGCCGATGCCCGACGCGGCGAGCGTGCGGATGGGGCCCGCCGAGATTGCATTCACGCGGATGCCTTCCGGCCCGAGCGCGCTGGCCATGTAACGGACGGCGGCCTCGAGACTCGCCTTGGCGAGCCCCATCACGTTGTAATTGGGCAGGGTGCGCACGGCGCCGAGGTAGGACAGCGTCAGCAGCGAGCCCTGGCGGCCGCGCATCAGGGGGCGGGCGGCCTTGGCGAGCGCGGCGAAGCTGTAAGCGCTGACTTCGTGCGCGGTGCGGAAGGCTTCTCGCGAGAGCCCTTCGAGGAAGTCGCCCTTGAGCGATTCAGCCGGCGCGAAGGCAATGGAATGCACCACGCCGTCGAGACCCTCCCAGCGTTCCGCCAGCATCTGGAAGAGCGCGTCGATCTGGGCATCGTCCTGGACGTCGCAGGGGAGCACGAGCTCACTGTCGAATTCCCGCGCCATTTCGGTCACGCGGGTCAGGAAGCGCTCTTGCTGGTAGGTGAAGGCCAGTTCGGCGCCTTCCCTGTGCATGGCCTTTGCGACGCCGTAGGCAATGGAGCGATTGCTCAGGAGGCCGCAGATCAGGATGCGCTTGCCCGACAGAAAACCCATTCTTACTCTCCGGTTTTGCAAAGGCCGGGATTATAGCGCCGGCGCCGCCGGCGTGCGCCGGGCAATACGCGAGCACGCCGGACGGCGTCCGGCGGGCTGGCGCGAGGGGCGGGGCTTACTCGACCTTGGCCTTGGCGGTGAGGCCGTTGATGTAGCTGGAGAGTGCTTGTTGCTCGAGGTCGTGGCGCAGGTTGGCCTGGACGTCTTCATACTTCGGCGGCACGGCCTGGCGGGAATCGTCCAGCCTGAGGACGTGGAAACCGAAGTTGGTCTTCACGGGCTGGGCGTAGAACTTGCCCTTTTCCATCTTGCCCAGCGCGTCTGCGATGGCTTGCGGCAGCCCCTTGGGCGCGACCCAGCCGATGTCGCCGCCGTTTTCCTTGGAGCCGGCGTCCACCGAACTCTGGCGAGCCAGGTCTTCGAACTTGGCGCCGCCCTGCAGCTTGGCGATCAGCTCCTGGGCGGCCTGTTCGCTTTCCACCTGGATGTGGCGCACGCGGTATTCGGTGCTCGACATGTCCTTCACGCGGCGGTCGTACTCGGCACGCACGGCGGCGTCGCTGACAGGGTTGGCGCGCACCCAGTCGTTGATGAAGCCGCCGATCAGGATGCCCTGACGCGCGACTTCCATGCGGGCGACCATGTCGGGCTTCTTGTCGAGACCTTTCTTGCGGGCTTCCTGGGCCAGCACTTCACGGCGCACGAGTTCTTCCTTGACGGCGCGGCGAAGCTCTTCGTTGTTCGGGGCGCCCTGCGCGACCTGCTCGGCCACCATCAGCTCGCCGAGCGCGGCCGGGATGGCCACGCCATTGACGCGCGCGAGCGGCTTGGCATCGGCGGCGCCGGCCACGGAAGACATCAGGATCAGGGTTGCGGCTACACAGCTCAGGGTGACTTTCATGAGAGTTCCTGCTTGAACGGAGGGTGAGATAGGGGGACCGCTCAGCGAGCGGCTTCTTCCGGGGTGCGGGCGATGATGTTCAGCGCATGGACGCGCGAGGGAATGAGGTCGGCCAGCAGACCGTATACGAGGCGATGGCGCGCGAGCGCCGTTTTGCCCTCGAAGGCCGCCGAGACGACGGACAGCCTGAAATGGCCGCCGCCTCCGGCGCCCGCGTGACCGGCATGGCGGTGACTGTCGTCGACGAGGTCTATCGATTGGGCGTCCAGCGTGCCCAGTCGTGAATGGATGGTTTCACGCAGGTCCATGGTGTGTCAGGCGCGGGGCTCGTCCGGCTTCATGTGGCGGGTCAGATAGAAGCCCTGAGCCAGCGCGAAAACCAGCGTCAGCCCGAAGCTTCCGAAGAGCTTGAAGTTGAACCAGACGTTCTCGGAAAAATGGTAGGCGATGAAGAGGTTCAGCACACCCATCGCCAGGAAGAAGACCACCCACGCCATGTTGAGGCGGCTCCAGGCTTGGGCCGGCAGCGAGATGTTCTCGCCCAGCAGCGCCTGGATGGGATTCTTGCGGAAGAAGCGGGCACTGATCCAGAACGACACGCCCATCAGCCAGTAGACGATGCTGAACTTCCACTTGATGAAGGCCGGGTCGTGGAACCACACGGTCGCGCCACCGAACACGATGGCTGCCGCGAGGCTGATCCAGAGGACCTTGGTGATGGGCTGGCGGCGCAGCGCGAGCCACAGGATCTGCAGCGCGATGGCCAGCACCACGACCACCGTCGCGAGCACCGTCGGTGCCTCGCCGGGGCCGACCACGCCGCCCGAAACCATGAAACCGAACCACTGCGTGGCTTTGTCGGCGGCGAGTTCCTTGTTTGCCCGCGCGAACTGGAAAGCCGCGTAGAACAGGGCGACGGGGAAGAAATCGAAGAATAGCTTCATCAGGGCGCGGATTATAAACGAGGGCGAGCGCTTGGAGCGTGCGCGGGCGCGCGAAGTTCAGTGCTGGCGCGCCAGGCGGAGCACGGCTTCGAGTCCGCCCCCTTCGCGCGCAAGAAGGTCGAGGCGGCCGCCGTGCTGGCGTGCGATGCGCTCGACGATCGCCAGCCCCAGCCCGGAACCTTGCACGTTGGAGCGGGCCGACTCCAGCCGCGTGAAGGGGCGCTTGAGGCGCTCGGCCTGCTCGGGCGGTATGCCGGGGCCCCGGTCGGCGACCGTGACGCTGATCGTCCGCCGGTCGGTCTCCAGGCGCAGCGTGACGGGGCCGTGCGCGTCCGCGTAGCGCAGGGCGTTGTCGATGAGGTTGGTGATGGCTCGCCGGAAGGCCTGGGGGCGGATATGCGCGCGCACCGGTCGCGGGGTGACGAGCGTCACGTCGTGGCCGCGCCGCTGGTAGGCGTCGGCGAGCTCCGTGAGCAGCGGCACGAGCGCGACCGCTTCGCCTTCCTCCGCCTGCGCTTCACGCGCGAAATCGAGGAACTGGCGGATCGTGCGTTCCATGTCGTCGATGTCGCCCTGCATCGCGATGACCTCGGCCTCGGGCGCGCCGGAAAGCTCGATGCCCAGGCGCAGGCGCGCCAGCGGCGTGCGCAGGTCGTGCGAGACGCCCGCGAGCACGAGCGCGCGGTCCGATTCCAGCTCGGCCAGATCGAGCGACATCTGGTTGAACGCCGCCGCGAGCGTGGCGACTTCCTGCGGGCCGCTTTCAGGCAGCGCATCGGTACGCTCGCCGCGGCCCACCGCGCGCACGGCGTTCTCGAACGACTTGAGGGGGCGCGTGACGCCCAGCACGAGCAGCCAGGCACCCAGCAGCGAAGAACAGATGGCCGCGATGCCCCAGCCGATCCAGTGCCCCGTGAGCAGGCGCTCGACGCGCTCGGGCGGCAGCATGATCCAGTATTCATCGTCGGGCACGGCGGGGTCGATCAGGAAGCTCACGAAGAATCCCGCTTCGCCGTTGAGTTCTGCCGTGAAGCGCGTGCCCTGTCCCAGGCGCTGGCGGACGCGGTCCTGCACGATGCGCATCTGGGTGCCTTCGTGCAGCGGCACGATGTCGTCGCCGGTCTCGGCGGGAAAGAGCCGGATGCCTTCGAGCGAGTTGAGTTCGCCCAGCAGCGCGAGGCGCTGGTCGGGTTCGGAGGCGAGCAGCGCCGAGCGCGTGAGGTTGATGACGCTGCTGACCATCTCCGCGAGCTGGCGCGTGCGGGGCTCCATCACGTACTGGCGATAGATCTGGTACCAGCCCAGCAACGACAGGCCGAGCAGCAGCAGGATCAGCAGGAAGGTGCGCCAGAGCAGCGTGCGCGGCCAGGGAAAACGCATGGCGGGGCTCAGGCGTCGCCGTCGGGCACGAACACGTAGCCGAAGCCCCAGACGGTCTGCAGGTAGCGCGGCTTGGCGGGTTCATCCTCGATGAGCTTGCGCAGGCGCGAGACCTGCACGTCGATGGAGCGGTCGAAGGCGTCGTACTCGCGCCCGCGCGCAAGCTCCATGAGCTTGTCACGCGAGAGCGGTTCGCGCGGATGCTGCAGCAGCACCTTGAGCAGGGCGAACTCGCCGGTCGTGAGCGCGAGCTTCTCGCCGCGCCGCGAGAGCTGGCGCGTCGTGAGATCGGCTTCCACTTCGCCGAAACGGATGCGCGTGGGCTCGGTGGCGGGCGCCCCCGGCAGGGTTCGCGGGCGGCGGCGCAGCACGGCATGGATGCGAGCGACGAGTTCGCGCGGATTGAAGGGCTTGGGCAGGTAATCGTCCGCGCCGAGTTCCAGCCCCACGATGCGGTCGATCTCGTCGCCGCGCGCCGTGAGCATCAGGATCGCGAGCGGGCTGGCGGCGGCACGCAGGCGGCGGCAGATCGACAGGCCATCCTCGCCGGGCAGCATGAGGTCGAGCACGAGCAGGTCGTAATGCTCGCGCAGCAACGCCTTGTCCATCTGCGCGGCGTCCGCCACGGTGCGCACCGCGAAACCCTGCTCTTCGAGATAGCGTTCGAGCAGGTGGCGCAGGCGGTTGTCGTCGTCCACGACGAGAATGCGGAAACGTTCTGTCATGACGCGCATCGTATGCAATGACGCGTCGCCTGTCAGCGCCTGCCGGCGCCCGGATGCAACCGGATGTTGCAGGCCGCGCCCGTCGAAACAAGTGCTTACAACTGTCTGCATGGCGACGGGTGGCAGACGCCATAATGAACGCTTGGCGGAACGGTTTCGCGTTCCGCGTGGAAAGGACGTCGAGTGAAGCTGCGCGCGCCCCTCGGGCTCATCACCGCTTTCATGCTGCTGGCCCTGCTGGGCTCCGGCGAGGTGGCCGCGCGCGAGCCGCGCCCGCGTGAAGCGCGGGAGGATGCCCGCCCCCGGCGTGAGGCGCCTTCGCGCGAAGCGCCCCGCGAGATGCGGCGCGACGACCTGCGTGAGCAGCTGCGCCAGAACGATGCCCGCCGAGGCCCGCGCGGACGCGGTGAAGACGATGCGCCATCGTTGCGCCGCCTCGACCCCGAAGAGCGCGAGCGCCTGCGCCGCACGATGCGCGACGCCGCGCGCGAGCACTACCGCCCCTGATCGCCGTGGCCCCGGCATGCGGCCGACCCCGGGGGTGCCCGCTACGGTAGAATCGCGGCCGATGAACATCCTTGCAATCGAAACCTCCACCGAGCGTGCCTCCATTGCCCTGCAGTGGCAGGGGCGGATCAGCCAGATCGAACTCGCCAGCCCGCCCGCGCATTCGGCCACCCTGCTGCCCGCGATCCGTCGCCTTCTCGACGAGCAGGGCGCGCAGCTGCGCGAGCTGGACCGGCTCGCGTGCGGAGTCGGTCCGGGCGCCTTCACGGGCGTGCGCCTCGCGTGCGCGGTGACGCAGGGATTGGCCTTGGGCGCGGGGCTTGCGGTGGCGGCCGTGAACAGCCTGGAGACGCTGGCTGAGCAGTCGGGAGCCCAGGCGGCGTATTGCGCGCTGGATGCCCGCATGAGCGAAATTTACGCGGCCGCCTACCGACGCGGCGAAACGGGTTGGGAAGTGGTGCACGCGCCCTGTTGCGTAGCGCCCGCCGACTTGCCCGCGCCCCCGGAGGGCGACTGGGTCTGCGTCGGAACGGCGTTCGCTGCCTACCCGGCGGCGGCCCAGCGGGTGGCGGGCTGGAGCCCGGGTGCGCCGCGCGACCTGTACCCCACGGCCGCCGGCGTCTTGCGTCTCGCCCAGACCGCGCCGCTGCTCGACCCGGCCTTGCTCGCGCCGCTTTACGTGCGCGACCGCGTGGCGCTCACGATTGCGGAGCGTCTAGCCCAGGGAGGGCGCGCGTGACGAACGTGGCGTTCCGCCCCATGCTGGCCGACGACTTCGACGCCGTTGCCGCACTCGAGCGCGCGGCAACGCGTTTCGCATGGTCGCGCCAGGCTTTCGCCGAGGCGCTGGAAGCCGGCAATTCGGCATGGGTCATGCACGTCGACGACGTGCTGGCGGGGCAGGGCGTGCTGCTGTCCGTGCTTGATGAAGCCCACATCCTGGTTCTGTCGGTGCATCCCGCCCATCAGCGCAAGGGGTTGGGGCGCCGCCTCGTCGCGCATCTGTGCGCGCAGGCGCAGGCCGGCGGCGCGCGCGAGATCTTCCTGGAAGTGCGTCCGTCCAACCTCGCCGCCTGCGCGCTCTACCGCAGCGGCGGCTTTGCCGAGATCGGGCGCCGCAAGGCGTATTACCCGGCGGATGGCGGCCAGCGGGAAGATGCGATCGTCATGAGGTGCGAAGCATGAACGCCATTCACGCCCGCATGCTCGCGGAGATGGGCATCCATCCCGTCTGGCGTCTGCGCAGCACCGCCGACGAACTGGCGGCCGGGGTTCCCGCGGCCGTCGTTCCGGCTGCCGGCCCGGCCGAACCCGTCGCCCCCCGGCAGGCGAAGAGCCCCGCCGTCGTGTCGCACGAGGCGGTCGTGGCGGCCGCGCCGCGTGCTGCGCCGTCCGGTGCGCAGACTGATGCGCGGGCGAACGTCAGCGCGATCCTGGCACGCGCGCTGGGGAGCCCGGCGGAGGCCGAGCCCGCCCCGCCGTCCGCCGGCGAGGCCGACGCACCGCGTATCGCGACGCTGGACTGGGATGCGCTGGAGGCCGAGATCCGCGCCTGCGCGCGTTGTGGCCTGTGCCGGCAGCGCAAGCAGGCCGTGCCTGGCGTGGGCGACCTCCAGGCGGACTGGATGATCGTCGGCGAAGGCCCGGGCGCGGAGGAAGACCGGCTGGGCGATCCTTTCGTGGGGCCGGCCGGCAAGCTGCTCGACGCGATGCTCGCGGCGCTGGGCCTGAACCGCCACGAGAAGGTCTATATCGCCAATTCGGTGAAGTGCCGCCCGCCGGGCAACCGCACGCCCGAGCCGGACGAGATCGCCACCTGCCTGCCGTTCCTGCGCAGGCAGATCGAACTCGTGCAGCCCCGCATCATTCTCGCGCTCGGCCGGCCGGCCGCGCAGAGCCTGTTGCAGCAGGAGATCCGCATCGGTCCGTCGCGCGGCAAGCGCTTCGCGTATGGCGACATTCCGGTGGTGGTGAGCTACCACCCGGCCTATCTGCTGCGCACGCCCGAAGACAAGGCGAAGGCCTGGGAAGATCTGTGCTTCGCGCAGGATCTGCTCGCGGAGCGGGCGCCCTCCTGACGCCTGGCGCCGCGCCGCGCGGCCTCAGTGGCGCTGGTGCTCTTCGTCGAGCAGGGCGACCGAATCGTATTCGCGCTGGTTTGCTTCGTGGCGAAGCTTGACGAGATACATCGAGCCCGCCATGAAGAGTGCGAAGAGCGCGATCACAATATTGACCGACAGCCCGAAGTGGATGAGCAGCGCATACAGCGCGGTCATCATGAGGATGCTGAGGTTCTCGTTGAAATTCTGCACGGCGATCGAGTGACCCGCGCCCATGAGCACGTGGCCGCGATGCTGCAGCAGGGCGTTCATGGGCACCACGAAGAACCCCGCGAGACCGCCGACGAGCACCATCAGCAGCATGGCGAGGGAGACGTTGGTGATGGCGATCATCGCCATGATGCCGGCGGCCATCGCGATGCCCAGCGGAATCACGCGCGGCGAGCGCTTGAGCGTCACGAACTTCGCCGCGAGGACGGAGCCGACGGCCACGCCCACCGCCACGACGCCCTGCATGTTGGTGGCCTCCGAGAGCTGCAGGTCCAGATTGACGCGCGCCCAGTCGAGCACGATGAACTGCAGTGTCGCGCCCGCCCCCCAGAACAAGGTGGTCACGGCCAGCGAGATCTGCCCCAGCTTGTCGCGCCAGAGCAGGCCCACGCAGTGGGAGAACTCGCGGATCAGGTAGATCGGATTGTTGTGCAGGGGCTTGTGATCGACGCCGGTGTCGGGCACGTAGAGATTGAAGATGGCGGCAATGATGTAGAGCAGGCCCACGAACATCACGATGGGGTCGATGCTGGAGTTGAGCAGGGGGCCCAGTGCTGGCATGTGCAGGGTCTCGATCCATTGCAGCGTGGCCGGGTGCACCAGCGCGCCGCCCAGCAGCGTGCCCAGAATGATCGCGCCCACGGTCAGCCCTTCGATCCAGCCGTTCGCGACCACGAGCTTGGCGGCCGGGAGCATCTCGGTGAGGATGCCGTACTTGGCCGGAGAGTACGCGGCCGCGCCCAGCCCCACGACGGCATAGGCGAGCAGGGGGTGGATGTCCATGAACATCATCGCGCAGCCGGCGATCTTGATCGTGTTGCTGATGAGCATCACGCGCCACTTGGGCATGGCGTCGGCGAAAGCGCCCACGAAGGCCGCCAGCAGGACGTAGGAAATCGTGAAGAAAAATTTCAGCAGCGGGATCTGTTCCGCGGGTGCCTGCGCATTCATGAGGAGCGCGATCGCCGCGATGAGCAGCGCGTTGTCCGCCAGCGCAGAAAAGAACTGCGCGGCCATGACAATATAAAAGCCGAAACCCATGAAAGCCGTAGAACCTCTTTGTTATCCTGCTGCCGGGCGACAGGCACGGCGCCGGGCACGCCGGGGCCGCATTGCCTCGTATTGGTTTCGTCCCGTCGCGAAGCGCCTTGTCTCCGGCGCGCCCCGCTGGTCACGATGATCAGGGGAGGGTTATACCACAGTCACCTGACAGCGTTCTGTCCTGTCGAAAACCCCTGCGCATCTGCTTTGCCTCAATCGACGCTGGCTGCTGGAATGCGTAGAATGATAAATACTGTTTATTCGTGGAGTTGATATGGCTGATCGCAGACTGCAGGTTTTCTACGCCGTTGCGAGGCACGGCTCCTTCACGCGGGCCGCTGAAACGCTCTACATGACGCAGCCGGCGGTCACGTTCCAGATCAAGCAGCTCGAGGAGCAGTTCAACACGCGGCTGCTCGACCGGGGCCACGGGCGCGTGACGCTGACGCCGGCCGGGGAGATCGTGTTCGCTTACGCCGAGCGCATCCTCGGACTCTCCGACGAGATGGAAACGCGCATCGCGGAGCTCACCGACGAGCTGACCGGCGTGCTCACGATCGGCACCAGCCAGACCATCGCGGGCTACTGGCTGCCCTTCCTGCTCGACGCCTTCATCAAGAAGCACCCCCGCGTGGTGCCACGCGTTTTCGTGGCCAACTCCGAAAACATCGAGAATCGCGTCGCCGCCCACGAGCTGGATGTGGGTCTTGTCGAGAAGCAGTCCGACGACCCCACGCTGGAGTGCACGCTGGCCTGCCAGGACGAGTTGCGCGTGATCGTCCGCCAGGGCCACGAGCTGGCCTCCGCCACCTCGTTGCGGGCCACCGACCTGCAGGCCTACCCCTTTGTCGACCGTGATCCGGGGGCGGCGATCCGCGCCCTGGCCGAAGACTTCTTCCGTCGCAACGGCGTGCCGCCCGAGAGCCTGCACCGGCGCGCCGAGCTGGGTTCCCTGCCATCCATCCTGCATCTGGTGAAACAGGGGCTGGGCTTCGCCATCATCGCCAGGGCAGCGCTCAACGATTACAACAATCGTGGCCTGGTCGGCATTCCGCTCGAGCCGCGCCTGTATTCCTCGCTCAACATCCTCGTACCCAAGGATCGCTTCCGCGCGCGCCTGCACTCGACCTTCGCCGAGTTCGCCGTGAACATGTTCACCGACATGGAAGCGCGCATCGCGCTGCCCGCCGAAGTGGTGCAGACCGTCACCGGCGAAGGCAAGGAGGCCTGAGACGATGACCCGTCCGATTCTTGCCCGCATCGACGCGGCCGCCTTCCGCCACAACTACCTGCTGTCGCGCGACCGCGCGGCCGGCGCGCGCGCGTGGGCCGTCGTCAAGGCCAACGCCTATGGTCACGGCTTGCTGCGGTGTGCCGAGGCGGTGCGTGACGTGGCCGACGGCTTTGCCCTGCTCGAGATCAGCGAGGCGATGCAGTTGCGCCATGCGGGATTCGCCCAGCCCATCCTGTTGCTCGAAGGCTTTTTCGCCGAGGACGATCTGCAGATGGCGAGCGCCCACGGCATCAGCAGCGCGCTGCACTGCGAGGAGCAACTGCGCCTGCTGGAACTCGCCGACATCTCCGCGCCGCTGGAGATCTTTGTCAAGCTCAACACCGGCATGAACCGGCTGGGCTTCCGGCCCGCAGAGCTGACCCGCGTGCTCGAGCGCCTGCGCGCTTCGGGCAAGGCCGCCGGGATTTCGGTCATGACGCACTTCGCCTGCGCGGATGGCGCGGGCATCGATGCCGCGCTGGCCGGTTTCGACGCCGTGGCCGCGCCGACCGGACTGGCGCGCAGCGTGGCCAACTCCGCCGCGCTGCTGCGATTTCCTCATGTGCATTACGACTGGGTGCGGCCCGGCATCATGCTGTACGGAGGCTCGCCCATTCCCGATCTGCAGGACGCCGCGCAGATCGGGCTGTGCCCGGTGATGACGCTTTCCAGCCGCATCATCGGCGTGCAGATGCTCACGCCGGGCGAGGCCGTGGGCTACAGCGCCACGCTGCGCGCCGAGGGCGCCCTGCGGGTGGGGACCGTGGCCTGCGGCTACGCCGACGGGTATCCGCGCCATGCCGGCACGGGCACGCCCATTCTCGTCAATGGCCAGCGCACGCGCACGCTGGGTCGCGTGTCGATGGACATGCTGGCGTGCGATCTGACCGGCATCGACGCTGGCGTCGGTGCCGAAGTGACGCTCTGGGGCGAGGGGCTGCCGGCCGATGAGGTGGCGGCCGCTGCCGGCACCGTGAGCTATGAGCTGTTCTGCGCGGTGGCGCCGCGCGTGCCGGTCGTGGCCTTCTGATGGCCCGCGCGAAGTCGGTCTATATCTGCACCGAATGCGGCGCCCAGAGCCCCAAGTGGCAGGGGCAATGCCCGGGCTGCGGGCAGTGGAACACGCTCGTCGAGTCGGCGCCCGAGCCCGCCGCAGGCGCCGGTACGCGCTTCGCCTCGCTGGCGGCGGGCGCAGCGCGTCTGCAGAAACTTTCCGAGATCGATCCGCGTGAATCGCCGCGCGCCCCCACGGGCATCGACGAGCTAGACCGCGTGCTGGGCGGCGGTCTGGTGCCCGGCATGGTGGTCTTGATCGGTGGTGATCCGGGCATCGGCAAGTCGACGCTGCTGCTGCAGGCGCTGGTGCGCGTGCAGCCTGCGCAGCGCACGCTCTACGTGTCGGGCGAGGAGTCGGCCGAGCAGATCGCGCTGCGCGCGCGCCGGCTGCAGCTCGAGGCGGGCGACCTGCCGCTGCTGCCGGAAATCTCGCTCGAAAAGATCCTGGCCACGCTGGGCGAGCTCAAGCCCGAAGTGGTGGTGATCGATTCGATCCAGACCCTTTATTCAGAGGCATTGCAGTCGGCGCCGGGTTCGGTGGCCCAGGTGCGCGAGTGCGCGGCCCAGCTCACGCGTCACGCCAAGGCCACCGGCACCTGCATGATCCTCGTCGGCCACGTCACCAAGGACGGCGCCCTGGCCGGGCCCCGCGTGCTCGAACACATCGTCGACACCGTGTTGTACTTCGAGGGCGACACGCACTCCAGCTACCGGCTCGTGCGCGCGTTCAAGAACCGCTTTGGCGCCGTGAACGAGCTTGGGGTGTTCGCGATGACCGAGCGTGGCCTGCGTGGCGTCAGCAATCCGTCGGCGCTGTTCCTGTCGCAGCATGCCCAGCCCGTGCCGGGCTCCTGCGTGCTCGTCACGCAGGAGGGCACGCGGCCTCTGCTGGTCGAGGTGCAGTCGCTCGTCGACAGCGCCTTCGGCAATCCGCGCCGGCTTTCGGTGGGGCTGGAGCAGAACCGGCTGGCGATGTTGCTGGCGGTGCTGCACCGCCATGCCGGCATCCAGTGCGCCGACCAGGATGTGTTCATCAACGCCGTGGGCGGCGTGAAGATCACGGAACCCGCGGCGGACCTCGCAGTGTCGCTGTCCATCGTGTCCTCGCTGACGGGGCGCGCGTTGCCACCCAAGCTCGTCGCGTTTGGCGAAATCGGGCTGGCGGGCGAGATCCGGCCCGCACCGCGCGGGCAGGAGCGCTTGCGCGAGGCGGCCAAGCTGGGCTTCGAGGTGGCGCTGATTCCGGCGGCGAATGCGCCCAAGCAACCCATCGAGGGCATGAAGGTCATCCCGCTCGAACGCATCGAGACGGCCTTTAGTGCACTGCGGGAAATTTGAGCTTGTGAGAGCAGCGTGCGGCGGGTAAGCTCGCGCCGCATCCAAAACAGTACGTTCCCGGAGGGTGCATGAAGAAGAGATGGCTGATCGGCAACTGGAAAATGCATGGCGACCTCGAGAGCAACAAGGCGCTCGTCGAGACCATCCGCGGCGCATTGCCCAAGCCCGAAGACGACATCGCAGTGGCCGTCTGCCCCGCCTTCCCGTACCTCTTCCAGCTCGCCGAGCTCACGCAGGGCACCGAAATCGGTGTCGGCGCGCAGAATGTCTCCGATCATCTCCAGGGCGCCTACACGGGCGAGACCTCGCCGCTCATGGTGCGCGAACTGGGGGGGCGCTTCGCCATCATCGGCCACTCCGAGCGCCGTCAGTACCAGGGCGAAAATGACGGCCTCATGGGCCGCAAGGCTCTGGCCGCGATCGATGCGGGCCTGATTCCCGTCATCTGCGTGGGCGAGACCGCCGAGGAGCGCGACTCCGGACGCACCCACGAGGTGCTGGCGCGCCAGCTCGATGCGGCGTTCGGCTACATCCGCACCGCGCATGACGAGATCATCCTTGCCTACGAACCCCGCTGGGCCATCGGCACCGGGATCGCCGCCACGCCCGAGATCATCCAGGGCGAGCACGAATTCCTGCGTCAGCGCATCGCCATCCGCGACCGCGAGTTCGCCGCGCGTCTGCCCATCGTGTATGGCGGCTCGGTCAAGGCGAGCAACGCCGCCTCGATCTTCGCGATGCCCGATGTGGATGGCGGCCTGATCGGCTCGGCCGCGCTCAACGCGCAGGAATTCATCGCCATCTACCGTGAGCTCGCGGCTTCGCAGCCCAAGCCATGACGCGTCAGGTTTTCCTCGATACCGAAACCACCGGCCTGGACTGGCGGGGCGGGGCGGATCGCGTCGTCGAGATCGGCTGCGTCGAGATGATCGACCGCCGCCTCACGGGCCAGAATTTCCACGTCTACCTGAATCCGCAGCGCGAGGTGGGCGACTCCGAACGCATTCACGGCCTGTCGGATGCCTACCTCGCCGACAAGCCGCTGTATGCCAGCCAGGCCGAGGCTTTCGAGGCCTTCGTGCGCGGGGCCGAACTCATCATCCACAACGCGGCCTTCGACGTCGGCTTCCTGAACATGGAGCAGCAGCGCGCGGGACGTACGCGCGTGAGCGAACTGTGCCCGTCGGTGATCGACACCGTGAAGATGGCCAAGGAGATGTTCCCTGGCAAGAAGGCGTCGCTCGACGCTCTCTGCGAGCGCTACGCGATCAACAATTCGCATCGCACGCTGCACGGCGCGCTGCTCGACGCGGAGCTGCTCGCGGAAGTCTATCTGGCCATGACGCGCGGTCAGGAAGACCTCACGATGTGGGCCGACGACGCACCGGGCGCGGTGGAAAGCAGTCTCGGCCCGCAGTCCACTACCCCGCGCCGCGTGCGCGTGCTGCACGCGAGCGAGGCGGAACTCGCCGAGCATGAGCGCGTGCTGGGCGAGATCGCCAAGAAGGCCACCTGCCTCTGGCTGCCGCCCGCGGCCGCCTCGAGCTGAACCTTCTCCCTATTTTCCGGCGTGATGCCGGCGGTGGTCTCGGTGCCGCCCCGGCTCCCGCGCGGCACGATTCCTTTCCGACATGAGCCAGAAACAGTACGACGAATCCTCCTTCCGCGTCCTCAAGGGGCTGGAGCCCGTGCGCGAACGGCCCGGCATGTATACGCGCACGGATTCTCCGTGCCACATGATCCAGGAGGTCATCGACAACGCCGCCGACGAGGCGCTCGCGGGTTTCGCGCGCAACATCGCGGTCGTCGTTTCGCGCGATGGTTCGATCACGGTGGTGGACGATGGCCGCGGCATTCCGGTCGGGCCGCATCCGGTCGAGAAGGTGCCCGTCGTGGTACTGGCCTACACGGTGCTGCACGCGGGGGGCAAGTTCGACAAGAAGTCGGGCAACTCGGCCTACGCCTTCTCGGGCGGTCTGCATGGCGTGGGGGTGGCGGTGACCACGGCCCTGTCGCGGCGCGTGGACGTCGAAGTCCGCCGCGACGGCAAGGTGCATCAGGTGAGCTTCACCGATGGCGGGCGCGAGATCGGTCCGATCGTGGAGGCCGGCAGCTGCGGCCGCCAGACGGGGACGCGCGTGCGGGTGTGGCCAGATGCGCGCTACTTCGATTCGCCCAAGGTGCCGATGAATGAACTCGAACGCCTGCTGCGTTCCAAGGCCGTTCTGCTGCCGGGCATGCGCGTGACCCTGGAGGTGGAGCAGGCCGACGGCCGCAGCGAGAAGCAGGAGTGGCGGTATCAGGACGGGCTGCCGGGTTACCTGCGCGAAATGATGAACGGGTTCGAATCGATCGCGCCCATCTACTCGGCCGAGAACCACGCCGGCGAGGACGAAGACTTCGCCCCCGGCGAAGGCGCGGCGTGGGCCTTCGGCTGGTTCGACGGGCAGCAGCTCGGTGAAAGCTATGTGAACCTGATTCCCACGGTGGCCGGCGGCATGCACGAGTCCGGTCTGCGCGCGGGCGTGTTCGAGGCCGTGAAGAATTTCATCGAGCATCACAGCCTGCTGCCCAAGGGCGTCAAGCTGCAGCAGGAAGATGTCTGCGGCCGCATGAGCTTCGTGCTCTCGGCGCGCCTGCTGGACCCGCAGTTCCAGGGGCAGGTGAAAGAGAAGCTCAATTCGCGCGAAGCCGTGAAGCTCGTTTCCTCCATGCTGCTGCACCCCTTCGAAGCCTGGCTCAACCAGAACGTCGACCACGGCCGCGCGATCGCGGAGCAGGCGATCCGGCAGGCACAGTCGCGCCTCAAGAGCGCGCAGAAAGTCGAGAAGAAGAAGAGCAGTGGCGTTGCGGTGCTGCCCGGCAAGCTCGCCGATTGCGAGAGCGACGACGTGTCGCTCAACGAGCTGTATCTCGTCGAGGGCGATTCCGCCGGCGGTTCAGCCAAGCTCGCGCGCGACCGCGAGACGCAAGCCATCCTGCCGCTGCGCGGCAAGGTGCAGAACGCATGGGAGATCGATCCCGGCCGTCTCTTCGCGAACGCGGAGATCCACGACGTCTCGGTGGCCATCGGCGTCGATCCGCATGCGGCGGACGCCTCCGACGCCGTGCTCGCGAACCTGCGTTACGGCAAGATCATCATCATGGCGGACGCCGACGTGGACGGCTCGCACATCCAGACCCTGCTGCTCACGCTCTTCCTGCGCCACTTTCCGCGTCTCGTGGCGGGCGGGCACGTGCATGTCGCGCTGCCGCCGCTCTATCGCATCGACGTGCCCGCGCAGGGCAAGAAGCGCCCCGCGCGCCGGTTCTACGCGCTCGACGACAGCGAGCTGGTCTCCATCCGCGAACGCCTCGCGAAGGAAGGCTTCCGTGAGCACCAGCTCGAGGTGGGCCGCTTCAAGGGCCTCGGAGAAATGCTGCCGGCGCAGTTGAAGGAGACCGCGATGGACCGCGCCACGCGGCGCGTGCTCCCGGTCACCCTGGGCGACGCCCCGGCGGCCGAGACCGATGCGCTCTTCGATCTGCTCATGGGCAAGGGCGAGGCATCGGGGCGCCGTGCGTGGATGGAGCTCAAGGGCAATCTCGTCGAGGCGGATCTCTGAAGCCATGCGGCAGCCGCAACACGCCCGCCCGGACGACGCGCTCGCACCGACGGACGCGGGCATCCCGGCGCACTTCGGCGCGCGCCGCTACCACGCCTACAACGACTGGGTGAAGCGCACGCACGGTGGGCGGCTGCAGAAGATCTCGGTCGCCGCCGGCTTCACCTGCCCGAACCGTGACGGCACGCTGGGGCGGGGCGGCTGCAGCTTCTGCAACAACGACGGCTTCACGCCTTCCTACCTGCGCGAGCAGCCCACGGTGCCTCAGCAGCTCGATACCGGCATCGCCTTCATGCGGCGGCGGTATCCGGGCACGCAGCGTTTTCTGGCGTACTTCCAGAGTTACTCCAACACCTACGGGGAATTGGCGCGCCTGCAGGACGCCTACGCCGAAGCGCTCGCGCATCCCGATGTGGAAGGGCTGGTGATCGGCACGCGGCCGGACTGCCTGCCCGACGCGGTGCTCGACTACCTGGGCGCGCTGGCCAGCCGCTGCCACGTGGAGCTGGAAATCGGCATCGAATCCTGCTCCGACGCCGTGCTCGCGGAATGCCTGCGCGGCCACGATTTTGCCTGCACGCAGGACGCCCTGCGCCGCGCCGCCGCGCGCGGGCTTTTCGTGACCGGCCATCTGTTGCTGGGGCTGCCCGGCGAGACTCGCGACTCGCTGCTGGAGGGCGCCGAAGCGCTCGCGCGCCTGCCGCTCGATTCGCTGAAATTCCACCAGCTGCAGGTGGTGCGCCATACGCGGCTGGCGATCCAGTACCGCGACGATCCGGCGAGCGTGCCCCTGCTCACGCCCGCGGTCTATGTCGACCGCGTGGTCGACATGCTGGAGCGTCTGCCCGCGCGTCTGAGCGTCCAGCGCCTGGGCAGCGAGGTGCCGCCCGAGCTACGGCTTTCGCCCGACTGGGGCATGCGTCTGTCGGCGTTTCCGGCGTTGTTGCATGCATGCATGCAACAACGCGCCACATGGCAGTCCCGCTTGTGTACGGCTTGATTTTTTTGCGCTCATACGCCGAAACTGCGCGCACGGCTCCCGGGCGGAAAAAAACTGCAGGCAGGGGCTGGAAAGGGCTATGCACGGCCATCCAAGGCTCTATACTCGGCCCTGCAGCAATGCACACCCATATTTAACCGGAGATAACGCATGAACAAGACCGATCTGATCGCAGCGATCGCCGAGAAAACCAATCAGTCCAAGGTCGCTACCGGCGAGTTCCTGGATGCTGCCGTTGCGGCGATCGAGGAAGCTGTCGCGACTGGCGATTCTGTGACGCTGGTTGGCTTCGGCACCTTCAAGGCTGCTGCGCGTGCCGCACGCGAAGGCAAGAATCCCAAGACCGGTGAAAAGATCAAGATCGCCGCTACGACCGTGCCGCGTTTCTCCGCCGGTGCCGGCTTCAAGGCCAAGGTTGCCGCCAGCAAGGTCAAGAAGGCTGCCAAGAAGTAATCGCTGTTACCCGATTGCTTGAACGGGGCGCCCAAGGGCGCCCCGTTCGTTTGGGATGCACGGCTGCCGCAGAGGGGGCGGGCTGCCGTCTGGCGCCCCGTCGATTGTGGTAGGATCGCCGGTTTGTTGGTTTTCGCCGGAGAGCATCGCGCGAAGGCTGGCCGCATGGCCGCACGAAGCCTGGCGCGTCTTTCCCAAAAGTTCTGCTTCCAAGGATATTCTGAATGCAAACGAATGAAGTGACGTCGGGCGCGCTCGAGCGCCGCATCGATCTTTCCGTCAACCTGGCTGACGTTGAAAAGCAGGTCGGCGAACGCCTGACGCGCGTGTCGCGCACCGTGAAGATGGCCGGTTTCCGTCCGGGCAAGGTTCCGATGAAGATCGTCGAGCAATCGTACGGTCCGCAGGTGCGCAACGAGGTGCTGGGCGAGTCGGTCGAGGTCGCCTTCAATCGCGCCGTTCAGGAGCAGGGCCTGCGTGTGGCAGGTTATCCCAGCATCGAGCCCAAGGAAGCCTCTGCCGAGGGCACGATGGAATTCGTCGCGAGCTTCGAAGTCTTCCCCGAAGTGG
Organism: Candidatus Dactylopiibacterium sp.; assembly: GCA_031119555.1. Classification (GTDB taxonomy): domain Bacteria; phylum Pseudomonadota; class Gammaproteobacteria; order Burkholderiales; family Rhodocyclaceae; genus Uliginosibacterium. The sequence continues at coordinate 32,886 of JAVHXQ010000007.1, forward strand.
TCGTGGGCGACCTGTCCGTGGCGGAAATCGAACGTCCCCAGCTGAGCGTGACCGACGCTGAAGTCGACCGCACCATCGAAGTCCTGCGCAAGCAGCGCACCAGCTACGTGGCGGCGGACCGTGCTTCCCAGGAAGGCGACCGCGTGACCATCGACTTCACGGGTCGCAAGGACGGTGAAGTGTTCGAAGGCGGTCAGGCCAGCGACTTCGCCGTGGTGGTCGGCGGCGGCCAGATGCTGCCCGAGTTCGACGCCGCCCTGGCGGGCCTCAAGGTGGGCGAGAGCAAGAGCTTCGATCTGACTTTCCCGGCCGAATACCATGCCGAGAAGCTCGCCGGCCAGACCGTGCAGTTCGAGATCACGCTGAAGGCGCTGGAAGCGCCGGTGCTGCCCGAGGTGGATGCAACCTTCGCCCAGGCGCTGGGCGTGGCCGACGGCGACATCGCCAAGATGCGCGCCGAGATCCAGGCCAACCTGGAGCGCGAAGTGGCCCGCCGCATTCGTGCCCGCGTGCGCGACCAGGCGCTCGAATCGCTGTCCAAGGCCTGTGAGTTCGATGTGCCCAAGGCGCTCGTGGAGAACGAGTCGCAGCGCATGGCCGAAGCCGCCAAGCGCGATCTCGTTCAGCGCGGCGTGGATGTGAAGAACGTTCCGGTCAGCAAGGACTGGTTCATCGAGCAGGCCAGCAACCGCGTCAAGCTCGGACTGATCGTGTCCGAAATCGTCGGCAAGAACAGCCTGGCCGCCAAGCCGGAACAGGTGCGCGCGCGCGTGGATGATCTTGCCCAGACTTATGAGCAGCCCGAGGAAGTGGTGCGCTGGTACTACTCCAAGCCGGAAAACCTGCGCGACATCGAAGATGCGGTGGTCGAGGACAACGTCGTGGAATGGGTGCTGGGGCAGGCCAAGGTCAGCGACAAGGCCTTTACTTTTGAGGAACTGATGGAGCAAGCTCAGGCTGCCTGAGCGAGACTTCGTAGGGGTGCCGGCGAACCGCCGGCACCCGTTTCTTTCGAGATGATGGAGAGACTGCTTTGAAATTCTCAAGCACGCAGCATTCTGATTGGGATCCGGTGGGCCTTGGCCTGGTGCCGATGGTGGTCGAGCAAAGCGGTCGCGGCGAGCGCTCCTACGACATCTATTCGCGTCTTCTCAAGGAGCGCGTGGTGTTTCTCGTCGGGCCCGTCAATGACGTGACGGCGAACCTGATCGTGGCGCAACTGCTGTTCCTGGAGTCCGAGAATCCGGACAAGGACATCAACTTCTACATCAACTCCCCGGGCGGGTCGGTGACGGCGGGCATGTCGATTTACGACACCATGCAGTTCATCAAGCCCAAGGTCAGCACGCTGTGCATCGGACAGGCCGCGAGCATGGGAGCGTTCCTCCTGGCTGCGGGGGCTCCCGGCAAGCGCTTCTCGCTGCCCAATTCGCGCATCATGATCCACCAGCCTCTGGGCGGGTTTCAGGGGCAGGCCTCGGATATCGAAATCCATGCCCGCGAGATCCTCGCGCTGCGTGCGAAGCTCAACGACATGCTGGCCAAGCACACGGGGCAGCCGGTGGAGCGTATCGAGCGCGATACGGATCGCGACAATTTCATGTCGGCCGCCGACGCCTGCGCGTATGGCCTGGTCGATAAGGTGCTGAGTTCGCGCGGCGAAGCCGCCTGATTTTCGCGCCTCAATTTCAAGGAAGGCTATCTATGACGAACAAGAAGTCGGGCAGCGAGCAGCTGCTGTACTGTTCGTTCTGCGGCAAGAGTCAGCATGAAGTGCGCAAGCTGATCGCGGGGCCCTCCGTCTTCATCTGCGATGAATGCATTGATCTGTGCAATGACATCATCCGCGATGAAATCGGCAGCGATGCCTCCGCCCGCATGGACAAGGGCGAACTGCCCACGCCGCGCGAGATCGCGGAGATTCTTGACCAGTACGTGATCGGGCAGGCGCCTGCCAAGCGCATTCTCGCCGTGGCGGTCTACAACCACTACAAGCGCCTGCGTCTGCAGAACCGCGCGGCCGACGACGTGGAACTCGCGAAGAGCAACATCCTGCTGATCGGGCCGACCGGCTCGGGCAAGACGCTGCTCGCCCAGACCCTCGCGCGTCTTCTCAACGTGCCTTTCGTGATGGCCGACGCCACCACGCTCACCGAGGCCGGCTACGTCGGCGAGGACGTCGAGAACATCATCCAGAAACTGCTGCAGAAGTGCGATTACGACGTTGAGCGCGCGCAGCAGGGCATTGTGTACATCGACGAGATCGACAAGATCTCGCGCAAGTCCGACAACCCTTCGATCACGCGTGACGTGTCGGGCGAAGGCGTGCAGCAGGCACTGCTCAAGCTCATCGAAGGCACGGTCGCTTCAGTGCCGCCGCAAGGTGGGCGCAAGCATCCGAACCAGGATTTCGTGCAGGTCGATACCGCCAACATCCTGTTCATCTGCGGTGGCGCCTTCGACGGTCTCGAGAAGGTGATCCGCAACCGTACCGAAACCGTGGGCATCGGCTTCGGCGCGGAAGTCCGCAGCAAGGATGACGGCAAGGTTTCCGAGACCCTGCGCCAATGCGAGCCCGAGGATCTCATCAAGTTCGGTCTGATCCCCGAGTTCATCGGCCGGCTGCCGGTGGTGGCGACCTTGCAGGAACTCGATCAGGAAGCGCTGATCCAGATCCTCGTCGAGCCCAAGAATGCGCTCGTCAAGCAGTACGCCAAGCTCTTCTCGATGGAAGGCGTGGACCTGGAGGTGCGTCCTGGCGCGCTGCAGGCGATCGCCCGCCGCGCGATCAAGCGCCGTACCGGCGCGCGCGGCCTGCGCTCCATCCTCGAGAACGTCCTCCTGGACGTGATGTATGAACTGCCCGGCATGGAAAATGTCGAAAAAGTCGTCATCGACGAGAATACGATCGAAGGCAATACGCAGCCCTTGCTGATCTATTCTGAACAGGCCAAGGTTTCCGGTTCCAACTGAGCCGTGGGCCTGAACGGGACGGGGCGCGTGGCGTCGCCCCGTCCGTTGTCCTGCCGTGTTCCGGTTCCTGCTCACCCCAGGCCGGGGCCGTCCGTCCTTGCGACAAGATCTTTCCGGCATGCGTCGTGCGGGCTTGAAACCATCGTTCCTGCCCTCATGTAGCAAGCGTGCTGCCTAACCGGGACAAAAAATGTCTAGCAAGCCTGAACTCCCCTCCGAGATGATCGAACTGCCGCTGCTGCCCCTGCGCGACGTGGTGGTGTTCCCCCACATGGTGATCCCGCTCTTCGTGGGGCGCCCGAAATCCATCAAGGCGCTCGAGATCGCCATGGAGGCCGGCAAGAACATCCTGCTGGTCGCGCAGAAATCCGCCGCCAAGGATGAGCCCTCGGCAGGGGATCTCTACGACATCGGCTGCATCGCCAACATCCTGCAGATGCTCAAGCTGCCCGACGGCACCGTGAAAGTGCTGGTCGAAGGCACGCAGCGGGCGCAACTCGAACGCATCGAGGAGCAGAAGGCGCTGTTCGTGGCCGAGGTCACGCCGGTCGCCAACGACGAACGCGGCTCGCACGAAGTCGAAGCGATGCGTCGCGCGATCATCAGCCAGTTCGATCAGTACGTGAAGCTCAACAAGAAGATCCCGCCGGAGATCCTCACTTCGCTGTCGGGCATCGATGAAGCTGGCCGGCTGGCGGACACCATCGCCGCGCATCTGCCGCTCAAGCTCGAGCAGAAGCAGGCCGTGCTGGAACTCTTCAATGTGGGCGAGCGCCTGGAGCGCCTGCTCTCGCAACTGGAGACCGAACTCGACATCCTGCAGGTCGAGAAGCGCATCCGTGGCCGCGTGAAGCGCCAGATGGAAAAGAGCCAGCGCGAGTACTACCTGAACGAGCAGGTCAAGGCCATCCAGAAGGAACTTGGCGAAGGCGAAGAGGGCGCCGACCTCGAGGAACTCGAGAAGAAGATCACCACTGGCGGCCTCTCCAAGGAAGCGCTCGTCAAGGCGCAGTCTGAGCTCAAGAAGCTCAAGCTCATGTCGCCGATGTCGGCGGAAGCCACAGTCGTGCGCAACTTCATCGAGACCCTCGCGGGCCTGCCCTGGAAGAAGAAGTCGCGCATCAGCAAGGATCTTGCCGAGGCCCAGAAGGTGCTCGACAAGGACCACTTCGGTCTCGACAAGGTCAAGGAACGCATCCTCGAATATCTGGCCGTGCAGCAGCGCGTCGACCGCCTCAAGGCGCCCATCCTGTGCCTCGTCGGCCCGCCTGGCGTGGGCAAGACTTCGCTCGGCCAGTCGATCGCGAAGGCCACGAACCGCAAGTTCGTGCGCATGTCGCTGGGTGGCGTGCGCGACGAAGCCGAGATCCGCGGCCACCGCCGCACCTACATCGGTTCGATGCCCGGCAAGATCCTGCAGAACATGACCAAGGTGCAGGTCAAGAATCCGCTCTTCCTGCTCGACGAGGTCGACAAGATGGGCGCGGACTTCCGTGGCGATCCCTCGTCGGCGCTGCTCGAGGTGCTCGACCCCGAGCAGAACACGACCTTCGTCGACCATTACATCGAGGTCGAGTACGACCTGTCCGAGGTGATGTTCGTCGCCACCGCGAACTCCTTCAACATTCCGGCGCCCTTGCTCGACCGTATGGAAATCATCCGTCTGGCGGGCTACACCGAGGACGAGAAGGTCAACATCGCCCAGCGTTACCTGCTGCCCAAGCAGATGAAGAACAACGGGCTGAAGGTCAATGAGCTGTCGGTCACGGAAGAAGCCCTGCGCGACATCATCCGTTACTACACGCGTGAGGCCGGCGTGCGCAGCCTCGAGCGCGAGGTGTCGCGCATCTGCCGCAAGGTCGTGAAGGCGCTGGTGCTGCGCAAGCGCGAGTCCAAGGTCGTGGTGAACGCGAAGAACCTCGACAAGTACCTTGGCGTGCGTCGCTACAGCTTCGGCATGGCCGAGAAGGAAAACCAGGTGGGTCAGGTCACCGGCCTTGCCTGGACCGAAGTGGGCGGCGAACTGCTCACCATCGAGGCCGTGAATCTGCCCGGCAAGGGCAAGATCATCACCACCGGCAAGCTCGGCGACGTGATGCAGGAGTCGATCCAGGCCGCGCTGTCGGTCGTGCGCAAGCGCGCCCGCCAGCTGGGCATCAGCGAGGATTTCCACGCCAAGAGCGACATCCACATCCACCTGCCCGAAGGCGCCACGCCCAAGGATGGTCCTTCGGCCGGCATCGCCATCGCGAGCGCCATCGTGTCGGTCCTGACGGGCATTCCGGTGCGCTGCGAAGTGGCCATGACGGGCGAGATCACGCTGCGCGGCGAGGTGCTGCCCATCGGCGGCCTCAAGGAAAAGCTGCTCGCGGCGGTTCGCGGCGGCATCCAGAAGGCGCTGATCCCGCAGGAGAACGTCAAGGATCTCGTCGATCTGCCGGCGGACATCAAGGACCGCATCGAGATCGTTCCCGTGCGCTGGTTCGATGAAGTCCTCCAGCACACGCTGGAGCGTCTGCCCGAAGCGCTGCCGGAGGCCGTGGAGCCGGTCGCGGCGCTTGCCGCGGCGGGCGAGACTGACGCCGACGACAGTGCCGGCTCGGGTGTGACGACGCACTGACGGGCTGGCCCGGCGGGCCTGTGGTCTGATCACCACAGGCCCGTTTTCCGCCGTGCTTCGTCGGCCCGGACTGGCACCCGCCGTCGCGAGTCGTTAGGATCCTTCCGCCAGATCCCGTTTCAGGAGCCCGCATGACCCAGCCGCAAATCGCACCGTCCGTGCGCACCGGCGTTCTCTCGCTGAACATCAATTCCAAGACGGCCTTGTACGCGGCCTACATGCCCTTCATTCGTGGCGGGGGGCTGTTCATTCCCACCAACAAGGCCTATGCGCCTGGCGACGAGGTGTTCATGCTGCTGCAGCTCATGGACGATCCGCAGAAGCTGGCGGTCAAGGGCAAGGTCGTGTGGTTCACGCCCGCCAACGCGCAGAACAGCAAGACGCAGGGGGTGGGCGTGCAGTTCGAGCCCGATGAAGGCGGCACCGCCGTGAAGATCCGCATCGAGCAGATTCTGGGCGGCGCGATCGGCTCTAGCCGCCCCACGCACACGCTCTGAAACGGGCGGTGCCCGCAGTTGTGGCCGGGCCTTGCCCGGCTTTTTGATTTCTAGCCGAGAAGAGCAGGCCATGTTTGTCGACTCCCATTGCCACATCGATTTCGAAGATCTTGCCGTACAGGGCGAGGCATTGTTCGCGCGCATGGCCGCCGCGCAGGTCACGCACGCCACCTGCATCGGTGTGAATCTGGAGAACGCGCCGCGCGTGCTGGCGCTCGCCGCATCGCGCCCAAACCTTTTCGCCACCGTCGGCGTGCACCCTGAAAACACCGGGGGCGAGGAGCCCGACGTTGCGCGCCTGGTTTCGCTTGCCCAGCATCCACGCGTGATCGCCATCGGCGAGACCGGCCTCGATTACTACTGGCACAAGGACAAGCCCGAGTGGCAGCGCGAGCGTTTCCGCGTGCATATCCGGGCGGCGCGCCAGGCGGGGCTTCCTCTCGTGATCCATACGCGGGATGCGTCGGAAGATGTCGTGCGCATTCTCGCGGAGGAGGGCGCCGAGGCCGTGGGAGGCGTGATGCATTGCTTCACCGAGAACCTTGCCGTCGCCGAAGCCGCCATGGCCCTGGGCTTCAGCATCTCGTTCTCGGGGATCGTGACCTTCCGCAACGCCGCGCAGATCAAGGAAGTGGCGGCGAGTATTCCGCTGGAGCGCATCCTCATCGAGACGGATTCGCCTTATCTGGCGCCCGTGCCCTATCGCGGCAAGATGAACGAGCCCTCCTACGTGCCCCACGTCGCGGCGGAAGTGGCGCGCCTGCGCGGCATTCCAGTCGAGGAGGTGGCACGGGCGACGACGGAGAATTTCTTCCGGCTGTTTTCACGCGCAGAGGCATGAAAAAAAGGGCGATCCGAGGATCGCCCCTGTTTTTTGCGGCCGGTTCTTCAGGCCATCAGCGCTTCGCTGCGATGCGACTGAACGATCTGCAGCAGCTGCGTGAAGATCTTGGGCGAACCCGCCACGAGGTTGCCGGTGGCCAGGTAGTCTCCCTCGCCCCCGAAGTCGCTCGCCAGACCACCCGCTTCCGTCACGAGCAGCGTGCCTGCGGCCATGTCCCAGGCCTTGAGGCCGATTTCAAAGAAACCGTCCGTGCGGCCGGCGGCCAGCCAGGCCAGATCGAGCGCGGCCGAACCCGGGCGGCGCAGGCCGGCGGTCTTGCCCGCGAGTTCCTGGAACATGCCGAGGTAGGCGTCGATGTGCGCCATTTCCTTGAAAGGAAAGCCGGTCGCGATGAGGCTGTCGAAGAGCTTCGTGCGCTTGCCGACGCGGATGCGGCGATCATTGAGGTATGCGCCGCGACCCTTGCTGGCCGTGAACAGCTCGTTGCGGTTGGGATCGTAGATCACGCCATGCTGCACGATGCCGCGTTCGGCCAGGGCGATGGAAATCGCGTACTGCGGAAAGCCGTGAATGAAGTTGGTGGTGCCGTCGAGCGGATCGATGATCCACTGGAATTCGCTCTCGCCGCCGGTGTCGCCCGTCTCCTCTGCTAGAATCGCGTGCTCCGGATAGGCTTCGCTGATCACTTCGATGATGGCCGCTTCGGCCGCGTGATCGATCTCCGTCACGAAATCGTTGGGCTGCTTGGCACGGACTTCCACCTTGTCCAGATCCAGCGAGGCGCGGTTGATGATCGTGCTGGCACGGCGGGCCGCCTTGACGGCGATATTCAGAATTGGATGCATGAGCGTCGGGTCTCGTGACTGGCGCGCAGCCCTATTCGGCCGGCGCAACAGGAAACCGCCCATTATATATGCCCGACGCACTGTCTTTGAATCGTTTTCGCGTGGTTTTGTCGCACCCGGGCATTCCCGGCAACATCGGCGCGGCCGCGCGGGCGCTCAAGACGATGGGGCTTTCGCGGCTCTATCTGGTCAATCCCAAGCATTTCCCCCACCCCGAGGCGGAGTCGCGCGCGTCCGGCGCGACCGACGTGCTGGCGCAGGCGGTGGTGTGTTCGTCGCTCGACGAGGCCTTGCAGGGCGTGAGCCTGGCCGCGGCGTTCACCGCCCGCCGGCGCGAACTGGCATTGCCCATGCAGTGGGCGCGCGAGGCCGCCGGCACGCTCGCCGGGGCGGCGTCGGCCGGCGACGAGATCGCCCTCGTGTTCGGCAACGAAACCTATGGCCTCTCGAACGACGAGCTCGCGCGCTGCCAGCTGCCCGTCATGATTCCGGCCAATCCCGCCTACAGTTCCCTCAATCTCGGCGCGGCGGTGCAACTGATGTGTTACGAACTGCGCATGGCCACGCTCGACCCTGGCTTGGCGCCCGCGAGTTTCGGCGAGCTGGCGACCGTGGATGAGGTCGAGCAGCTGTTCGGTCATTTCGAGCAGGCCATGACCGCCAGCGGCTTTTTCAATCCTGCCAATCCCAAGCGGCTGATGCCGCGCCTGCGTCGTCTGTTCGGGCGCATCCGTCTCGAACGCGACGAAGTGAACATCCTGCGCGGCATGCTCAACGCGTTCCAGTTTCCGGAACGCTTCCGGCGCCGAGAAGACTGACCGGCCCCAACCCCCAGAACCCGCCAGACGCCGCTTTACGCGACAATGGCCCGGACGCCGGTCCTCTCCGCATTCTTGAGTTTCCTGTTCTCCAGCCCTCTCTTCACAGCCATGTTTGCCCATCTTCGCGAAGACATCTCCAGCGTTCTACAACGGGACCCCGCCGCCCGAAGCAAGCTGGAGGTGCTGCTGTGTTACCCGGGTGTGCATGCGCTTCTCCTGCATCGGCTCGCGCACCGTTTCTGGTTGCGCCGCTGCTACCTCGTGGCGCGCTTCATTTCGCATCTCGCGCGCATGCTCACGGGCATAGAGATCCATCCCGGAGCGCGTTTCGGCCGTCGGGTGTTCATCGACCACGGCGTCGGCGTGGTGGTGGGCGAGACGGCGGAGATCGGCGACGACTGCACCATCTACCAGGGCGTCACGCTGGGCGGCACCTCCCTTTACCGGGGCGTGAAACGTCATCCCACGCTGGAAGCTGGCGTGGTGGTGGGCGCGGGCGCCAAGGTGCTGGGCGGTTTCACGGTGGGCGCCGGCGCCCGCATCGGCTCGAATGCGGTGGTCATCAAGCCGGTGCCCGCGGGCGCGACGGCGGTCGGCAACCCCGCGCACGTGCTGGAGCCGCGCGGCACCGGCGAGGACAAGCCGGATTTCTCGGCCTATGGCGTCACGCGCAACATGGCCGACCCGGTGAGCAAGGCGCTGCATGCCTTGCTCGACCACGCGCACGAGCAGGACCGCCTCATCGCCCAGCTCACCGCGCGCCTGCGCGCCGCGGGGTTGTGCGGAGAGGATGAATGCCGCGCCGGGAAGCCCTTCGAGATCCAGCTTCCCGACGAAGACGACGAGTGATGCGCCCGGCCTGAGCGCGCCGGCCGCTCGCTCAGGCCGCGCCGGTGGCGCGCGCCTCGGCGGGCACGAAGAAACGCCCGGACAAAGTCTCCAGCCCGGTGCTGGCGAGCAGTTCTTCCAGGCGGCGGGCGGAGGCGCGCTTCTTCTGGCCCGTGAAGCTTGCCACGATGAGTTCGTTCTTCATCGAGTGTTCCCAGCCGACGAGTTCGGTCACGTTGAGCTGGTAGCCATGCGCTTCGAGCTGCAGACAGCGCAGGACGTTGGTCAGGTGGCTGCCGAATTCACGCGTGTGGAGCGGGTGGCGCCAGACTTCGGTGAGCGCGCCGTGACCCAGCATCTCGCCCTTGCGACGGCGCAGTTCCGCCGCCACTTCGGCCTGGCAGCAGGGCACGAGCACGATGTGGCGCGCCTGGCGCGCCAGCGCGAAGCGGATCGCGTCGTCGGTGGCGGTATTGCAGGCGTGCAGTGCCGTCACCACGTCGATGCGCGCGGGCAGGGCAGTGGAGTCGATGGAATCGGCGACCGACAGGTTCAGGAAGGTCATGCCCCCGAACCCGAGGCGGTCGGCGAGGGCCCGTGAGCGGGTCACGAGTTCGTCGCGCGTTTCTATGCCCCAGATGCGGCCTTGCGGCGCGGCTTCCTTGAAGAAGAGGTCGTAGAGGATGAAGCCGAGATACGACTTGCCCGCGCCATGGTCGACCAGCGTGATGTCGGCGTGCTCGCCCAGCACGTCGCGCAGCAAGGGCTCGATGAACTGGAAAAGGTGATAGACCTGCTTGAGCTTGCGCCGGCTGTCCTGGTTCATCTTGCCCTCGCGGGTCAGGATGTGCAGCTCCTTGAGCAGTTCGAGGGATTGGCCGGGGCGGATGTCGTATGTCTTGGCGTTCATGCGTGGCGTCCTGCAAAGGCGGGATTCTGTCACGCGTGGCGCCGCCTGTCAGGGGCGCGGGTTCCTAGCGCACGAGGCTGAAGGCGAGCGCGCCCATGCCCACGCCGATCACGGCGTCCAGCACCCGCCAGGCATTGGGGCGCGCGAACAGCGGCGACAGCCTGCTCGCGCCGAAGCCCAGCGCCGTGAACCAGGCGAGCGAGGCCGTGATGCACCCCATCCAGAAGATGATGCGCTGGTCGGCCGCGAGGTGGGCACCGATGGAGCCGATGAGGATCACCGTGTCCAGGTAGGCATGCGGGTTGAGATAGGTGAAGGCCAGCACCAGCAGCACCGCGCGCGACAGGCTGATGACGTGGCCGCCCTCTTCGACGCGCAGGGCGCGCTGCTGGAAGGCCGCGCGCAGCGAATTGATGGCGTACCAGAACAGGAAGGCCGCGCCGGCCCAGGTGGCGATGCGCACGGCCTCGGGCCAGCGGTCCAGGAGCGCGCCCATGCCCGCGATGCCCAGCCCGATCAGCAGGGCGTCCGAGAGGGCGCAGATCAGCACCGTCGGCAGCACGTGCTGGCGCGTGAGCCCCATCTTGAGGACGTGGGCGTTCTGCGCGCCGATGGCGAGAATGAGACCGCCGCAGACCGTGAATCCCTGGACGAAGCTGTGCATGGTGCCGTTTCCTGTTGCCGGTTGTCTGCGAAGAGCGCAGGACACGGATTCTGCCGGCCGGCCGGCAATTCAATTAGTATTGAATGCAGTATTCATGTTTGATTAGAGTTGCTAATGAACATCGACTTCTCCTTGCTTGAGTGCCTGGAAGCCGTGGCCACCGAGGGCAGCTTCGAGAAAGCCGCCGCCGCGCTGGCCATCACCCAGTCGGCGGTTTCGCAGCGCATCCGGGCGCTGGAGGGGCAGGTGGGTCAGCCGCTGCTGTTCCGCACGCGTCCCGTGCGCCCCACGCCGGCGGCCCAGCCCCTGCTGCGCTTCACGCGGCAGACCCGGCTGCTGGCGATGGACGTCTGGCCCGAGGTCGCGGCGGCCTCCCGCAGCGGCCATCTGCGCATCGCCGTGAATGCCGACAGCCTGGGCATCTGGGTCCTGCCCGCGCTGTCGGGCTGGGTCGAGCGCCATCCGGAAGTGATGCTGGAGTTCGTGGTGGATGACCAGACCCACACCCAGGGACGTCTGCGCAACGGCGAGGTGATCGGTTCCATCGGTTCGGAAGCGGCGGCGCCCAAGGGTTTCAGCGTGCAGCCGCTGGGCCGCATGCCCTACATCTGCGTGGCGTCTCCGGCTTTCATGCAGCGTCACTTTCCGTCGGGCATCACGATCGCCGCCGCGCGCCACGCGCCGGCCCTGGTGTTCAACCGGCGTGACGACCTCCAGGCGGCGCATCTGGCACGCTGCCTGAACTGGGACGAGCCGCGTTTCCCGCACCATTTCGTGCCGGCCTTCGAGGCCTACCTGGAAGCCGCGATCCTGGGCTACGGCTACGGCATGTCGCCGCTCGCGCAGTGCCGGCAGGCGCTCGCGGACGGCCGCCTCATCAATGTGACGCCCGAGGTCCATGTGTCCGTTCCGCTCTACTGGCATACCTGGCAGGTGCAGAGCGAGCTGACCCAGAGCCTGGGGCGGGCGTTGATCGCGGGTGCCGCGCAGTGGCTCGATCCCATCGACTGAAGCCCGCGCCGCTTGCGGTTTGCCGCAGACGGCGCGACGGCGTAGAATCACGCCGCAATTCTCAGGTCATGCCCTGGCTACCCGGCACACGCCGGGCCCCTCCGGTGGTTTCTCCTCTTCCTCGCCTGCTGCGCGCCCGTGATGCGGTGCCGCGGTGATCGTGCCGAGCTTCTGTCCGGCGTCCCACGACAGACACTCCGTGAAGCGGTTCAACGCCAGGGCTCCGACCCATGGCCGGTCACGGCTTCGCGCCGCCCGGCACTCTCCGGCGCGCGACGCCGGACACCCGATGGCTTGCGAATCGAAGCGTGCAATGCACCACGAGGCTTCGTCGTCCGCGGACGGAAAGCCTCTCCCATGCCCGGCCGGCAACGTGAGCGCGTCTCGCGGTCCGCAGGGCGGCTTGTTTCAATCATTCATGGAGATGCCACATGGCAAAAGAAGAACTCATCGAGATGCAGGGTTCGGTTGTCGAAGTGCTGCCGGATTCGCGTTACCGCGTCACGCTCGAAAACGGTCACCAGCTGATCGCCTACACCTCGGGCAAGATGCGCAAGCACCACATCCGCATCCTCGCCGGCGACAAGGTTTCGCTGGAAATGTCGCCCTACGATCTCACCAAGGGCCGTATCACGTTCCGTCACATCGAAGGCCGCACGCCCAACGCCCCGCGCCGCTGAGCCCATCCGGCATCCGGAGCGGTCGCGCATATAGAATGGCGCCCCCCGCGCAATGCGCCCGCTTCAAGCGTTCCTGAATGTCTGCACCGGTTTTCAACGAACTCGCCGATCTTGTCCTGAGCCGTGACCGCGCCACGCTGCTGCGTCAGCTGCGCGATCTCAGGCAGCCCGTCCGCACGCTGGCCGACGTGCCGGCACCGCTGCGCGAGCGCGTGGAGCGTTCGATGGCGGCCCGGCAGGAGCGCGCCGCCAGGCGGCCACGGCCGCAGTTCCCGGCCGAACTGCCCGTCAATCAGCGCCGCGAGGAAATCGCCGCCGCGATCCGTGACCATCAGGTGGTGATCGTTTGTGGCGAAACCGGGTCGGGCAAGACCACGCAGCTTCCCAAGATCTGTCTCGAACTCGGGCGCGGCGAAGCCGGCCTGATCGGCCACACGCAGCCGCGCCGGCTGGCCGCCCGGGCCACGGCCCAGCGCATCGCCGAGGAACTCGGTTGCGAGCCGGGCTCGGCGGTGGGCTTCAAGGTCCGCTTCACCGACCATACGAGCGCGGCGAGCTACGTCAAGCTCATGACCGACGGCATCCTGCTGGCCGAGACCCAGGGGGATCCGACGCTTGCCGCCTACGACACGCTGATCATCGACGAGGCGCACGAGCGCAGCCTCAACATCGATTTCCTGCTCGGCTATCTGCGCCAGCTGCTGCCGCGCCGGCCGGACCTGAAGGTCATCGTGACCTCCGCCACGCTGGACGCGGAGCGTTTCGCCGCGCATTTCGCACGGGACGGCAAGCCCGCGCCCGTGATCGAGGTGTCGGGCCGCCTGTACCCCATCGAAGTCCGCTACCGCCCGCTCGAGGAAGACGAGCCGGCGCCCGCGCGCGCCGCGGCCGACCGCCGCCTGCAGCGTCGCGACGACCGCCGTGCGCGCGAGTCGCGCAAGGATCTCTACGAAGCCATCGTCGACGCGGTGGCCGAGCTGCAGCGCGAGGGGCCCGGCGACGTGCTCGTCTTCCTGCCCGGCGAGCGCGAGATCCGCGAGGCCGCCGACGCGTTGCGCCACGACCATCTGCCCGGCACGGAGATCCTGCCGCTGTACGCGCGCCAGTCGGCCGCCGAGCAGGCGCGCGTGTTCGGCCGCTCGAACGGGCGCCGCGTGGTGCTGGCGACCAACGTGGCGGAAACCTCGCTGACGGTGCCGGGGATACGCTACGTCGTCGATACCGGGCTGGCGCGCGTCAATCGCTATTCCCACCGCAACAAGGTCGAGCTGCTGCAGATCGAGAAGATCGCCCAGAGCGCGGCGCGTCAGCGCGCGGGGCGCTGCGGGCGCGTGCAGGACGGGGTCTGCATCCGTCTGTACGACGAGGCCGATTTCAACGCGCGCGCCGCGCACACCGACCCCGAGGTGCTGCGCTCGTCGCTCGCGGGCGTGATCCTGCGCATGAAGTCGCTGCGCCTGGGCAGCGTCGAGGAGTTTCCCTTCCTCGACATGCCGGCCGCGCGCATGATCGCCGACGGCTACCAGCTTCTCAACGAACTGGGCGCCGTCGATGACGACAACGCCCTGACGCCCACCGGACGCGAGCTTGCGCGGCTGCCGCTGGACCCGCGCATCGGCCGCATGATCCTCGCCGCGCGCGACCGTGGCGCCCTGCGCGAAGTGCTCGTGATCGCCGCGGCGCTGTCGGTGCAGGACCCGCGCGAGCGGCCGCCCGAATCGCCGGGCACGGCGGACCAGGCGCATGCGCGCTTCCGCCTCGCGCCCGATGAGCGCGGCGAGCCGCGCAGCGAGTTCCTGTGGTACTGGAATCTCTGGCAGGCGGCCGACGAAATCTGGCGGCACGAAGGTTCCGGCAAGCAGAAGAGCTGGTGCAAGACGCACTTCCTGTCGTGGCTGCGCATGCGCGAGTGGCGCGACATCCATGCCCAGCTCCACGAACTCTGCGCCGAGCACGGCTGGATTCCCCGCGCCGACAAGTCCGCCGCGCCCGCCGCGAAGCCGGCCGCCGCGAGCGACGAGGCCATCCACAAATCGCTGCTCGCCGGCCTGCTGGGCAACATCGGGGTGCGCATCGAGGATGCCAGCGGCCCCTGGGTGGGCGCCTTCAACGGGGCGCGCGGCATCAAGTTCTGGCCGCATCCGGGGTCCTTCATGGCCAAGCGGGTCGGCAAATGGCTCATGGCCGCCGAGCTCATCGACACCTCCAAGCTCTTCGCGCGCTGCATCGCGCGCATCGAGCCCGAATGGCTGGAGGAGGTCGGAGCGCATCTGCTGCGCAAGAGCGTGTATGAGCCGCACTGGGAGAAATCCCGTGGCGCCGTGCGCGCCTGGGAACGCTGCGTGCTGCACGGCATCACGCTGTACGCGCGGCGGCCTTGCGGCTACGACAAGGTCGATCCGGCCCTGTGCCGCACGCTGCTGATCCGCGACGGTCTCGTCGGCGGCGAGATCGACGACGCCGCCGTGCGCCAGATGCCCTTCCTGCAGCACAACCGGCGCCTCGTCGCGGAGATCGAACGGCTGGAGCAGAAGATGCGCCGCCCCGACCTGCTCGTCGATGAATCCCTCATCGAGGCGTTCTACGACGCGCAGATTCCCGCCGAGGTCACCGACCTGCGCGCGTTCGAGGCGTGGCGCAAGCAGGCCGAGCGCAAGGCGCCCAGGACGCTCCATCTGGAACGCGACCAGCTGATGCGCCACGAGGCGGCGGGCGTGACCAGCGACAAGTTTCCGCCCAGCCTCGAGGTCATGGGCCAGCGCCTCAAGCTCAGCTATGTGCACGAGCCGCGCGAGTCGGACGACGGCGTGACGCTGACGGTGCCGGTCGCGATGCTCAACCAGGTGCCGGCGACGCGCTGCGAATGGCTGGTGCCCGGCATGCTTGAAGAGAAGGTCGGCGCGCTGCTCAAGACCGTGCCCCAGAAGCATCGTCACCGCCTGCAGCCCATCGGCGAGAGCACGCGCGAATTTCTCGCCGCCGTGGAAGCCGGCGAGTACGCGCCCGAGGAGCCGCTGGTGCGCGCGCTGCAGCGCTTCGTGGAGCAGCGCGTGAGCCTGAAGCTCGAACTCGCGAGCTTCCGCGTCGAGAATCTGAATCCGCACTGCTTCATGAATTTCCGCGTGATCGACGAGCACGGCCGCGTGCTCGACCAGTCGCGCAATCTCGCCGAGCTGCGCACGCAACTGCGCGACCAGGTCAGCGCCGCCTTCCGTGCCGCCCAGGTCGAAGGGTCGCTGGGCGCCCAGCTCGCGGCGCTGAGCCTGCGCGCCGCCGAGCCCGCCAAGGCTCAGGCCGCGCCCGCCGCCACGGCAGCCAGCGAAGCCGCGCCGGCCCCGCGCGCCGCGCCGTCCGAAGCGCTCAGCGGCCTGCGCAGCTGGAGTTTCGGCGAGCTGCCCGAACTGCTCGAAGTCAGCCTCAACCGGCGCACCCTGATCGGCTTCCCGGCCCTGCACGACGATGGCGACTCGGTGAGCCTGCGTCCCTTCGACACCGAGGAAGAAGCCGCGCGCGTGCATCGCAAGGGCCTCGTGCGCCTGTTCGCGCTCGCCCTCAAGGAACAGGTGCGCAGCCTCGAGCGCCTGCCCGGCTTGCGCGAACTGGCGCTGCAGTTCCTGAATTTCGGCTCGGACGCCGATCTCAAGGCCCAGCTCGTCGAGGCCACGCTCGTGCGCTGCTGCCTGCTCGACCCCTTGCCGACCGACGCGCCGGCTTTCGAGCGGCGCGTGCAGGAAGCGCGCGCACGCGTGAGCCTCGTCGCGCAGGAACTCATGCGCCTGACCGGGGCGCTGCTGGCCGAACACGCCGCGCTGCAGAAGCGCTTCGCGAATCTCAAGGGCTTCCCCGAGGCGCTGGCCGACCTGCAGGCGCAGGTGGCGCGGCTCATGCCGAAGAATTTCATCGTCGCCTGGCCTTTCGAGCGGCTCGCCCACTTCACGCGCTATCTGAAGGGCGCGGCGGTGCGCATCGACAAGCTGCGCGCCAACCCCGCGCGCGATGCCCAGCTCCTGGCCGACTGGAAGGCGCTCGCCGCCCCGTGGGAGCGCGAGCAGCTCGCCAAGCTCAAGGCCGGCGTGGCCGACCCCCAGCTCGAAGAGTTCCGCTGGCTGCTCGAGGAGCTGCGCGTGGGCCTGTTCGCGCAGGAACTCAAGACCCCCATGCCGGTGAGCGTGAAGCGCCTGCAGAAGATCTGGGACGCCCGCCCGCGCTGAACGGCCGGGGTGGCGGCAATTCCTGCCGCAGTGGGCGGCGATTGCCGGCGTTGCCGCCCCGGGAGCGGCAATGGCGCGCTGCACTGACTTGATTGTTCTTTCATATCAGTGCGTTACGAAATTTTTGCGGCTCGCGCGAAAACTGGCATCGGTCTTGCCATATGCCCTGCAACCCGAAGCAGGAGCATGCAAGCCATGGCAGGCCTACTCAACATTTCATTGTCCGGACTCAACGCAGCACAGGCCGCGCTCAATACCACCAGCCACAACATCGCCAACGCGACCGTGGCCGGTTACAACCGTCAGCAGGTGGTGCAGAGCGCGAACACGCCGATGTTCAGCGGCGTGGGCTTCTTCGGGCAAGGCACGCAGATCGACACCGTCAAGCGCATCTACAACCAGTTCCTGAGCGCCCAGGTGCTCGCGGCGGACAGCGCGCGCGCGGAATACGAGACCTACTACAACCAGATCAAGCAGATCGACAACCTGCTGGGCAATACCACTTCGGGCCTGAACACTTCGCTCGACTCGTTCTTCGAGGGCGTGCAACAGGTCGCCGCGGACCCGTCCAGCATTCCGTCGCGCCAGTCGATGCTGTCGAGCAGCGAGGCGCTGGTGAATCGGTTCCGCGCACTGCAGACGCGCTTCCAGGAAGTGCGCGACGGCGTGGAGTCGCAGATCTCGCAGACCGTGGATCAGGTCAACTCGCTCGCCCGCAAGGTGGCCGAGCTGAACCAGAAGATCGTGATCGCGCAATCCTCCGGGACCAACGTGATCCCCAACGATCTGCTGGACGCGCGCGACACCGCGGTCGCCGACCTCAACAAGCTCATCAAGGTGACGACTTCGACGAACGGCGACGGCTCGTTCAACGTCTTCATCGGCAGCGGCCAGCCGCTGGTGATGAACTCCGACGTCTTCACGCTTTCCACCAAACCTTCCGACAGCGACCCCGAGCGTCTCGCGATCGGCGTGCAACTGCCTTCGGGCGGCAATGTGGCGATTCCCGAGAGCCTGCTCACGGGCGGATCGCTGGGCGGCCTGCTGCGCTATCGCAGCGAATCGCTGGACCCCGCCCAGAACGCCCTGGGCCGCCTGGCGCTGGGCCTCGTGACGCGCTTCAACGCGCAGCATTCGCTGGGCCAGGATCTGGCCGGCAACATGGGCGGCGCCTACTTCAACACCATCCGGCCCACCACGCAGAACCTGCAGAACCTCGTTACCGGGGCGCCCTCGACGGCGTCGGTGAGCGCCACCGTGACCAGCGTGGGCGCGCTGACCACTTCCGACTACCTGCTGAGCTACGACGGCACGAACTACACGCTCAAGCGCGCGGGCGACGGTGCCACGCTCTACACCGGCACCAGCATGCCCGGTCACTCGGTCACGCAGACCTCGGGCACCTCGGGCGCGACCTTCAGCCTCACGGCCACCGCCGGCGCCACCGGCATGGCCGAGGATTACGCGCTGAGCTACGACGGCACGAACTACACGATCAAATCCGCCGCGAGCGGCAAGACGCTGTACACCGGCGGCCTGCCCGCCACGATAGAAGGCATCCGCATCGAACTCACCGGCGGCACGCCGGCGGCGGGCGACAGCTTCTCGCTCAAGCCCGGCCTCGAAGGGCTGTCGTTCTCGGGCACGATGGCGGCGGGCGACCGCGTGCTGATCCAGCCCACGCGCAACGCCGCGCGCGACATCTCGCTGGCCATCAACGACACCAGCATGATCGCCGCCGGCTCGCCCGTGCGCAGCGTCGCCGCGACCACCAACACCGGCACCGGCAGCCTCACGCAGCCCACCGCGCTGAGCCTGGCCGGCCTGCAGGGCGCCGGCGGCGCGCACCTCGCCACGCCGGTCACGCTGCGCTTTGACGCCGCCAACAACCAGTTCGTCATCACCGGCGCCACGCCGGGCACGATTCCCTACACGCCGGCCTCGGATTCCAGCGGCAGCACCATCACGCTGAGCAGCCCCAACATCAGTTTCTCGATCTCGGGGCGGCCGGCCAACGGCGACACCTTCACGATCGAGAACAACGTCGGGGGCACCAAGGACGGCCGCAACGCCAACGCGCTGTATGCGCTTTCCTCCGCCAAGGATCTGCTCGGCGGCACCGCGACGCTGGGCTACGCGTACTCGCAGATGGTTTCCAGCGTGGGCACGCAGACCGCCTCGGCGAAGTTGAACCAGGCATCCCAGCAAGTGCTCTACGAGCAGGCGCTGGCCGAGCAACAGAATCTCTCGGGTGTGAATCTCGACGAGGAAGCGGCCAATCTGCTGCGCTTCCAGCAGGCTTACCAGGCCTGCGCGCGGGCGATCGGCATCGCCGGTACGCTGTTCGACGACATCCTGGGCATCATGAGGTAAGCCATGCGCATTTCGACCGCACAGATCTACGCCGCGGGCGTATCGACGATGGGGCGCCAGCAGCGCGACCTCGTCACGCTCCAGCAGCAGCTCTCCACGGGCTCGCGCGTGCTCGTGCCCAGCGACGATCCCGTCGCCGCCGCGCGCGCGCTCGAAACCACCCAGTCGATCAACCGCCTCACGCTCGAAGGCAAGAATCAGGGCACCGCCACCGACGCGCTCAAGTATCTGGACAGCCAGCTCGGCGCCGTGAGCGACATCCTCAACTACGTGCGCGAGCGCACCGTGTCGGCAGGCAACGGCTCCTTTCCCGAAGAGAGCAAGCGCTACCTCGCCACCGACATCCGCCAGCAGTTCGATGCGCTGCTGAGTCTCGCCAATTCGCGCGACGCCGTGGGGGAATACGTGTTCTCGGGCTACAAGGGCGAAACGCAGCCCTTCACGGGCAACCTCACCGACGTGCGCTACCAGGGCGACGAGGGCCAGCGCTCGCTGCAGGTCTCGAACACGCGCCTGATGCCGACCAGCGTGTCGGGCTCCGAACTCTTCATGAAGATCGCCTCGCCCAACGGCGCGTTCTCCACCCAGTCGAGTTCCGACTCCGCGATCGTCAGCGCCGGCACGGTCACCGGGCCGGCTGCCTACACGGGCGGGCAGTTCGGCATCCGCTTCACCTCCGCGACGGCCTACGAAGTGTTCGACCTCGCCGCCGACCCCGGCATGAGCGGCACGCCGCTCGCCACGGGCGCCTACACCAGCGGCCAGCAGATCGGTCTGCCCGACCCGGGCGACCCCGCCACGCAGCAGATCTCGGTCGCCGTGTCCGGCAGCCCCGTCGCGGGCGACGTGTTCAGCACCACCCCGGGCGCTTCCAGCGACATGTTCAGCACCCTGCAGTCGCTGGTCGTGGGGCTGGAGTCGGTCACCGACAAGGAAGGCTACAACCAGATGGTGGCCGACACGCTCAACCGGCTCGACGAAGCGCTGGAAAACGTCAACCGCCTGCGTGCGCAGGTCGGCTCGCGTCAGCTCGAGGTCGAGTCGCTGCAGACCGTGGGCGAGGACCTCAACCTGCAGTATGCCGACCGCATGGAGCGGCTGGTGGGCGTGAATTACGTCTCGGCGATCTCCGACTTCCAGCTCCAGAACTACTACCTCGAAGCCGCCCGCACGACCTTCGCCAAGGTCAGCGGGATGTCGCTGTTCAACTTCCTGTCCTGAGGAGCACGCCGTGTCGCCAAGGTCGGGCGCCATCCTGCTGCTTGCGGCCCTGCTGACCGCGTGCAGCAGCACCGGAGACATCCCCAAGAACACCTCGCTGGTGCCCAAGGGCAGCCTGCGGCTGTTTCCCGACTACGCCATCGCCCATGCCGACGTCGTGCAGATCGGCCTCGTCCTGGGGGCGGTGTATCTGGTGACCGACCCCCTCGCGCCCAACTGGTCGATCGAGGAAACGCGCCTGGAAGACCAGCGCGTGATCTACCAGCTCAAGATGAAAGCTTTCCACACCGGCGGGGCAGGGGAGGCGCGCTACGTACTCACGCGCCGGCTGGAAGCCCTCGTTCGCGAAGAAAACCTGGGCGGCTACAGCCTCGAGCGCTACGAAGAAGGCATCGACAGCCGTCTTCTGCTGCCGCACCGCACCGCCTACGCGCAGGCCCGGCTGCTGCCGCGCGAGATCGCCATGCCCGCGCCGCTGCAGCGCTGAACGCGTGTCCTCCCGGCGCCGCTGCCTCGCTCCAGCGCGGCGTTGCGGCCTCCGGCGCTCTCAGCGCCCCTGATTTTTCCGCTCCCCTCCTGCTTGCGCCCGCCCGTTGCTGCGAGGGCGAGACGTGTCCGCGCGCGGCGCTTCCTGCGGGGCGGCCGCGTCGACTGGAAAATCGACTTGCTAAAATATACAGTACTGTATATAAATACACGCAAGGAGGCGCATGCCATGAACCACGAGCTCACCCGCCGTCAGCAAGACATCTTCAACTTCATCCGCGAACGCATCGAGGCCGACGGCATGCCGCCCACGCGTGCCGAGATCTCGGCCGCCTTCGGCTTCGCCTCGCCCAATGCCGCCGAAAGCCACCTGCGGGCGCTCGCCCACAAAGGCGTCATCCGGCTCGAGTCCGGCGCGGCGCGCGGCATCCGCCTCATCCAGGACAGCGCGCGGGCCGTCGCCGAAGCGCTCGGCCTGCCGCTCGTGGGCCGCGTCGCGGCGGGCGCGCCCATCCTCGCGCAGGAACACATCCAGAAGCACCTCCCGGTAGACCCCGCCATGTTCTCGCCGCGCGCCGATTACCTCCTGCAGGTGCGCGGCCTTTCCATGATCAACGCCGGCATCCTCGAAGGCGACCTGCTCGCCGTGCATCGCACCGCCGAGGCCCGCGAAGGGCAGATCGTCGTGGCGCGCGTCGAAGACGAAGTCACGGTCAAGCGCTTCCATCGCCGCGCCGGCGGCATCGTCGAACTGCTGGCCGAGAACCCCGATTTTTCCCCCATCGTCGTCGATACGCGCAGTCAGCATCTGGCCATCGAAGGCCTGGCGGTCGGCCTGATCCGCGATGGCTTCGGCCATCTCTGAGTTTTCATCGCAATACCGCAACCGCAACCGCGTCCCGTCATCGCCAAGGAGTCGTAGCATGAAACCGCAGCAACCCGCTTTCTGCCATATCGTTCGCAGCCCCTTGCTGGCCCAGGCGCAGAACCTCCCCGCCCGGTGCGCCGAAAATCCGCTCCGGCGCATCATCCGCCCCCACGCGATTCTCGAGGTCGTGCGTCGCCAGGGCCGGCGCTGGGGGCTTTCCGCCCAGTACGAAGAGGCCCGCCTCAGCCGCGTGCGCGGCTGATCCCGCGGCGCCCGCCCGCGCGTGGATGGGCCGGGGTGTGAATAATGGAAATGAAAGGTGTTTTTCACCGCGTCCGCGCGCGCGGATGAGCCGCGCGGCTGGCGCGAACCGTGGTCGCGTGGCAAGTGGGCATGAATACCATCCGCATGGGCGGGCAGGGCACCGGGGACAATGCTCCACGGCCAACATCCTGCCCGCACCCCGCACCCCGCACCCCGCACCCCGCACCCCGCACCCCGCACCCCGCACCCTCCGTGGCAGGAGCAGCGCCCACGCTGCCGTCAGGAGAACCCGGCTTCGTGAGTGCCGCGTCAGGCTGTCCTCGATGCCTGCGCACGGGCCGTAGCGATTGGGTTCCGGCGGGGCTGCCACGCAATGCCCTCGCTTGGTCGCCTGCCTGACCGCTCCAAACCTGGACTCGTCCGCGCCCGCTCGTTGCGCGTGGCCCCTTGGCGGGTCGCCAGCCCGAGGCGGCGCGGTATCCCGGCGGGGCGGGGCGATCCGGTGGCACGGCAGCCGATACCGGCAGAGCCGCTACGCCCGCCACCTCATGCCCTCGCTTGGTCACCTGCCTGACCGCTCCAAACCTGGACTCGTCCGCGCCCGCTCGTTGCACGTGGCCCCTTGGCGGGTCGCCAGCCCAGGGCGGCGCGGTATCCCGGCGGGGCGGGGCGATCCGGCGGCGCGGCAGCCGATACCGGCAGAGCCGCTACGCCCGCCACGTCATGCCCTCGCTTGGTCACCTGCCTGACCGCTCCAAACCTGGACTCGTCCGCGCCCGCTCGCCGCCCCTGGCCTCGTGACAGGCCGCCAGCCCGAGGCGGTGCGGTATCCGGCAGGGCGGGGCGATCCGGCGGCGCGGTGGCCGGGGTCCGGTGGAGTTTGCGTGCGTGGAGGGCTGCGGGCCGCGCGTTGGGGGCGCTTGCTGTCTTAAAAGTTCTTAATGGTTGTGTTGTTGTGTTGCAAACAAGAATCATTCCTAATTGACATCTACCGGATGTCATCCCGCTGACGCAGGAACCCGGTGCCCATCCTTCCGTTTTCCGGGGTTCTCCGATGCGTTCCTTCCTTCAGCAAGTCCAAGCCTTCCTGCGCGACGAAAGCGGCGTGACCGCGATCGAATACGGCATCCTCGCGGCCGCCATGGCCGCCGCCGTGGGCGTGATCTTCGGGTCCGACGGCGCGTTCGTCTCGGCGCTGCGCGACAAGTTCAGCAGCATCGCCAACGACATCACGGCCTCCGGCCAGGACATCAAGCAAGCCGGCACCACGGGCAACTGAGCACGCGGAGCCGCCGGTGCTGCCTCCCTTCACGCCCGTCTTCTCGCTGGCCCTGAGCGTCGCGCTGGGCTGGGTCGTGCTGTCCGATCTGCTCTACCGGCGCATCGGCAACCGTCTCGTGCTCGCGCTGCTCACGCTGTGGACGCTGGCCGCCGGCTGGCAGCTGGCGTGGGGCTCCGACCGCCACTGGCCCGTCTGGCTGGGGGCCGGGCTGCTGAGCGCGGGGCTGGTGGTGGCGGTGGGGCTGGCCCTGTTCGTGGTGCGCTGGGTGGGCGCCGGCGATGTGAAGCTCATGGCGGTGCTGTGCCTCTGGTTCGGGCAGGCCGCGCCCAGCTTCCTGCTCATCACGTCGGTGACCGGCGGCCTGCTGGCGCTGGGCTTGCCGCTGCTGCGCCCGCTGGAAGGCTGGCTCAGGCGTGGCGCGACGAGGCTGGCGCAGGGCGGCGTGCTGGTCTGGCCGCGGCTGGCGCGGGTCGTCGGAAACGTCGCGCCGCAGGCGCTGCCCCCGGGCATTCCCTATGGGCTGGCCATCGCGGTGGGGGCGGGCTGCGTGCTGCATGCCGGCTGACACATTCGTGCGAGGGCGGAGCGTCATCCGCCCACATCGATCTGCTGGAGAAACAAGGTGAGAAGCAAATCCGTTCTGATGCTGGTCGGGGTGGTCTTCGTGGCCTCCGCCACCGCGCTGGTGGCGCGCGCGCTGATGCGCCCGCCGCCGCCCATGACCATCGTCAAGGAAGTTCCGGCCGCGCGTCCCGTGGTGTTCCGCGTGCTGGGCGCGCAGCGCGATCTGGTGCCGGGCGATTTCATCGATGGCGCCGCGCTGGCCTGGACCGAGGTGGCCGAAGCCGACCTGCGCGCGAGCCATTTCTCGGTGCGCAGCGATGGCGATGCGCTGGGCGTGGAGCGCGCGCTGCACGGCGCGACGCCGCGCCGGCCGATCCGCGCTGGCGAGCCCCTGACGCGTGACGCGCTGGTGCGCGCCGGCGAGCCGGGATTCGTGGCGGCGGTGCTGGCGCCGGGGATGCGCGCGGTCTCGATTCCCACCAGCGCGGTCGCCAGCAACGCCGGGCTGGTGTCGGCGGGCGACTGGGTGGATGTGATCCTGAGCCTGGAGCGCGACACCGTCGCGGCCAGCGATGCGAGCAATCCGGTCGCCACGCTGGCGGCCCAGACGCTGCTGCGCCGGGTGCGCGTGCTGGCGCTCAACAACAGCACCGAGAGCATCACGCCGGCCGCGCTGGGTGAGCCGGCCGCGCCGGATGGCCGCGACAGGCCGGCCCGCGCGGCGGGGCGCCCGAGCTACGAAACACTGACGCTGGAAGTGACCCCCGAGGCGGCCGAACGGCTCGCCGTGGCGCGCGAGGTGGGCAGTCTGCAGGTGGCGCTGCGAGGCGCGCGCGGCGACGGCGACACGGCGGCCGCGCCGGACCCGCGCCGCGTCACGCGCCTGGGTGATACGACGGAGATCTTCTCCGGCACCGGCCGGCGCGGTGCCTCGCCGACCGTCAAGACCTACCTGGGCAAGCAGCAGGGCAGCATCAGTTTCTGACGGCGCGCCCGCGCCGGGACTCCTTCCGGTCTGCTCCGGCACTGTCGCGCGAACGCGCGGTGGTGTGCCGGACGCGCCGTCCGATCATGACAAATCAATATATGCGACAGGGTTTCATGAACTTCAATCCGATCTCCGGGGGGCCGGCCGCCTGGCGCCTCGGCGCCTTCGCGGCGATGCTGGGCGCGCTGAACCCGGCGGGCGCGCATGCGGCGGACGGCCCCGGCGGCGCGCCCGGCGCGGGCGCGGTCAGCATCCATGCGGCGGCCTCGCGCCTGCCACCCAGCCTGCGCCAGGTTGCCGAGCAGGGGCAGGTACGGGTGCGGGTGCGCGAAGGCACGCTGCTGCAGTTGCCGCGCGCGGCCACTCGCGTGCTGGTGGCCGACCCCAAGGTGGCGAGCTTCCAGATGCCCTCGCCGAGCAGCCTCTTCGTGTTCGGCGAAAGCGTGGGCAGCACGACGCTCTTCGCGTTGGACGCGCGCGACGAAGTCGTGGCGGCGCTGCGCGTGGTCTCCGAACACAATCTCGATGCGCTGCGCGAGCAGGTGGCGCGCGCGGTGCCCGAAGCGCAGGTGGAGCTGGAACCCTCGGTGAACGACCGCCTCATCGTGCGGGGCACGGTGCGCACGCCCCTGCAGGCGCGCCAGGTGGTGGAACAGGTGCAGGCCTATCTCGACGGCAACGGCAAGACGTCCGGCGGCGCCGGAGGGGGCGGGCGCGGCGGGCAGGACAGCGGCGTCATCAACCAGCTCAAGGTCGAGCTTTCGTCGCAGATCAACATCCAGGTACGGGTGGTGGAAGTCTCGCGCTCGCTTTCGCACGAGCTGGGCTTCAACTGGGCCTCGGTGCTCGACGGCGCGACGCTGGGCTCGGGCAATGCCCAGGGCGTGTTCACCGCCATGAACGGCGGCGGCTATACCTCGCTGATGCCCGCCAGCGGTACCGGCGGCGGCGCCATCGGCGGCACGCTGGTGCGGCGCGGCTCGTTCTCGCTGGGCGGGCTGCTCACCGCGCTGTCCTCGCAAGGCATGGCCACGGTGCTCGCGGAGCCCAACCTGACCGCCATGTCGGGCGAGAGCGCGGCCTTCGCGGCGGGCGGCGAAGTGCCCATCGTGATCATCACCAACAACAACGTACAGATCGACTACAAGTCGTATGGCGTGATCCTGCGCATGACGCCGACATTGCTGTCGGCCAACCGCATCAGCCTGCACATCGCCCCCGAGGTCAGCGAGCTCAGCAGCGAGGGCGCGGTGACGCTGGACGGCGGCACCACGATTCCGGCGTTCACGGTACGCCGCGCCGACACCACCGTGGAACTCGCGAGCGGGCAGAGCTTCGCGCTCGCCGGCATGTTGCGCAGCACCAGCTCGCAGCAGCTCAGCAACGTGCCGGGGCTGTCACGCATTCCGTGGCTGGGGCGCCTGTTCGAGCACGAGGCGACCGAATCGCGCGAGACCGAACTCGTGCTGCTCGTGACCGCCCAGGTCGTCGATCCCGTTTCGCCGCAGGCCCTGCAGGTGCCCGGGCGCGGCATTCCCTCCCTGGACGCCGCGCTGCCCGAACAGGGCGCCGCCGGCTATCTCTACTGATCGCGCAGGAGTGCTTCCGTCATGAAACCCGACTTCCCCCGCCCGCCCGGCCACGCCCCGCGCCGCCACCGCGCGATCCTGGCGGGCATGCTCGCCCTCGTGGGCCTGAGCGCCTGCGAAACCCCCATCAATGGCCTGCGCGCCAGCCGCCTCAGCGGCGAGCCCGTGCCCGCCGCCAGCGTCGCGCCGCGCGCGCTTGCCCTGGCCCTGGTGGTGGCCGGCGATGGGCAGGGGCTGAGCGAAGCGTCGCTGCGCGAAGCCAACCGCATGCTGCAAAGCCAGGGCCGCCTGCCGGCGCAGACCCTCTCCATCACGCCTTTCACCCCTCAGGGCGAGCGCGTCGCGCAGCGCCTGGCGCAGGCGCTCACGCGGGCTGGCGCACGCCGCCCGGCCGTGCTGGCCGTGCCCGGCGACGCGCCCCGCCTCGAGGAAGCCCGCCGCCACGGCTGGGATCTGGAACTGCAGTCGGAAGCCCTCGTCGTGAGCGTGCCGGATTGCCGCGCGGCGGTGCCGGATCGCGTGATGGTGCGTCCGCACGCCGCCCTTGGCCCGCTCGGGTGCGCCACGCGCGCCAACGTGGCGGCGATGGTCAGCGATCCGCGCGACCTCACGCGCCCCCGCACGCTGGACGGCGGTAACGGCGCCGCCGCCGCGGCGGCCGTGGCGCGCTACCAGAACGGCGAGGTCCGCGACCTCATCGACATCGATTTCGAGGACTGAACGATGAACGACACCCCGCACGCCGTCCTGACCGAAGCCGCCGGCGACAGCCTCGTCGCATTCGTCGCCGCCCCGGAGCGCGCCGCGCTCGCCGACATGCAGGCCCGCCTGCAGCGCGAGGGCTGGGCCTTGCGCGAAGGCGGCGCCGCCGAGGCGCTGGCGTGGGCGACCGGCCACCCCCTGCCGGCGCTGCTGATCGTCGACCTCGCCGCCCACGCGCACCCGCTGCAGACGCTCGCGGAACTGGCCGCCACCTACGGCCCCACGACGCAGATCGTCGTGCTGGGCGACGCGCAGGATGTCGATCTCTATCGCCAGCTGCTGCAGGCCGGCGCCCTCGAATACCTGCTCAAGCCGCTGCGCCTGGGGCTGCTCGCGAGCACGCTGGAGCGCGCCGAGCACGGCACGCCGCTGGGGCAGGGTGCGCAGGCGCGGGGCGGGCGCACGGTGGCCATCGCCGGGGCCACGGGGGGCGCCGGCACCAGCACGGTGGCGGCGGCGCTGGGGCGGTTGATCGCCGGGCAGCGCCAGATGCCGTGCGTGCTGGTCGATTTCGACCGCAGCAAGGGCGACCTGCCGCTGCTGCTGGCCGCCGAGGCGGAGGCCGGCCTCGCGGCGCTGCTGGCCGCGCCCGAGATCGATCCGCGCATGCTCCAGCGCAGCCTGCACAGCCTGCCCGCGAGCCTCAGCGCGGGCGTGCCGCAGCGCCTGCACCTGCTGGCCCAGGCGCCCGCGCCGCACACCCCGGTGAGTGCCGCGCGCGTGCTGGAACTCGGCGCGGCCCTGACCCAGCTCTTCTCGCTGGCAATCTGGGACATGCCCGCCTGCCAGACCGAAGGCGTGGCCGAAGTGCTCGATCACGCCGACGTGCGCGTGCTGCTCTTCGATCTCAACGTGCAGAGCGCGCGCCACGTGCATCGGCTCGTGCAGCGCTTCGGCGACGAGCGCGCCGGCCAGCGCCTGCTGCTCGTCCACAACGCCATCGGCGCGGCCACGCCGGGCCAGCTCACGGCGGCGCGCTTCGAGGAATTCGTGGGGCGGCGCATCGACTTCAGCCTTCCGCACGCCGGCGGCAGGCTCGCCGAGAGCCTGCTCGAAGGCCCGCTCGACGTCACGCGCGACACGCCGTTCGCGCAGGCCGTGCTGGCGCTCGCCGACACGCTGCTGGGGCGGCGGGCGCAGCCCTCCGGCACCGCGCAGCCCGGCTGGCTGCAGCGCTTGCTGCGCGGGCCCGCGCGCGTCTGAACGCAGGAAGGATTCCCCCCATGCTGTTGCGCAAGCCCTTGTCTTCCCGCGTCGCCGCGCCCGTGGTCACCCCGCCGGCACCGCAGGGCGCGGCCCTCGCGGCGGGTACGCCCGCCGTGCCCCCATCGCCCACGCCGCCACGCACCGAGGCGCCGGCCCGCCCGGCGAGCCCCGAGCAGCAGACGCACCGGCGCCTGATCCGCACGGCGCTCTTCGAGCAGATCGATCCGCTCAAGGCGGCCGCGATGCCGCGCGAGAAGCTGCAGATCCAGGTCGACGCGCTGATCCGCCACATCTGCGACGAGCAGCGCCTGCAGCTGCCCGCGCAGGAGGAGCAGGCCATCGCGCAGCAGATGCTCGACGAGATGGTGGGCGTCGGCCCCATCGAGCCGCTGCTGCATGACGACAGCGTGAACGACATCCTCGTCAACGGCGCCCATCAGGTGTTCGTCGAGCGTCACGGCAAGCTCGAACTCACGCAGGTCAGCTTCATCGACGAAGAGCACGTCTTCAACACCGCGCAGCGCATCGCCGCGCGCATCGGGCGGCGCATCGACGAAGCCAACCCGATGGTGGACGCCCGTCTGCCCGATGGCAGCCGCGTCAACGTCATCACGCATCCGCTCGCGCTCGACGGCACCACGATCTCGATCCGCAAGTTCATGCGGCGCGACCTGTCGCTGGAATCCCTCGCCGAGCGCGGCGCGATGTCGATGGACATGGCCCACCTGTTGCGCCGCGCGATGGAGGCCCGCCTCAACGTCATCGTGTCGGGCGGCACCGGCGCCGGCAAGACGACCCTGCTCAACGCGCTGTCGCAGAAGATCTCGGCCGCCGAGCGCATCGTGACGATAGAGGACGCGGCCGAGCTGCAGCTCCAGCAGACCCACGTGGTGCGCCTCGAAACCCGCCCCGAGAGCGCCGAGGGCGGCGGCCGCATCGACCAGCGCGACCTGCTCAGGAACGCCCTGCGCATGCGCCCCGACCGCATCATCCTCGGCGAAGTGCGCGGCGGCGAATGCTTCGACATGCTGCAGGCCATGAACACCGGCCACGACGGCTCGCTCTGCACGGTGCACGCCAACACCCCGCGCGATGCGCTGGCGCGGCTCGAGAACATGGTGATGATGGCCAACATGCAGCTGCCGCTGGCCGCGATCCGGCGCCAGATCGCGAGCGCGGTCGACCTCATCGTGCAGATCGAACGCATGCGCGACGGCGCGCGCCGCCTCGTTTCCATCGTCGAGGTCTGCGGCATGGAAGAAGAAGTGATCCAGACCCAGGAACTCCACGCCTTCCGCACGCGCGGCATCGGCGCGGGCGGGCTGGTGCTGGGCGAGCACCTGGGCAGCGGGCTGCGCCCGAACTTCTACACCGACAAGGCCCACCTCTTCGAGCAGGAGGGCGCGTGATGCTCGATCTCTTCACGCTGCTGGTCTTCGTGCTGGTGCTGGGCGCGTTCTTCACGGCGCGCGCGCTTGGCGCGCGCCAGCAACGCGAGGAGCGCATCGCGCAGCGCCTCGCCGCGCTGCGGCTCGCACTCCTGCAATCGCCCGCCGCCGCCGTGCTGGAAGGGGCCGAATCCATCGCCGCGCCGGATGAGCGCGCCGGCCTGCCCGTGCGTCTGCAGCTGTGGCTCGCGCGTCATCCGCGCGTGGCCGCCGGCGTGGACGGCGCGCGGGCGGACCTCGCGCGCATCGGCTGGCTGCCGGGGCTGGGCCGGCGCCTGCTGCTCACGGCCGCCGCGGCCCTCGTGCCCGGCGCGCTGCTCGGGCGCATGACGCCCGCGCCACTGCTCGCGGGCGCCGCCACCGCGCTGGCCTGCTTCGCCGCGCTGCTCGCGATGGGCTACCAGGGCGCCATGAACCGCCATCTGGCGGCGCTTGCGCGACACCTGCCGGAATGCATAGACGCCATCACGCGCATCTGCCGGGCCGGCGTGCCGCTGCACAGCGCCTTCGCGATCGCGGCCAGCCACCAGAGCGGCCCGCTCGTCGACGAGCTCAACCAGATCGACCGCTGGCTCAAGCTCGGCCTGCCGCTGCGCCAGGTGATGCAGACCTCGGCGCGGCGCGTGCCGCTGGCCGAGTACCGCTTCTTCGCGGTCATCCTCATCATCAGTCAGGAGTCCGGCGGACGCCTGGGCGACACCCTGGAGCGCCTGTCGGCCACGCTGCGGGCGCGCGCCGAGCTGCGCATGAAGGTCATGGCCAAGACGTCCGAGGCGCGGGCCTCGTCCAAGATCGTCGCGCTGCTGGTGCCCGGCGTGCTGGGCTACATGTATCTCAACGCGCCGGCCGATTTCCGCTTCATGTTCAGCGATGCGGCCGGCCTCAAGGTCACCGCCTACGCGCTGGCCAGCGTGATGCTGGGCCTGCTCGTCACGCACCTCATGGTGCGCCGGGTGAGATGAGGGGCCGCGCATGAACGACACCCTCCTCGTCCCGGCCCTGCTCGGAACCCTCGTCGCCAGCCTCGCGCTCGGTGTGTGGCTGGGGCGCCGCGAGCTGGCGCGCAACCCGCTGCGCGAGCGCCTGCAGCCGCGCCGCGACGCCATGCTCGCGGGGGATGCCGAAGACGCCATCACGCTCGATCAATCCCCCCTCGCGCCCTGGGCGAGCGGGCTTGCCGCGTTCGGCGAACGTTTCGCGGGCACCGCGCAGGACCGCGCCGCGCTGCGCAGCCTGCTCGGCGCGGCGGGCTGGCACCGGCCCGAAGCGCTGGGGCTCCTGATGACGGCGAAACATGCCGGCGGCCTGCTGTGCCTCGTGATCGCGCTGTGGGGCGTGCTCGGGCCCGCGAGCCGCTTCGGCCTGAGCGGACTTGCCGTGGGCCTGCTCGCGCTGTTCGCCGGCTCCACCGCGCCGGAACTGCTGGTGCGCCTGCGCGCCGCGCGGCGGCATGAAAGCCTGCAGCGCAGCATGCCCGACGCGCTCGACCTCATGGTGATCTGCGCCGAGGCCGGCTTGCCGTTTCCGCGCATCCTCAAGGTCGTCTCGCGCGAGCTTGCACTGAGCGCGCCCGTCATGGCCGAGGAACTCGCCCATACCAGCGCCGAGCTGCAGCTGCTGCCGGACCGCACCCAGGCCCTGCGACGCCTGGCCGCGCGCACCCGCGTGCCCACCGTGGAAAGCATGGTGGCCTCGCTGATCCAGGCCGAGCGTTACGGCACGCCGCTGGCGCAGGCGCTGCGCACCATCGCCGACGAAAGCCGCAGCACGCTGATCCTGGCGCTGGAGGAGCGCGCCGGCAAGCTGCCCGCGCAGCTCTCGCTGCCCCTCATGACCCTGATCCTGCCCCCCGTCGTGGCCCTGGTCGCCACGCCCGCGCTGATGCGCGTCATCCGCTCCCTGATGTCATGAAGAACGCTCTCCTCCTCGCAGTGATGCTCGCGCTCGGCGCGTGCGGCGCGATTCCCGTGCGCAACGAACCCGTCCTCAGCAGCCGCAAGCTGTCGGCGCCCGCCGCCGCGCCCGCGCCCGGATCGCGTACCGCCGCCGCACCCGCCGCCGCGTTGCCCGCCGCGCGTGAGACGCGTCACCAGGAAGGCTTGCGCCTCGCCCGCCTGCTGCGCGAGCAGGCCCGCTTCCAGGCCGCCGTCGAGGTGTATTCGCAGCTCGAACGCGACGCGCTGCTGTCGCCGCTGGAGCGGCTGGAGTACGCCAGCACGGCGGCGGCGGTGCTGCCCGCGCAGGACGCCCTGGCGCTGTTCGGGCGGGCGCGCCGCGAACTGCAGCGCAGCGGCGAGGCCCTTTCCGCCGCCGCGTCCATCAGCCTCTGCGGCGGGCTGGGGCGTGCGCGGCTCGGGCTCGATCAGGCCGACGCCGCGCTGGAAGACTTCGATTGCGTGCTGCGGCTCGCGCCCGACGACGTGGCCGCGCTCAACGGGCGCGGCGTGGCGCTCGATGCGCTCGACCGCCACGAAGAGGCGCGTGCCGCGTTCGCGCGCGCCCTGGCGCTCGACCCGGCGGACCTGCGCGTGCTCAACAACCTCGCGCTGTCGTGGCTGGCGAGCGGCAACGGCGCCGAGGCGATCCGTCTGCTCAAGCAGGCCGGCGTCGCGGGCCTGCCCACGGCCAGACTCAACCTGGCGCTGGCCTACCTGCTCGAAGGCGACGCGGCGCAAGGCCGGCGCACGCTCGATGCCCTGCTGCCGCCGCGCGTGGCCGCGCAGGCCTGGCAGGCGCTGGAGGCCCACGGCGCGAGGATACGTGCCGGCGCGAGCGTGAATGCCGAGCTGATGGCGGCCAGCCGCGAGATCGTGGCGCTGCGCGAGGCGGCGCGGCCATGACGCGGGCATGGCATGCGCACCCGCGGCGCGCGGCGCGCGGCGCACTGGCCGTGGAAGCCGCCTTCGTGCTGCCCGTCGTGATCGCCGGCGCCATGATGTTCATGGAGCTGGCCAACATCGGGCTCACCATAGACATGGGCAACACCGCCCTGGAGCGCGCGTTGCAGGGCTTCCGGCCGCAGGGCGCGGGTGGCATCGACGACGCGGGCATGGCCGCGCGCATCCGGCAGCGGATGGCGGCCGCCTCGCATGGCTACCTGACCGAAAGCAACATCTCCAACGTCAGCGTGGAGCGCTTCAGTTCGCTCGATGCGATGGGCAAGGGGGGCGACGACGACAGCGCGCAGGACGCCGCCGCGGGCACCTCTCCGGTGCCCGTGTGGCGCGTCACGGTGGATATCCGCAAGAACTTCGTCACGCCGATCCCGCGTCTGCTCGTGCAGGAGAACGCGATGTTCCGCTACCGCTACCAGCAACTGCTGGGCTACCTGCCGGGGGAGGAGAGCTGATGCGCCACCTGCGCTCCGGCGCCGCGCGTGCGCGCGGCAGCCTTGCCGTCGAAGCCGCGCTGCTGATGCCCGTGCTGTTCGGGGTGGGCGTGCTGGGCAGCGATCTCTACCGCATCGGGGTCACGCGCGGCGAGCTGGAGCAGCGCAATGGCTCGCTCACGCTCACGCTCGCGATGCAGCGCGCGCTGACCGCGCCGGGGCTGGATGCGCTCGCCGCGGTGGGCACGCAGGACGCTCCCGGCCGGTACGAACTGGTGATTCTCAGCGTGCGCCAGTCCGGCCGCGTGAACTGGGGCTTCCGGCGAGGGCAGGGCGGTGCGCTGTGCGACCTGCCGGTCAGCGGCGGCCTGTACACCGCCGGCCTGCCCGAAGCCCCGCCCGACGATGCCGGCGCGGGCGAGGACGGCAGCGACTTCTCCTACATCGTGGTGCGCAGTTGCCGCAGCACCGCCGACATCACGCTCGCGGGCGGCGTCAGCTGGCCTGGCGTGCTGCAGGTCAGCACCGTGCAGCGGGCCGTCGTGCTCGCTCCCGCGCTCGACGAAGCGCTCACCCTCGAAAACGTCGCCACCGGTCTGGCCTACAGCGAATCATGATGCGAATCCGGATGCAGGGGGCCGTGGCCCCGCTGATGCTCTTCCTGCTCGGCGGGGTGCTCGCCACCGCCGTCTTCGTGCTCGACGGCACGCGGCTCAAGAACGACGCCGCCCAGCTCAAGCGCGCGACCGACGCCGCCGCGATGGCGACGGCCACGGCCTACGCGCGGGATCGCGGCGCGGATCTGCAGGCGCTGGCGCTGGCCTACGTGCAGGCCAACCTGGGCACGGATGCGGTGCAGACCGGCAACCGGCTCGAAGTCAGCGCGGTCCCGTTCGAGTCGGACGGCGAACCCGCCGTGCGCGTGACCGCCACCTTCCGCGCCACGGCGCTGCTCGAAGGCGCCGGGCCGGCGCAGGTGAGCGTGGCCTCGGCCGCCGCGGCCCGCAGCAAATCGCTGGAGGTGGCGCTGGCGCTGCCCAACACGCTGGGCGAAAGTGCCGCCAACCTCGCCGTGCTGCGCCGCCTCGGCAAGCGCTTCGCGTCGCGCCTCGTGGCCGACCGCGACAACGCCTGGCTCGCGCTGGTGCCCTACAGCCAGTCGGTGAATGTGTACGACGCCGCCGACAGCGGCCGCCTGCGCCGCTGGGCCATGAACGGCGCGCTCAATCCGGTGGAGCTGACCTCGCTGTTCCGTTCGGGTTACGCGAGCCTCGCGGACCGCCGCATCCCCGACCGCCGCGCCAACCTGCTGTGCCTCTACCGGGGCCTCAACCAGCGCGAGAACTATTTCTGGGACGAAGCGCCGGCCGGGCAGTTCCGCATCCATTACCGCCACGATCTGCCCGTCAACGGCAGCCCCGGCGCGACGCCGATCTCGTGGGTCGGCCCCAACCCCGACTTCGGCCAGGCCAACGGCGTGAACGACACGCGCTGGATGGTGGCGGACCGGGGCTGCCCGAGTGCCGCGCTGCTGCCCCTGAGCCACGATCTCGACGCCATCGGCGCCCGGCTCGACGCGATGAGCACGCGCTTCAACGTGAACTATGCGATCGCCATGGGCTGGAGCGCGATGGCGCTGGCGCCCGCCTTCCGCGGCGTGGCCGGCTGGGGCCTGCCCGACGACCTGCCGCGCGACTTCAGCGACGACAGCCGTGGCGCGGCCGGCGACACCGTGAAGGCCATCGTCTTCCTCGTCAATTCCACCGACCAGCGCTGGTTCGACACCGATGCCTACAACGCCTGGGTCGGCCAGAAGATCGATGGCGACGCGGACACGGGCGGCGGCGAGGACAGCGTGGTCACGCGCCGCTTCGCCCATCTCTGCGACAGCTTGCGCGCGCGCAAGCTGCGTTTCTTCCTGATCGTCACGGGCAGCGACGAGGCCACCGACGAGAACGGCCAGGTCACGAGCGCGTCGGATTTCCGCCGCATCGCCGGCCCGGGCCTGGACCGCTGCGCCGAGAAGGATTCCGACCAGACCTACCTCGGCGGCTTCGACTTCACCGTCTCCGAGGGACGCATCCAGGACCGGCTCGACGCCATCGTCGAAGAGCTGCGCCAGCAGGCCAACGCCGTGCGCCTCATCGAATGAGGCCGCGCGCCTCCCCCCGACCCACTCCCCACCCTTTACCGGATACCGCCATGACCCTTTGCCGAATCCCCGCCCGCGCCAGCCGGCCCCTGGCGCTCGAAGCGCGCATGATGTTCGACGCCGCCGCCGTCGCCACGGCCGCCGCCGTGACGGTGGACGCCACCGACACCCATCCCGGCGTGACCGCCACGGGCGCCAGCGCGACCGTCATCGTGGACGAGCATTCCACGGGCGCGGCGCAGGATCTCTTCAGCGACGTCAGCGTCAGCGCCGACCATGGCAACCAGGAACTCACCGAGCTGGTCATCACGGTGGACCGCAGCGGCGCCGGCCAGGCGCTGCTGATCGACGGCAGCACGATCGCGCTGCAGGCGTTCGGCGGTGCCGCCACCACCAGCGGGCATGCCTACACCTACGAGGTCGCGGTCAGCGGCAACACCACCACCATCACGCTGAGCATCGAATCCTCCGATGCCTACCAGCCCGCCGACGTGGCGCGCCTCATCGACGGCATCGCCTATCAGGTGCTCGACAACAGCGTCGCGGGCGGCACCGTCACGGTCACCCTCAAGAGCCTCGGCGACACCGGCGACACGACGGAACTGGGCATTCGCGCCACGGTGTTCGTGGACAGCCGCATCAACGTCGCGCCGGTCATCGCCGACGCCGCGATCCCCGACCTTGCGCAGTCGATCACGCTCGCCGAACTGGGCAGCAGCCAGGAAGTGGCGTACTCGCGCGACGGCAAATACCTGTACGCGGCCAGCGCCACGGGCACCCTGGTGAGCTTCACCGTGGGCGAGCACGGCGAGCTGGCCGTGGCGCACGTGCTGCGCGGGGTGGCCGACCTGGGCAGCGTGGCCGACCTCGCGCTGAGCGCCGACGGCAAATCGCTGTACGCGCTCTCCGGCAGCAACATCGTGACGCTGGACGTGGCGGCCGACGGCAGCCTGTCCGGCGCGCGCTCGACCTCGGCCGGCGGCGCGGTGCGCAACCTCGCGCTCTCCGACGACGGCGCCCAGCTCTACGTCAGCACGCAGTACGGCGGCATGACGGTGTTCAACCGCGACGCGGCCAGCGGCAGCCTGACGCAGATCCAGCGGCTGGACGAGGGCGCCGTGGGCGGGGGCCGCACGCGCACCCTCTACAGCACCGGCGACTACGTTTTCGTGGCCTCCGGCACCAGCCTCGTCACCTTCCAGCGCAATGACAACGGCACGCTCGCGAAGCTCGACTTCGGCACGCTCGCCACCGGCATCCCGACCGGCACCACCCCGTCGCTCGCGGCGAGCGCCGACGGCAGCGTGGTCTTCATCGGCGACGGCAGCACGATCCGCGTCTATGCGCTGCGCGACGCGGGGCAGGGGCCGGAGCTGCTCGCGCTGGGGAGCCATGCGCTGGCCGGCGTCAGCGCGCTCGCGGTGTCCGCCGACGGCCGCACGCTGTACGCCACCTCCAGCGCCGGCACCCTGAGCGTGTATGCCATCGGCGCGAACGGCGCGCTCACGCTGGGCGCCACCCTGCGCGACGTGGGCGGCGCGGCCGCGCTGGCGCTGTCGGCCGACGGCACCGACATCGTCGTGGCCGGCGCCAGCCTGAGCCGCTTCAGCGCACTCACCACCAGCATCACGGGCACCGAGATCGCCCTTGCGCGCGACCTCGGCCTGTCGGATGCCAACCTCGACCTGCTGGGCGGCGGCGCGGGCGATTACGGCGGCGCCAGCGTGAGCATCGCGCGGGCCGGCGGCGCCTCGGCCGACGACGTGTTCGGTTTCCTGCCCGGCAACGGCCTCACGCTGAGCGGCAACCAGATCGTGCGTGACGGAGTCCTGCTGGCGACCCTGACCCAGGCCGGCGGCACGCTCACGCTGAGCTTCGCCGCCGGCGCTTCGCGGGCCGATGCGAACGCCGCGCTGCGCCAGCTCAGCTACCGCAACGCCGGCAGCCCGGCCGACGGCACCCTCGTCACGCTGAACGTGACCGCGCACGACGGCGCGCTGGCGAGCCAGGTGGCCACGCTCACGCTGCTGATGACCACCAACACCGCGCCCTCGCTCACCGCCAGCGTGCCCGCGCGGCCGGCCTACGACACCAGCGCGCAGGTCGTCACGCTGTTCGCCAACGCCGCCGTGAATACCGGCGAGGCGGGGCAGGCGATCATCGCCATGACCCTGCGCGTCGACGGCCTGGAGAGCGTGGCCAACGAGTTCCTCCTCATCGACGGCACGCGCATCGATCTGTCGCGGGACGGCTCGGGCAGCACCACGGGCGGCCATGCGTGGTCCTACACGCTGGCCGGCGGCGTCGGCACGCTGAGTCTCACGCAGGCGTCGGGCATGGGCCTCGCGGCCGCCCAGGCGCTCGTGAACGGCATCGGCTACGTCAACGACAGCCCGCAGGCCACGTCCGGCACGCGCAGCGTGACGATCACGCAGCTGAGCGACAACGGCGGCACGGGCGGCGGCGGGCAGGACACGGCCGCCCCGGGCATCACGGCGAGCATCGCGCTGGCGATCAACAACGCGCCGCAGCTCGACATCGACATCGCCGAACCGGACCCGACGCTGCTCCACGCCGACGGCACGCTGAGCGGCTACGGCGAATACGTGACCGACATCGTCGTCTCGGCGGACGGGCGGACGGTCTTCATCAGCGGCAGTTCGGCGGCCAATGCCGCCGGCACGAGCACCTTGCGCGTCTATGCGCGCGACACCGCGAGCGGCGCGCTGACGCTGCTGCAGACCTTCACGCAGGGCCTGGCCGACGACCCCGCCACGAGCGCCATCGAAGTCGACGGCCTCAACGGCATCAGTGCAATGGCCATGCACGGCGACACGCTCTACGTCGCGGGCTACGGCACGGGCGGCTCGGCGAGCGCCTACGCCCTGCTGTGCTTCACGCAGGATGCCAGCGGGCGCCTGAACTTCACGGGCGTGGTGGCGAGCCAGGGCGTGGGCGGTGCCGCCGGGCTGGACGCGCAGGTTTCCGAGATCGTGATCTCGGCCGACGGCCGCTCGCTCTACACCATCAACGGCGTGACCGCCATCGACGGGGCCACCGGCAAGTCGGTGCTGGCGCAGTTCTCGCGCGACACCACGACCGGCGCGCTGGCCTACCTGGGCGCCTACACGGGCGGCAGCGCCGACCTGGGCATGAACGGGCCCAGCGGCATCGCCGTCTCGCCGGATGGCGGCTCGGTGTACGTCGCCAACCGCAGCAACAGCATGCTGACGGTCTTCTCGCGCGACGCGGTCAGCGGCGTGCTCACCTACAAGGGCTTCGTCAACGCGGCCTCGATCGCCGCCGACCCCGATAGCGGCGCGCAGCCCGCCGACAACCGCTACCTGCTCGAACTGCAGGACGTCGTCATTGCGCCGGACGGCGCCTACGTGTACGTCGGCTCCGGCCAGCAGGCCACGCTCACGGTCTTCCGCCGCGATGCCGGCGACGGCAGCCTGACCTACGTGGGCACGCTGGACCTCTACACGACGGGGCTCACGCCCGCGAACGCGCTGGCGATCCGCGAGCTGGCGGTCTCGGCCGACGGCACGGCGCTCTACGCCGGCATGCAGGGCGGGCAGCTCATCGTCTTCTCGCGCGACGCGGCCACCGGCACGCTGAGCCATGCGGGAACCGTGAACGCGGGCCTGCGCACCAACCAGATCGCCGTCACCCCCGACGGGCTGAACCTGTACAGCGGCCGCAGCCAGAGCACGACCGGCGTGGCCGTGCTTTCCGCGCTGCCCAGCGCCGCTTACCGGGCGGGCGGCGAGGCCACGCCGTTCGCGCAGGGCATCGGCTTCTCGGATGTCGATCACGACGCCACGGGCGACTATGCCGGCACCACGCTGACGCTGGTGCGCGCGGCCGGCGCCTCCTCCGACGACGTGTTCGGTTTCCGCGCCGGCAACGGGCTGTCGCTGCAGGACGGCCACATCGTGCGCGACGGCGTGGTCGTCGCGGACTTCCGCGCGGCGGCGGGCTCCCTCGGCATCACGTTCGCCGCGGGCGTGGACAAGGCCACCGCGAACCAGGTGCTGCAGCAGGTGAGCTATCGCAACGGCAACGCCGAGGCGCCCGCGCGCGTCGATCTGAAGCTCGTCGTGAGCGATGGCGGCAAGTCCGTCGAGACGCTCTTCGTGCTGCTGCGCGCAGTGGTGCCGGCCGAACCCGTGCTGGCCGCGACCGGCAAGGACACCCGGATCACACTCGGCACGGGCGGTCTGCCCGGCGCGGTCGATCTCTTCGATGGCGTCGAGATCCAGCCCGGCAGCGCGGGCGGCGCGCTCGCCCAGCTCACGATCGCGGTGGACCGCAGCGGCGCCGGTCAGGCGCTCGTCATCGCGGGCCGGACGATTCCCCTCGTCGCCACCGACGGCGTGCAGGCCGGGCCGGCCGGCTACCTCTACCAGGTGGAAACCGGCGCCACGGGCAG
Source organism: Candidatus Dactylopiibacterium sp. (assembly GCA_031119555.1). Classification (GTDB taxonomy): domain Bacteria; phylum Pseudomonadota; class Gammaproteobacteria; order Burkholderiales; family Rhodocyclaceae; genus Uliginosibacterium. Next base: position 72,756 of record JAVHXQ010000007.1, read on the forward strand.
CACGATCCGGCTGTGGCTGGAGGACGGCGACACGGCACCCGCCAGCGTGGCGGCGCTCATCGACGGCATGGCCTACGAGGTGCTCGACGGCGAGCTGCCCGAAGGCGTCGTGACCGTGACGCTGGCGAGCCTCGTGGATGCCGACGGGCAGGAAGGCACGCCCGGCATGGCGGCCCGCGTCACGCTCGTCGATGCCCGCCAGGCGCCCACCCTGGGGGCCGAGACCGGCGCGCTGCTGCTCGACGGCAAGCTCGTGCTGGTGGGCGACGACGGCTACACCAATCTGCTCGAAGGGGTCAGGGACGTGCTCAGCGTGGGCGAGCAGGTCTACGTGCTGCGCACCACCACGCAATGGAACTACGACGAGGCGAGCGGCGAGAGCAGCGAAACCGCGATCGGCACGCTGTACGTCTTCCAGCGCGCCGCCGACGGCAGCCTGAGCCTGCGCGACACGCTCGCCGACACGCCCGCGAACGCCCTGGCGAGCGGGCTGGAACTGGGGCTCGCGGCCGATGGCGGCACGCTGCTGGTGGTGGGCAGCACGGGCGTCACGCTGTTCGCGCGCGACACCGCGAGTGGCGCGCTGAGCTTTGCCGGCAGCCTGGGTGCGGGCGCCGGCACGGCGGGCGACGGGCTCGCGATGCGGGGCGACAGCCTCTACCTGAGCACCGCCGAAGGCGTGACGGTTTTCCAGCGCGAGAACGGCGCATGGACGCAGCGCGAGGTGGAAGCCGCGCCCGGCGGCGACGAGGGCGTGCGCTTCACCGCGCTGCGCCTGTCGGCCGACGGCGCGTTCCTGTTCGCCGCCGCGCAGGGGGGCGAAACCCTCGCCAGCGTGTTCCGCGTGAATCCCGATGGCACCCTGACGCGGGTGGCCGACGCCACCGACCCCGGCGGTGAACACTATGGCAACGGCCTGGCGCTGTCCGCCGACGGAAGCACCCTCTACGTCGCCGAAAGCGGCTGGCTGCACGCCTTCGGCGTGGGCGCCGACGGCAGCCTCGCGCGGCAGGGGCAGGCGCTCGCGCTGGAAGCCACGACGATCCGCCAGATCATCGTCTCGCCCGATGGCGCGGCCGTCATCGTGGCCGGCGAGGCCGACGGCGGCGGCCGCCTCGAACTCTTCACGCGCGACGCGGAGGGCGCGCTCACGGCGCGCCAGCGCCTGGATGCCTTCGGCAGCATGGACGACTGGGACAACTACGTGAGCCTGCGCGAGATCCGCGCCGTCGCGCTCAGCGCCGACGGCACGCGGCTCTACCTTGTCGGCGCCTTCATGGACGAAGGCCTGCTGATCGTCGACCTCGCCCCCGCCGGCGCGCATTTCATCGAGGACGCCGGCCCGGTCGCGCTGCTGCCGGGCGGCACCCTGGCCGATGCGCAGCTCGACGCGCTGGGCAGCTACCGGGGCGCCAGCCTCAGCGTGACGCGCGAGGGCGGCGCCGTGCCGGGCGATGTATTCACCTTCCTGGACGGCGCCGGCCTGAGCCTGCGCGACGGGCAGATCCTGCGCGGCGACAGCGCGGTGGCGAGCTTCACCGTGGAGGGCAACGGCCAGCTCGTGATCGTCTTCACGGGCGAGGTGACGCAGGCCGAGGCACGCCAGATCCTGCGCCGCATCGCCTTCGATTCGACGAGCCAGGACCCCGCCGCGAGCAGCGAGCGCGCGAACTTCAGCATCGTGCTCGACGACGGCGACGGCCACCGCGCCACGCAGCGCGCGACGGTCTTGCTCGAAGGCCGCAACGACGCCGCAGTGGTCGAGGCCGCCGCACTCGCGCCCACCTTCCATGCCGGGGGCGAGGCCGTGAAGCTCTTCGACGGCACGCGCATCGATACCGTCGAGGCCGGCCAGGAGGTCTGGAAGATCATCGTCACGCTCGACGCCATCGACCCGGACGACGTCCTGGGCGTCGGCGACGAGCAGATCAGCCTGCGCGAGATCATCAGCGGCGCGCAGACCACCCCGGGCGGGCAGCAGTACGTCGTGGTCGTCGACGCCGCCGCCGGCACCACCGCGCTGCATCTGTTCGTGAACGGCACGCCGCAGGAGGCCGCCGCCCTTGTCGACAGCCTCTCCTACCGGCATGCCGGCGAAGCGCCCCAGGGCACGCGCCAGATCGGCCTGCAGGTGGTGGAGAGCGTGGCCTGGAACCACCCCGCGCCGGACAACGCGACCACCGCGCTCGCCGCGCAGGCCCGCGTCACGCTCGCGCCCGCCGCCCCCACCACGGGCACGCCGGAGCCCGGCGTCACGGCCACCGGCGCTGCGGCCGGGCTCGTGCTCGGCAGCGGCCCGCTGCCCGACGCCGTGGACCTCTTCAGCGACGTCACCGTGCTGCCTGGCAACGACGGCGAACCCCTCACCACCCTGCTCATCACGGTGAGCCGCAGCGGCACCGATCAGGCCCTGCGCCTCGATGGCAGCGACATACCGCTGCAGGCCGTCGAGCTGGCCCGGACGAGCGCGACGGGGTATGCCTACAGCGTGGAGATCGGTGCCGACGGCACGGCCACGATACGCGTCCATCTCGACTCGGCCGCCAACGACCCCGCCGACGTGGCGCGCCTCATCGACGCTCTGGCCTACAAGGCGCTCAGCGCCACGCTGGGCGAGGGCGAAGTCAGCGTGAAGCTCACCGGCATCAGCGACTATGACGACGCCACGCTGGACGTGGGCGCCACGATCCGCGTCTCGCACGAAGCCGCGCCGCCCGCCAACCACGCCCCCGTGGCCGGCGGCACGGACTACGCCTTCGCCAGCGCCACGGCGGACGCGGCCTACAGCGCGACGCTGCCCGCCGGACTGTTCTCGGACCCCGACGGCGACGTGCTCGCCTGGCGGATCGCGGGCCTGCCGGACGGGCTGGCCTTCGACGCCGCCACGCGCACGCTGAGCGGCACGCCGCGCGCGGCGGGCGCCTTCACGCTGGAGGTCAGCGTCACCGACCCGTCGGGCGAGCGCGCCACGCGCAGCTTCGCGCTACGCATCGAACCCGCCGCCGAGACCCCCAATCACGCCCCGGTGGCCAGCGCCGAGACCTACCAGCCGGCGTCGGCCACGGCGGGCGCGGCCTACCGCGTCACGCTGCCCGCCGGGCTGTTCTCGGATGCCGATGGCGACGCGCTCGCCTGGCAGGTCACGGGCCTGCCCGACGGGCTGGCCTTCGACGCCGCCACGCGCACGCTGAGCGGCACGCCGGCCGGGGCCGGCGAGTTCGCCCTGACCGTGACCGTGACCGACCCGGCCGGGCTCAGCGCAAGCCGCGTCGTCACGCTGGGCGTCGCGGCCGCGCCCGTTGCACCGCCGGATGCCCCGCCCGCCGCCCCTGCCGGGGCGCTGCCGGGCAGCTATTTCGACGCGGCGTGGCGTCTCGACGGGCCGGATCTGCCCGCCCGCGACGCCTCGCCCGTCCGCCCCGGCAGCGACAGCGCCGACGGGGTTGCGCCGGCGTGGGGCGAGGAGGCTCCGCCGCCGGCCATGGCCGATTCCGCCGCGCTTGCCCTGGGGCAGGTCGCGAAGGATGCGCGCGGCACCCTGGCACTGCTCGACGCGCTGGCCGCGCGTGCCGCCGACGAAGCGGCGCAGACCGCCCTGCCGCTCGCGGACGGGCGCGACTCGCCGCTGGTCCATCGCGCCGCGCCCGACGCGCCCCGGCTCAGCGCCAGCGTCGCCGCGCTGCGCGGGCACTGGCAGGCCGACGTGGCCGGCAACCGCCAGGTCTTCGCCCTGCCGGCCGGCGTCTTCCGCAGCCACGAGGCGGTCGCCGGCCTGAGCCTGCGCATGGCCGATGGCCGCCCGCTGCCGGCTTCCGTGCGCCTGGACGTCGAACGCGGCCTCATCGTGCGCGCCGGGCTGCACGGCGATACGCGCCCCGTGCTGCTCGAACTGCGCGTCCACACCCGCGACGGCCTGGAACTGGCCGTGCCGCTGCGCGTGGAGCCCGGCGAAGGCACCGCGCCGCCCGCGACCGGCGCCGGCCACGACGCGCCGCAGGCCGGCAAGGAGGCCGTCAGCCTGCAACTGCGCGAGCGCGCCACGCGCGATCTCATGACCCAGGCCCGCGCGCTGCTGGCCGCGCTGGGCGCCGGGCCCGCGTCCGCCACGTCCGATGTTTCCCTTTCCGGTTCCGCGGCCCCCCGTGCGGCCGCTCCCTCCGTTTCCGCAGAAAGCCCAACGACACCATGACTCCCGTGCCTTCCCTTCCTTCCCGCGTCTTCGTTCCGCGCCGCCTCGCCCTGGGCGTGGTGGCCATGCTGCTGGCCGGTTGCGCGGTCAGCCCGCCCGCCGCACTCACCCCGGCCGATCTGCTGCAGCAGGACCGCAGCGACCGCCAGGCCATGTTCGCGGCGCAGGAGCCGATCGGCGCGCCCGTGACGCTGGACGAAGCCATCGCGCGCGCCATCAAGTACAACCTGCAGCAACGCGTGGCGCTCATGGAGCGCGCGCTCGAGGACGATCTCGTCGACGTGCAGGGGCAGGGCATGCTGCCCCGCCTCGCGGCCCGCGCCGGCCTGCGCACGCGCAGCAACGAGTACGCCTCGTCGAGCGAATCGGTCCGCACCGGCACGCAGTCGCTGGAGCCCTCCACGAGCCAGGAGCGCGCCATGCAGAGCGCCGACCTGCAGCTGTCGTGGAACGTGCTCGACTTCGGCCTCAGCTACTTCGGCGCCAAGGCGCAGGGCAACAAGGCGCTGGCGGCCGAGGAACGCCGGCGCCGCGTGGTGGCGGACATCATCCGCCAGACGCGCAGCGCCTACTGGAACGCGGTCACCGCCGAGCGCCTCAAGGAGCGCGTCGCGCAGACCCTTGCCCAGACGCGCCAGAGCCTCGCCAACGCGCGCCAGAGCGGCGAGCGCCGGCTCGTCTCGCCGCTGGCCGCGCTGCGCTACCAGCGCGATCTGCTGGGCATGGTGCGCCAGCTCGAAACGCTGGACGCGGATCTCGCGCTGGCCCGCTCGCGTCTGGCGAGCCTCATGAACCTCGCGCCGGGCACGGCCTTCGCGCTGGCGCCGGTGGGCGACGACGAACTCGCTGTGCCCAGCCTGCCGTATGCGCGCGAGGATCTGGAAGCACTGGCGATGGTGCGCCGCGCCGAGCTGCGCGAGGAAGGCTACCTCGGCCGCAACGCCGCGCTGGAAACGCGCATGGCGCTGCTGCGCCTGCTGCCCAACGCCTCGCTGTTCGGTGGCCTCAACTACGACAGCAACAAATACCTCGTGCACAGCAACTGGGCGGACGCGGGGGTGCAGGTGAGCTGGAACCTGCTGGGCCTGCTGTCGTGGTCGGCGGTGGAAAAGAGCGGGCGCACGCGCGAGGAACTCGCCGGGCTGCGTCGCCAGGCCCTGCGCATGAGCGTGCTGACGCAGGTGAACGTCGCCTGGCTCGAGCGCGAGCGGGCCGAGGGGCTGTTCCGGCGCGCCAGCGAACTGAGCCGGCTGCAGGATGCGATCCGCGACCAGACCGAGAACGCCGCCCGCAGCCAGGCCGAGACACAGCTCGAACTGGTGCGCGCGCGCGTCGAGACCCTGCTGTCGGCGCGCGCGCGCGATCTGGCCTACGCCGAGCTGCTCAACGCGCAGGGCACGGTGTACCAGGCCGCGGGCATCGACCCGCTGCCCGATCAGGTGGCCGACCTCAGCGTGGCCGGGCTCGCGCGCACGGTGGCCGACACCCGGCGCCTCATCGAGCGCGGCCATGTCGAGATTCCGCGCCTGGCCTCGGCGGAGGTGCCCGCCCCCGTGAGCGCCGCAGAGGTGGCGAGTGCCGCGCCGGCCGCGCAACCCGCGTTGCGCCAGGTCCGTGGCACGCGCTGGGCCACGCTGGGCTCGGTGGCCGAGGGAGGCGTCGATGCGCAGGCCCGCTGAGCGACGCCTGACGGCCAGGTGGGTCTGGCTGGCCGCGTTCGCCGGCCTGAGCGGCGTCGCGCGGGGGCAGGGCGCGCCGGCCCCGGAGGGCGTGCGCGCGCAGCTCGTCGCGGTGCGCCACGCGGTGATCGCGAGCGAGCTGGCCGGCAAGATCAGCGCGCTGCCCGTGCGCGAGGGCCAGCGCTTCCGCCAGGGCGAGATCCTCGTCTCGTATGACTGCACGCTGTACCGCGCCCGCCTGGATCGCGCCACGCAGGCGGAGCTTGCCGCGCGCAAGAAATCCGAAGTGGCCGAGCAGCTCGACAAGCTGGGCTCCATCAGCCGCGCCGACGTGGACCAGGCGCGTGCCGCGGTGGCCGTGGCGCAGGCCGAGAGTGGGGTCGAGCGCGCGATGGTGCGCCGCTGCACGCTCGTCGCGCCGTTCGCGGGGCGGGTCGGCGAAACCTTCGTGCGCGCCGCCGAGCACGTCGCCGAGGGCAAGGAGCTGCTGAGCATCCACGACGACAGCGCCTTCGAAGTGCAGACCATCGTGCCCTCGCGCTGGCTGGCCTGGCTGCGGCCCGGTTATCCGATGAAGATCAGCGTCGAGGAAACCGGCCTGACCTACACGGCGGCGGTCGCGCGCATCGCCGGCTCGGTGGATGCGGTGAGCCAGTCGGTGAAGGTCATCGGCCGGCTCGCCAACGACCGCCCCGCCGGCAGCGCCGGCGCATTGCTGCCCGGCATGAGCGGCATCGTGCGCATCGAAGCGCCCGCCGCCGGCGCATCCGTGCCCGCGCGCGCCGGCGCCCGCCCATGAACGCCGCGCCGCCGCCGCCCTCGCGCGAGAGCCGCCTGGCCGTGCTGGTCCAGCTCGAGCAGCGCGTGCGCGCCTGCGCGAACGAGGACGCGCTGGCCTTCCTGATGGTCAACGACACGCATGCGCTCGCGCCTTACCGCCAGGCCGTGCTGTGGCAGGCCGGGGAAGACGGCGGGCGCATCGTGGCGCTGTCCGGGCTGGCCGTGCCCGATGCGCACGCGCCCTTCAACGTCTGGCTGCAGCGCCTGCTCGCGGCACATGCGGCGCAGGCCACGGCGGCGGGGGCGTTGACCTGCCCCGCCGACCCCGCCGAGGCGGCGCTCTGGGCCGAGCACCTGCCGCCGCACGGCTGGTGGCTGCCCTTGCCCGCCGGGCCGGACGCGGCGGGATTGCTGCTGCTGCGCGACGAACCCTGGTCGGGCGCCGACACCGCCTTGCTCGCGCTCTACGCCGAGGCCTGCGCGCATGCCCGCAACGCGCTGCGCCAGCGCGCCGGCGCGGGC
>JAVHXQ010000087.1 GCA_031119555.1 Candidatus Dactylopiibacterium sp.
ACCTTGCGGCACTAGTACCTGAAACTAGCGCGTCTACCAATTTCGCCACCTGGGCTTTGTTTCGACTGCAGAAGCAGCGAAGAACAGAATTATACGTCACAATCCCGTAGTGTCAACAGGAAAGTATGGAGAAAAAGAACAAATGAAAACCCCTCGCCTGTCCCGGGTCCGCCGCGCGGACCCCTATCTCGCGCGCGAAGCCGAGAAATACGAATTTCCGCTGCCCTCGCGCGAATACATCCAACAGATCCTCGAAGAAGCGGGCTGCCCGCTTTCGGGGGACGAGCTGGCTCACGAGCTGGACATCCGCGACGATGAGCTGGCCCATTTCGAGCGTCGCCTGGGCGCCATGGAGCGCGCCGGCCAGCTCATGCGCAATCGCCGCGGCAGCTACATCCTGCCCGACAAGGCCGATCTCATCCGCGGCCGCGTGGAAGGCCACCCCGACGGTTTCGGCTTTCTCGTGCCCGACGAGGGCGGCGAGGATCTCTTCCTCGGCCCCCGCGCAATGCGCGAGGTGCTGCATGGCGACCGTGTGCTGGGGCGTGCGATCGGGCTCGATCAGCGTGGCCGCCGCGAAGCGAAGATCGTCGAAGTGCTGGAGCGCGCCAATCACCGCCTCGTCGGCCGCGTCGTCGTGGAAGCCGGCGTGGCCTACGTGCTGGCCGAGAACCGGCGCATCAGCCAGGGCATCCTGCTGTCGCCCGGCGCGCGCCAGAAACCCCGCGCCGGCCAGGTGGTCAGCGTGGAACTCGTCCAGCAACCCAGCCAGCACAGTCAGCCCATCGGCCAGATCGTGGAAACCCTCGGCAACTATGCCGACGACGGCATGGAGATCGAGATCGCGCTGCGCAAGCATGATCTGCCCTTCGAATTCTCGCCCGAGGCGAAGGCCGAGGCGCGCAAGCTGCCGGCGGCCGTGCGCAGGAAGGACTGGGAATGGGAGGGCGGGGCGCGGGAAGACATCCGCCACCTGCCGCTCGTGACCATCGATGGCGAGACCGCGAAGGATTTCGACGACGCGGTGTATTGCGAGAAGCAGGGCAAGGGCTTCCGGCTCCTCGTCGCGATCGCCGACGTGAGTCATTACGTGCGCTCCGGCAGCGCGCTCGACGCCGACGCCCTTGCGCGCGGCAACTCGGTGTATTTCCCGCGCCGCGTGATTCCGATGCTGCCCGAGAAGCTCTCCAACGGGCTGTGCTCGCTGAACCCCGAAGTCGAGCGGCTGTGCATGGTCTGCGACATGTCGGTCAACGTGAGCGGGGCGATCAAGGCTTACCGCTTCTATCCCGCGGTGATGTACTCGCATGCGCGCCTGACCTACAACAAGGTCGCGGCCATGCTGTATGGCGACGCCGACGGCCAGCGCGACGAAGCCCTGCGCGGCGAGTACGCCGCCCTCGTGCCGCAGCTCGAGACCCTGGACGCCTTGTTCCGCATCCTGCTGCGCGCGCGCGCCAAGCGTGGCGCGATCGAGTTCGAGACCGTCGAGACGCGCATGGTTTTCGACGAGGACGGCAAGATCGCGCGCATCGTGCCCGAGGCCCGCAACGACGCGCATCGGCTCATCGAGGAATGCATGCTCGCCGCCAACGTCTGCGCGTCGGAGTTCCTGCAGAAGCACAAGCATCCGTCGCTCTATCGCGTTCACGAAGGCCCCACGCTGGAGAAGCTCGAGAAGCTGCGCCAGTTCCTGAGCGAGTTCGGGCTGAGCCTGGCCGGCGGCGACACGCCCCACGCGGCCGATTTCGCCAAGCTGGCCGAGCGCATCCGCGAGCGGCCGGATGCCGCGCTGATCCAGACCGTGATGCTGCGCTCCATGCAGCAGGCGGTGTATTCGCCCGAGAACGTCGGCCACTTCGGCCTCGCCTTCGATGCCTACACCCACTTCACCTCACCGATCCGGCGCTATCCCGATCTGCTCGTGCACCGCGCCATCAAGGCCGTGCTGTGCGGCACGAAGTACCAGCCCACGGCCGGGCCGGTCGAGCTTCTGCGCGATACGCGACGCCGCAAGGGCGGCAAGCAGCCCGACGACGCCTTCGCGCGGGCCGCGCGCGAGGCCGAGCAGAAGCGCCAGGCCGCCGCGCGCAACGGCATCTGGGAAGACATCGGTGTGCACTGCTCGCAGACCGAGCGCCGCGCCGACGAAGCCAGCCGCGACGTGGAAACCTGGCTCAAGTGCTTCTACATGCAGGACCGCATCGGCGAACAATATGCGGGTGTCGTCACGGCGGTCACCTCTTTTGGTATCTTCGTGACCCTCGACGATCTGTTCGTCGAGGGCCTCGTGCATATCTCGGATCTGGGGGCGGACTACTTCCACCACGACGAGGCGCGCCATGCCCTGGTCGGCGAGCGCAGCGGCCAGCAGTTCCGGCTCTCGGATCGCGTCAGCGTGGAGCTCGTGCGCGTCGATCTGGAATCGCGCAAGATCGACTTCCGCCTCATCGAAGGCGTGGCGCGACCGACCGAGCGCAAGGGCAAGACCGCGCGCGACCGCGACCGTCGCGCGCCGCAGGCCGAAGCGCCGGCCATCGCGGCCGCACCCGTGGCCGCGGCCGTCCCCCCGGCCGACGACGATACGCCGAGCTGGCGCGAGCTGGCGGGCGTGCCGCCGCGCGGCGCCGAGACGGTCAAGGCGGCCTTGCTGGGCGGCAGCGGCAAGCGCGCCGCGCCCGCGAAGAGCGCGCCGCCCGCCCGCGGCGCCGGCTCCGTTCCATCCCGCAGCACCCCCGCCGGGGCTGCACCCGTAGCAAAGAAGAAAGGAAGCCAGCGTGGCTGAATCGCGTTTCATCCACGGTTTTCATGCCGTCTCGGCGAAGTTGCGCCGTGACCCGGAAGCCGTCCTCGACATCCACGTCGCCGCCCAGCGCGGCGATGCGCGCGCGCGCGACCTGCTTGCCAGGGCCGAAGCGGCCGGCGTGCGCGTGATCCCGACCGATGCCGGCCGGCTAGACGGCATGGCCGGCACGCATCGTCACCAGGGCGTGGTCGCCCGGATAGATCCGCGCCACAAGGTGCTGCATCTGGCCGACATCCTCGAAGACCTCGAAGAAAACGCGTTGTTCCTCGTGCTGGACGGCATCACCGATCCGCACAATCTGGGCGCCTGCCTGCGCGTGGCCGACGCGGCTGGCGTGCACGCGGTGATTGCGCCCAAGGACCGGGCCGTGGGCCTCAACGCCACGGCCGTCAAGGTGGCGAGCGGCGCGGCCGATACGGTGCCCTACATCGTGGTGACCAACCTCGCGCGCACACTGCGCGAGCTGCAGGAAGCCGGCGTGTGGTGCATCGGTGCCGCCGGCGAAGCCAGCAAGACGGTCTATGAAATCGACCAGAAAGGCCCGGTCGCCTGGGTGCTGGGGGCCGAAGGCGACGGTCTGCGCCGTCTGACGCGCGAGACCTGCGACGAACTCGCGAAGATCCCCATGCATGGCTCCGTCGAAAGCCTCAATGTCTCGGTCGCGTCGGGCCTGTGTCTTTTCGAGGCGCGGCGCCAGCGGCAGGGCTGATGCGCCCGCGCGGCGGCTTCCCGGGCCGGCGCGCTCAGCGGCCGGCCGGGTACTTCTTCGCGTTCAGCGCGATCTTGTCGCGCACCGCCGCGTCCAGGTCGATGCCCAGCACCATCGCGATGCGCATGAGGTAAAGGAACACGTCGGCGACTTCCTGGCGCACGTGTTCGGCTTCGTCGCCGTGCATGATCGCCGCGGCCTCTGCGTCGGTCTTCCACTGGAAGATCTCGCTGAGTTCGCCGAGTTCGCCGGTCAGCGCCAGCAGCAGGTTGCGCGGATTGTGGAAGCGGTCCCAGTCGCGTGCGCGGGCGAACTCCGCGAGGACGGCTTCCAGCCGCGCGGTGTCGATGAGGCGCGTCTCAGAAGGTGTAGCCAACCTGCACCTCCTCGGGTTCCAGCCGGTCGAGCAGGCGCAGCAGCGGCCGCAGTTCGGCATAGCGGCGGCAGGTCGCCCGCAGGTAGTGCATCACGAGCGGCATGTCCTTGAGGTAGCCATCCTTGCCGTCGCGGTGATAGAGACGCGCGAAGATGCCGAGCACCTTGATGTGGCGTTGCGCGCCCATGAATTCGTAATCGCGGTGGAAGTCCGAGAACTCGCTGCGTACCGGCAGGCCGATGCGGCGGCCGATTTCCCAGTAGCGCACGAGCCAGTCGAGCGTCTGCTCTTCGTCCCAGTGGATGTACGCGTCCTTCAGCAGCGAGGCGAGGTCGTAGGTGATGGGGCCATGGACCGCGTCCTGGAAATCCAGCACGCCCGGGTTGGGGCTGCTCAGCATGAGGTTGCGGCTGTGGAAGTCGCGATGCACGTACACGCGCGGCTCGGCCAGATTCACGGCCAGGATGCGCTCGAACACGTCGTGCAGCGAGGCGGTTTCAGCCTCGCTGAGGGTCACGCCCTTATGGCGCGCCACGTACCACTCCGGAAACAGCATGAGCTCGCGCAGCAGCAGCGCGCGGTCGTATTCGGGCAGTACGCCGGGGCGGCTCGCCCGCTGGATCGCGGCAAGCGCGCCCAGGGCATCGGCATAGAGGGTGCCGGCATTGTCGGGCGTGAGCGCGGCAAGGTAGGTCGTGGAGCCCAGGTCGGACAGCAGCAGGAAGCCTTGCTCGAGATCCTGCGCATGCACCTGCGGCACGTGGGCGCCCGCGGCGCCGAACAGCGCGGCGACGTGCACGAAGGGGCGGCAGTCTTCGTGCGCGGGCGGGGCGTCCATGATGATGCGCGTGCTGCCGTCGGCGAGCGTGACGCGGAAGTAGCGGCGGAAGCTCGCGTCGGCGGATGCGACGCTGAGCGTGAATTCCTGACCGGGCAGAACCGAGCCCAGCCAGAGATGAATTTGTTGCAGGCGATCCAAGGTTGGCTCCGGTGCGGATGCTGGGCTCATGTAAAATGCCGGCCATCTTATCAAACTCGGTGGGCCCGGTTGCGCGGCCGCCCACTCTCCAGCCGCGCATGACCGTCATGACCCGAGCCCGTCTTCCGCAACACGAAACGCCTGTCTGGAACATTCGCCAGCGTCGTCTGGCCGTCGCCGTGATGGCGGCGATTCCGTTGCTGGTGCAGGCCCAGCCGCTGCTCATCGACCCCCGGCTGCTCGGCCAGCCGGCCGCGCCCGCGCCCGCCGGCAGCGCCCCGGCCGCGAGCGGCAAACCCGCGCCCGCAGCCTCCGCG
>JAVHXQ010000008.1 GCA_031119555.1 Candidatus Dactylopiibacterium sp.
CACAGAACGGCGGCCGCGAGGAGAATCAGCGGGAAGCCGGCGATGCGCAGCAGATGGCGAGTAGCGGGAGCGAGTTGCGGCACTGCGTAGTCCTGCCTGGAAAGCGCGTCAAGCGCGGCCGTTGTGACCTGACCACGCCAGCGGGCGCGGCCAGCGTGGTAGCGCGTACCGGCAGCGCCGGCATGTCAGGGTAGAGACGCTAAGATTCAGGGTTTGTTCTGGGACCCGACTCATGTACAGGTTACTGCGCGGTCTGGGCGGCTTGCTCTGGGCCACGGGCGTGCTGGCCTCACCCGTGCCCACCCTCGAGCAATGGAAAATCACGCTGCCCATCGATGGAGACGGCAACGGGCGTGCGGATGAGGTCTTTCCCGCTTCAGCGGGATTTCACCCCCCGTGGTTCGAATCACAGGGGCCGCGCCTCGTCTTTCGTGCTCATGCGGGGGGCGCGCGGACCTCTTCGGGTACCGCCTTCGCGCGCAGCGAGCTGCGCGAGATGCAGGACGGGCGCCTTGCGGCGTGGTCGTGCGCAACGTCCGCGCGCAGTCTGCTGCTGGAGCAGCGTCTGCTGGCCACGCCTCCTGCCCGGCCGGAAGTCGTGATCGGGCAGATTCACGATGCGCGTAACGACAATCTGATGCTCAAGTACGTCGGGTCGCGCGGCCAGGCAGGTCAGGAAGACAAGGGCCGCATCGAAGTGCTCTGGAACAACGCGCGCCAGCGCCAGGTGCTGGATGCGGCCTATCGGCTGGGCGACACCATGCGCGTGCGATTGACGCTGAGCGCGGGCGTCGTGCGGGTGAGCTACCGAAACCTTTCGCATGCCGACGCCATCGAGATCGAGGCGCCGCTGGGCGCCGCCGTGGGAGGCTGCTACTTCAAGGCCGGTCTTTATCTCCAGGCCTGCAGCCTGACGGATGACGGAGGCGTACCCAACGTGGCGTGCGGAAAGAAAGGCTGGGCGCCCGAGCGTCACGACGCTCCCGAGGCCATGGGCGTCCTTGAGATCCTGGATATCCAGCTCGGTGGAGAGGACGACACAAGGGCACAGTAAAACGCGGAAAGGAACTTGTGACGGGTCTCATGGTCGAGAAAGAGGCGTCGGACGAGCTGTCGATGCCAAAAACTCGAAAAATCCATGGAGACAAACGACATGAAAACCCGAATCCTCATGGCCGCGCTGGCGGCCTCGGTGCCCGGCTGGGCCCTGGCCCAACCCGTTGCGATCGATTTCAAGGCCGGTGCCGAGCCTTTCACGCCTGCGTTCATGAGCTTGCCCGGCGATGCCGCCAAGCCGCTGCTCGTGCCAACCGCAGGCAAGCCAGCGATCGAGGACGGCAAGCTTGCGCTCGCCAACGGGCGCTTCACGATCGGCGCCGTGGCGGAGGGGGGCAAGGTCGAAGAGTCGACCGGCTCTGCGCGACCGGCCGGTACGCTGGATCTGTCCAAGCCCTATCGCATCACCGTGAAGATCGCCGAGGCAAAAGCCACCATTGCGGGCAAGGACGGCTTCTTCATCTACGTCAACAACAGCACCTCCAAGCGCGACCAGTCGCCCCTGGGGGGCGCTTCGCAGCTTGTGAAAGTCAGCGCGGGCGAACTCAAGACCGGCGAGAACATCTTCGAGGGCAGCGCGGGCGACGCTACGTCGTTCCTGCAGGTGCGCGCCGAATCGGGAGCGGCCGTGAAGATCGAATCCATCCATATCGCGCCCCGCTAGCGCGGCCGCGAATCACGATCTCCTGTACTGGCCGGGCTGCGTCCCGGCCTTTTTTGTGGACGCCCGGACTCAGGGCTTCTGCATGGCGTGATGGCGCAGCTGTTCCGGACCGCAATCGACGAGCCGTGATTCGATCACGCGAAAGCCGTGCCGTTCGAACACCGGGCGCGAGAGATCGCTTGCATGCACGCTCAGCGTGCCTGCCCCCATGGCGGCCGCAAGCTCGAGCAGGTCGGCAAGAACCAGGCTCGCCACGCCTTGCCGGGTATGTTCCGGCGCGGTGAACAGCAGGTCGATCTGTCCCGACATCTGGATCGCGCCAAAGCCCGCAATGGCGCCGTTCGCGTCCTCGGCGACGCGCACCCAGGCGTCCTGCAGGCGTTGCGCCCATGCCGTGGCATCGTCGAAGCGTGCCGCCCAGGCGGCGCATTGCGGTGCCGTATAGGCGTCCGACGCCGTTTCGCGCACGGCGCGGCGGGCCAGCGCCGCCAGGGCGGCGGCGTCGGCCGGACGAAAATCGCGAGTCGTGAAGGGCGTCATGGCGTGCTCGGTGGAAGAGGTCGGGGGCGGATTGTAAGCCACCGCTCAGCGCACCACGAGCACATCGCAGCTGGCTTCGGCCAGCACCTGGCGGGTGACGCTTCCCAGCAGCACTTCATTGGTCAGCGACACGCCATGCTTGCACAGCACGATGAGGTCGGCCCCGAGCTGTTGCGCCGTCTGGAGCACGCGTGCGGCAGGCTGCCCATGGGCTACCACGCAGTGATAGCCGTGCTGAGGGTCGAGGCCGGCTTCCTGCGCCAGATCGTGCAGCCCTTGCGTGGCCAGCTGGCGTGCGCGGCCGCGCTGGTGGTCGAGCACGGACTCTTCCACTTCGGCGTAGCGCAGCTTGCTTTCGAAAGGGATGTCGAACACGTGCATCAGGCTCAGATCGACCGCCGGCGCGAGCGTGCGGGCATATTGCAGCGCGGCGCGCGAACGGGGCGAGAAATCCACCGCCACGAGCACGCGTGTGTAGTCGGCGTCCTGCGTGCCGCGCACCACGAGCAGAGGACGCAGCAAGCGTCGCAGCAGGCGTTCGGCGGTGGTGCCGAGAAAGAGCTGGCGCGTGAAGCCCGAGCCATGCGCGCCCAGCAGCACGAGCTGGCTGTCGTTGGCGTCCGCGAAGCTCGCGATCTCTTCCACGATCTTGCCGTGGCGCAGGTGCGTGCCGATCGCCAGCGTTTCGTCCTGGGCATCGGCGAGGGTGGTCGCAAGCTCATGCAGCCCGTCGCGGGCGTCCGTCTCTAGCCGCTCGGCCAGCGCCGGGTTGCCAGCACCGAAGAAGGCCTGCACCTGATCGAGACTGCTTTTCTCCAGCACGTGCAGAAGGTCGAAGCGGGCGCCGAGCTGGCGGGCCAGGCGGGCGCCACGGCGGGCCGCAAGCGCGGCGTGCGGCGACAGATCGGTGGTGGCGAGCAGCGAGGAAAAGGTCATGCGGAGTCTCCGTTCCGGGGTGCGCGTTCCCCCTAAGATACCCCAAGCAGGCCCGCGACCCTCCTGGCCGGGCTCAACGCTGCAGGAAAAGCGATAACAGGTCGTTGAGAAAACGTTGGCCGAGTGGCGTGGGACGCATATGCTGCGCATCGATTTCCAGGAGCCCGCGCGCGCGGGCCTGGGTCAGCGCGACTTCGACATGCTCCAGCGGCAGGCCCGTGCGCTCGCGGAAGAGGCTGCGCGGCACGCCTTCGGTGAGGCGCAAGGCGTTCATCATGAACTCGAAGGGCAGGTCGGCGGGGCCGACATCCTGCGCCTCGGCGATGAACTCGCCACGGGCGACGGCATCGAGATAGGCATTGGGATGCTTGTGGCGCATCTGGCGATGCACGCCGAGGTGGTCCGAAAGCTTGCCGTGCGCACCCGCGCCGATGCCCAGGTAGTCGCCGAAACGCCAGTAATTGAGGTTGTGCCGGCAGCGATGTCCGGCGCGCGCGTAGGCCGAGGTTTCGTAATGCTGGTACCCGGCCGCGGTGAGCCGGGCTTCCATCATCTCCTGCATGTCCGCCGCGAGCTCGTCGTCCGGCAGGGGCGGCGGGTCGCGGAAGTACAGCGTGTTCGGTTCCAGCGTGAGGTGGTAACAGGACAGGTGCGGCGGCGCGAAGGCGAGTGCCTGCTCGAGATCGGCCTGCGCTTCCGCGAGGGTCTGGCGCGGCAGCGCGTACATCAGATCGACGTTCCAGGTGTCGAAATGGGTGGCTGCGGCCTCCAGCGCGCGCAGGGCCTCGGCACGGCCGTGGATGCGCCCCAGGGCCTGCAGATGCGCCTCGTTGAAGCTCTGGACGCCGACCGACACGCGCGTCACGCCCGCCGCGCGAAAGGCCGCGAAGCGCGCGGCCTCGACGGTGCCGGGGTTGGCTTCCAGCGTGATCTCGCAGTCGGGCTCCAGCGGCAGCAGCGTGCGGACGCGCGTGAGCAGGTCGTTCAGCCCCTCGGGCGAGAGCAGGCTGGGCGTGCCGCCGCCGATGAACACGGTGTGTACGCGGCGCCCCCACACGGAGGGCAGCGCCAGCTCCAGGTCGCGCTGCAAGGCATCGAGGTAGGCGGCCTCGGGGATGCCGGCGGCTTTCACGTTGTGCGAATTGAAGTCGCAGTACGGACACTTGCGCACGCACCACGGGAAATGGATGTAGAGCGACAGCGGCGGCGGCGCGGCCAGCTGGACGGCGGGCGTTGCCGACGCGGGCGCGCGCGGAAGAATGGGAATCGTGCGGTGCATGGTTCAGGCCGGGCCGGTCTGCCACGGCGGGCAGGCGAGGAGGCGATGATACTGGTCGGGATCGATGAGGCGTAGGGGCGGGCCTGCCAGGCGGGCGAGACGGGCTTCGAGCCGCGCCGCGGAAAGCCTGCGTGGCGCGAGCGTGGCGGAGGCGACGGCAAGCGTCCACGCGCCGCCATAGAGCGGGACGTGCGTCAGTACCGGCGTGACATGCGTGAAGAGGCGGGTGAGCCGCGCGCTGAGGGTCCGGATGGCGTCGTGCTGCCAGTGAGGACTGCCCAGGTGCAGGCTCAGCGCGCCGTGCGGGCCGAGCAGACGGGCGCAGGCCTGCAGGAAGGCCGGTTCAAACAGGGGCGCGGCGGCGGTGTCGGGGTCCGTCAGATCGAACACCACGAGGTCGAAGGTGCCGTCGGCGGGGAGCCAGCCCGTCACGTACCGTGCCGCATCGCCCAACACGACCTGCACGCGGGCGTCCTCGAACGCACCACGATGCAGGGCGGGCAGATGTTCGCGGGCGAGGGCGACGACGGCCGGGTCGAGTTCCGCGAGCACGATTTCCTGCAGTTCCGGATAGCGCAGCAACTCGGCGCAGGAAGCGCCGTCGCCGCCGCCCAGCACCAGTGCGCGACGCAGCTGCGGCAGGGCGAGGCCGGCGATGTGGATCAGGGGTTCATGGCACAGGAAGCTGTCGGCCTCGCTCGCCATGGCGCGGCCGTCGAGCCGGTACAGACGCCCGAAGGCGGGCGTCTGCCAGACTTCCCAACGCTGATGCGGGCTCTGGCCCGCTGCCAGCAGGGTGCCTTCCACCTGCCAGGCGAGTCCCGGCGCGATGCTTTCGCAAAAGCGGGCCGGTCCTGCCATGGCAGGCCTCAGGGAGCCTTGCGCGTTGCGGGCACGGCGTCGCTCGTGAGGTCCAGTTCGGCGAGCGGAATCAGGCGCGTGCCATGGCGCCAGCGGTAACCGAACCAGATCACGAGGAACAGCGGAATGCCGACGTAGGTCGCCGCCAGGCCGAGCCAGTCGATGCGGTCTCCCATCAGGGCGTCCACGTTCTGGCCCAGCGCGATCACGAGGCAGAGCGCGAACGCGAACAGCGGGCCGAACGGAAAGAAGGCCGAGTGGTAGGGCAGTTCGTTGAGGTCGCGGCCCTGCAGTACCCAGGCGCGACGGAAGCGGTAATGGCAGATCGCAATGCCGAGCCAGGCGATGAAGCCGGTCATCCCCGAAGTGTTGAGCAGCCACAGATAGATCGTCTGGTCGCCGAAAATCGAGGTCAGGAAGCACAGCGCTCCCACGGCCGTGGTGGCGTACAGCGCGTTGAGCGGCACGCCGTTGCGCGTAAGGCGCGCGAAGATCGCCGGCGCCTTGCCGTCCACCGCGAGCGAATAGAGCATGCGCGTGGAGGCGTACATGCCGGAATTGCCCGCCGAGAGGATGGCGGTCAGGATCACGGCGTTCATCACGCCCGCCGCGAAGGCGATGCCGGCGCGCTCGAACACCAGCGTGAACGGGCTCACGCTGATGTCGGTGGCGTCGTTCTTCAGCAGCAGCGGATCGTTGTAGGGAATCAGCAGGCCGATGATGAGGATCGCGAATACGTAGAACAGCAGGATGCGCCAGAACACCTGCCGCACGGCGCGCGGGATGTTGCGGGCGGGGTCGTCGGATTCGCCGGCGGCGATGCCGATGAGCTCGGTCCCCTGGAAGGAGAAGCCCGCGATCATGGCCACGCCGATGAGCGCCATCATGCCCCCCGCGAACGGGGCGTCGCCCGCCGTGAAGTTCTGCAGCGGCAAGGTGTCGCCGCGCTGCATGATGCCGAAGATCATGAGCAGGCCGATGATGATGAAGCCGATCACGGTGACGACCTTGATCAGCGAGAACCAGTATTCGCCTTCGCCGAAGCCTTTCACCGAAATGGCGTTGAGCGCGAACATCAGGAACAGCGCGGCGCCGCTCCAGACGATGCCGGGCACCTCCGGGTACCAGTACTTCATGATGATCGCGGCGGCCACGAGCTCCACGGCGATGGTGACGGCCCAGTTGTACCAGTAGTTCCAGCCCAGCGCGAAGCCGAAGCCGGGTTCGACGAAGCGCGCGCCGTAGGTGGAGAAGGAGCCGGCCACCGGCATGTAGGCCGCCATTTCGCCAAGGCTGGTCATGAGGAAGTAGACCATCAGGCCGATCAGCGCGTAGCCCAGCAGCGCGCCGCCGGGGCCCGCCTGTGCAACGGTGGCGCCGGAGGCGACGAACAGGCCGGTGCCGATGGACCCGCCGATGGCGATCATGGTGAGGTGACGGGCCTTGAGACTGCGACGCAGATGCTCGCCCCGGGCCGGGGCGTTGTCGGATGCGTTCATCATGTAATCCGTAAGCAGCCTTCCCGACCGCCGACACCACAAGCCAGCAGGGCGCGGAAAAGCGCCCGGATGGTATCACCGGGGCCCGGAATTGAGTCGTTTCAATGAGCTACGAGCGACTTTTGCGCAAAAAAGGCGGGTGCGTCTGCGGCAGATCAGGGCATGAGGCCGCGCCCGACGGCCTCCACGCGCACTTCACGCACGTCTCCGCCCGCCATCCTGAGCCGCAGTACGAGCGGCACGCGTTCGCCGGCCCGGATCTGCCCCTGCAGCCCGCGCAACACGAAGTGCATCGTCACGGGCGAGAGCTGCAGCTTGCGGCGCGCCTCGAACGGAATCTCGTCGAGTTTCACGGGCTTGAGAGGCCCGCCGTCCAGTTCGAAGCGCATGTCGAACATTTCCACGCTCTGCGCCCTGGGCGAGCTGGCGGCGACGATGGCGCCGGCCTCGGTGCTCTGGAGTTCCAGGTAGACCGCCGAACTCGTCGCCGAGGCCAGCGTGCCCTTGGCCCAGGGCTTGCTGATGGAAACCTCGCCCAGCGCGGGCAGACTGAGGAGGGCAAGGATGCAGGCGGCAAGAACAGGCTTCATGAAGGGCTCCCGGAACAGCCGGCATGATAACCGGCGTGGCATGGATGCTGCATGCGGCGGGCGTGGGTCCGCGGTTATCCTTGCGGTCTGCTTATCCTGGGAGATTCCGTCATGCTGGGTTCCGTGATCGCCATCAGTGTGGGCGCAAGCCTGGGAGCCGTATCGCGCTGGTTGCTGGGGCTGGCCCTGAACACGGTGTTTCCGGCCATTCCGCTGGGGACCCTGGCGGCCAATCTCATCGGCGGCTATCTGATCGGCGTGGCCCTGACGCTGTTTTCGCTGCATTCCGGCATTCCGCCGGAGTGGCGGCTGTTCGTGACCACGGGCTTCCTGGGCGGGCTGACAACCTTCTCCAGCTTTTCGGGCGAAGTCTGCGCCCTGTTGCAACAGGGGCGTATGCTCATGGCGGGCAGCGCAGTCGCGCTGCACGTCGTCGGCTCCCTTCTCATGACCCTGCTGGGCATCGCCAGCGTCAATCTGTGGCGCGCGGGCTGAATTCCGTGGTGTCCGTTTGTGTTTTTTCTGCATTTCGCGGCGAACGCCTTTTCCGCGCGAAAGCCGCTGCCGTGGGACGTTTCACGCGCACGTAATATGCCGTGTGGCATGTTTTGTGTTTCTGCTCCACGCAGGCGTGCACAAAAGCCGGATGGCGCCTGAATCAATCGGCGTCGCGCGAGTCGAACCCCCGTTCAAATCAATATCAACAATGGAGCTGGAGCCTGCCTGATGCATCATGACCTCCCCCTCATCACCACGCTTGCGGCGAGTTTCGGGCTTGCGCTGATCCTGGGGTTCATTGCCCAGCGTCTGCGTTTGCCCGCGCTGCTGGGTTACCTCCTGGCCGGCATCGCGCTCGGCCCTTTCACGCCCGGCATGGTGGCCGACGCCGACCTGGCCCACCAGCTTGCCGAGATCGGCGTCATGCTGCTGATGTTCGGCGTGGGCCTGCATTTCTCACTGGATGACCTGCTGGCGGTCAAGAAGATCGCGCTGCCGGGCGCGGTGCTGCAGATCGCCGTGGCGACGGCGCTGGGCGCCGGCCTGGGCATGATGTGGGGCTGGTCGCTCGCGGGCTCGCTGATCTTTGGCCTCGCGTTGTCGGTCGCCAGCACGGTGGTGCTGTTGCGCGCGCTGGAGTCGGCGGGCGTGCTGGATTCACAGAACGGGCGCATCGCGGTCGGCTGGCTCGTGGTCGAAGACCTGGCGATGGTGCTCGTGCTCGTGCTGCTGCCGCCGCTGGCGGGCGTGCTCAACGGCGAGGGGGGCAGCACCGAAGCGATCTGGACCCTGCTGGGCAAGACGATGCTGCAGGTCGTGGCCTTCATCGCGCTGATGCTGTTCGCGGGCCGCAAGCTGATGCCCAAGATCCTCTGGCGCGTGGCCAAGAGCGGCTCGCGCGAACTCTTCACGCTGAGCGTGCTGGCCGCGGCGATCAGCATCGCCTATCTCGCGTCGGAGCTGTTCGGCGTGTCGTTCGCGCTGGGCGCGTTCTTCGCGGGCATGGTGATGCGCGAATCCGAGTTCAGCCACCGCGCGGCGGAGGAATCCCTGCCGCTGCGCGAGGCGTTCGCGGTGCTGTTCTTCGTGTCGGTGGGCATGCTGCTCGATCCGCAGGTGCTGCTCAAGCATCCGCTCGAGGTGCTGGCCGTGGTGTTCATCATCGTGGTCGGCAAGTCGCTCGCGGCCGCCGGGCTGGTGCTGGCGTTCCGCTATCCGCTCAATACCGCGCTGACGGTCTCGGCCAGCCTCGCGCAGATCGGCGAGTTCTCGTTCATCCTCGCGAGCCTCGGGGCCAGCCTGGGCATGCTGCCGCCCCTGGGGCAGAGCCTGATCCTCGCGGGCGCGCTGATCTCCATTGCGCTCAATCCGGTGCTGTTCCGCGCCGTGCAGCCCGCGCTGGTGTGGATCCGCGAGCGGTCCGCGCTCGCGCGCCGGCTCGATACCATGGAAGACCCGCTCGCCGAACTGCCTGCCGAGACGCGGCCCGAATCCCTTTCGGGCCAGATCGTGCTGGCCGGTTACGGCCGCATCGGCCGCCGCGTGGGCGAGATGCTGATGGCGCGCGGCATTCCCTACGTGGTGGCGGAGCAGCAGCGCGAGCGCGTGGCCAATCTGCGCGAGGCGGGGGTTTCCGCCGTGTGGGGCGATGCCGCCGAGCCGCTGGTGCTGGTGCAGGCGCACGTCAGCAACGCGGGCCTGCTGCTGATCACGATTCCGGACGTGGTGAGCGTGCGCAGCATCGTTTCCTGCGCGCGTGAGCTCAACCCCGGCATCGAGATCGCGGTGCTGGCGGCGAGCCCCGAGGAAGGATCGCTGCTCGCGGCGGAAGGCGTGGACCGGGTCTTCGTGCGGGACGTGGAGCTCGCCACCTGCATCGGCCAGCACGTGCTGCGCCGTTTCGGTCAGGAGCCGGAAGGCACGCCCGCGGTGGCGCATTGAGGTACTTCGTATTTCGCGCGGTGACGCGCGTGGACGTGAAACGGCCCTCTTGCGAGGGCCGTTTTTCTTGCACGGTGCGTGTGGCTCACGCCACGCGCCGCCCGATCAGGCCTTCGGTGCGTCGGCCTGGATCGCGGTGAGGGCGATCGTGAAGACGATGTCATCGACGAGCGCGCCGCGCGAGAGGTCATTCACGGGCTTGCGCAGACCTTGCAGCATCGGGCCCACCGACACCACGTTGGCGCTGCGCTGCACCGCCTTGTAGGTGGTGTTGCCGGTGTTGAGGTCCGGGAACACGAAGACCGTTGCCTGGCCGGCGACCTTGGACTCCGGCGCCTTGGAGCGGGCGACATCGACGACGGACGCGGCGTCGTACTGCAGCGGGCCGTCGAGCGCCAGCTCGGGTGCCTTCTCGCGCGCGATCGCGGTGGCTTCCTTGACCTTCTCCACGTCGGCGCCCTGGCCGGACGTGCCCGTGGAGTAGGAGATCATCGCCACCTTGGGGTCGACGCCGAACGCGGCGGCGGAAGCCGCCGATTGCAGCGCGATCTCGGCCAGTTCCTGGGCATTCGGGTCCGGGTTGATCGCGCAGTCGCCATAGACCAGCACCTGGTCGGGCATGAGCATGAAGAACACCGACGACACGATGGATGAGCCGGGCGCGGTCTTGATGAGCTGCAGCGCGGGACGCACGGTGTTGGCCGTGGTGTGCACCGCGCCCGAGACGAGGCCGTCGACGTCGCCGGTGGCCAGCATCATGGTGCCGAGCACGACCGTGTCCTGCAGCTGGTCATTGGCCTGACCCGGGGTCAGGCCCTTGCTCTTGCGCAGTTCGACCATCGGCGGCACGTACTTTTCGCGGATGGTGTCCGGATCGATGATCTCGAGCGAGGCGGGCAGCGTCACGCCCTGGGCGGCGGCCACGGCCTTGATGGTTTCGGGCTTGCCGAGCAGCACGCAGCGCGCGATGCCCTTTTCTTCGCAGATGACGGCGGCCTTGATGGTGCGCGGCTCGTCGCCTTCGGGCAGCACGATGCGCTTGCTGGCGGCGCGTGCCTTCTGGATCAGCTGGTAACGGAAAGCCGGCGGCGACATGCGCGTCGAGGACGGCAGCTTCACGCTGGCGAGGATGGCTTCGGTCGCGAGCGCTTCGGCCACGCCGTCGAGCACCTGTTCCATGCGCTCGAAGTCGTCGGCGGCCACGGCCGGCGAGATGCGGCTGATGTTGGTCGCGGTGGTGTAGCTGTCGGTATCGACGCGCAGGATGGGCAGGCCGGAATCGAAAGCCTTGGCGGCGAGCTTCTGGATGTTGGGGTTGATCGCGGTGGAGTGCGTCAGCAGCAGGCCGGACAGTTGCGTGCCGGCGGCGGCGGCCAGCGCCGTGGCGAGCATCACGTCGTCGCGGTCGCCGGGGCACACGATCAGGGTGTGCGGCGTCAGGCGGTCGATCATGTCGGCGGCGGAGCGGGCGGCCACGGCCGTTTCCATGACGCGGCGCTTCGAGATTTCACCCGGGACGATGATTTCGGCGTTCAGGTGACGGGCCACGTCCAGCGTGCGCGGCGCGAGCAGGTCGGGGTTGTTGCGGACCACGCCCCACAGCGGAATTTCTTCGAGCGCGGCGGCCGCGGCGGCCGGATCGAAATCGGATTCGGCCTTGTTCAGCACGGCGCCGGCGATGCGACAGCCCGCCGCGCGGAACTGGCTGGCCGTCAGACGCACTTCGGCGGCGGTCAGCGGTTCTTCCTGGGCTTCGGCGACCAGCACCATCTCGGCCTGCAGGCTGCGCGCGATATCGGCGTTCAGGCGCGTGGTGTAGGAAAAGCTCGGGTCGGTGTGCAGGCCTTCCACGACCAGCACGTCGGCGCCCTGGGCCGCGCCCATGCACAGGCTCACGATGTCTTCCAGCAGCTCGTCGATCTGGCCTTCGGAGATCCGGCCGACGACCTGCGCCGTGGACAGCGCGGCGGGCGTGTCGATCTTGCAGATCTCGCGGGCGAAATGGACGGAGCGTTCGTTCGCGGTGTCGTCCTGCGTGACCGGCTTGGCGAAGCCGACGCGAAGGCCCTGATGCTGCAGGGCACGGACCACGCCCAGTGCGACCGAGGTGAGACCCACATTCTGACGGGTCGGTGCAAGGAAGAGGGTTTGCATGTTGTTCTTACCTGAGAGGGGACAAACAGACGACGCGCGTACCGTGCTGCGCCGCCACACAAAGCTACGAAACCGCGCAATCTTAGAACTTCCGACCCGATTCCGACACCCTAAGTGAGCGATTTTTGATCTGAGCCATACCCATGACAAGCTTGCCCGGCGCGCCAAAAGGCTTATGCTCGCGTGCCGCGCTCCGGCATGTTCCGCCCATGCTCCCGACCCCTTCCTCCGCCGTGACATCCCCTGCCTTCATCGCCGTGATCGGTGCCGGTCCGGCCGGCCTCATGGCCGCCGAAACGCTCGCCGCCGCGGGCCATCGCGTAGAGCTTTTCGATGCCATGCCCTCGGTGGGGCGCAAGTTCCTGATGGCGGGCAAGGGCGGCATGAACATTACGCATGCCGAGCCGTTCGCCGATTTCCTGACGCGCTATCGCGAGGCCGCCGGCTGGCTCGCGCCAGCGCTGACCGGGTTTGGCCCCGGCGCCTTGCGCGAATGGATACACGGGCTCGGCATCGAGACCTTCGTCGGGAGCTCGGGCCGCGTTTTTCCCACCGAAATGAAGGCCGCCCCGCTGCTGCGCGCCTGGCTGCACCGCCTGCGCGAGGCCGGCGTGACGATCCACGTGCGCCATCGCTGGCAGGGCTGGAGCGCAGACGGCGGCCTGCGGTTTGCCACCCCCGCCGGCGAGTGCGTGCGCCGCCCCGCCGCCACCTTGCTTGCGCTGGGCGGCGCGAGCTGGCCGCAACTGGGGTCGGACGCCGCGTGGTCTGCCTGGCTGGCCGCGCGTGGCGTGGCCCTGCGGCCTTTCGTGGCGGCGAACTGCGGCTTCGACTGTGCCTGGAGCGAGTATTTCCGCACGCGCTTCGCGGGCATGCCCCTCAAGAACATCGCCGCGCGCTGCCCGGCTGAGGGGAACGAGGCGCCCCCGTCATGGCGACGCGGCGAGGCCCTGATCAGCGCGGAGGGCATCGAAGGCGGGCTCATCTACGCGCTCAGCGCCTCCCTGCGCGAAGCCTGTGCCCGCCCGGGGGGCGCCCTGCTGGAACTCGATCTGCTGCCCGATCACGACGCGGCCCGCGTGAAGGCGGAGGTCGCGCATCCGCGCGGCGCCCGCTCGCTGGCATCGCACCTGCAGAGCCGGCTGGGCCTGCAAGGCGTCAAGAGCGCGCTCCTGTTCGAATGCCTCGGCCGCGAAGGCATGCAGGACGCCTCGCGGCTTGCCGCCGCGATCAAGGCCTTGCCCCTGCGGCTGATCGGGCCGCGCCCGCTCGCCGAGGCCATCAGCGCGGCGGGCGGCGTGGCGCGGGCGGCGTTCGATGAGCGCTTCATGCTGCGCGCATTGCCGGGGGTCTTCTGCGCGGGCGAGATGCTGGACTGGGAGGCCCCCACCGGCGGCTATCTGCTGACCGCGTGCTTCGCCACCGGGCGGGCCGCCGCCCAGGGAATGCAGGCGTGGCTGCGCGAGGGGGTCTGATCCGTTTCGCCGGGCGCAACAGGTCCCGCGTCCCAGAAAAAAGCCCCGCGCGGGTACGGGCGGGGCGAAGGTGCTACGGAGGAAGCGGAAGGACGGTGGCGTCAGCGGACGGGTGCGGCAGGCCCCGCGGCGTGAAGGGCGCCCGCCGTTGCCGGCCGGCACCCGCCTGGTTTTCAGTGACCGGCAGGCCCGCGCACTCACGCCAGCGTTGCGGTTCGGCGCGTGGGCGGGCATTACACGGGCCGCGCCTCCAGGCCGGCGGCGTGGGCGCGATCCCGCTCGCGCGCTGGGGGCCGGTGTCTTGCGGGATGCGGGTGCCTTCATTCTGAAAGGCACGCCGGAGATAGCGAATCAAACAATTCGATGAGCCGCGCTGGCGGGCCGCATTCCCTGCCGTAACGCCGCAAATGCCTGATTCCTGAGGGCATTGCCTACCGAAGGGCAGACCGCTTTGCAGCCGCCGCGTGCGCTAGAATCCGGCCTGACTTCTCTCCCGCCGCCGCTCCCCCGAATGCTGTCTCATCTGAACGCGCCGCAGCGCGAAGCCGTGAAATACATGGACGGCCCCTGCCTCGTGCTCGCCGGCGCAGGCAGCGGCAAGACGCGCGTGATCACGCAGAAGATCGCGTGGATGGTGCAGGAATGCGGACTGGACGCCCGCAACATCGCCGCCATCACTTTCACGAACAAGGCCGCGCGCGAGATGCAGGAACGCATCGGCAAGCTCATGGATGCGCGTTCCGCGCGCCAGCTCACGGTGTGTACCTTCCACGCGCTGGGCGTGCGCATCGTGCGCCAGGAGGCGAAGCTGGTGGGGCTGAAGCCGCAGTTCTCGATCCTGGACACGAGCGACCTGCAGCAGATCATCGCCGAGCTTTCGGGCAATGCCGACAAGGTGCTCACGCGCGGCATCCAATGGACGATCTCGGGCTGGAAGAATGCGCTGATCCCGCCCGAGGAGGCCGTGAAGCGGGTGACCGACGAAATCTCGCATGCGGCGGCGAAGCTTTATCCGGCTTACGAAAAGACCTTGCGCGCCTATCAGGGCGTGGATTTCGACGATCTCATCGCGCTGCCGGTGCGGCTTTTCGAGCAGGAGCCCGAGGCCTTGCAGCGCTGGCGCGGCAAGCTGCGCTACCTGCTCGTCGACGAATACCAGGACACCAACCGCGCGCAGTACAAACTGCTGCGCCAGCTCGCGGGCGACCGTGGCGCCTTCACGGCGGTGGGCGACGACGACCAGGCGATCTATGCGTGGCGCGGCGCCGACGTGGAGAACCTCAACCTGCTGCAGCAGGATTATCCGCGGCTGCGCGTCATCAAGCTGGAGCAGAACTATCGCTCCTCGAACCGCATCCTCAACGCCGCCAACACCCTGATCGCCAACAACGCCAAGCTTTTCGAGAAAACCTTGTGGAGCGAGCACGGGCTGGGCGAGCCGATCCAGATCGCGCTGGCGCGCGACCCCGATCACGAGGCCGAACTCGTCGCCATGAAGCTCACCGCGCACAAGTTCGAGCACAAGAGCCATTTCCGCGACTACGCGATCCTGTATCGCGGCAACCACCAGGCGCGCGTGATCGAGCAACAGTTGCGCCACCACCGCATTCCCTACGTGCTGTCAGGCGGGCAGAGCTTCTTCGACCGCGCCGAGATACGCGACCTGCTCTCCTACCTGCGCCTCATGGCCAACGAGGACGACGATCTGGCGTTCATCCGCGCCATCACCACGCCACGGCGCGGAGTGGGGGCGGCCACCCTCGAGGCGCTCGGCAACTATGCCGGCACGCGGCATTCGAGCCTGTTCACCGCGAGTTTCGAGGAGGGCGCGGCCGAGCACATTCCCGCGCGCCAGTGCGAAGCGGTGCGCAAGTTCGGCCATTACATCCGCAGCCTTGCGCAGCGGGCGCACAAGGAGTCGGCCGGCACGCTGCTGGAGGAGCTGCTGCGCACGATCGGCTACGAGGCCTGGCTCATGGAAAGCTGCGAGGTCAAGGAGGCCGAAACCAAGTGGCGCAACGTGCGCGACTTCGTCGACTGGCTGTCGCGCAAGGGCGAGCAAGACCAGAAGACCCTGCATGACCTGGTGCAGACCATTGCGCTCATCAACATGCTCGACAAGGGCAACGAGGAAGAGGCCGACGCCGTGCAGCTTGCCACCCTGCACGCGAGCAAGGGGCTGGAGTGGCCGCACGTGTACCTGATCGGCGTGGAAGAAGGCATGCTGCCGCACCAGGGCAGCATCGACGAAGACAAGGTCGAGGAAGAGCGCCGGCTCATGTACGTCGGCGTGACGCGCGCCCAGCGCAGCCTCACGATCACGGCCTGCGAACAGCGCCGCTATGGCGGCGAGGTGCGCGCGGTGGAGCTTTCGCGCTTCATCGACGAAATGGGCGACGGCCTGCGCCGCACCGGCAAGGACGCGCCCCCCGTCACGCAGGAAGAGGGGCGCGCCCGTCTGGCGAACCTGAAGGCGATGCTGGGCCGCAAATAGCCCGCATCGCGCGCGAGGTCGGTCTCAGAGGTAGAGCGAGAGGATGTCGGCGAAGAAGCGGGCGTCGGACTCGTCCTTGTCCTTGAGTTCCGTCATCTGCTGCGTCGCGTAGCCGCGGGCTTCGGGGCTGCTGAGATCGCAGATGGCCTTGAGAGCGATGCCACGGTCTTCCTTGTCGCTGCCCCTGGACTCATACATGGCCTTGAACGCGCCGAACTGCTCGGTCGCATCCAGGAACCCCAGCGACGAAATCGCGGCATGCGAGATCTCGTCGCTGCCGTGGGCCATCAGCTTGACCAGAGCCGGGATGGCGCGGCGGTTGTTGCCGAAGCCCAGCTCGAAGACGTCGCGGTAATCAATGGCATCCCCCGCCGACTCCACCTTGGCCACCAGCGCGTCGACCTGCGCATCGCTGAACGATGCCTTGAACACGTACTTGTTGATCTGGGCGGCAAGATCCTTGCTCATCAGACCCAGCGGAATGTTGAAGGTCGGCTCGATGACTTCGTCGAAAGACCACACGGGAACCTTGCCGCGCTTGATCCAGAACGCCAGGCGCTGTGAACCGGCGGGCGTGACCAGGTCGGCCTTGAGGCGCGTATAGGTTTCGAACGGCGAGAAGCCGCTGACGCGGTGGGTGGTGCTGTTGATGAGCTGGATCTGCACCACGTCCTGCGCCTCGCTTTCCTTGCTCGCGAGCGTGGCGGGCAGCCCGCGTGCGCGCAGTTCGGCAAAGGTGTTGCGTGCCAGCCAGGCCGCGGAGTCGAGCGGCTGGTCCGCGTACATGGGCTTCATCGGAATGCGGCCCGTCACCATCTTCTCCTTCGCCTCGGCGCTTTGCTGGTCGAGGAAGTAGAGCGTGGCCGGTGCGGTCTGGGCCGCGGGATAGCGGGCGCTCGACGGCGTGGGGTCGGAGACCGGAACCGGCATGTTGAGGGCGCATCCCGTCAGCATGGCGTAGGTCAGGCCTGCCAGGGCAAGTGCATGAAGGCGTGTGTGTCGAATGAGTCTGGTCATCTCGGATCCTGTTATGTATGTGCGGGCCTCGCCCGCTCCCCGGATGCCGCGCAGGATGCGGCGGCGCGCAATTATGCGCGTCATGCGAACGGGATACGGGACGAGGCGCAGACAGGATCGTCAGGCGCGGGTGGTGAGTGTTGTGCCGACGCGATCACGGATCATGAGGGCGGCTCACGGCCGGTACTGGCGGGGCGGTGTGGATGAGGTGCGCCGGAGGAACGGTTGCGAGGCGTCCGCCACGGTCACTCGCCGCCGACGCATGCCTGCGGCGGCGCACTCAGTGCGGACCACGCGCCCGCGAGGTCCGCGCCCGCCTTTGCAGGGCGGGCGGTGGCGTGCCAGGAGGACTTCGTGGGCGGTAAAGGGGCCGCAAACCGTCAGGACCGGCGATGAGACGGGGATGCCGGGGTGGCGCGTTCAGGAAAGGCCCGTCATGGGGTCATCGCGATCCCAGTCGGGGTCATGGGGCACGCGCGTGGGCTGGGCGCGCTTGTGGCGGCGGCCCAGCAGGCTCATGAGGACGCCCACGAGAGGAACGGCTTCGAAGGCCTGGGCAGGCACGCGATCGCGGCGACGGGTGAGAGTGCGCATGATGTCGGCTCCGGCTGGAAGAGAGGTCAGCATTCCGCTGACTTCAGCTTGGTTGCCGTGCGCGCGCTCTGCCAGCGGGGACTGCGGGTCTTGCCCGAACGACCGGGGTGGCGCGGGGGCTTCAGACGCCGGTGCGCTCGCCCCAGATGATGCGGTGCATCTGCAACTGCATGCGCACCGGCAGGCGGTCGCGCAGGATCCAGGCGGCGAGTGCCTGCGGATCGACCTGACCCGCGGCGGGAGACAGCAGCACCGTGCAGCGCTCGCCGAGGGCGTGCTCGCGAATGGCGTCGCAAGCCCAGGCGTAGTCCTCGGCGGAGGCGATGATGATCTTGATCTCGTCGTTCCTGCCGAGATGGACGAGGTTGCTCCAGAGGTTCTTGTCGGCTTCGCCCGACCCCGGGGCCTTGAGATCCATGATGCGCGAAACGCGCGGATCGACCTCGCTCACGTCGAGCGCGCCGCTGGTTTCGAGCGACACGGAATAGCCCGCGTCGCACAGCGCGCGCAGCAGGTCGAGGCAAGGCTTCTGGGCGAGCGGTTCGCCTCCCGTGACACACACGTGGTGCGCGCCGTGGCTGGCGACTTCGGCAAGGATGTCGTCGAGCTGTCGCATCTGACCACCCGTGAAGGCGTATTCCGTGTCACACCACACGCAGCGCAGCGGGCAGCCGGTGAGGCGCACGAACACCGTGGGCAGCCCGACGCGCGTGGATTCGCCCTGCAGCGAGTGGAAGATCTCGCTGATGCGCAGACGGATCGGGCGGGAGGGTGTCATGGTGCGTGGTACGGCTGGGGAAGGGGCGTGCGACGTCCGGCGGGTGGCGGAGCGGGACGGCCCTTGGCCGCCCCGGGGTGCCGGAAGCCGTCGGCTATTTCTTGAGGCGCTGACGGGCCGTCTTGGCGGCTTCGCTGTCGGGATAGCTCGCCACGAGCTTTTCTAGCGTGGCGCGCGAGGTCTTGGCCGCGCCGGCGGCCTGCTCGGCATTGGCCTGGCCCAGCAGGGCGTCGGGCGCGAGCGCGTCCTGCGGCCAGTTCTGCACGAGGCGGGCGTAGAACTCCTTGGCGCCGGCGTAATCCTTGGTCTGGGAGAGCGCGGCGCCGGTCCAGAAGTGGGCGCCCGACTGGAAGTTGCTCCGGGGCCAGGTCTGGATGAACTTCTTGAAGGCCACCACGGCCTCGGCATACTTGCCGCCGCGCATGATGTTGATGGCGGCCTCGTAGTCGCGTGCTTCCTGGGCCGGGTCGGCCGCGCGGGGCTCGGAGGCCGCGGCGGAAGGTGCGGAGGCGTCGGCGACGGGAACCGCCGCGGTTTCGAGCCTGCGCAGGCGCGTATCGAGGTCGACGTAGAAATCCTGCTGACGCTTGCTGGTCTGATCGCCAGAGTTGGTGAGCAACTCGGCCTGGCCGCGCAGCTGGGCGACTTCCTGGCGCAGGCGCTCGATCTGGGCGTTCAGGTCGAGGATGGCGCGGGTATTGGTGTCGGTCGCGGCCTCGAGCTTCTGCAGGCGCGCTTCGTGCTCCTGCCTGAGCTGATCGATGCGGCGGCGCGCTTCGTCATCGTCGAACAGCGCGGCATGGGCCGGCAGGGCGGTGGCGAGCGTTACGGCAAGGAACAGGTCGCGCAGTTTCATCCGGGGCGTCTCCACGAAAAGCGGGAAGCGGGCCGGAGCCCGCTTCCGGGTACAGCATGCGCGCAGACGCGGCTGGCCGTGCCTGCGCGGTGTTCAGGCCAGAGCCTGATCAGTTGCCGTAGACCAGATCGGCGCGACGGTTTTCCGCCCAGGCGGCTTCGTCGTTGCCGGTGGCCTTGGGCTTTTCTTCGCCCAGGCTGACGGCTTCAACCTGGTCTTCCTTGACGCCCAGCAGCTTCAGGTTGTTCTTGACGGCGTCGGCACGCTTCTGGCCCAGGGCCAGGTTGTATTCACGCGAACCGCGTTCGTCGGTGTTGCCCTGAATCAGGACCTTGGCGTTGGCGTTGGCCTTCAGGTACATGGAGTGGGCTTCGATGACGCTCACGTAGTCCAGGGGAATCGCGAAGCTGTCGAAATCGAAGTAGATGCTGCGCTTTTGCAGCAGCGGGATCTTGTTCAGCGCGTCGGCGTCCTTGAACGGGTCGGTCTTCGCCACAGCCACGGGCTTCGGAGCGATGTCGGACTTCGGTGCGGCGGCTTGGGCCGGGGCCTTTTCCTGCACCGGAGCGGTCGGGGTGCTCGAGCAGGCTGCCAGCAGAGCGGCCAGGGTGGCGGTTACGATAAGCGACTTCTTCATGCGTTTCTCCTGAGTCCTAAAGGGAACTGACAATAATTATTGCGACGAAAACTCTACTTCTCAAAAGGTCCCCAGGTCGGCTCACGCACGTCACCGGCCCGGTTGTTGAGGCGGTAGCGCGTGCGGCCATCGGTGGAGACGACCGACAATACGCCGCGGCCGCCGACCTCTGTTGCGTACAGGATCGTGCGGCCATCGGGCGCAAAGCTGGGTGATTCATCACGTACCGACTCGGTCAGGATCTGGGTCTGCTGGCTGGCCAGATCCATCATGGTGACCTGGAAGCCGCTGTTGCTACGCGAAACGTAGACCAGAGTCTTGCCATCTGCCGATATGCGCGGGGTCACATTGTACGCTCCAGAGAAGCTTACGCGCTGGGCATTTCCACCTTGCGCGCCGACTTTGTAGATCTGCGGGCTGCCGCCCCGGTCGGACGTGAAGTAGATCGTGCCGCCGTCGGGCGACCACTGCGGTTCGGTGTCGATGCCGTTGCTGCTCATGAGGCGGCGCAGGCCCGAGCCGTCGGCGTTGACGACGTAGATCTGCGAGAGGCCGTCCTTGGTCAGCGTGAGCGCGAGACGGCTGCCATCCGGCGACCAGGCGGGCGCCGAGTTGGAACCCTTGTAATTGGCCAGCGTGATGCGGCGGCCCGTGGCGAGCGTGGCGACATACACGATGGGCTTCTTTTTCTCGAAGCTCACGTAGGCGATCTTGCTGCCGTCGGGCGACCAGGTCGGCGACATGATGGGCTCGTCGGAGAGCAGGGCCGGGACCGGATTCTCGCCGTCGAAGTCGGCGATCTTGAGCTGGTAGCGACGGCCTGTCTTTTCGACGTAGGCAATCCGCGTGGAGAAGATGCCGGGCTGGCCAATGAGCTTTTCGTAGATCTTGTTGGCGATGTGGTGGGCCAGCGCGCGCGTCTGGTTCGGATTCACCGAGACCTTCAGCGACAGCAGCTCGCCCGCGCGGGGCACGTCGTGCAGCCGGAAGCGGACGTCCACGAGCCCGCCCGTGCCCTGGGCAACCGAGCCCACGAGCAGCGCGTCGGCGCCGATGCCGCGCCAGGCGGCGTAGTCGGGCGCCATGTTCTCGACGCCCTGCAGGCCGCCTTGATCGATGCTGCGGAAAAGCCCCGTGAGTTCGAGATCCTTGCGCACGATGGCGGTCAGATCGCCGCCCTGGAGCAGGTTCTCTCCCGTGAAATGGGTGATCGTGATCGGAATCCGGTCGGCGCCGGCGCCGTAGATCTCCACGTTGAGCTGGGCCTGCGCGAAGGGCGCCAGCAGGCAGCCCAGCAGGAGGGTGACAAGGGTCATCAGGCGGTGGATTGGCTTCATCGGATCACTCGCTGGGTAAAGACGGGGCTCACTGATTCTGGGTCGGGAAGAACGTGAAGTTGAGATCACGCTGGAAGACTTCGTTCTTCTCGGGTTTGGGCAGTGGGGAAGATTTCAGGATGGCACGCCGCACGGCTTCTTCCAGTGCGGCATTGCCGGTGTTGGAAACCAGTCTGGGCTCCCCCAGCACTTCGCCCGTGGGGAGCAGCTGGATGCGGAAGACGAGTTTCGGGTTGCCCGCCACGCCGGGCGGCAGGATCAGGTTGGAACGAACCTTCTGGCTGATGCGCGCGATCCAGTCGGCTTCGGCGCGCCCGCGCGAGGCGAGGCTGGCCTCGGCATCCAGACGGGCGTTGAGCGCGGCGCTTTCCTGCGCCGCGCGGGCGTGGTCGTTCGCTTCGCGCACGCGCTGCTGCTCGCGATTGAGCAGGCGCTCCATGTCGGTCATCTGCGGCTTCGGCTCGGGTTTGGGCTCGGGTTTCTTTTCCGGCTTGGGCTCGGGCTTTTTCTCCGGTTTCGGTTCTGGCTTGGGGTCTGGCTTCTTCTCGGGTTTGGGCGGCTCGGGCTTCTTTTCCGGCTGCTTGAGCGCGATGTCCGGCTTGGGGGCGGGTTTGGGCTCGGGAGCCTTCTCGACCACCGGTGCCGGCTTGGGGGCTTCCTTCACGGGCTCCGGTTCGGGCTGGGGCTCGGGCGCGGCGCGAGGCGTCGGCGCGGCGGGTTCGGCGCGCACGAGAGCCACGCTGACCGGCTCGGGCGCGCGGTGTTGCCATTGCATCCCCCAGAACAGGGCTGCGACCAGCACGGCGTGCATCAGCACGCTGAAGACCGCCGAGGCCCATTTGCCGGGCTGCGGCCGCTTGAAAGGGTGTTCCATCCGGCTCGATTACTGTGTGGTCGTGACCAGCAGCCCGACCTTGCTGATGTTGTTGCGCTGGAGCAGATCCATGACCTTCATGACCGCCTCGTAGCGCACGCTCTTCTCGGCTTCGATCACCACCGCGCGCTCGGGGTTCGCCGCCTGGGCGCCGCGCACGTGTTCGAGCAGGCTCTGCTCGGACACAGATGGCAGCTTGGTCTGCGTTTCGTCGTCGGCATAGTCGTAGCGATCCATGCCGCGCACCGAGATCTTGAGCGGGTTGCTCCTCGCCTGCGAAGCCTTCGCCACGCTCGGCAGATCAATGGTGCCGCTGGGCATCATGGGGGCCGTGACCATGAAGATCACGAGCAGCACCAGCATCACGTCGATGTAAGGCACGACGTTGATCTGGTTCATCACGCGGCGTTGGCGCATGGCTTATCTCACCTGACGCTGGAGAATGTTGGAGAACTCTTCGATGAAACTCTCAAAACGGATCGAGAGCCGGTCGACTTCATGGATGTAGCGGTTGTAGGCGACGACCGCCGGGATGGCCGCGAAGAGGCCGATCGCCGTGGCGACGAGCGCCTCGGCGATGCCGGGCGCGACGTGCGCGAGCGTCGCGGTGCCCACGTCGCCGAGTCCGCGGAAGGCGTTCATGATGCCCCACACCGTGCCGAAAAGCCCCACGTAAGGGCTGACCGAGCCCACCGAGGCGAGGAAGGCCAGATGCGCTTCGAGATCGTCGATCTCGCGCTGATAGGTGGCACGCATGGCGCGGCGCGCGCCGTTGATGATGTCGGAGGACTCGAAGGTTTTCTGCCCGTGCAGCTTCGAGAACTCCCGGAAGCCTGATTCGAAGATGCGCGCCAGGGGGCCGGCGTCGTCGCGGTTCTGGGAAACGTTGCGGTAAAGCTGCACCAGATCGGAGCCGCTCCAGAACTGTTGCTCGAATTCGGTTGTCTCAGACCGTGCGGCGCGGATCGCGAACCCCTTGCGGAAGATCCAGTACCACGACATGAACGACACGCCGGCCAGGATGGCCATGACGAATTTGACCACCAGGCTGGCTTGGGCGATCAGGCTGAGGATGGACATGTCTCCGGAATGAATCATGCTTCGCTTTCAAGGAGGGTGCGCAGGAAATCGGGAATGCGGGTCGCGCGCCAGCGGCGCGCATCGAGGCAGGCGATGGTGATGGTGGCCGAGAAGAGGCGTTCGTTGTCACGCTGGATGTGCTGCTCGAACTTCAGGGATGCCGCTCTCATGTCTGTGACGGTGGTGAAGACCCGCAGGGCATCGTCAAGTTCCGCGCCCCGCAGGTAATCCGCCTCCACGTGGCGCACGACGAACACGATGCCGTGCTCGGCGGCCAGGTGGCGCTGATCGATGCCCAGGGTGCGCAAACGCTCGGTACGGGCGCGTTCGCAGAATTTCAGGTAGTTTGCGTAATAGACAACACCGCCGGCGTCGGTATCTTCATAGTATACGCGTACTGGCCAGACGGACGGTTCGGGACTGGTATTGTTAAACATTGCCATCCTGCTATTGTACCGCCCCGGACCAAGGGTTCCGAGAAGGCGGTCCGGACCAACAAGCGAGACTGAAGGGCTTGAATTCTGGGCCGGGCAGGGCAGAAGGCCCCGCCTTTTTTCAGTCCGATAACTATTGGAGGATCTCCATGGCACTGACAGAAGCCGCTCTGCTGAAAATGCCCGAGGCGGACTACATGAACGCCCAGCAGCTCGCGTTTTTCCGCGACCGCCTGATTGCGATGCGCGACGAACTTCAGCTCAAGGTCGACGAAACCGTCGAGTACATGCGCGAGCAGGAAACCGTGGCGGACCCGGCCGACCGGGCCACGGTCGAGGAAGAACACGCCCTGGAACTGCGCACCCGCGACCGGGAACGCAAGCTCCTGAAGAAGATCGAACAGTCGCTCGCCCGGATCGCGGACGAATCCTACGGCTATTGTGAAGAGACCGGTGAGCCCATCGGTCTGGCGCGTCTTCTGGCGCGCCCGACGGCGACGCTGTCGGTTGAAGCCCAGGCCCGCCGCGAACGCCTGCAGAAAATGTACGCTGACTGACCCCGCCCGGAGCGCCTGGCGCTCCGGCGAGGCCGAAGAAGTTCGGCGTGGTGTCCGGGAGCGAACCTGCCCCAGGCACGCACGAGGTTGCAAAGACGATGGTTTTACCTTTTTTCGGCAAGAAGCCGCACGCTGGCCGCAGTACCGATTCCAGCCCCGATGTGCGGCGGGACGAGAGTTCCACATTCCTCGATTTCACGCGCACGGGTGACAGCCAGCGATCGCTCGCCGATGCCGCCGGCATGATCCGGGTGACCGAGGTTTCCATCGAAGACGTCGCCGCCGTCGAGGAAGCGGCGGTGCTGTACGCGAACGCCAGCGAACATGCCGCGCAGGCCGTGCTCGAAGAAGCCCTGCAAGGGGCGAGCCGGCGCTCCGAGCGGCTCTGGAACATGCTGTTCGATCTCTACCGCCTCATCGGCGACCCGGCCGCGTTCGAAGCGCGGGGCGTGATCTTCGCGCAGGAGTTCGAAAAATCCCCTCCGATCTGGCAAGGCGCCACGCCGGCCGCCCCCGCGGCGCGCGCGGTGGATGCCGCGCCGGCCGTGAATCTGTCGGGGGCGCTGTCGTCCGCCGCGCGTAACCAGTTCGAGCAGCTGCTGCGCATCGGCGCCAAGACCGGCAAGCTGCGTATCGATTTCTCGCGTCTGCGCGGCATCGACGAGACGGGCTGCGAGTTGCTGGCCGAAACGCTCGACGCGCTGGCGCGTGCCCACGTCAAGGTCAGCCTGCTGGGCGCGCGCCACGCGCTCGACCTGATCCGGCCCCAGCTCGTCGTCGGCGAGCCGCAGGGCCGGGCCTTCTGGCGCTGCGCGCTGGCCATGCTGCAGCAGCTTGGCGAGGAAGGGCCCTTCGAAGACATGGCGGTCGATTTTGCGATCACGTTCGAAGAGTCTCCGCCCTCGTGGGTGCCGCCGGCCGAGACCGTCGCGGCAGAGGCCGAAGAGTCCCCGGTGCAGGCCGAGGAGCCCGCCGCGCCGGCAGGATTCGTGCTCGAAGGCATCGTCGCGGGGCCGCAGCCGGACGTGCTGCGCGAACTGGCCGACTACGCCGCCGAGCGCACGCGCGTGGAGGTGGACGCCAGCGCCCTGCGCCGTCTCGAGTTCGTGAGTGCCGGTTCGCTGTTCAATCTCTTCGCGGGCTTCAAGACCCAGGGCAAGCAGACCGTGATCCGGCATCCCAATGAAATGGTCGCCGCGCTCATGCGCGTGATGGGCATAGACCAGGTCGCCGAGATCGAATACCGCAAGCTCTGAGCCGCTGCGGCATCCTGCCCGGGTGCGGAACGCCGCGCCCGCAAGCTTCCCCCTCCCCGCTTTGTCAGGCCAGGCCGCACGCCCGCGCGGGGCCGGATCAGATGCGTGGCGCGTCCCTGCGCCGCGTGATCCGCCGGGGCGTCGGCGGGCACCTCCCGCCGCCGGAACCGGGTGGCCCTCTCGCGCGGGCAGACCTCGCGCCGATGCTGGCGGGCGTGGCATGCGGCCGGGCGCATGCCGACGGCGTATCCTTGACGGGCGGCTCCGGGTACGACGGCGCAAGGTCTGCGTCCGCCGGGCATCCGGGCCTTTGCCCTCGCCGCCTTCGCACGCGGCCGCGCCATGATCGAACGCATCGTCGCCATCCTTTTCCCTGTGTTCTTCATTCCCCTGCTGGGCTATCTCGTGGCCCGGCGCCGTCAGCCGGACCTGACCCAGACCAATCGCCTGATCGCCGACGTCTTCGTGCCGGCGCTGGTGTTCGGGGCGCTCGCCGATCGCGACTTCGAGATCTACGCCTATCGCTGGCTCGCGCTGGCGATGTTGCTGCTCACCATCGGCTGCGGCCTCGTCGGGCTCGTCTTCGCGAAGGGGCTGGGCGTGCGCGCGCGGGTGCTGGTGCCGCCGATGATGTTTTCCAATTCGGTCAATCTCGGCGTGCCGGTGGCGATGCTGGCCTTCGGCGCACACGCGCTGCAACCGGCCATCGTGCTGTTCCTGATCTCCAGCCTGCTGCATTACTCCTTCGGCCTGTGGCTGCTCGATCGCGATGCGCGCATCGCCGGCATGTGGCGCGTGCCCTCGCTTCTGGCGATGTGCGCGGGCCTCGTGGTGTCGCTGGCGGGAATCGAGGTGTGGCAGCCCGCGGTGCAGGCGCTGCGCATGCTGGGTGACATCTGCATTCCGCTGATGCTGTTCGCCCTGGGGGTGCGCATGACGGACATTTCGTTCGCGGGCTGGGGCGTCGGCGTGCTCGTGGGCCTCGTGCGGCCGGCCGCCGGCATGGCGATCGCATGGGGCGTGGCGCGCCTGCTGGGGCTCGCCGGCTTCGAGACCGGCCTGCTCGTGATCTATGGCGCGCTGCCGCCGGCGGTCATGAACTACATCTTCGCCGAGCGCTACGATGCGGAGCCCGATCGCGTCGCGTCGGTGGTCCTGATCGGTAACTTGCTGGCGATTCTGGTGCTGCCGGCGGCGTTGTATTTCTCGCTGGTGTAGGCCACGGCGGCATGCGCCGCCGGCCCGTGATCACCGCTGCCAGCGGTCCAGCGTGCGGCGGTCGCGTTTGGTGGGGCGGCCGTGCATGTCGGCGGCGGGCTCCACGCGCAGGCGGCGCTCGTCCGCGGCTTTCTGGCGCGCGGCCTGGCTCGCTGGCGTTTCGCTGTAGAGCTTGCGTGCCTCGGTGGCGGGGCCGCGCTTTTCCGCGAGCGCGGCGACGACGAGTTCCCAGTGCTGGTCGCCGGCCACGACTTCCACGCGGTCGCCGGGTTTGACGTCCTTGGCGGGCTTGGCGCGCAGGCCGTTGATCTGGACCTTGCCGCCGTCGACGGCATCGGTGGCGAGCGAGCGCGTCTTGAAGAAGCGCGCGGCCCACAGCCATTTGTCGATGCGCACGCCTTCGCTCATGCCGTGCCTTCGATCTTCAGGAACGGGTTCCAGGCAACTTCCCACAGATGCTCGTCGGGGTCGGCGAAATAGCCCGAGACGCCGCCCCAGAAGACTTCCTGCGCGGGCTTCACGATACGCGCGCCGGCCGCTTCGGCTTCGGCGAGCACGCGCGCCACGTCTTCGCGCTGCGCCACGTTGTGCGCCAGCGTGATGCCCCGGAAGCCCTGACCGGCGGCCGGGCAGCCGACGTCCTCGGCGAGGGCCTCGCGGCCGTACAGCGACAGCAGCAGCCCGTTGGCCTGCAGGAAGACCACTTTCTCCTGGCTGGCAGGATGCAGCGGAAAGCCGAGCGCCAGATAGAAGGCGCGGGCGCGTGCCAGGTCGGCCACGCCGAGCGTGATCAGGGTGAGGCGAGCTTCCATGATTCAGACCTCGTAGTCGGGAATGAGGGACGATTCGGCCTGGGCGGCCTCACACCATTCGACGACGTGCGGATGCGCCAGCACGGCGGCGACGTAATCGCGCGCGGCGCCGGAGAGGGTCACGCCATAGCTGTGGAAGCGCAGACAGACCGGCGCGAACATCATGTCGGCGATCGACCAGGCGCCGAAGAGATAGGGCTCGTGGCCGCCAAAGCGCGTGAGGCAGTCGGTCCAAAGTGCCTCGATGCGGCGGATGTCCACCTCCAGCTCGGGGCTGCTGCGCGCGAGTGGCTGACCCTCGCGATGCAGGTTCATGGGCATCTGGTTGCGCAGGGCCTGGAAGCCGCTGTGCATCTCGGCGGACACCGAGCGCGCCAGCGCGCGCGCGGCGCCGTCCAGCGGCCACATGGCGGGCTGTTCTTCGGCGAGGTACTCGGCGATCGCGAGCGAATCCCACACCGCGAGGCCGTTGTCGATGAGGCACGGCAGCTTGCCCGACGGGCTCCATTGCAGGATGCGCGCGCGCGTGTCGGGCTGGCGCAGGAGGATCAGCTGCTCTTCGAACGGGTGCTTGCTGGCCCGCGCGGCCAGCCAGGCGCGCAGGGACCACGAGGAGTAGGTGCGGTTGGCGATGATGAGCTTCATGGGGGCGTGTATCGGCTGAGGGAACGGGGCGGTGTCAGGGCGTTTCGGGCGCGAGGGCGGCGGCCGTGGTGGGGCTCGCCGGCACCTGGCCGAGCCGGCTGCCCAGCGAGACCGGGCGGCGCTCGAAGAGTACGGCGTAGAGCTCGGCATTGGCCATGACCTTCTTCACGTAGTCGCGGGTTTCGGTGAAGGGAATGGTCTCGGCGTAGATCGCGCCCTCCAGCGGCTGCGTGTCGCGCCAGGCGCGCGCGCGTCCCGGGCCGGCGTTGTAGGCCGCCGCCGCCATGACGCGCTGGCCGTCGAAGAGATCGAGCACGTAACGCAGGTAGGCGCTGCCGACGCGGATGTTGGTATCGATGCCGGTGAGCCACTCGGGGCGGTAGTCGCTCCAGCCCTGCTTGCCCGCGATCCACTTGCCGGTGGCGGGCATCACCTGCATGAGCCCCTGCGCGCCCACGCCCGAACGTGCCACCGACAGGAAGCGGCTTTCCTGGCGGACCAGCCCGTACACCCACGCCAGGTCGAGGCGCAGCTGGTTCGCGTTCTGCGAGAAGCTGTCGTAGTAGGGCGCGAGGTAGCGCAGCGCGAAATCATGCTCGCCGCGCGTGCGCTCGGCGGTGTTGATGGCGCGGTC
Source organism: Candidatus Dactylopiibacterium sp. (assembly GCA_031119555.1). Classification (GTDB taxonomy): domain Bacteria; phylum Pseudomonadota; class Gammaproteobacteria; order Burkholderiales; family Rhodocyclaceae; genus Uliginosibacterium. The sequence continues at coordinate 28,717 of JAVHXQ010000008.1, forward strand.
GTAGAACCCCAGCTGGCGCGCGTGCTCGGCGGCGGCGAGCAGGGTGCGGTCGGGGGCGCCGCGCAGCCCCCAGTTCCATTCGCGCGCGCCTTCGGTGTTGAAGCCGAGACGGTAGAGCGCCTCGGCGCGGCGCAGGTCGGGCAGCTGGCGCACGCGCGTGAGCTCTTCGGCGCTCGCGGGGGTGGCCGCGGCCGGCCATTCATAGGTGCGGCCGAGCGCTTCGGTCGACAGGATGCCGTAGAAGCTCGGCTGATCGGCGTGGCGGCGGAACTGTTCGCGGGCTTCCTCGCCGCGCCCTTGCGCCTGCAGCGCGCGGCCCAGCCAGTACGTCCATTCCGGCGCGTCGCGCTGCGCTTCGGGCAGCCCCAGGATGGCCTCGCGCACGCCGGCCCAGTCGCTGCGGCGCAGGCTCGCCCGCACGCGCCAGGCGTACTGGTCGGGCGCCATGCTGGCGCCTTCGGCGAGCTTGTACCAGGCGCTGGCTTCCACCAGGCGGGACTGCGCCGCCACCCAGGCGATCTGCCCCCAGGCATAGGCACGCTCCTCGCGCCGGAAGTCGGCGTTCTCCACGGCGCGCCAGCGTTCGGCGGCATTGCGTGAATCGGCGCGCGCCAGGCGCGCGACGGCGCCGAGGATCAGCTCGCGGTCGGCACGCTTGCCCGTGGGGCGCGACATGGCGATGAAGCGCGCCGGGTTGTCGAGCATGGCGTTGAGGCTGGCGAGCGCGGGCGCTTCGTCGGCGGGCAGCCAGGCCACGGTGTTGCGCGCCGAGGTGAAGCGCTTGGTTTCGACGAGGCGGCGGAAGCGCTGCCAGACGTCTTCGCTGCGCTGCCGCCCCTCCACCACGAGCGCGGCCAGCGCGGGCTCGCAGCTCGCCGGTACGTCCAGCAGCGTGAGCCATTGCGCCGACAGCGCGGCGCGTGCTTCCGGCGCCCACTGGCTGTCGCTCTGGATCGCGTAGCACTGCGTGGCGATGTCGGGTTGCTGCAGGAGGCCGTAGGCGGCCACGAACTCGGGCCAGCGTTTCTCGTTGCCCAGCCGGCGCAGCCATTCACCGCGCAGGCGCTCGGCGAGCTGGCTGCCGGCGTGTTCGCGCAGGAAGGCGTCCACGGTGGCCGGATCGATGATTTCGGTGGGGCGGGCGATGCGCGCCGACAGCAGCCAGTACTGGACGTAAGGCTCCAGCACGTGCGGGCCGGGGGTGGCGGCAAGGCTGGCGAGACGCGCGATGTCGGCACGGCTGGCGGCGTCGCGCGCGGCAAGAATGCGCTCGTCGCCAGGATCCGCGTGCGCCGTGACGGACAGGCTGGACCAGGCCAGCAGGAGCGCGCACAAGCCGAACTTCATCACGTAACATCCTCTTGAATCCCTGCATCCCAGCATATCACGTGAGCCTTTCCGTCCCTGATCGCAAATCGTTGCGCGCCGAGCTGATCGCCGCGCGTGAAGCCATGTCACCCGTGCTGCGCCTGCAGCTCACGGCCGAGATCCTGCCCTGCCTGGGCGAGCTTCTCGATACCGTGCAGGCTCAGACCCTGGCCTTCTGCTGGCCGTTCCGCGGCGAGCCCGACCTGCGCGAGTTCCTGAGCCTGTGGCGCGCGCAGGGCGCCGGCCGGGTGCTGGCGTTGCCCGTGGTGCCCGAGGGCAACGGTGCGCTGGGCTTTCATGCCTGGCGGCCCGGCGTGCCCATGCAGACCGACCGTTTCGGCATTCCTGCCCCCGTGGGCACGCCCGCCGTGCAGCCCGATACGCTGCTGGTTCCCGTGAACGGGTTCGATGCGCGGGGCTACCGCATCGGTTATGGCGGCGGTTTCTTCGACCGCACGCTGGCGGCGTTGAGACCGGCGCCGGTCACCATCGGCGTGGGTTTCGAACTCGCGCGCGTGGCCGATACCGCGCCCGGCCCGCACGATCTGCCGCTGGACTGGATCGTGACCGAGGCCGGCGCGTTCGCGAAGGCACCCGCATGAGCGCCACGCCCTTCGAGGTCCTTGGCGGCGAGGCCGCGGTGCGGCGCCTCGTCGAGCGCTTTTACGCGCTCATGGATACGCTGCCCGAAGCCTGGCCGGCGCGCCGCATCCATCCGGACGATCTGTCCGCGGCGCGCCAGAAGCTCTTCGAGTATTTCTGCGGCTGGCTCGGCGGCCCGCCGCTCTACGAGACCCGCCACGGCCCCCCGCGCATGCGCGCGCGCCACATGCCTTTCTCGATCGGCGCGGCGGAGCGTGACGCCTGGCTGCTGTGCATGGCGCAGGCCTTCGAGGAGACCCTGCCGGCCGGGCACGAGCGCGATGCCTTCTGGCAACGCGTGACCGGTCTGGCCGACTGGATGCGCAATCGCGAGGACTGAGCGCCTAGCCCTGCACGCAGCGATGGGGTGATAATCCGCGCCGTTCCCAAGTTTTCCCGGAAGATTCCCATGTCTGCTCCCCGCGCCGTCGTCCTGCTCTCGGGCGGCCTCGATTCCGCCACCTGTCTTGCCATTGCCCGCGCCGAGGGGTTCGAAACCTATGCGTTGTCGGTGGCCTACGGCCAGCGCCATGCCGCGGAACTCGAGGCGGCGCGCCGCGTGGCCGCCGCGCTGGGCGCCACCGAGCACCGCTTGGGGCACGTCGATCTGGGGCAGTTCGGCGGGTCGGCCCTCACCGACGCTTCGATCGAAGTACCGACCTCGGGCGTGCAGGAAAACGTGATTCCCGTGACCTACGTGCCCGCGCGCAACACCGTGATGCTGTCGCTGGCGTTGGGCTGGGCCGAGGTGCTGAAGGCCAGCGCGATCTACGTGGGGGTCAATGCGGTGGATTATTCGGGCTATCCGGATTGCCGTCCGGCCTTCATCGAGGCCTTCGAGAAGATGGCCAACCTGGCCACCAAGACCGGCGTCGAAGGGCTGAAGCTGGAAATCCGCGCGCCCCTGATCCAGCTCTCCAAGGCCCAGATCGTGCAGCGCGGCAGTGCCCTCGGCGTGGACTACGGCATGACCGTGACCTGCTACAAGGCCGATGACGAAGGCCGCGCCTGCGGTCTCTGCGAAGCGTGCCGCCTGCGCCGCGCGGGTTTCGAGGCCGCCGGCCTGGCCGACCCCACGCGCTACGTCCGCCAGGGCTGAGGGCGCGTCCGGGGCCTGTCTGCGGATGCCGCGCCGGCCGCGCAGCGCTCAGTCCGCGATGTCTCCGTCCACGTAATACCAGTGGCCGTGCTCGCGCACGAAGCGGCTGGTTTCCTCCAGACGCTCGGCGCGGCCGCCGACGCGGCAGCGCGCGATGAAATGCACGCTGGCATGGTCGGTGTCCAGGGCGCGCGTGGCTACGATCTTGAGCCCGATCCACTTCGGCTGCGGCGGGGCGAGTTCCAGCGTGGCGGGTCGCGTGGAGGCGTGCCAGCTCGTGCGCAGGTAATCCGCAAGGCCCAGCGCGAAAGCGCTGTAGCGTGAGCGCATGAGCGCTTCGGCGCTCGCCGCGGGCGCGCCGGCATGCAGCCGGCCACAGCAATCCCGATACGTGGCGGGCAGGCCGCAAGGACAGGCCGTGCCGGGTGGCAGGCCGGGGGCCGCGCGGCTCATGGGCTCACGCTCCGGCGCGGGCGGCAGGCCTGGAAGTGCGCCGCGCGCAGGATGCGCATGGGCTCGGTGTCGTCCGTGGCGGGCTGCTCGATGCGCAGGGCCAGATCGGCCGCCTGCAGCAGATTGCGCGTGAGAACCCAGCGGTAGTGGCTCACGACGGGATTCGCGTCGAGCAGGTAGTAGCCGTCGGCGCGCTGCGCGGAGGGCGCGCCGATTTCGCTCACGCCCGGCAGGAGCCGGGTGTAGTGGCTCACGGTGCGCAGGAGCCCGAGGCCGTCGCGCGTGCTGGCGGCCATCCAGATGCGTGCGTCGCGTTCCGGCCCGACCCAGGTCTTGGGGCTCGGGTTGAAGGCCCAGCTTTCATGCACCAGCTTGCGGGTCTCGGCATGCTTGGTGACATGCACGGCGAGTGCGCCACCGAGCGAGAAGCCCGCCACCACCACGCGCAGGTCGCGGTAGGCCGGGCGCAGCGCGATGCGCGCCAGGTAGCGGCGCGCCAGCACGTACTGGCGCCGGCTGGTGCCGAAGTTCGTGTCGCGCCAGTCGGTTTCGTCATTGGAGCCCGCATACGCAATCAGGATCTCGACGGGCGTTCCGCCGGGGGCGTCGAGCACTTCGTAGGCCGCCGCCTCGAAGCCGGAAGGATCGCGGGGCGGACGATCGATCTCGCGCAGGCGTTCGGGGAGCGCGAACCGATGGGCCAGGCTTTCGCGGTCCTGCTTCTGCAGCGCGAGCGCCGCGCCCACGGCGTACAGGTAGCCCCGCCGGGCCACGCTCAGGTGACGGGCGTCGAACGGGCGGCCTGCGGGGTCGAGGTAGCGTTCGCCGCACCAGAAGCGGCTGGCGGCGTGTCCGGGCGCGGCGGCCAGGGCAACAAGGAGGACGAGCAGGATTCTCAGCAAGGCAACACGGCGTGGCGGCGAAGGTGCGCCATGATAGGGCGCCCGCGCGCGGGCGTCCTTGATTTGCGGCGGCCGGGCCGCGATTGCGGGGGCCGCGCCGATCCGCGCAACGCCCGCGTGGTCAGCCGCGCGCCGCACCGGCCGGCGTGAGGTCGTTTGCCGGAGGCGCCCGGCATGACCTGCGGCCGCGCTTCAGTTCGCAGGCGCCTGCTGGCCCTGGTAGAAGCCGAGAAATATGCCCAGGCCGATGAAAATGCTTCCCGATATGACCGGGAGCTTGCTTCTGATGGAAGGGCTGCGGCCGAGCCATTGCCCGATGGCGCCGGCGCACAGTGCAACGGGCATGTACGCAATGAAACCCAGTGCGGCAAAAACCGCGCCCAGGAACAGTATCTGGAATACCTCGTTCCCTTGCCCGGGAGATACGAACTGCGGCAGGAACGCGATGAAGAAAAGCGCGGTCTTGGGATTGATGATGCTGGCGACGATGCTCTGACGCAGTACGTGGCTCTGCAGCTGTCCCGGATGTTCGTCGGCCGGCGTGGCCAGGCGGTGCCTGTTGAGGAGGGTGCTCGTGCCGAGATAAATCAGATAACCGGCGCCGGCTATCCTGAGTATTTCCAGCAAAACCGGGTTTGAATTGATCAACGCGGCGAGCCCGAGCGCGACAAAAGCCGTCTGGATGACGTCACCGATGAGATAACCCAGGGTGGTGACCATCGCGATCCGCTTTCCCATGTGGATGCCCCGGCTCACGATGGCCAGCATGTCCGGCCCCGGGATGGCCAGCAAGACGATTGACGACAGAATGAAAACGGGCAGCTTCTCAGTCATTCCAAGTACCTTGATTCCGTGATGCATGGTCCGAAGGCGCACAGGGGCCATGCGCGGCGCAATTTTACCGGCCGCAGCGTTTCAACAGCGGAAACAGCCAGACGCCGGCGAAGATTTTTCGACCGCCATGACAGGTGTTCGGACGCGTCCGGTGGCGTCGCGCGGACGCTGCCTGCCGCGCGCCAGAACGTCGTGTCCGCGCAAACGGCGTCAGGGTGGCCGCCGCCGCATGCTCCGGGGGGGACGGATTTGTTGCCAGAGCGCCTGCGGTCTTCAGCGGCGGGCACGGCGGTTCGCGGCGTGGCATGAAGGCGCGCCCTGACGCGGCGCGCGCGAGCGGGGACCGTGATGTGCAGCGGGCCGCGTCAGGGCGCGCTGGCGAGGCCGCGCCGGTACTGGATGGCTTCGGCCACATGGGGCGCGCCGATCTGCACCACGCCCGCGAGATCGGCCACGCTGCGCGCCACGCGCAGGCAGCGGTGATAGGCCCGCGCCGACAGGCCCAGGCGCTCGATGGCCTGCTGCAGCAGTGCCCGCGCGGGGGCATCGGGTGCGCAATGGAGATCCACTTCGGCCGCGTCGAGCGACGCATTGGGCTTGCCTTGCCGCGCCAGCTGGCGGGCCTGGGCGGCCATCACGCGGGCGCGCACCTGGGCGCTGCTCTCGCCGGGGGGCGCGGCCTGCAGCTCGTCGGCGCGCAGGGCGCCGACTTCCAGCGTGAGGTCGATGCGGTCCAGCAACGGGCCTGACAGCTTGCCGCGATAGCGCGCAACCTGGTCCGGCGTGCAGCGGCAGGCGTGGGTCGGGTGGCCCAGGTAACCGCAAGGGCAGGGATTCATGGCCGCCACGAACTGGAAGCGCGCCGGGAACTCGGCGCGGCTGTTGGCGCGCGAGATGCAGATGTGCCCGGTTTCGAGCGGTTCGCGCAGGGCTTCAAGAACGCGACGGTCGAACTCGGGAAGCTCGTCGAGGAAGAGGACGCCATGGTGGGCGAGGCTGATCTCGCCGGGGCGCGGCACCACGCCGCCTCCGACCAGGGCGGGCGCCGAGGCGGAATGGTGCGGATGGCGGAAGGGACGCAGGCCGAAGTGAGCGGGGTTGAAGCGGCCGCTCAGCGAGTGCAGGGCGGCGGTTTCGAGGGCTTCCTCGGCGGAGAGCGGGGGCAGCAGCCCCGGCAGGCGGCTGGCAAGCATGGATTTGCCGGTGCCCGGCGGCCCGTAGAGCAGCAGAGAATGCAGTCCGCAGGCCGCCACTTCGAGCATGCGGCGGGCTTGCAGCTGGCCTTTCACGTCGGCCAGGTCAGGGTAGCGGACGCTTGCTTGCGCGGGCGCTTCCGACCACGGCTGGAGGGGCGCGAGCCCGTTGAAATGCGCCACCACTTCGAGCAGGTTGCGCGCGGGCAGGATGGTGATGCCGCCCACCAGCGCGGCTTCGGCGGCATTCGCGGCGGGCAGCACCAGCGTGCGTCCGGCGCCGGCCGTGCGCCACGCCATGGCCAGCGCGCCGCGCACGGGGCGCAGCTCACCGGAAAGCGACAGCTCACCCGCGAATTCGCAGGCGTCCAGGCCGTCGGCGCGAATCTGCCCCGATGCCGCCAGCAGGCCCAGCGCGATGGGCAGGTCGAAGCGGCCGGATTCCTTGGGCAGATCGGCGGGGGCGAGATTCACGGTCACGCGCCGCTGCGGGAACTCGAAGCCGCAGGTGAGCAGCGCGGCGCGCACGCGTTCGCGCGCTTCCTTGACTTCGGTGTCGGGCAATCCGACCAGGGACACGGCGGGCAAACCGTTGGCCAGATGCACCTCGACGGTGACTTCCGGGGTCTCCATGCCGGACAGTGCCCGGCTTTTGATCATGGCGAGCGTCATGGGCCGAGTCTACGGACCCGGCCTGGCGTGCTCCGCGAATTGCCCGTGAGTCGGAAGCGCTTACTGCGCGAGCGGCGCGCTTGCCGTCGGCGCGGGAGCTTCAAGCTCCGCAATGCGCCGTTCGAGTGCATCGATGCGCGCGCTGGCGGCTTCGAGCAGGGCCTTCTGGATTTCGAATTCCTCGCGCGTGACGAGATCGAGCCGGTTGAAGCCGGCGCTCAGCATGGCCTTCGCGTTCTTCTCGAAATCCTTGGCGGGCGTGCTCTGCATCAGCTCGCTGACCTTGTTGCCGATTTCTTCGAAGACCTTGGCGGGGGATTTGGGATCGATCATGGGGTTCGGCTCCGTTCGCTGTGGGCCAAGGCCCGGGAAAAGGGAATTCTAGTGGCTTTTGGCACCAGGCCAGGCCCTGCTTTGACAACGCATCTGTCATGCACCAGAGTGAGGCATCGCTCTGGTGCGCGCTCCGGACTCTGCGCGATATCTGTGCGTGCTGGGGGTGCGCGCCCCGCCCCGGCGCGCGTATACCCCGATATTCTCAAGGCTGAAGGCAGAGTTGGCACGATTCACGCTAGGCATCTTCGCACCCCGGCACGTGGTCCCCACCATAAGGAGCGAAACAAATGCGTCTGTCCCTCATTGCAGCCTCCCTGCTGACGGCTTTTCTCGCAACCCCCGCACTGGCGCAGGAAGCCGCGCCGCTGACGGGTAACCTCTCCTTCACCAACAACTATCTGTTCCGCGGCATTACGCAGACCGACGACAAGCCGGCGCTGCAGGGCGGTTTCGACTACGGCCACGCGAGCGGTTTCTACGCGGGCACGTGGGCCAGCAACATCAGCTGGCTGAATTCGCGCACCGATGGCGACGGTAACGACGTTCGCACCAAGAGCAGTCTGGAGTGGGACGTCTATGGCGGCTACAAGTTCTCGGCCGGTCCGGTCGCGTTCGACGTGGGCGCGCTGCAGTATTTCTACCCGGGCGCCAAGGTCAGCGGCGCCGAGGATGCCGACACCACCGAGCTTTACGCCGCGGCAAGCTGGAAGTGGTTTACCGCCAAGTATTCGCACGCCGTCACCAATCTGTTCGGTGTCGAGAACTCGAAGAACAGCTACTACCCCGAACTGAACTTCGCGATGGACGTCGGTTCGGGCTTCACGGCCTCGGCCCACGTCGGTCGTCAGCATGTCAAGGGCGGCGGCTCGTACAACGACTGGAAGGTCGGCGTGAGCAAGGAGCTCTTTGGCGTCACCGTCGGTGCCTACTACGTGGATACCGACATCAGCGAACCGCGCGGCGTGGTCAGCGTGGGCAAGACCTTCTGATTTCCCAACCCGGGCCCGGCACCGTTTCCCGGGCCTGTTCAAGGAGCGTTCCATGAAATTCGTATCTGCCATCATCAAGCCCTTCAAGCTCGACGAAGTCCGCGAAGCGCTGTCCGCGATCGGCGTGCAGGGCATCACCGTGACCGAGGTCAAGGGCTTCGGGCGCCAGAAAGGCCACACCGAGCTGTATCGCGGCGCCGAGTACGTCGTCGATTTCCTGCCCAAGGTGAAGGTCGAGGTCGCGATCGATGATTCCCTGCTCGACCAGGTCATCGAAGCCATCGAGAAGGCCGCCAACACGGGCAAGATCGGCGACGGCAAGATTTTCGTGTTCGATCTGCAACAAGCCATCCGCATCCGTACCGGTGAAACCGGTGCCGAAGCACTCTGATCCACCAAGGGAGTCGAGAGAAATGAAAAAAGTCCTTGCCATTGCACTGACGGCGTTTGCCGTCATGCTTTCCGGCGCGTCCTGGGCCCAGGATGCGGCCAGCGCCCCCGCGGCCGAAGCCGCCGTCGAGGTGTCCGCGCCTGTTGCCGCGCCGGCCGCTGAAGCTCCCGCCGCCGCCGCGCCCGCCGCCGAGGCCCCGGCCGCCGAAGCGCCGGCGCCGACGCTGAACTCCGGTGACGTGGCGTGGATGCTGACCTCCACGCTGCTCGTGATCCTGATGGTGATTCCCGGCCTCGCGCTGTTCTACGGTGGCCTCGCCCGCAGCAAGAACATGCTGTCGGTGCTGATGCAGGTCTTCGTGGTGTTCAGCCTGATTTCGGTGCTGTGGGTCATCTATGGCTACAGCCTGGCGTTCTCGGGCGAAGGCAAGTTCATCGGCGGGTTCGACAAGATCTTCCTGAAGGGCATCGCGCCCGACACCCTTTCCGGCCTGCTGACGACGATTCCCGAGTACGTCTTCGTGGCCTTCCAGGGCACCTTCGCCGCGATCACCACGGCGCTGATCGTGGGCGCCTTCGCCGAGCGCATCCGCTTCTCGGCGGTGGTGCTGTTCTCCATCCTCTGGTTCACCTTCTCCTACCTGCCCATGGCGCACATCGTCTGGGGCGGCGGTCTGCTCGGCGCGGATGGCGCGCTGGACTTCGCGGGCGGCACGGTGGTGCACATCAACGCCGGTATCGCCGGTCTGGTGGGTGCCTATCTGCTGGGCAAGCGCATCGGCTTCGGCCGCGAATCGTTCGCGCCGCACTCGCTGACGCTGACGATGGTGGGCGCCTCCCTGCTGTGGGTGGGCTGGTTCGGCTTCAACGCGGGTTCCGCCGGCGCGGCCAACGGCATTGCCGGCCTCGCCTTCGTGAATACCGTGGTGGCCACGGCGGCCGCGGTGCTGGCCTGGATCGGCGGCGAAGCGATGCTCAAGGGCAAGGCTTCCATGCTGGGTGCGGCTTCCGGCGCGGTGGCAGGTCTGGTGGCGGTGACGCCGGCTGCCGGCTTCGTCGGCCCGATGGGTTCCATCGTGCTCGGCCTGATCGCCGGCTTCGTGTGCCTGTGGGGGGTCTCCGGCCTCAAGCGTCTGCTCAACGTGGATGACTCCTTCGACGTGTTCGGTGTGCACGGCGTGGGCGGCATCGTCGGTGCCATCCTGACCGGCGTGTTCGCTTCGCAGAGCCTGGGCGGCACGGGCGGCCTGACCCCCGACACCTTCACGATGGGCGGTCAGGTCTGGATCCAGATCAAGAGCGTGCTCTTCACCATCGTCTGGTCGGGTGTGGTGTCCTTCGTCGCCTACAAGCTGGTCGACATGTTCGTCGGCCTGCGCGTGCCCGAAGACGAAGAGCGCGAAGGCCTCGACGTCACGAGCCACGGCGAATCGGCGTACCACTACTGATCCGCGATTTGCGCGCGCGACGGCGCGCGGCAACGAGGGCGCCCTGCGGGGCGCCCTTTTTGTTGCTCGGCGGGTGGGTTTTTGCATCACTATTTCAGCCGCGTCGCGGCCCCCGCCCCCGCATTTGCGCGGCCGGCGGCATCACCTGGCGTAAACTACGGGCTGCTCGGCCGCGCTCTGCCGGGGGTTCAGGAAATCTGCAATGGAAACGATGCTCGAATACATCCGTCGCTACGCCGACACCCTCCTCGAGAAGTACCGCGATCCCTATCACGGCACGCCGCTGTTCTTCGACGGCATGAACACCTTCACCGGCGAGCCCGTGAAGTGGCGGAACATGGAGGGCACCGACTGGGAGCCTTCGAACATCGCTTCGCAGCAGAATCTCTTCCGCACGCTGGTGGGGCTGTCGGCGCTCACGGGCGACGCGAAGTACGCCGACGCCGCCAGGGCGGCCATCCGCTGGCATTTCGATCATGCCGACGCGTCGGGCCTGCTGACCTGGGGCGGCCACTGCTTTCTCGACCTGAAGACGCTCGACACGGTGGGGCCGGAAGGCAAGAGCAAGGTGCATGAGATCAAGCACCATTACCCCTTCTACGAACTCATGTTCGAGGTCGATCCCGCCGCCACGGCCCGCCTCATCAAGGCCGAGTGGAACTGCCACATCGACAACTGGGAAACCCTCGAACTCACGCGCCACGGCACCTACGGGCGCCCGCTGCAGGAAGAGGGCTTCTGGGACAAGCCGATGCGCCGCGATCTGGAGATCCTGCGCGAAGCGAAGGGGCTGTCCTTCGTGAACATCGGCAACGACCTCATCTACGCCGCCGGGCTGCTCGGTCAGCGCGTGCCCGGCGAAGCGCGCGCGCTGGACTGGGCCGAGTTCATGGCCTGGCAGTACGTGCGCACGCGCTATCCGGCCACGGGGCTGGGCTGCTACCAGTTCAACCGCCCGGTCAAGCGCGAAGAGGCGCCGACCGACGAGAACCACCCGCAATTCACCTATTCCTTCTATGGCGACCGTGCCCAGCGCCAGTTCGGCCCCGAGTACGGCGAGGTCGCGCAGGAAGCCTGGGTCCTCTTCAAGATGGACCCCGACGCCCTCAACGGTCCCGAAGGCATCTATGGCGATTCGACGCTGGCGCAGCTCACGCTGGCCCGCCAGCTCGGCGCGCGCGGCGAGCAGCTCAAGGAATGGGCCGTCGACGGGCTGGAGGCCTGGCTGCATTACGCCTACGTGGCGGAAACCAACGAGATCAAGCCGATGTTCGCCGATGGCCGTGACCTGACTGGCCACGTTTTTCCGCGGCGCGGTTTCTACGGCCAGAAAGGCTGGGTCTTCGAGCGCAAGCCGATCAACACCATCGTCTTCCTGTCCACCGTGACGGCGTGGGCCATTTCGGGGCGCGACAGCCTGTGGCAGCACGTGGTGGCGATGGCCCGCCATTTCGGCCTCGGCGACTGGAACGCCGCCGACCCGAAGGCGCCGCGCGCGCCGCTCGTGGCCACGCGCGCCGACGCGATCCTGCTCTTCGCGGTGCTCGAGGTCGCGCGCGCGACGGGCGTGCGCGCCTACCTGGAGCTGGCCCGCAGCCTCGGTGAGCGCATCATGGCCGACCACGCGCATCGCGGCATGTTCGTTCCCAGCGCGCAGCACATCCATTGCCGTTTCGACGATACCGACGCGCTCGCGCTGCTGACCCTGATCGCCACCGAGCGCGGCTGCCCGGAAGCGGTGCCCGGCTTCCGCTCGCAGGGCGGTTACATCCATGGCGACATCCAGCTTGCCGACGGCAGCAAGAAGAACATCATGGATATCAAGGACATCTACCCCCTGACCACCGGCTAGGCCGCGCGGCCCGGCCCGCCCGCGATCCGCGTCAGGGGTTGGGCGGCAGGCCCGCCTCGCGCGCGCGCCGCGCAAGGTAGTCCATCCGTTCGCGCGTCAGCGGATGCGAGGACAGGTAGGTCTCCGCCAGGGCGCCGGCGTCCGTGGCGTCCGGCGCCGTGGCGTCCGCGTTCTCGAGGCGTTGCAGGAAGGCGCCGAGCCGGCGCGGGTCCGCGCCGTTCGCGAGCATCAGCGTGGCCGCGTAAGTGTCCGCCTCCTGCTCGAAGCCGCGCGAATAACGCAGGGATACCAGCGTGCTGGTCGCCGTCGCCAGCGCGCTGACATCCCCGAACCAGATGCCCGCGGCGACCGCGATCGTGCTGCTCTGGATGAGCTGGCGCAGCACGTGCCGGTGCGCCACGTGCCCCAGTTCGTGCGCGAGCACGCCGAGGATCTCCTCGTCGCCGCGCGCGTCTTCGACCAGCCCGTCGAGGAGGACGATATTGCCCCCGGGCAGGGCGAAGGCGTTGGCGCCCAGCATGGCGTTGCGGCGGAACAGCAGCCGGTAGGGCGGATGCGCCGTGCCCTGCTGCCAGTCCGCGAACGCGCGCGTGATCTGCTGCTGGCGCGCCGGCGGCAGCCTGGATGCCGCGAACCCCGCCTTGTCCAGCGTGTCTAGCGTGGAGTCGGCCAGGGCCTGCTGCCAGGATTCCGGCACGAAGCGCGAGGCCACGTCCGCGCCCCACGGCAGCGCCCACAGGTAGCCCGCCAGGCAGATCACGGCGATCGCCGTCAGCGCGCCCGCGACGAGGCTCCAGCGCGATTCCAGACGGTCCAGCCAGCGCCCCGGCGCGGCGCCCAGCAGCGCATCCAGGCGGGGCGAGTCCGCCAGCTCGATGCTCGCGCCGTCCGGCAGGTGGAGCTTGCGGGCCGCGCCACCCAGGCGGGGAGCGAGACGGCACTGGTCGAGCGGGATGCGCAGCGCGACATCCGCGCCGCCCACGCACAGCAGGCCCGCTTCGCGGACAACGCGCACCGCGTGGGAGCGGCTGCTTCGACCGTCGTAGTAGAGGCCTTCGAGTGCGTCGGCATGCATGGCGTCAGAACCCCAGGTCGATGTCCATGAAGTCTGCGGCCTCGTCCCCGGTCGCCGCCACCTGCTGCGCGCTGTCCGCCACGAAGTGGTCCAGCCCGCCCGTCACGTCTATCGCCAGCGCGCTGGCGCGGTAGCGTGCGAGGCGCACCTTGGCGTAGGGCCAGTACAGGCCCAGCGTGATGATCGTGAGCACCAGATTGCCGGCCATGATGCCCGCCAGCGGCAGGAAGCGCAGCGTGCTCACGAACGCATGCTCGCCCACGCGCGTGGCGTTGAACGTGGCGTTGCCGATGCGCGACCGCACGAACGCGCTGCTCAGCGTGTAGATCGCGATGTAGCCCAGCCAGGCGACGGCCATGCTGCCGAAGGCGAGCACGTTCTTGCTCTCGGGGGCTTGCGAGAGGGCGCGGAAGAGCACGATCAAGATGATCGCGATCGGAATGATCGTCAGGGCCGCGATGCCGGCCGCGCCCAGATAACCCAGGTAGAACGCGCGCATGTCCGGCTCGGAGCCGAACGGCTGGTTACCCAGCCGCAGATGCCCGTAGATGAACTTCTGCAGGCGGCTGCGCCACCACGGGAAGGCGAACCCCAGCGAAAGGGGGACGGCCAGGCCATACAGGTAGAGGATCTTCGCGGCTTCGCCGAGGCGCCCCGAAAAACCCATGCGGATACCGCGCCAGCTCGTGTTGGCGGCGCGAAAGCGCAGCGCCTGGCACAGCACCCACGGCCACAGCACCAGGAACACCAGGGACGTTACCAAGCTGGCGAGCGGCCAGATGTTCGTGATCAGGCTGTTGGCGAAGAGGATGCCCACGATGAGCAGACGCCCCTTGAGAATGGACCAGGGGCGTCCGTGATACTCGAACGACGAGTCCGCGAGTACCGTATGACGATGGAAATACTGTTCGCGCCGCACCTTCGCCCAGGCGGAATACAGGCCGAGCGTGACGATACTGAGCAGGAGGTTGACGATCCAGATCCGGAAATACTCGCTGCCGGAGCCGGTGAAGCGGAAGTGTTCGCGCGTGACCGGAGCGATACGCGCGGTGAGGCTATCGGAATTTTCCATATGAAGAGATCGCGTTCTATGTTTTTGTCATGGTTCGGGCCCGCAGCGGCTGGCCCTGCCCGACCCCCGTCGGGCGGAGTCATTCTGGCACGGCCGGCGGGCGCGGGCACGGGTGCGAGGCACGAACGGTGCAGCTCGCCGGGCACGGGGCCCGCGGCGGCCGCGCGCGGGCGGGTCTTCGGCAGGGTGTGCCGGGTGCCGTCCGCGCACCGCCCTTCGCCCCCGGGTTTGCCCTCGTGGCGCGGCCGGGCCCCCTTGACCCGAGTCAAGGACACTGCCCCGCCGCGAGGCCGAGGCTATGCTGCATCGGATGCCCGCGGGGGTTTCCGGCCGTTCCGGCGCGTGACGCACGCCGCCGTCGCGGGCCGGCGGCGCGCGGACAGGATGCAGGATTCATCACCACAACTAGAGGAGACCGACATGAAATCCATCACCGCAGCGCTGCTGGCCGCCGTCGCGGCATTTTGTCTGGGAGCCGCGCCAGCGCGGGCCGACGTGACACAGCTCGTCGGCCGCACGCTCCAGCAGGCGCCGGATCTTGCGAGCCTGCCGCACCAGAAAGTGAAACTCAAACGGCCGCCCTTCGTGCACGAGCACGAGCAGGTCGCCAAGGGCGGGCCGCGCGTGGTGCAATTCACGCTGCCCATCGTCGAGAAGGAAGTCGTCATCGACGGCGAAGGCACCCGGATGCACGCCATGACCTTCGGCGGCTCGATTCCCGGTCCCCTGATGGTGGTGCATGAAGGCGACTACGTGGAACTCACGCTGGTGAATCCCGCCACCAACACCATGGTCCATAACATCGACTTCCACGCCGCCACGGGCGCCATGGGCGGAGGCGACCTCACCGTCATCGCACCGGGGCAGGAGGTCACGCTGCGCTGGAAGGCCACGCGCGCCGGAACCTTCGTCTATCACTGCGCGCCCGGCGGCCCCATGACACCCTGGCACGTGGTGGCGGGCATGCAGGGGGCGGTGATGGTGCTGCCGCGCGACGGCCTCAAGGATGCCGATGGCAAGCCGCTGCATTACGACCGTGCCTACTACATCGGTGAAACCGAGTTCTACATTCCGCGCGATGCCAAGGGCAAGTTCCGGCATTACGGCTCGCATACCGAGGGCATGGCCGACACGCTGGACGCGATGCGCACGCTCACGCCCACGCACGTCGTCTTCAACGGCGCGGTCGGTGCGCTCACGGGCGACAAGGCGCTGACCAGCAAGGTCGGTGAAACCGTGCTGCTGGTGCATTCGCAGGCCAATCGCGACAGCCGCCCGCACCTGATCGGTGGCCACGGCGACTACGTGTGGGAGGACGGCAAGTTCAACAATCCGCCGCACCGCGATCTCGAAACCTGGTTCATCCGCGGGGGTTCGGCCGGCGCCGCGCTCTACACCTTCCGCCAGCCCGGCACCTACGTGTATCTGAACCACAACCTCATCGAGGCCATCCTGCTGGGCGCCGCCGCGCAGATCAAGGTGGAGGGCGAGCAGTGGAACCATGACCTCATGACCACGCCCGCGCCGGTGGGGGCGATCAAGCCCACGACCGACCTGTCGTTGCCGGCGGCCAACTGAAGGTCATCCGGCAGCCTGCAAGCCGCCTCAGGGGATTCTCGCGGGGCGGCTTTTTCATGCCCGCGCGCGCGGCGTGGGGCGGGTGGAGCACCGGGGCGTGCCGGGGCGCGCTGCAAGGTCGTGCCGGCGCGTGGTTCCCGCCTGTCGCGGCGCAAGGGGCGCCGCATCGCGCGGGGCATGCGCCCCACGGGAGGCTCAGCGGAACACGACGGTCTTGTTGCCGTGCACGAGCACGCGGTCTTCGAGGTGGTAGCGCAGGCCGCGCGCGAGCACGGCCTTCTCGATGTCCTTGCCGTAGCGAACCATGTCCTCGACGGAGTCCGAATGATCGATGCGGATCACGTCCTGCTCGATGATGGGGCCCTGGTCGAGCTCTTCGGTCACGTAGTGGCAGGTCGCGCCGATGAGCTTGACGCCCCGCGCATAGGCCTGGTGGTAGGGCTTCGCGCCCACGAAGCTGGGCAGGAAGCTGTGGTGGATGTTGATGATGCGGCCGGGATAATCGCGGCACATGTCGGGCGGAATGATCTGCATGTAGCGCGCCAGCACCATCACGTCGCCGCGCACTTCCTCGAAGAGGCGGCGCACCTCGGCATAGGCCGCGAGCTTGTTGTCGGCCGTGACGGGCACGTGGTGGAAGGGAATGCCATGCCACTCGACGAGACCACGGAACGTTTCGTGGTTGGAGATCACGCACGGGATCTCGATGTCCAGCTCCCGTGCCTGCCAGCGCGCGAGCAGATCGTAGAGGCAATGCTCCTGCTTGCTGACCATGAGCACGACGCGCTTCTTGACGGCGCTGTCGTGGATCTTCCAGTCGTCCATGCCGAGTTCGCGCGCCACGGGCTCGAAGCGCTGGCGGAACTCGGCGAGCAGGTAGGGGATGGAATCCGCGCGGATCTCGATGCGCAGGAAGTAGCGCTGCTGCTCGTGATCGGTGTGCATGTTGGATTCGAAGATCCAGCCGCCGTTCTCGGCGATGAAGCGCGTGACGCGGGCGACGATGCCGGCGCGATCCGGGCAGGAACCCGTCAGGGTGTAGAAGCGTTGGCTGTGCATGGTGGAGCGATGGGAAATCGGCGGACGGGAATCAGGTTTCAATGATGGCCTTGGAATAGGCGCCACGGTCCATGTCGAGCGCTTCGGCCGTGATCTGCACGGGCTGGGCGGCGTTGGCGATGACGCACGAGCGCAACGCGGCGACCAGCCCCTCGGTGATCGCGAGCTTGGTGCGCTGGCCGCGCCCTTCCAGCAGGTGCAGGCGCGCGTGCAGGAAGCTGCCGGGCGCGGCGTCGCCCATGAGGAAATCGTCGAGCCGCACGGCGCGGCTCTTGATGTGGTCGGGCACGAACTCGCCGGAGGCGAGCAGCACGGTGTTCATGCGGTGCAGGGCCTGCGCGGGATCGAAATCCGGCAGCAGGTTGGCGGTGTATTCGAGGACGAGATGGGGCATGGCGGCGTAACCGGGTCAGGCGGCGTTGCCGAGGCGGGCCGCGGCGCGGTCGATCTCGGCGCGCAGGGCATCGTAGCTGCGCACCACGGGGTACTGCGGAAACTCGCGCACGACGTTCTCGGGCGGGTGCATGAGGATGCCCGCATGCGCCGCGCCCAGCATCGCGGTGTCGTTGTAGCTGTCGCCAGCCGCGATGACCGTGAAATTGAGGCGGCGGAACGCTTCCACGGCGTGGCGCTTCTGGTCGGGCATGCGCAGGTGGTAATTCACGAGCATGCCCGCCGCGTCGGCTTCGAGGCGGTGGCAGAACAGCGTGGGCTGGCCCATCTGCACCATGAGTGGGCGCGCGAATTCATAGAAGGTGTCGGAGAGGATCACCACCTGGTACTCGCGGCGCAGGCCATCGAGAAACTCGACACAGCCTTCCATGGGGCCCATCTCGCCGATGACCTTCTGGATGTCGGGCAGGCCCAGCCCGTGCTCGCGCAGGATCGCCAGGCGGTACTGCATGAGCTTGTCATAGTCGGGCTCGTCGCGGGTCGTGCGGCGCAGCTCCGGGATGCCGGTGCGTTCGGCGAACGCGATCCAGATTTCGGGGACGAGCACGCCTTCCATGTCGAGACAAACGATCTGCACGATTGAACTTCCCTGCGGAGAGATAACCCGTCATTGTAGCCGTACAGGCCGGCGCGGCATATCGTCCGCGCCGGGCCGGGGCCGTGGTCTCAGCAGCCGCAGCGCGCCCAGCCCGTCAGTTCGCGCCGTTCGCGGCCCGCCCACTGCAGCACGATGCGGCTGCGGAAATCGGTGCCCGCGCAGCGCGATGCACGCGGCGCGCAGGCGCGGCTGACCTCGTTCGCGGTCTGCACGCTCCAGTTGCCCTGCGAGAACTGCAGCGTCATGCGATCCCCCGCGCGCGGCGGTTCATGCTGGGCGGGGAAGTACTTCTCGCTGTAGAGGCGCAGGCGCTGCACGCCGGCCTCCCGCTCGCGCAGCCAGGCGAACGCCTTGTCGGCCTCCCAGCTCCAGAACAGCAGCGTTTCGCCGGGCTTCACGCCGAAGCGGCAGCCGCACTGGGCGGGGATGTCGGTGCCCTGCAGCGCCTGCAGGACGGGCATGGCATGGGCGGCCGGGGCGAGGGTCGTCAGCAGGGCGAGGCGCAGAAGCGTGCGGCGCATGGCGAAGGCGGGCGGGCGAAAGCGCCAACTCTAGCAGTTCTGCCGCGCCGTACCGGCGGGTAAGATCGGCACATGAACGCCGCCTCCGACCCCGCCGATCCGCGCCCCTTGCCGCCGCAGGAGCCAGGCCCCTTCGATTGCTGCGGCAACGATTGCGGCGAAGCCTGCGTGTGGACGCTCTACCGGCACGCCCAGCGGCGCCATGCCGCCGAACTCGAAGCGTGGCAGCTGCGACGCCTGCTCGAGGACGATCCGCCGCCCGGGGCGGACTGAGCCGGCCCGGCCCGCGCGCTCAGGGGCGCACGGGTTCCATTTCGAGGGTGACGTCGAAACGCTCGCGCACGCTGCGCTGGACGGAATCGGCCAGCGCCTCGACGTCGCGCCGCGTGGCGCCGCCCTGATTCACCATCACCAGCGCCTGGCCTTCGTACATGCCCACGGGGCCGAGGCTGCGGCCGCGCCAGCCGGCCTGTTCGATGAGCCAGCCCGCGGCAAGCTTGTGGCGGCCGTCGTCCTGCAGGTAGGCGGGCATCTCCGGGAAGCGCGCGCGCAGCATCTCGAACTGCGCCGGGCTCACGACGGGGTTCTTGAAGAAGCTGCCCGCGTTGCCGAGTCGGGCCGGGTCGGGCAGCTTGCGGCGGCGGATCGCGCAGACGGCGTCCGACACCTGCAGCGGGCTCGGGTCGATCAGGCCGCGCGCGCCGAGTTCGCGCGCCAGCTCGCCGTAGCGCGTGAGCGGGGTCCAGCGCTTGGGCAGGCGGAAGGTGACGGCGGTGATCACGAAGCGCCCCGCGCCTTCGTGCTTGAACAGGCTGTCGCGGTAGGCGAAGCGGCAATCGGCCGCGTCCAGCGTGACGATCGTGCCGTTGCGCAGGTCGACGGCTTCCAGCGCGAAGAAGCGATCCTTGATCTCCAGGCCGTAGGCGCCGATGTTCTGCACCGGTGCCGCGCCGACGGTGCCCGGGATCAGCGACAGGTTCTCCAGCCCCGGCCAGCCCATTTCGAGCGTCCAGCGCACGAAGTCGTGCCAGTTCTCGCCGGCCCCCGCGCGCACGAAATGGTGGTCGTCGTCGCTGCCCACCAGCGCATGGCCGGGAATGCGGATGTGCAGCACCGTGGCCGCCAGGGTTTCGGGCAGCAGCAGGTTGCTGCCGCCACCGAGGATCAGCGGGGGCGCGTCGGCGAGGGCGCCCCGCCGCACGAGGCCGGTGAGCTGGCTCGCGGAGAGGATTTCGCCGTAGCGTTGCGCCACGCAGGGCAGGCCGAAGGTGTTCAGGCCGGAAAGGGTGTAGTCGTGCTGGAAGGCAAAGGGCATCGGTGAGACGGTACTGCGGAAACGGGTTTGGCTCAGCGCACCGTGATGGGCTGGGCGAAACCCGCGTCCTCGCGGTGCTGGCGCAGCGCGCGGCGCAGGGCGCGTGCCTCGGCCTGGCGACGCGCGCCGTTCGATTTGCCGTGCGCGCCGCCGCCGGAGCGGCGTGCCAGCGCGGGCACGATGGGGTTGCGGGGTCTGGGCGGCATGGAAAGTCCCGGGCGTTGGAGGTTCAGGGGGTGGCTTCGCCGAGGGCGCGGCGCTGGGCCTCGGCCTGCTGGTTCGCGGCCTCCAGCTGCTGGCCGACCTGCTGCAGCGTCTGCTGCGCGGCCTGGGCTTCGCCGGCGCGGCTCGCGGCCGTCGCGGCGCCCGCCACGGCGGTTTCCGACACGCCGCAGCCGGTCACGACGGACGCCGCGGCGCAGGCCCAGAGCAGGCAGGATACATAAGTCAGGCGTTTCATTGCGGGCTCCTCCGGTCGGAAGCGGGGCCGGTCAGGGCATGCGGCTTCGCGTCGCAACACGTATCATGCCGCCTTTTCCGCTCCCACTTATCCGATTCGACACATGTGGTTCCGTAACGTCCAACTCTACCGTCTGCCCGAACAATGGGACATGACCATCGATCGCCTCTCCGAGCAGCTTGAGCGGCTGGTTTTCCAGCCGTGCGGCAGCCAGGATCTTTCCACCCAGGGCTGGGCGCCGGTCGTCGGCGATGCCCTCGTCCATAGCGTGGGCGGCCAGTGGCTGATCGCGCTGGCGGTCGAATCGCGCCTGCTGCCTTCTTCGGTCGTCAAGCAGGTCTGCGAGGATCGCGCCGAGGAGATCGAGGCGCAGCAGGGCTTCAAGCCCGGCCGCAAGCAGATGAAGGAACTCAAGGAGGCCGTGATGCAGGAGCTGCTGCCGCGCGCCTTCACGCGTCGCGGCAAGAAGTACGCCTGGATCGACGCGAAGAACGGCTGGCTCGCCATCGACGCTTCCAGCCGCAGCGCGGCCGAGCCCGTGATCGAGGCGCTCCACAAGGCGCTCGACGAGCTGCCGCTCAAGCTGCTGAACACCGAGCTGTCGCCCGCCGGCGCGATGACGGGCTGGCTCGCCGGCAACGAAGCGCCCGCCGGTTTCACGATCGATCAGGATTGCGAGCTGCGCGCGCTCACCGACGAAGCCAGTGCGGTGCGCTACGTGCGCCACAGCCTGGAAGGCGACGAGATCCGCGACCACATCGCGGCCGGCAAGCAGGTCAGCAAGCTCGCGCTGACTTTCGACGACCGCCTCTCGTTCATCCTCACCGAGAAGTTCGAGATCAAGCGCCTGCAGCCGCTCGACACGCTCAACGCCAAGGAGGAAGGCGACGCCAAGACGCGCGAGGAACAGTTCGACGCGGACCTCGCCCTCATGGCCGGCGAGCTGGGCAAGCTGTTCCCCGCGCTGCTCGACGCGCTCGGCGGCGAAGTGAAGACGATCTGAGGCCCGCGTGCCGGGCGTGAGCCCGGCGCGTCCTTTTCCGGAGAGCCCGCCATGAAAGCCTATCTTGCCGGTCCCGACGTGTTCCGCCCCGATGCGCGCGCCTGGTTCGACGCGGCGCGCGCCCTGTGCGCCGCGCATGGCGTCGAGGCCCTCGTGCCGCTGGACGGCGAAGCCGGCTCCGCGGCCGGCATCTACCGGCAGAACGTGGCGCTGATCGCGCGGGCCGACGTGGTGCTGGCGAATCTCGACGCGTTCCGCGGCGCCGAGCCGGATTCGGGCACCTGTTTCGAAGTCGGTTACGCGCTCGCGCTTGGCAAGCGCGTGATCGGCTACGTGTCGGCGCCAGACGACACCGTGAGCCGGGTGGCGCGCTGGCAGGGCGCGCCGGTCGAGCTGCGCGGCGACGCGCGTTTCGACCGCGACGGCTGGCTGGTCGAGGATTTCGGACTGGCCGCCAATCTCATGCTCGCGGTGCCGGCGCCCATCGTCGCGGGCGGGCTGCGCGCCGCCCTGGCGGCGCTCACGCCGGACTGAGATTTTCCCCCTCAGCGGCCGAAGCGGGCCGTCAGGCTGGCGCGGGCGAGCACGTTCGCGTTCAGGTTGAAGCCAACCATCGCCCCGCTCGAGCCGGCATCCAGGGCCAGCGTCTCCACGCCCAGCGCCCATACCGTGAATACGTAACGATGGGGCGCGTCGCCTTCGGGCGGGCAGGCGCCGCCGAAGCACGACTGCCCGTAATCGGTGCGGCCCTGCACGGCACCCGCCGGCAGCGCGCCGCTGCGGCTCGCGCCGGCGGGCAGTTCGCGCGTGGCGGCCGGCAGGTTCACGAGCGTCCAGTGCCACCAGCCGCTGCCCGTCGGCGCGTCGGGGTCGAAGCACGTCACCGCGAAGCTGCGCGTGCCGGCCGGCGCCCCCTCCCACGCCAGATGGGGCGAGAGGTTGCCGCCGCCGATGGCGTCGAAGACCTGTGCCTGAGTAAGGGTCTGCCCCTCCTGGAAATCGCGGCTGCTGAGGCGGAAATCGGACATCACGGGCTCCAGGGGCAAGGGCGGGCCTGCATTCTGGCACGCGCGCCGGCAGCGGGGATGCGCCCGTTGGCGCGGGCCGGCCCGCCGGAGCGGGCCGCGCGGACTCAGCTCGCGACCGTGAAACGCGCGCGCGGGTGGCGCGCGTGTTCGATCTCGTCGACGATCGCGACCGCCAGGTCGGCCACCGAGATGCCCGCCGGCGCGTCGCCCGCCATGAGCACCTGGTCGCCGCCAATGCGATAGCGGCCCGTGCGCTCGCCGGGGGCGAGGAAGACCGGCGGCGACAGGAAGGTCCATTCCAGGGCGTCTTCGCGGCGCAGGCGGTTCAGCGCTTCGCGCGCGGCGAGCGCGCCCTGCTTGATGTCGGCCGGAAATTCGGGCGTATCCACGAGCTGCACGCCGGGCGCGATCTCCAGGCTGCCCGCGCCGCCGACCACCAGCACGCGCTTCACGCCGGCCTGGCGCGCGCCCGCCACGATGGCGTCGTGCCCCTGCAGGAAGAGGTCGTGGATGCGCGGCTCGCTCCAGCCGGGGTTGTAGGCGCTCACGAGCGCGTCGGCGCCGGCCAGCGCGGAGGCGACCTGGGCGGCGTCGAGCACGTCGGCCTGGCGCACCGTGAGGCGCGGCTGCGCGGCGAGCTTGCCGGGGGTGCGCGCGAGGGCGATCACGTCGTGGCCGCGCGCGAGCAGTTCCTGCAGGACGGCCGTGCCGACGAAACCGGTGCCGCCGATGAGTGCGATGTTCATGCTGTGCTCCTGTGGGTGAGGGAATGTGGTGCCCAGCTTATGCGCTTCACGAAGGAGGCGTAAGTCGCCGGAATACGCCTTCTCCTTTAAGCTGTGCTTCATGATCCCCGATTTCAAACGCATGGCGGTCTTCGCGGCCGTGGTCGAGCAGGGCTCGCTGAGCGCGGCGGGCCGGCGCCTGGGCATGAGCACTTCAGCCGTGAGCCAGCACCTGCGCGCGCTCGAACGCCACTTCGGCGTGGTCCTGCTCAACCGCTCCACGCGCAAGCTCGCGCTGACCGATGCCGGCCAGCGCGTCGCGCGGCACGCGCAGAGCATGGTCGGCGCGGCCGAAGCCGCCGAGCAGCAACTGCGTCTGGCCCACGATGCGCCGCTGGGGCAGCTGCGCATGTCGGCTCCGCTGGGCTTCGCGCGCCATGTCGCGCCCGCGCTGGCGCCGCTGCTGGCGGCGCACCCCGCGCTGTCGCTGCATCTCACGCTGGCCGACGAGATGATCGACCTGATCGACGCGCGCATCGATCTGGCCTTGCGGGCGGGCCGTCTCGCCGATTCGAGCTGGGTCGCGCAGCGCGTCTGCGAACTCGCGTGCGTGCTGTGCGCCGCGCCGGCCTACCTGGCGGGGCGCGCGCCGATCCGGGGGCTGGAGGATCTGCCCGGCCAGCAGTGGCTGGGGCCGGCCCATGCGGAGGCCGGGCTGGACCTGGATCTGCAGGGCCCGGGCGAGCAGCGCGGGCGCCTGCGCGCGATGCCGCGCGTCACGGGCAACAACCAGCTGAGCCTGCAGCAGATGTGCGTGGCCGGGCTGGGGGTGGCGATGATGGTGCGCATCGACGTGGAAGACGATCTGCGCGGCGGCCGCCTCGTGCCGGTGCTGCCGGACTGGGCCCCGCCCGCCTACCCGCTGTGGGCCGTGACGCCCCGGCGCGGCACCCAGCCCGCCAAGGTGCGCCATGCCATCGAGGCGATGCAGGCCTATCTGCTCACGCTGGCGGGCAGCCGGCCCTGAGGGCGCGGCCGCTGCGGCCGGAAGCCCCGCCGCGCGCGGGCTTCAGTCGGAGGTCAGGAAGCTGTGCGCGGTGCCGCCCAGCGCGGCGTCGGCCGGCGTTTCGTCCTTGAGCGCCACGCCCGAGAGGCGGCGCCGGCGCGATTCGCGCAGCAGCGCGTCGAGGCGCCGCGCCGCGAGCGCGGGGGCGAAGCCCTCCGGGCGCACGTTGGAGATGCAGTTGCGGGCGGCGTCCGTCAGGCCCGCGCGCGGGGCATGCGTGAAGTACAGGCCGAGGCTGTCGGGCGACGACAGGCCGGGGCGTTCGCCGATCAGCACCAGCACGATGGCCGCCTCGAAGGCCGCCCCGATCTCGTCGCCGATGGCCACGCGCCCCTGCTCGACCAGCGCCACGGGGGCGATGCGCCAGCCCGCCTCGCGCAGTGCGGGCACGCAGTGCGCCAGCAGCGGGGCCGCCTGGCGTTCGATGGCGAAGGCGGAGAGCCCGTCCGCGATCACGATGGCGAGGTCGTGGCGCACCGGCCGGCCATCGGCCAGCTGTTCGAGCGGCGCGGCGTTCAGCGCGGCGGCGTGGCCCGCGAGCCGCTCGCGCGAGGGCGCGTCGAGGCGCCGGCCCAGATCGGGGCGCTGCAGATAGACGCTCCGCGTGGCGGCCGCACTCGTCAGGCGCAGGCTCGTCAGGCCCAGATCATCCAGCGCCCGCGCCAGCGCGCCCCAGTCGGTTGTCGCATGCACGGCGTCGCGCGCGGCGGCGTGGGCGGCCTGAAAGGCGAGCTGGGCGTGGGTCGGCAGGCTCACGCCGGTGCGTCCCAGCGCGATGCGCGCGGCCGTGAAGCGGCGCAGGGTGACCCAGGGGTCCGGCGGCGTGCGCGCGGGCTTCATGCCACGCGCCCCAGGGCCGGCCGGAACGGCGCGGGCAGGCCGTCGGCGAGCCGGAAGGCGCCGCCCTCGCGCGTGATGCCGCTCGCCGCCAGCCAGGCCTCGAACTCGGGCGCGGGGCGCAGGCCCAGCAGTTCGCGCAGGTAGAGCGCATCGTGGAAGGAGGTGGTCTGGTAGTTGAGCATCACGTCGTCGGCGCCGGGAATGCCCATCACGAAGTTGCAGCCCGCCGCCCCGAGCAGGGTGAGGAGGACGTCCATGTCGTCCTGGTCGGCCTCGGCGTGGTTGGTATAGCAGACGTCGCAGCCCATCGGCAGGCCCAGCAGCTTGGCGCAGAAGTGGTCTTCCAGGCCCGCGCGCAGGATCTGCTTGCCGTTGTAGAGATACTCGGGGCCGATGAAGCCGACCACGGTATTCACCAGCAGGGGCTTGAAATGACGTGCGACGGCGTAGGCGCGGGCTTCCAGCGTCTGCTGGTCGCAGCCATGGTGCGCGCCGGCCGACAGCGCACTGCCCTGGCCCGTCTCGAAATACATCACGTTGTCGCCGATGCCGTCCGCGAAGCGCGCGCCGCGCCGCAGCGACAGCGCCGCCTCGCGCGCCTCGGCCAGTGTGGACAGCGCCACGCCGAAGCTGCGGTTGGTGGCTTCGGTGCCGCCGATGGACTGGAAGACGAGGTCCACCGGCGCGCCGCGCTCGATGGCCGCGAGCGTGTTGGTCACGTGGGTGAGCACGCAGGACTGGGTGGGGATGCCGTACTGCGTGATGATGGCGTCGAGCATGTCAAGCAGGCGCATCACCTGCGGCAGGTTGTCGGTGGCGGGATTGATGCCGATCACCGCGTCGCCGCTCGCGTAGAGCAGCCCGTCGAGCACGCTGGCGGCGATGCCGGCCGCGTCGTCGGTGGGGTGGTTGGGCTGCAGCCGCGTGGAGAGCCGTCCGGCCAGCCCCAGCGTGTTGCGCAGGCGCGTGACGACGCGGCATTTGCGCGCCGCCAGCACCAGATCCTGGTTGCGCATGAGCTTGCTCGTCGCGGCCACCATCTCGGGCGTCAGGCCGGGGGCGAGCGCGGCGAGCGTGGCGGCGTCCGCCGCGTCCGACAGCAGCCAGTCGCGCAGGCCGCCCACGGTGAGGTGGCTGACGCGGCTGAACGCGGCCGCGTCGTGCGTATCGACGATGAGCCGCGTGACCTCGTCGGCTTCGTAGGGCACCACCGCTTCGTCGAGGAAGTGACGCAGCGGGAGGTCGGCGAGCGCGAGCTGGGCGGCCACGCGTTCCTGCGCGCTGGCGGCCGCCACGCCCGCGAGCGTGTCGCCCGAGCGCGGCGGCGTCGCGCGCGCCAGCAGCGTCCGCAGATCCGCGAAGCGGTAGCGCTCGCCGCCCAGGGTGGCCCGGAACGTCATGCGCGCCTCAGGACTCGCCCACCGCCGCGACCACGTCCGCCTCCGGCTTGCCCAGGCGCTGGAAGGCCACGTAGCCGAGCACCAGGATCGCCGCGAAGAGGCAGGCCAGCAACGGGTTGAACCAGGTCATGGTGACCAGGCAGATCACCGCCGAGACCAGCGCGAAGCCCGGGAACCACGGGAAGCAGGGCGCGCGGAAGCTGCGCGCCAGCTCCGGCTGGGTGCGCCGCAGGCGGAACAGCGCGGCCATGCTCAGGATGTACATCACGATCGCGCCGAAGACCGCCATCGTGACGATGTTGGCGGTCAGCGTCTGGCCGCCGAAGCTCACCAGCTCGTCGCTGAAGATGGCCGCGATGCCGACCACGCCGCCCGCCAGGATGGCGCGGTGAGGCGTGCCGAAGCGCGGATGCACGGCGGCCAGGAAGCGCGGCAGGTAACCGGCGCGGGCCAGCGCGAAGATCTGCCGCGAGTACCCCAGGATGATGCCGTGGAAGGACGCGATCAGCCCGAACAGGCCCAGCCAGACCAGCATGTGCAGCCAGCCGCTGGATTCGCCGACGATGGTCTTCATGGCCTGCGGCAGCGGGTCGTTGATGTTGGCGAGCTGGCGCCAGTCGCCCACGCCGCCCGCGAACACCATCACGCCCAGGGCCAGCACCACGAGGGTGAGGATGCCCGCGATGTAGGCGACCGGAATCGAGCGGCGCGGGTTGCGCGCCTCTTCGGCGGCCATCGCGACGCCTTCGATGGCGAGGAAGAACCAGATCGCGAACGGGATCGCCGCGAAGATGCCGTGCAGCGTGCCCAGACTGAAGCTCTGCTGGCCCGCCCAGCCGTGGGCGACGAAGTTCGTGAGCGAGAAGCCCGGCGCCACCACGCCCATGAACACCAGCAGCTCCACGATGGCCAGCAGCGTCACGAGCAGCTCGAAGGTGGCCGCGATCTGCACGCCCACGATGTTGAGCGTCATGAAGATCAGGTAGGCGCCCATCGCGGTGGTTTTCGGGTTCAGCTCCGGAAACTGGACGTTGAGGTAGGCGCCGATCGCGAGTGCGATGGCGGGCGGCGCGAACACGAACTCGATCAGTGTCGCGGCCCCCGCGAGATAACCGCCGACCGGCCCGAAGGCGCGCCGGCTGTACTCGAACGGCCCGCCCGCGTGGGGGATGGAAGTCGTCAGTTCGGTGAAGCTGAAGATGAAGGTCGTGTACATCGCGGCCACGAACAGCGCCGTGACGAGAAAGCCCAGCGTGCCCGCCGAGGCCCAGCCGTAGCTCCAGCCGAAGTACTCGCCCGAGATGACGAGACCCACTGCGATGCCCCAGAGCTGCAGCGTGCTCAGGGTCGGCTTGAGCGCCGAGGAAGGAGAGATGCTCATGGAAGGATTCCCTGTGATGCGTCGTCCGGATGCCGGCCAGGCGATGGCACGGCGGTTGCATGGAAAGGCGCGGAGCCTCTCCGTCGCGATCAGGTTAGTGAGCCGGGCGGGGCGGGCGTTATCGAAAATCGGCAAACCTCCGGAGACCCCTGTGGGCAGCGAAGCCGCGACATCCGACGCCCCGGCGCCGGGCCCGATGTATCGTCTGCGCAGCACCCGCGCGCTGGACGTGGACGCCCATGCCGCAAGCCTTTCGGGCTGGGAGCAGCGCTACGACCAGCTCAGCGCCGGGCGCTTCTGCGGCGGCCTGACCGAGTTCTGGACGGCGCACGGGCAGGTCTTCCTGGAACAGGCCGGGCGCGCCGTGCGCCAGAGCTGCCGCGTGTGGCCCGACGCGCTCTGGTTCGGGATTCCCGTGCGCCACGACGGCACGCGCATGGATGGCCGCGAGCTGCCCGCCGGCGCCATCCTGGTGCGCCCGGCCGACGCCGGCTTCGAACTCGTCACGCCGGACGGCCACGAAATCTTCGGCGTGGTCGTGCGCCAGCAGGCGCTGGCCGCGCATTGCGCACGCCTGGGGCTGGACATCGACTGGCCGCGCCTGCAGCACGCCGGCTGGCTGCAGGTGGGCGAGGCCGCGCGCGAGCGCGCGGTGGCCAGCCTGCGGGGGCTGTTCATGGCCCTCCCGGGGCAGGCCGTGCAGGCCGGGCTGGCGTTGCATGCCGAGGCGCGGCGCGAGATCGAGGAGACCCTCCTCGGCCTGCTGCTGCCCTTCGTGGTCTGCGCCGAGCCCGCGCCCGGGCGCTGTGCCGGGCAGGCGCGGCGGCGGCGGACGGTGGCGCAGATCCTCGACCATGCGCGCGGCCATCCGGACTGGGTGCCCGCGGTGCCCGAGCTGTGCGAGCGCTTCCATCTTTGCCGGCGCAGCCTGCAGTACGCCTTCGAGGAAAACCTCGGCGTGAGCCCCGCCGTCTATCTGCGCGCGATGCGTCTCAACGGCGCCCGCCGGGCGCTGCGCGAAGGTGCCGCGAGCGTGCAGGATGCCGCCGCCGCGTGGGGCTTCTGGAATCTCAGCCAGTTCTCGGCCGACTACCGGCATTTCTTCGGCGAGCGCCCGTCCGACACCCTGCGCGATGCCGCCGGCATCAGCCTGCGCTATCCGCGCCGCCACGCCTGAGCCACCCTTGCCGCCATCGCGCGGCGCCTCCGGCGGGTCTGTCACGAAGTGTGGCGGCGGCCGGCGCCACGCCCGCCGCGCGCTTACCGCACGGGGCCGTGCAGGGGCTTGTCGGGCAAGGGTTGCGCGGCCGCGCGGCGGGTCTCGTGGGGGGCGTCGCGGACACAGTCTGCAACACGGCGTGGTCCGGCGGCGGTGCTAAGGTGCGCCCCCCGTCGCCCGAACGACACCCTGACCCCTGGCCACCATGCAGATCCGGATTCCCCTCCTCGCCACTTCCCTCATCGCCCTGGGCAGCCTCGCCGCGCCTTGCGCCCAGGCCGCGCCCGCCACCGCCTGGTATGTCGCCCCGGCCGTCACCTGGGCATATCCGGCCGACCACTTCCATTCGCCCGCCAACGGCCACGGCCTCACGCTGCGCGTGGGCAAGCCGCTGTCGGAATCGTGGGACGTGCAGCTGGGCACGAGCTGGAGCCGCGCCCACGACGCACAAGGCGCGGTGCGCCAGAACACCCTGGGCGCCGATGCGCTGTACCTGTTCTCGCGCGGCACGCTGCGGCCCTTCCTGCTCGCCGGCGCGGGGGCCGGATACACCCGCTTCCAGACCGACGGCGACCGCCACGCGGGGACTTCGCCCTACGTCAATGCCGGCGTGGGCCTTCAGTATCAGCTCACCGAGAGCCTGGGCCTGCAAGCCGACTACCGTCTCGTGCACGCCTACGTGAAGCCGCGCGACTTCGGCTTTTCACGCGCCAACACCAAGATGCTGAACGTGGGCGTGATCTGGTCCTTCGGCAAGCCCGCCGCACCCGCGCCGGCCCCGCTCGAGGCCGCGCCGGCTCCGGTGACCGAGGCGCCCGCGCCCGCGCCGGTCGCCGCGTCCGCCCCGGCGCCGGCCGCCGAACCGCGCTTCGAAACGCAGACGCTTTCGGCCCAGGAGCTGTTCGGCTTCGGCAGCGCCGCGCTGCAGCCCGATCAGCCCCGGCTCGACGAGATCGCCGCCGCGCTGCGCGAGGACGCGCATGGCGTCGCCGTGAACGTGCTGGGCTATGCCGACCGCCTCGGCTCCGACGCCTACAACCGCAAGCTCTCGCAGGCGCGCGCCGACGCCGTGAAGGCCCATCTCGTGAAGCGGGGCGTGGCCGAAGCGCGCATCACCGCGCTGGGCAAGGGCCGCGCCGATCCGGTCGTGAGCTGCGACCAGAAGGCGCGCGCCGCCCTCATCAAGTGCCTGGAGCCGAACCGCCGCGTGGTGATCGAGCCGGTAGTCGTCACGCGCCGCGTGAACTGAGCGGCGGCCCGTTCGCGGCGGGCACGCCACGGCGCCAGGACCCGTCCGCGGACGGGCGGGCGCGGCGTGCCCCCGGGAAGTTGTCCTACAACTGAAGCGCTTGCCGGCTGATCCGGAGCGTCGGCGCCCGCGCGTACATTCTGGCAACCGGGCGAATCGATCTGCGAGTTGTCGGACGGCTTCGTCTCCCCCCAGCTCCCCACCATCATAAGAGGTCATCATGCATACCCAGCACATCAGCAGCCGCGTTCTGGCGGCATCGATCATCGCACTGGGCGCCCTGGCCGGCGGTCACGCCCAGGCCCAGAGCGGCGCCGGTTTCAACCCCTCCTGGTACATCGCGCCGGGCGGTCACTACTTCGATCCGGACGACAGCTTCAACCAGCCCGAGAACGGCGGCGGCGCACAGCTGCGCCTGGGCAAGCCGCTGTCGGAATCGTGGGATCTGCAGCTGGGCACGACCTACTCGCGCGCCTGGGACGGGGCCGGCAGCTACCGCCAGAACACGCTGGGCGTGGATGCCCTGTATTTCTTCTCGCGCAGCAAGCTGCGCCCCTTCGTGCTCGTCGGCGGCGGTGCGCAATATGACCGCGCGGTGCGCGACGGCGTGCGCGAGAGCGGTACCTCGCCCTACGTGAACGTGGGCGCGGGCGTGCAGTACTTCTTCACCGAGCAGCTCGGCCTGCAGGCCGACTACCGCTACGCCCACGCCTACGTGGAGCCGCGCGACTACGGGTTCAGCCGCGCCAACACGCGCCTGGCGAGCCTGGGCATCGTGTACGTGTTCGACAAGCCCGCCGCCGCGCCCACGCCGGTGGCCGCCGTCGAGCCGCCGCCGCCCGCGCCGGTGGCTCCGCCGCCTGCTCCCGCGCCGCAGCCCGCACCCGCGCCGCGCACCGAGCGCATCACGTTGTCGGCGACCGAGCTTTTCGATTTCGACAGCGCCCGCCTGCGCGGCGCGCAACCGCGTCTGGACGAGATCGCCAACGCGCTGCGCAGCGACACCCAGGGTGGCCAGATCGACATCACGGGTTACACCGACCGCCTCGGCGCCGAGGCCTACAACCTGCGCCTGTCGCAGCAGCGCGCCGATGCCGTCAAGGGCTACCTCGTGGCGC
The DNA here is from genome assembly GCA_031119555.1 of Candidatus Dactylopiibacterium sp. GTDB lineage: Bacteria > Pseudomonadota > Gammaproteobacteria > Burkholderiales > Rhodocyclaceae > Uliginosibacterium. The sequence continues at coordinate 60,055 of JAVHXQ010000008.1, forward strand.
AGGGTGTTCCCGCCAGCCGGCTCAACGCCGTGGGCCGGGGCGAGGCCAATCCGGTCGTGACCTGCAACGACCGCAACCGTGCCGCGCTCATCAAGTGCCTGGAGCCCAACCGCCGCGTCGAGGTGGAAGAGATCGTCATCACGCGCACCGCGCCGTAAGGCTGGCGCACGCATGCGAGGGCCGGCCGTGTGCCGGCCCTTTGCGTTGACGGCCTCAGCGGCCGAGGATGCGATCGATCACGGCGTCGGTGCGCGCGGCGGTCTCGCCCGTCGACAGGGGCGTCGCGCGTCCGTGCAGGCAATCGACGACGTTCTGGATCAGGGGCTGCTGCACGTGCACCGGGTTGGGGATCGCGTACTGCTCGTGTCCCTCGGCCGTGAACAGTTCGACGGGCGTCTCGTCGAAGGTGGCGAACACGAGGCGGCCCCGCTCGCCGACGATCTCGCAGCGGTCGAGCCGGTCGGGCGAGGCGAAGCACCAGCTTGCCGTCGCGATCACGCCCGAGGCAAAGCGCAGGCTGGCGCAGACGGTGTCCTCCACGCGTGCCTGGGCGTGGCTGGCGCGCGCGAAACCGTGCGCATCGGTCACCGGGCCGAACAGATCGTCGAGGAAGTCGAGCTGGTGCGAGCCCATGTCCACGAAGCGGCCGCCGCCCGCCATGGCCGGGTCCACCCGCCAGGGCTGGCTGGCGGGGTCGAGGTCTTCGGCCGGCATGGGTTGCCGCAGCACGAGGTGGGCGAAACGCACGGCCCCGATCGCGCCGCCCTGCACGAGTTCGCGGATCTTCGCGAAACGCGGCATCGCGCGCCGGTAGTACGCCACGAAGAGCGGCACGCCGCGCGCCGCGAAGGCCTGCACGATGGCCTGGCTTTCGGCATGGTTGAGCGCCATCGGCTTTTCGAGATAGCACGGTTTGCCGGCCGCCGCGCAGAGCAGGGCGAGCGGCTTGTGTGCGGCCGGCGGCGTGGCGACGTACACGGCATCGACCTCGGGGTCCGCGATCAGGGCCTCGGCATCGTCGTACCAGCGCGGCACGCCGTGGCGGCGGGCGTAGTCGGCGGCAAGCTCGCGGTTGCGCCGCATCACGGCCACGAGCTGGGAGCCCTCGGCCTTGCGAAAGCCCGGGCCGCTCTTTACTTCCGTCACTTCACCGCAGCCGAGGATGCCCCAGCGGATGTCCTTCGTCATGTCTTTCCCCCAGAAGCGCACGGCCCCCGCGCAGGGGGCCATGGGTGGGTCCATCCCACGTAGCCAGAAACCCGCATCGTGCCACGCCAGGCGGCATGAGGGGAAACGCGTGCGCGGCGGGTCTCAGGGATGCGCGGCGGCGTGGCGGCGCGGATACGCCGTGGCTTCCAGCGTGGTCGTATGGACGGTGCCGACCAGGCCGTAGCGCCACGATTCGGTGACCTTCACGTTGCCGAGCAGGCGGTCGCCGGCCTGGGCGCGCAGGTCTTCCATCGCGCGCGCCTGGCGGGCGTTGATGGCGATGGGAATGAAGAGCAGCAGCTGGAAGCCCGAGGCCGATGCCTGCAGCACCTCGCCACGGTGGGTGTCGATGTCGTCGAGACGGGTTACGTCGCCGAGCTTCACGACGGGGCCCGCGCAGGCGGCGAGCAGGGCGGCCGCGAGGGCGGCGGCAAGCAGGCGCGGTGGCTTCATCACGGAATCTCCCTGATCGCTTCGGCGGTGAGCGTGGTGCAGCGCGTCGTGGCGAGCACGACCCAGGCCCATTCGTCCTGGATCGTCACGTTGATGAGGCCGGTGGCGCCGGGGCGGCTGGCGAGCGCTTCGGCCCGGGCGCGCTCGACGCGGCTGTTCAGGCCCATCGGGATCGCGTAGTAGGCGGTGGCGAGCAGGCCCAGCGCGCCGCAGGCGCGGCCTTCGACGGGGCCCAGGCGCTCGTAGCGGGCGGGCGGCGTCGGGGCCACCAGGACGGGTGCCGAGCTGCAGGCCTGCAGCCCCAGCAGGACGGGCAACGCAAGCCGCGTGGCCGCGTGAGGGAAACGCATCGGGATGTCCTCGGGGGGGGGAGCCGCGATGAGACCGCAGCACCGGCGCGGCGGGCAAGACCCCGCCACGCGAAGGGCCATGGCCGCGCGCGCGGCGTAGGCATGTTCGCCACACGCCGCGCCCGCGCGGGGCGCCTCAGAGGTTGAGCATGAGCTCGTGCTCGTCGGGCAGGTCCTTGAAGCCGCGGCGCTCGTAATGGCTGAAGATGGCCGCGACGATGTCCTCGGGCTCGTCGATGATCTGGATCAGGTCCATGTCGTCGGCGTGGATCATCTTCTCGCGCACCAGCGTGTCGCGGAACCAGTCGACGAGGCCGGCCCAGAATTCGCGGCAGACCAGGATCACCGGAATCTTGCGGCCCTTGCCGGTCTGGATCAGCGTGAGCGCTTCCATGACTTCGTCCAGCGTGCCGAAGCCGCCCGGCATCACCACGTAGGCCTGCGCGAAGCGCACGAACATGACCTTGCGCGGAAAGAAGTGGCGGAAGGTCTGCGAGATGTCCTGGTAGGCATTGCCGCTCTGCTCGTGCGGCAGCTGGATGTTCAGCCCCACCGACAGGCCGCGGCCGTGGAAGGCGCCCTTGTTGGCCGCCTCCATGATGCCCGGGCCGCCGCCCGAGATCACCGAGAAGCCGGAGTCGGACAGCAGGCGCGCGATGCGTTCGGTGAGCTGGTAGTACGGATGATCGGGCTTGATGCGGGCCGAGCCGAAGATGCTCACGGCCGGGCGGATGGGCTTGAGGCGTTCGGTCGCCTCGACGAACTCTGACATAATTCCGAAGATGCGCCAGGCCTCGCGGGCGAGTTCGCCCTGCTCATTGATCGAAGGGGCCCGGAAAGGCGGAAGCTTGTCTTTTGCGCTCATCGTCGTGTGCTTTCCTGTGCTGGGCACGGCCCGGCGCGCGGACCATGCGAAGCCCACATACTGCGTGCAAGGCGCGGCGCGAGGCAAGCGCCGCGCGGCTGCCCGCCCGAATGCCCGAACGCCCCTTTTCAGCCGGATTCCGTCATGTCCCGACTTCTTCTCGTAGATGGCTCCAGCTATCTCTTCCGCGCTTTCCACGCGCTGCCCGACCTGCGCAACAAGGCCGGCGAGCCCACCGGCGCGCTGCGCGGCGTGCTCAGCATGCTGCTGCCGCTGCGCACCAGCGTGGGCGCCACGCACGCGGTGTGCGTGTTCGACGCCAAGGGCAAGACTTTCCGCAACGACTGGTACCCGGCGTACAAGGCCACGCGCAAGCCCACCCCCGAAGACCTCGTGCCGCAGATCGAGCCGATCCAGGCCTGCGCGCGCGCGCTGGGCTGGCCCGTGATCGTGGAGCCGGGCGTGGAAGCCGACGACGTGATCGGCACGCTCACGCGCCAGGCCGTGGAGCGCGGCTTCGAGGTGATCATCTCCACGGGCGACAAGGACATGGCCCAGCTCGTGCAGCCCGGCGTCACGCTCATGAACACCATGACCGGCGAGACGCTCGATGACGAGGGCGTGGCGGCGAAGTTCGGCGTGCCGCCCGCCCGCATCGTGGATTACCTGACGCTCATGGGCGATGCCGTGGACAACGTGCCCGGCGTGGATAAATGCGGCCCCAAGACCGCCGCCCGCTGGCTCGCCGAGTACGGCACGCTCGACAACCTCGTCGCGCATGCCGGCGACATCAAGGGCGTGGCGGGCGAGAACCTGCGCCGCGCGCTCGACTTCCTGCCGCTGGGGCGGCGTCTGGTGACCATCGTGACCGACGTGCCGCTCGCCGAGAAGCTCGACGAACTGACCTGGCGCGAGCCCGATCGCGCCACGCTGCTCGAGCATTACGCGCGCTGGGAATTCCGCAGCTGGCTGCGCGCCCTGCAGGAAAGCGACGCGGCCGACGCCAGGCCCGTCGCGGGCGAGCAGGGCGGGCTGTTCGCGCAGACCGCCCGCGAAGCCTCGGCGGCGGCGCTCGAATCGGTCGGGGCCGATGCCGCCACCGGGCGCAGCGCCGCGCACCGCGAAGCCTACGAATGCATCCTCACCGAAGAGGCGCTCGAGCGCTGGCTGGCGAAGATCGACGCCGCCGCGCTGACCGCCTTCGACACCGAGACCGACAGCCTCGACCCCATGCAGGCGCAGCTCGTGGGCATGAGCTTTTCCGTCACGCCCGGCGAGGCCGCCTACCTGCCGCTGGCGCATCGCGCGCCGGGCACGCCGGACCAGCTCCCGCTGGCATCCGTGCTCGCGCGGCTGCGGCCCTGGCTGGAGGATGCCGGCAAGCCCAAGCTGGGCCAGAACCTCAAGTACGACATGCACGTGCTCGCCAACCACGGCATCCGCCTGCGCGGCGTGGCCGAGGACACGCTGCTCGAATCGGCCGTGTGGGAGAGCGACCGCAACCACGATCTGGACAGTCTCGCGAGCCGTCATACCGAGCTCGCCACGCTGTCCTACGCCGACGTCTGCGGCAAGGGCGCGAAGGCGATCTCCTTCGCCGACGTCGCGCTCGAACAGGCCACCGGCTACGGCGCCGAGGATGCCGATGTCACGCTGCGCGTGCACCGCAAGCTCGCTCCGCTGATCGCGGCCGAGGCGGGTCTCGCGCGCGTGTATCGCGAGATCGAGCTGCCCGTGCAGGAAGTGCTGTGGGCCATGGAGCGTCACGGCGTGCTCATCGACGCCGCGCTGCTGGGCCGCCAGAGCGACGAGCTGGGCCGCCGCATGCTCGCCCTCGAACAGCAGGCCTATGAAGCCGCCGGGCAGCCCTTCAACCTCAACAGCCCCAAGCAGCTGGGCGAGATCCTGTTCGAACGCCAGCGGCTGCCGGTCGTGAAGAAGACCGCCACGGGCGCGCCCAGTACCGACGAAGAGGTGCTCGCCCAGCTCGCGCTCGACTACCCGCTGCCGCGCCTGCTGCTCGAATACCGTGGCCTCGCGAAGCTCAAGAGCACCTACACCGACAAGCTGCCGCGCATGGTCAATACCGCCACCGGGCGGGTGCACACCAGCTTCTCGCAGACGGGCGCGATCACCGGGCGGCTCGCCTCGTCCGACCCCAACCTGCAGAACATCCCCGTGCGCACGCAGGAGGGCCGCCGCATCCGCCAGGCCTTCATCGCGCCGCCGGGCTGGCACGTCGTGTCGGCCGACTACTCGCAGATCGAGCTGCGCATCATGGCGCACCTGTCGGGCGACGAGCGCCTGCTCGAAGCCTTCGCCGCCGGCGAGGACGTACACCGCGCCACCGCCGCCGAAGTGTTCGGCGTGACGAGCGCGGAGGTGTCCAGCGAGCAGCGCCGCTATGCCAAGACCATCAACTTCGGCCTCATCTACGGCATGAGCGCGCACGGTCTCGCGCGGTCGCTCGAAATCGAACGCGCCGCCGCGCAGAGCTGGATAGACCGCTACTTCGCGCGCTACCCCGGCGTGGCGCGCTACATGGAGGAAACGCGCGCCGCCGCGCGCGCGCAGGGCTATGTCGAGACCGTCTTCGGCCGCCGCCTGATCCTGCCCGAGCTGCGCAGCAGCAATGCCGGCCGGCGCCAGGGCGCCGAGCGCGCCGCGATCAACGCGCCCATGCAGGGCACGGCGGCGGACCTCGTGAAGATGGCCATGCGCCGCGTCTACGACTGGCTGGCCGCCGACGCGCTGCAGAGCAAGCTGCTGCTGCAGGTGCATGACGAACTCATCCTCGAGGTTCCCGACGCCGAGCTTGCGCGCGTGCGCGAAGCCCTGCCCGGCCTCATGGCGGGCGTGGCCGAGCTCAAGGTGCCGCTGCTCGCCGAGGTGGGCGCGGGGGCGAACTGGGACGAGGCGCATTGAGCCGCCCGAGCGGATTCGGGCGCGCCGAGGCGGACAAGCAGCGCCGCCTCGAAGCCGTGCGCGCCCGGCTCGCCCAGGCCACGCCGGCCACACCGCGGCCGCGCCGGCGCGGGGCGGGATTCGACGCCCGGCGTGTGGCGGGCCTCGCGATGCTGGCGCTGTTCGTGTCCGGCATCATCGCGGCGAGCGTGGGCTAGCGGCGCGGAAACGGGTTTCATGCAGGGAGAACGGATGTGGGCTGGCTGATCGGCGCGCGCACGCCGCCCGCCCATGACGGATCGCCCCAGTTCCGCGACGGGCGCTTCCGCAACGCGGTGCCGACGCCCGCGCGCAGCTTGCGGGCGGGGCTGCGGCTGTGGCGCGAATTCCTGCTCACGCCCAAGCCCGCCCACACGCGGCCGGCCCGGGCGATCGCGCTGCAGGCGCTGAGCCGCGAAGCGCTGCTCGCCGCGCCCGATGGCAGCGCCTGGCGGCTGGGTCATTCGACGCTGCTCTTCCGGCTGGACGGCAAATTCTGGCTGACCGATCCGGTCTTCAGCGAACGCGCGTCGCCGGTGCAGTGGTTCGGACCACGGCGTTTCCATGCGCCGCCGATCGCGCTCGACGCGCTGCCGCCGATCGAGGGCGTGATCGTCTCGCACAATCATTACGACCACCTCGACCGCGCCAGCGTGCGCGCGCTGCATGCGCGGGTCGCGCATTTCATCGTGCCGCTGGGCGTGGGCCACACGCTGCGCGCCTGGGGCGTGCCGGCGCACAAGGTGCGCGAGCTGGACTGGTGGCAGGCCGCGCGCGTGGGCGCGCTGGAGATCACCGCCACGCCGGCCCAGCATTTCTCGGGCCGCACGCCGTTCGACGGGCAGCGCACGCTGTGGGCGTCGTGGGTGCTCGCCGCGCCGGGCCTGCGTCTCTACTTCAGCGCCGACACGGGGTATTTCGAGGGCTTTGGCGAGATCGGCCGCCGCTGCGGCCCGTTCGACGTGGCCTTCCTGGAAGCCGGCGCCTACGACGCGCGCTGGGCGCACGTGCACATGCTGCCGGAGCAGACGCTGCAGGCGTTCCACGATCTCGGCGCGCGCCACCTGGTGCCGGTGCATAACGGCACCTTCGATCTGGCCTTCCATGCCTGGAACGAGCCTTTCGAACGCCTGCACGCCCTTGCCGGCGCGCAGGGCGTGGCCTTGTGCACGCCGCGCATCGGCGAGCGCATCGACCTTGCCGCGCCGTGCGCCGGCAGCCCGTGGTGGCGCGAGTGAGGCAGGCCCGCGCCGCCTGACGGCGGCCGCCCGCCGCGCGTTCAGTCCAGCGGCGGCGCGATGGATTCCGCGTAGTCGTAGAGCGCGCCGAGGATCTGTTCGCCGGCTTCGTCCGCCTGCTCGCTGAGCACGTCGATCTGCTCGGCGAAGGCTTCGATGCCGCGCCCCGTGGCGCCGTCGTGCAGGCAGGCGATGCGGTGCGCGAGCCAGCGCGCCTGGTCGTCCGCGGAAAGGGTCGCGGGGAAGTTGCGCGCGCGGTAGCGGAACAGCACTTCCTCCAGGCGCGCGTCCTGGAAGCTCACGTGCTCGCGCGCGAGCGCCTCGGGCGACAGCTCGCGCAGGGTGTCCAGGGTGCGGCGGTCGCCATTGCCGACGAAGCCGCCGTAGAGATCCTCGTCGACATCGACCGGGCCGGCGGCCGGCGGGCGGCGGAAGACTTCCTGCCAGCGGGCCTCCAGCGCGGGCAGCGCGCGCGCCGCGTCGGCGTGGCGCTCGATCTGCGCGAGGTCGATCTGCCAGCGCGCGAGGCTGGCGGCGTCGAGCACCTTGAGATTGCCGATCACGACCGGCGACTTGTTGATATGGATGCTTTTCACGGGCAGACGTTCGACGCCCTCGGGCAATTCGTCGGTCTTCGTGAACAGGCGCAGGCGCAGGGTGTCGGCATCGAGCGCGGCGAGTTCGGCCGGGTCGTGGGCGAGATCCCAGGCGAGGATCTCGTTCTTGTTCGTGGGGTGGCGCGCCAGCGGCCAGCACACCGCGAGGCAGCCCCGCTCGGTGCCGAACATGCCGGAGATGTGCACGAACGGACGCGGGTTGAGCAGATCGATCTCGGCCGCGGCGGCGTCTTTCTTGCGCAAGCGCAGACAGAATTCCCACAGGCGCGGCTGGCGGTCGCGGATCAGGCGCGCGAGCGCGATGGTGGCGCGCACGTCCGAGAGCGCGTCGTGCGCGGCTTCGTGGGTGAGGCCGTTGGCGGCCGACAGGTGCTCGAGCCGGAAGGAGACGCGGCCGTCTTCATGGCGCGGCCACTCGATGCCGTCGGGCCGCAGCGCGTAGACCGTGCGCACCACGTCGAGCAGGTCCCAGCGGCCGCAGTCGTTCTGCCACTCGCGCGCGTAGGGGTCGAGGAGGTTGCGCCAGAACAGGTGGCGCGTCACTTCGTCGTCGAAGCGGATGGTGTTGTAGCCCACTCCGACGGTGCCGGGCTCGCCCAGCTCGCGCAGGATGGCGGCCGCGAAGGCATGCTCGGGCAGCCCGTGCGCGAGGCAGTGCTGCGGCAGGATGCCCGTGAGCAGGCAGGATGCGGGGTCGGGCAGGTAATCGGGCGCGGGCTGGCAGTAGAGCATCTGCGGCGTGCCGATCTCGTTGAGTTCGGCGTCGGTGCGGATGCCGGCGAACTGCGCGGGGCGGTCGCGGCGCGGATTGACGCCGAAGGTTTCGTAGTCGTGCCAGTAGAAGCTCATGGCCATGGCGGCGCTCGTCTCGTCGGGGTGTGGGGCGGAAGGTCGCGGTGTGGCGGCCATTCTACGCGAGCCTGCGGGCCGGGCTGCCCCGGACGGCGCCGTTGTGCTACGGTCGGGGGCTTTCCGGTCGCATGAGGCCACGCAGGTGTGGCGCGCGGCCGCTGCGTGCCCCGCCGATGCGCTTGCGATTCCCCTTCCGACTCTCCGCCCTGCGTCCCGCCCCGATCCGTCCCGACGTCCGCAAGCTCACCGGGCCGGTGCTGGTGGAGGTGTTCTTCGTGAACCTGATCGGCAGCCTGGGCGCGATCATGGCTTCGCACCTGGGCACCGAAGCCGTCTCCGCGATCGGCAACGTCGAGGCCTTCACGCTGGTCGTCAATGCCCTGTTCTCGGCGCTCGGGGTGGGCGCGACGGTGGTGGTGGCGCAGGCGCTGGGCGCCGGGCGCCACGAACGCGCGGCCGACGCGGGGCGCCAGGCGCTGGCCTCCGGCGCGGTGATGGTGCTGGGCGTGTCGGCGCTCACGGCGCTGGGCGGCCACGCGCTGCTCGACACGCTGTACCCCGGCACCGGGCCCGTGGTGCGCGAGCACATGTGGGAATACCTCATGTTCGCCTGCGCGACCTATCCGCTCACCGCCGTCACCCTGCTCGCCTGCGGCGTGCAGCGCGGCGCGGGCAACACGCGGCTGGCGATGAAGGTCAATACGCTGGTCACGGTCTGCGACGTGGCGCTGGGCTACCTGCTGATCTATGGGGTGGAGCTGCAGACCGGCTGGTTCTCGCTGAGCATTCCCCGCCTGGAGATCGTGGGCGCGGGGCTCGCGCAGTGGCTGGCCCGCCTCGTGGGCGTGGCTTTCCTGGTCTTCGTGTGGCAGCGCGACGGCCTGCTGTTCGACATCCGCCACTGGCGCGGCTTCCGCTTCGAGATGCCGCTGCTGCGCGCGCTGTATGCGATCGGCATCCCCGCGAGCGTCGAATCCTTTGCCTTCAACGGCGGCAAGCTGCTCGTGCAGGTGATCGTGGCGAGCCTGGGGCCGGCCGCCGTGGCGGCCAACTACATCGCCTTCTCGGCCGTCAGCCTCATGAACATTCCGGGCAACGCGCTCTCGGTGGCGAACACCACCCTCGTGGGGCGCGACGTGGGGCGCGGCGACGAGGCCGCCGCCGAGCGCACCATGCGCTACGTCTTGCGCCTGGGCTGGGGGGTGACGGCGATCATCGGGCTGGCCTTCACGCCGCTCGTGCCGCTGGTGCTCAAGCTCTACGGCGCCGCGCCCGACGTGGCCGAGCACGCGCGCGTGCTGATGTGGCTCAACTGCGCGATGCTGGTCGTGTTTCCGACCACCTTCATCCTGCCCAACGGTCTGCGCGGCGCGGGCGACGCGAAGTTCGCGATGCTCACCACGCTGATCGGCATGGTGGCGTTTCGCATCCTGCTGGGCTACGTTTTCGGAGTGGTGTTCGGCTGGGGCATCGTGGGGGTCTGGCTCGGCATGTACACCGACTGGCTGTTGCGCAGCGCCCTGTACCTGTGGCGTCTGCGCAGCGGGCGCTGGCGGGGGCGGGCGCTACTGGCCTGACGGTCGGCTGGCTGCAAGGCCGCGCGCGCTGCTAACCTGTCAGGATGGACTCCGGCAAGCGGGCGCAGAATCCCGTCGCCACAGCAGCGGCTCCGGCGCATGCCGTCCGCAATGGAGAGAAGTGAGTGGATCCCCAATGGGTGCTCGAGCTGACCCAGCCCGATGGTGCACGCGTGTCGAGCGTCATTTCGCCCCTGCCGTTCCGCGTGGGGCGCGAGCCGGACAGTGAGCTGGTCATCGACGCGCCCGGCGTGAGCCGGCGCCATGCCGTGCTCACGCGTGACATCAGCGGCCTGCTCAAGCTGTCCGACCTCAACAGCACCAACGGCTGCTTCGTGAACCGGGCCCGCATCGAAGGCGCGCGCCTGCTGCACGACGGCGATCTGCTGCATTTCGCGGGCGCCGAATTCCGCCTGCGCACGCAGAGGCCGGAGCTCGCGGGGTTCGCGCACGACAGCCAGGTGCGCACCCAGCTCGTGCCCGACGCCTTGACGGCCGACCCCGACGCGTTTCCCGAAGCGCCTTCGTTCAACCAGCTCATCGAGGGCTACGGCCTGTCGGGCGCGGCCCAGCCCATCGTGCACGCGCATGATTTCGCGAAGGTCTTCGGCTACGAACTGCTCGGCCGCGCGAGCCATCCGCTGCTGCCCACGCAGCCGGCCGACCTGTTCCAGATCGCGAGCCTGCTGGGGCGCGAAGTCGATCTGTCGCGCGCCTTCCGCGATTTTGGCATCCACACCATCGCGCCCTGCCTGCGGGGCTTTCCGCTGTTTGCCAACACGCATCCCAAGGAGACCTTCGAGCCGGCCTTCTTCGAGCAGCTCATCGCGCTGCGTGCCGGCATGCCCGACCTGCAGCTGGTGGTGGAGATCCATGAGTCCGCCGTCACCGAGGTGCGGCCGCTGCGCGAGCTCGTGGCGCGCTTCCGCGAGATCGGCGTGCGCTTCGCCTATGACGACTTCGGCATCGGCCAGGCGCGGCTCAACGAACTGGGCGACGCCACGGCCGATTTCGTGAAATTCGACATGAGCCTGTTGCACGACCTGCACCTGGCCAGCGAGCGCAAGCGCCGCGTGGTGCGCGATCTGGTCAAGCTGGTGCGCGACCTCGGCTCGCAACCCATCGCCGAGGGCATCGAGATGCAGGCCGAGGCCGACCTCTGCCTCGAGCTGGGCTTCACGCTGCTGCAGGGCTACCTGACGGGGCGCCCGATTCCGGCTGAGCAGCTGTTCTGACCCGGCGCCACGTCATCACGCGGGCGGCGGCGCTGCGGCGGCCATGGCGGCCTGGCGGCGCCCCAGCCACACGGCATTCACCACCCACAGCAGCGCGACCGGCAACGCCACCAGCGCGGGCCCCGCGCCCAGCCATCCCAGCAGCGCGTAGGACCAGCTTCCCACCTGATCGCCGCCGCGATAGACCACGGTATCGATCACCGGCTTGGCCTTGTACTTGTCTTCGCGCGTGGTCACCGTGAACAGCAGTTCGCGCGTGGGTTTGGCGAAGCCGAAGTTGCCCACCCGGCGCAGCACCTGCACCGTCACGAGCACCGCCACCGTGGGGGCCACCGCGAGCACGCCGAAGCCCAGCACGGTCAGCGCGGGCAGGAGCGCGAGCGTCAGCGTGACGCCCCAGCGCTGCAGGAAGCGCGCCGTCACGAAGAGCTGCACGCCCAGCGTGAGCACGTTCACCACGAGGTCCACGTTGGCGAAGAAGGCCGTGCGCGCAGCGCGGCCGGCGAAATGGTCGCGCACGATCCCGGCCTGCTGGAAGTACAGGAAGGTCGAGGTCACGGCGTAGAGCAGGATGTAGAGGCAGATGCCGAGCAGATAGGGCGAGCGCAGCGTGTGGCTGACGCCCGCCAGCAGACCGCCGCCGATGGGGGCGTCGGCTTCCTCGCGGGCGTGCGGCGCGCACGCGGTACGCAGCGCCGGCGCCAGCCGCGAGAGGTGCCGCACCGCCGCCACGGCCACGCCCAGCAGGGCGACCGAGGCGAGCAGCAGCCAGGTGGTCGGCACGTGCTGCGCGAAGCCCGAGGCGATCGCCGAGCCGCAGATCGCGCCCACCGTGGCCCCCGCCGAGATGAGCCCGAAGAGCCGGCGCGCCTGGGCGGTGTCGAAGACATCCACCATCAGCGCCCAGAACACGCTCACCACGAAGAGGTTGAACACCGAGACCCAGATGAAGAACACGCGCCCGACCCACACCCTCTGCGTGGCATCCGCCATGTGCAGCGCGAGCGCGAAGAGCAGCAGGTTGGCCATGAAGAACGCATAGGTCACGCTGATGAAACGCTCGCGCGCCCAGCGCTGCACGAGCGCGGCATAGGCCGGGTTGATCGCGATCATCGCGAGCAGCGTGCCCGTGAAGAGCCATTGCAGGTTCTCCACGCCGCCCTCTATGCCCATGGCATCGCGCACGGGGCGGATCACGTAATAGGACGACATCATGGCCAGCACGTAGAGCCAGGCCCAGCCCAGTGCGCGCCATTCGCCGGGGCGCACGTCGATGAGGCGCGCGCGTGCGTCGGCGGCGGCCTCAGAGGGCATCGATGAAGGCCTCCATGCGCCGGCGCGTGGCGGCGTCGGGCAGACGGCCCCGCGCCGCGCCCAGGTTGTCGTCGACGTACCCGGCCTTGGCCATGCCCGGAATCACGACCGTGACGGCCTCGTGCGAAACGATGTACTTGAGGAAGAACTGGGCCCAGCTGTGGCAGTCGAAATCGCCCGCCCAGGCCGGCAGCGCGCGCCCCTGGACGGCGGAGAACAGGCGCCCGCGCCCGAACGGCAGGTTGACCATCACCGCCATGCCCCGGTCGCGCGCGAGGGGCAGCAGGCGCTCGCCCGCGTCGCGGTTGTCGAGCGCGTAATCGACCTGCACGAAATCCACCTGCTCGCGTTTCATGGTGGTCTCGAAGTCGGCGTACTGGCGGTCGAACGAAGTGGTCAGGCCCGTGTAGCGGATGCGCCCCGCGGCCTTGAGCTCGCGCAGCGTGGCAAGCTGCGTGGCGGTGTCGCGCAGGTTGTGCACGGAGATGAGATCCAGGCTGGCGGTGCGCAGGCGGCGGAATGAATCCTCGATCTGCGCGAGGCCCGCCTCGCGGCCGCTGGCGCCGACCTTGGTGGCCAGAAAGAGCCGCTCGCGCAGCCGCGTCTCGGCCACGAGCTGGCCCACGACGGCCTCGGCATGGCCATAGGATGGCGCGGTGTCCACGAGGCGCGCGCCCTGCGCGGCGAAGCGCTCCAGCGTGGCGCGCAGGGGGGCGAGCTCCTCGGGGCGCGTGGCGTCGTCGTAGCGGCGCGCGGTGCCCAGGCCCACGATGGGCAGCGCTTCGCCCGAGGACGGAACGCGCCGCGTGAGCAGCCGCGCCTCCTCGGCGAGTGCCCGCGTGGGCAGCGTCGCGAGCGCGCCCAGCGCCGGCAGCCGGCGCAGGAAATCACGGCGCGCGGCGCGTGCGGGGGTGAGGCCGTCTGGGCGTGGCATGGCAGTCTCCGGGGCGTGGCGCGTGCGGCCGTGAAATGTTTCTGCAATATGGCGCACGCGACGTGCCCTGCCAAGCCGGCCCGTGGTTCAGGTCCGCTGCGGCCAGACCCGCGTGAGCAGCGCGGCCAGCGCGCAACTCGCGGCGAACAGGCTCACGCCGCGCCAGCCCGCGTGTTCCAGGGCGAGGCTGCCGAGTGCCGAACCCGCCGACATGCCCAGGAACATGCCGCCGATCAGTACCGCGTTGAGGCGGCTGCGCGCGGCCGGCTCGAGGCCGTAGATGATGCTCTGGTGCGCGATCAGCGAAGCCTGCACGCCCAGGTCGAAGACCAGCGTTCCCAGCACCAGCAGCCACAGCGCGTGCGGCGCCGCCGCGAAGGCCGCGAAGCTCGCGAGCACCAGCACGGCGCCCAGCAGCGTGACGGGCTCCGGGC
>JAVHXQ010000009.1 GCA_031119555.1 Candidatus Dactylopiibacterium sp.
CGCAGATCGGTCGCCGCAACAGCGAAGAAGCGGAATTATGGACACTACGCACCGCGGAGTCAACACCTTTCACGGGATTGTTGATGACTTTGTCACCCTTAGCACTCAAGTCGCCAGAAGCAACCCACCCAGAAGGGATTCCCGAAAGAACAGGATTCGGCGCGGAGCTGCCTTGGTTAGGATCTGCACAACTTCTTGCCAAGAGACATTTCGTGCCCCGCAACCATGCCCACTGCATGCTCGCCCTGGCAGCATTCATGATGGCGACAGGATGCGCGACGCCGCCCGCACAGACGCTTCGCCCGGGCGATCATCTTTTGTCTCAGGAGCCGGTTGCAGCAAAGGCCCTGCCCCCACCCGCCGCGTCGTCGACCACGCAACCGCCCGCAGGACAGGAAGCACCGCGCCCCACCGCACAAGACACCTATTCGCTGTCGGTCAGGAATGTTTCGGTACAGAGCCTGCTACAGGCACTTGCTCAGGATGCGCCGATGGATATCGATGTTCATCCTGCCATCACGGGTTCGGTTACGCTGAATGTCCGCAATCAGACGCTGACCCGCATACTCGATCGTATTGCTCGTCAGGCGCCCATCCGCTACGAACGGGATGGCGACACCCTGCTGATACTTCCCGACGAGCCCTTCATCCGCCACTACTCGGTGGATTACGTGAATCTCGACCGCGAGACAACCAGCACGATCTCGGTGGCCTCGCAGCTGGGCTCCCCAGAAGGAAATGCCACGAACGCCCGTTCTGCGGTGCCCCAGCAATCCGGCAGCGGCTCCACGGCCCGCATTCAGAATACGTCGGCCCACCATTTCTGGCAGGCACTGGGGCGCAATCTGACGGAGTTGCTGCGGGAGACCGACGGCGACGGCAATCTGGCCGCGTGCTCCGCCTCTGATCCGTCTGCCGACAGCGAGAAGCCCGCTCAGCCCGCCGCCGCGCCCTGCTCTGCGCTTCAGCCCACCCGGAAAGCCTCGCTGACGCTCAACCCGGAGGCCGGGTTGCTCGCGGTGCATGCCCGCTCGCACCAGCACGCGCGGGTGGGGGCGTATCTGGACAGCTTGCTGCGCCGCGCGCAACGGCAGGTCTTCATTGAGGCCACGATCGCAGAGGTGGCCCTGACGCAGAACTTTCAGCAGGGAATCGACTGGAGTGCGCTCAATCTCTTCGGGACAGGCTTGCGCGTCGTGCAGCAAACCGTCGGCGCCTTTTCCACAACGAATGCCCGCCCCTTCATCGAGCTGGGATACGACTCGTCAGGCGGCAATTTCCAGAGCGTGGTGAAGCTGCTGGAAACCTTCGGCAGCGTGCGCGTGCTTTCAAGCCCCAAGCTCGCCGTGCTTCACAACCAGACGGCCGTCATGAAGGTCGTGGATGACAACGTCTATTTCACCTACGAGATCAAGGAAACGGATGCCACGACCAACAGCCCGGCCAAAACCACGATCCAGTCCACCCTGCACTCGGTTCCGGTCGGTCTGGTCCTCACGATCACGCCCATGATCGGAAGGGACGACAGCGTGACGCTCAACTTGCGTCCCAGCATGTCCCGCGTGATCGGCCACAAGACAGACCCCAGCCTGCAGTTCCTGCAAGGCAACGCCTCGCTCACCAACACGATCCCCATCATCCGCGCACGCGAGTTCGATTCCGTGCTGCGCATCGGCAACGGCAATGTCGCCATCATGGGCGGGCTCATGGAAGACACGCTGGACAGGGCCGCCGCCAGCATCTCCGGCCTTGCCGCATTGCCGCTCGTAGGGCGCCTGTTTCAGAACCGCAACGACACGCGCAGCAAGACCGAGCTCGTCATCTTCGTCCGCCCCACGGTCGCGCCCGAAACGGGTGGCGATGCGCTCGCCCGCTTCGCGCTGCCGGATCTGCGCGGAGATGTCACATGGCAGTAGTGCAGACGCCCCCCTTGCAACACGCTCCTATCGGGCGTCTGCTGGTGGAGCAGCGTCTCATCAGCGCGGACCAGCTCCGCATCACTCAGCACGAGCAGGCGCGAACCGGGCAGGCCATCGGCCCCTTGCTCGTAAGCCTGGGCTTCGTCACCGAACACGCTCTGCGCGCCGCTCATGCGCAAGCCTGTGGACTCGCCGAGGCGGACCTCGCGCGCAGCACACCCGACAAGCAGGCGCAGGGCTGCGTTCCCGAACCGCTCGCGCGTCGGCTGGGGGTCTTTCCTCTGAGCTGGGACGCGACTCGTCGGCACCTGGAGCTCGCCATCGCCCGGCCCGACGATCTCGTCATCACGGATCAGCTGGCGGCACAACTCCCCCAGGGCGTGCTCGTGACCCTGAGGGTTGCGGGAGAGGACGAAATCCGTCAGGCGATCGAGCGTCATTACGGACACAAGGAAGACCTCGGCGCGCTCGTGGCCCACCTCGAACGCGCGGCCACCGAACCCCTGGCTCCCGGCCGGGAAGCCCCGCCCAGCCAGGCCGCCGTGCATCTCGTCGACGCCGTACTGCAGGATGCTGTGCGGCGCGAAGCCTCCGATATCCATTTCGAACCCGAACGCCATCTGCTGCGGATCCGCTATCGCATCGACGGCCTGCTGCGCGAGATCCTGTCTCTGCACGCGCCCGCCTGGCCGGCCCTCGCCGTGCGGCTCAAGGTCATGGCCGACATCGACATCGCAGAGAACCGCAGCCCGCAGGACGGACGCATATCCCAGGTCATCGGAGGGCGGCCCATCGACTTCCGTGTATCCACGCTGCCGACGCTGCATGGCGAAAACATCGTGCTGCGCATCCTCGACCGCCAGCGTCGCCTCATGCCGCTGGCCGGCCTGGGCCTTGCACCCACCCAGCTCGCCCGTCTGCGCATCATGATCGCCCGCCCGGAGGGTCTGCTGGTCTTCACCGGCCCCACGGGCAGCGGCAAGACAACCACGCTTTACTCCATCCTTCACCAGCTCGACGCCGCCCGGCTCAACATCATGACGCTGGAAGATCCTGTCGAGTACCCGCTGCCGGGCATCCGCCAGAGCACCATCTCCGAGGAAAGCCGCCTCGGCTTTGCCGAGGGCGTGCGCGCCATGATGCGGCAAGACCCGGATGTCATCCTCATCGGCGAGATCCGCGACGCCGAAACCGCCAGCATGGCCCTGCGCGCGGCCATGACGGGGCATCAGGTGCATGCCACGCTGCACTCCGGCTCCGCCCTTGGCACGCTGGTTCGTCTGCAGGAACTCGGCGTCCGGCCCGACATCCTGGCCGGCAACCTCATCGGCGCCGTCGCCCAACGGCTCGTGCGCCGGCTCTGCCCGCACTGCCGCGAGCCCCGCATGCCGACCGCCACAGAGCGTGAGCTGCTGGACGAAACCGGCACGACGACGCTTTTTGACGCCACGGGGTGCCCACTGTGCGATGGCCAGGGCTACCGCGGCCGGCTCGCGCTGATGGAAATCCTGCGCATGAATGCCGAACTCGACGAACTCGTCGCGGCGGGCGCCAGCCGCCACGCCTTGAAGCGCGCGGCAAGAGCGGGCGGTTGCGTGTCGCTCGTTGAAGATGGCTTGCGCGCCGTGCGCGCGGGCCTCACCACGCTCGAGGAACTGGGCCGCGTCGTCGACCTCACCGAGCGCCAGCACGCCATGCCCGACATGGCTGCGGTGGAGTAGGCCGTGCCGCGCTTTGCTTACACGGCACTCAATGCGGCGGGCCAGCGCGTCCTCGGCGCCGAAGACGCGGTCAGCGAGGCCGCGCTCGAGTCGCAGCTGAGCCCGCGCGGTCTGGCGCTCGTGCGCGCGCAGCCCCAGCGCTTCGTGCTGCCCCGGCAGAACCCGCGCCTGCCCTTGCGCGAACGTATCCATTTCTGTTTCCAGCTTGAACAACTGCTCAGCGCGGGTATTCCGCTGATCGAGGCGCTCACGGAACTGCGGGACTCCGCCAGCCATGTCCGTACCGCTGCGGTGCTGGCAGAGCTCATTGCCCGCATCGAAGCCGGAGCGAACTTCTCCGACGCCCTGCGGACACAGGGAGCCGCTTTCGACGCCAGCGCCTGCGCCCTCGTGCGCGCGGGAGAAAGCAGCGGCCATCTGCCCGAAGTGCTCTCACGCCTGGCCGAAGCGCTGCGCCGCGAGGAATCCCTGCGCGCCGGACTGCGCAAACTCGCGATCTACCCTGGCTTCGTGCTCGTCACGGCCCTCGCCGCGCTTCTGGTCGCCATGCTCGGCGTCGTGCCCGAAATCGAAAAAATCTTCCGCAGCAGTCAGCTCACGCTGCCCTGGGCCACGCGCGCCCTGATCGTGGGAGCCGATCTCCTCGCACACGGCTGGCCTGCTCTGGTGCTCGGCGTTCCCACCCTCGGCGTGGCGGGCGCAATCCTCGTCCGCCGGAATCCGGCACTGCTCCGGCAGCGCGACGCCCTGCTGCTCGCCTTGCCCATCACGGGGCCGATCCTGCACAAGATCCTGCTCGCGCGCATCACCAACCTTTTCGCGCTCCTGCACGCCGCGGGGCTGCCGCTGCACGACACCCTGAAGCTCGTCTCCGAGGCCAGTGGCAACGCGGTGCTACGTGCCGCCCTGATACACGCCAACGAAGCCATCCAGACCGGGCACGGGCTGGGCGCAGCCTTCTCCGTGGCGGATGTCTTTCCGCCGCTGCTGCGCCGCATGATCCGCGTCGGCGAGCAGACCGGTGCCATAGACCGGGCGATGCAGAACCTCACCCGCATATATGAACGGGATGTGCAAGAAGCCATCGACACCCTGCAAGCCTCTCTGGAACCCGTGCTCACGCTGATTCTGGGCGCGCTCATGGGCTGGGTCGCGCTCGCGATCCTGGGGCCTGTGCACACCCTCGTGACACGGATGCCCGTCTGATGCCGCTGCGCCGACATTACATCCACTTCCTCGCTGCTGATGGCCTGCGCACGCACGAACGCGCCCGCGGCCAGATCCGGGCCCGTGCACGCCATGCCGCCACCCCTTCGGGCGTGGGCGACTTCGAGGCTTGGCTGTCCGCGCGGCCGCACGCGGTCCACCACCTCGTGGTCGACCTCGTCGACGAGCACGCCAGCGTCGAAGCCCTTCCTCCGCTGCGCGCCAGGGAACGCCGGGCCTGGATCACACGGCGCGCGGCGCGCCAGTTTCCCGCCTCGACCTGTGCCACGGGGATGCGCCGTGGCAAGGACGACGCCTTGCTGCTGTCGGGCCTGCCGTCCGCGCTGGGGCTGTCGCCCTGGCTGGATGTCTTCGACCGCCAGGATGCCGCGCTCGCGACCGTGCATACCTCGGCCGGCCTGCTCGCGACCTCGCTCTCCCGTCAGGGGGATGCCGGTCTCTGCATTGCCCTCACGCCCGCCGGTCTGCGTTTCGTCCAGTTCGATGCGGCCGGCCTGCGCTTCACGCGTCTCGCGCCTCTGCCCGAGGATGAGTTCGACGCCTTGTTTCTGCTGCAGGAAACGCGCAAGACCCTGCACCACCTCGCCGATGGCGCCGCGCCGGGCACCCCGGCTCCCGGCACGCCCTTGCCGCTGCACGTCCTCCTTCCCGCAGCGCTTCTGCCCGAGGCACAGGCCGCCCTGGCCCAGACCGGGGCGGGGCCGGTCCTCGTCATGCCGGCAGCGCCGCCTCCGCGCGGACGCAACGGGCTCGCGGCAACAGATCTCCACGCCGAGGTACTCGCCACACTGGCGTTACTGGTCCTGAGCGGCACGCCCGCGCCCCAGCTGGCGCCCGCCCCCGCGCGCGCGACGCATCGCGTCCGCACCTGGCGCGACGCCGGGGTGGCTCTCGCGCTGGTCGCGAGCGCAGGCCTCTGTGCGTGGAGCGCCCACGTCCATGAACGCGAAGTCCGCCTCGAGGCGGAAACCCTCGCCTTGCAGCGCACCGCGCAGGACACCGCGCGCCGCATCGCAGACCATCTATCCCCCTTGCCTTCCGCCGCTGCATTGGCGCAACTGCGCGCACTCGCGCCGCACCTGGCCCGCCTCGCCACGCCCCTGCCGCCTCCCGAAACGCTGCTGCTGCCGCTGTCACGCGTGCTCGAACACTATCCGGGCATGGTGCTCGAAGCCCTCGAATGGCGTTACGATTCCCCCGGGCCTGCCGGATCACCGTTGCGGCTGGCGCTGGAGATGCGGCTCGAGGGCGATCAGGAACCCGTCGCCGCGCTGCGATCGATGCGGGAGTTCTGTGCGGGGCTGCAAGCATTGGGGCTGGCAGTCAACGTAACGTCCTCCCTCTTCGCGGGGGCCGCGGAGCGCCCCTTGCTCGCCAGCGAACTCGCCGACCCACGCTCGCGCCGGTTCGCACTCTCACTCACGCGCGCGCCGCAATCGCCCCCACCATGACGCCCGTTCGTCTTCTGCGCCGCCGGCTGCGCCTGCTCACCCCGCTGTTGCCGGCCCTGCTCCTGCTGGTCAGCGCAGGCGTACTCCTTGTATACATGCTGGGACGCGAAAACGTCGCCCACCGCCAGCACCAGGCTGCACATCAGGCGCTGAGCCAGCAGCGCGCGCTCGAGTCCGAAGCGCCCGCGCTCGGGCTGGCGCGCGATCGTCTCGCTTCCATCCCCGGCGTGGGCACCGACAACGCCACCGCGCGGCTGGTCTGGGCGCAGCGCCTGCAGCAGGCCGCGCGCGCGCAGGGGCTGCCGGAGCCCGTCTTCACGCTGCATCCGGCCAGCCCCCTCGAAAGCGCGCCCGAGCTTACCGGGGGCGGCCTGCAGGCAAGCCGCATGCATTTTCTGCAACCCCTCACGCATGAGCGTCAGCTCCTGGAATTGCTCGACGCGCTCGACGCCGCCCCCGGCGCCCGTCAGCATCCGCGCGGTTGCCGGGTCGCGCGCGGACGCGGCGAGCATCCTCTGGAAGCGGAATGCGAGCTGGACTGGCTGAGCCAGTCGGCGCCTGCCGGCGCCCGGCCATGAAAGGCTCCGTCACGCTCGCCGCGTGTCTGTTCGGCATCGCCTGCGGCACGGTTGGGGCGACGGAACAAACCGCCGCGCTGCGCGCGCAGATCGGGCGCCTTTTCGACCTTCCCCGGCCTCCCGGCAGCGCCCCGCCCGCCACGCCCGAGGCCCGCCCCTCGCCCTCCTCGGCGGGTCTTCCCGCTGCACCGGGCGCTCGCACGCTACGTCTGGACGGCGTGCTGCTGCGCCCCGACGGTCGCCATACGGTGTGGATCAACCACAACGCGCTCAGCGGCGCGGCCGCGCCCGTCGCGGACGATGTTCACAGCGTGTGGCTGCGCAGCGGACGCGGCGCCATGCGTCGCCTGCGACCCGGCGAATCCCTGAGCGACGACGCCCCGGTGGATCCATGAAAGGCCAGCGCGGCTTCGCCACTCTCGCGGCCCTGGGGGTCGCCAGTCTCATTACCGCCACCGTCGTCTGGCAGGCGCTGTCGACGCGGGGCGGCGCCAGTTTCCAACAGCATGAAACCCGGGCGGCGCTACGCGCCCTGCGCGAAGCGCGTGAGGCCCTCATCGCCCACGCCCTCATCGAGGACAACACCCCCGGCAGCCTGCCGAGCCCCTCGGGCGAGGACGTGCTCGATGGCCGCTCGACGCCGCTGGGTTTCACCGGCAGCCCGGGCCAAGCCGCGCGACGCCTGCCCTGGCACTTCCTGGCGCTCGCGCCAGCACAGGATTGCCTCTGGTACGCACTCGCGCACACTCACCGCAACACGCTTTCCACTCACCTGCGCCGCGCCGGCAATGGCACGGCCATCAACGCGGCCAGCGCCGGGCCGCTGCGCGTGCATACGCCCACGGCAGACGTCGCGGCCGTCGCGGTGATCATCGCGCCGGGCCGGGCCGGCCCCGCGCAAGGCGGCCGGACCGCCCCGGGCGTCGCACGGAATTGCGAGGGCGGTTCGGTCCCGGCCTTCCTTGAAGGCCGCAATGCCGACGGCAGCGAAGATTTCGACATGCCCCCCCTGCACGGCAACGATCTCGTGCTCGCACTCTCCGCCGAGGATCTGCTGCGCCCCGTGCTGCGCCGCGTACTGGGGCGCTTCCGCAGCGAAAGCCAGCGTGCCGACCTGCTTGCCCAGATCCACCTGCAACCCGGTGACGGCACGCTGGACAGCCTGCGCTGCGCGGCGACCGCCTCCGGCGTGCCCTGTGCCTTCGCGCAGCACTTCGACGAACGCCTGGCGGGCACCGAGGCCGCGCGGCTCGTCTATGGCGGGCAGCCGTGTCCGGGCCTCAGCCGCGTCGACGGCGCGACCTACCGGCATCCCGTGAGCTGGCTGTGCTTCAACGACTGGTATGCCCACATCCGCTACGAGCGTGCCAGCGACCGGCTTGTCGCGCAGTTGCCCGGCGCGGCGGGCGTCTGCCGGCTCGATCTGCAGTCTGGCCGTCTGCACTGCGAGCACTGAGCCATGCCTGCTCGCTCCGGCCCCGCACGAGGTTTCACGCTGATCGAGCTGGCGATCGTGCTGCTCATCCTGGGCGTGCTCGGCAGCGGGGCATTCAGCGCACTCAGTCTGCAGATCGAGCGCAGCCGCCTGCTGGAAGTCCACGCGCAACTCCATGAAGCCCGCGAAGCGTTGCTCAATCACGCCGCCGCCACGGGCGCACTCCCCTGCCCCGACCGCAGCGGCGATGGCGAGCCCGACGCCTGCAATGCCACGGGCGTGACGACCGGCGAGCTGCCCTGGCATCTGCTGGGGCTGCCGGCGCGCGATCCTTGGGGGCAGCCGCTGCGCTACACGGCGCATGCCGCCTTCACGGGCGCCCAGCCCATTGCGCTCGCAAGCCTGGGCGGCATCGAGATCCTGGCGCTGGAAGCGGGCGGCGCCACGCAATCGCTCGCCCGCCCCGACGCGGTCGTGATGGCGCTGTGGTCCGTCGGCGCCGACGGCCTCAGCGCCACGGCGCCGCCGCTCGCCGCCCACCGTGTCGTGGCGCGCGGGCCCGACGTGGACGATCAGGCGATCTGGCTTTCGCGCTTCGTACTGATCGGGCGCATGCTCGAAACGGGGCACGTCCTGCTGGAGTAGACTCTCCCACACATGGACACCTTCAGGCGCATCCTGTCGAGCCTGCGCGAGCTCGGCATCCACCCCGGCGACAGCGCCGAACACCGCATGCAGAAGGGGCTGCTCACCTTGCTGAGCCTGCTCTTCAGCGTGGTGGCCGGCGCCTGGCTGCTCGTCTACCGCATGGTCACGGATGAGTTGCCCCCGCTCCTGCCGCTCGCGATCGAACTCGTGATCCTGCTGAACCTGCTGATCCACGCCGGGCGCGGCAACGTGGTGCTGTTCCGCCGCATCCTGGTCGCCACCCTGCTGTGCTTTCCGTTCGCGGCGCGCTGGCTCACGGGCGACTTCGCCTCGGCCTCCGGCCTCGTGCTGTGGGGCATGCTGGCGCCGATCACGGCGCTGCTCTGCCAGGCCCGGCGCGAATCGCTCGTCTGGTTCGCGCTCTACCTGGTGTTCGTGGTGCTCACGGAAATCGGCCGCCTGCCCGCCACGCCCGAGCACATCAGCTTGTCGCCGTCCCTGCTGAACCTCATGTTCACGCTCAACTTCGCGGCGCTGTCGACGGTGATCTACCTGTGCCTGCGCTTTGCCACGCACGAACGCGCACGCGTGCAGCGCATGCTGGAAATCGCTCACGCCGAACTCGGACGCGAACAGGCACGCTCGGAGCAGCTGCTGCTCAACGTGCTGCCCGCCCCCATCGCCGAACGGCTCAAGCATTCCCACGCGCCGATCGCGGATGCCTGGCCCGACGTCTGCGTGATGTTCGCCGACATCGTGGGCTTCACTGATCTCGCCGCGGCGCACGCGCCGGACGACGTGTTCCGCCTGCTCAACCACGTTTTCAGTCATTTCGACGAGCTCGCCGAGCGCCACGGCCTCGAGAAGATCAAGACCATCGGCGACGCCTACATGGTGGCGGGGGGCCTGCATGCCGACGCACAGGATGTCTGCGCCACGATGGCCGACCTGGCGCTGGAGATGCGCAGCTGGGTGCACCAGGATGGCCTCACGCGCCAGCACACGCTGCGCATCCGCGTGGGCATCGCCTACGGTCCGGTCGTGGCGGGCGTCGTGGGGCGGCGCAAATTCATCTACGACCTGTGGGGCGACACGGTGAATCTTGCGAGCCGGATCAGCTCGGAATGCCCGCCGGACACCATCCAGTGCGATGCCCGCACCTTTGCCCGCCTGAAATACCGTTACCTGTTCGAAGATCCCGTCACGCTGCGGCTGAAAGGCAAGGGCATGGTCAGCGTGTGGCGCCTGCTCGCGCGCAATCCGCTGCCCGTCACCGAGCCGCCGCTCGACCTGGACGTGAGCGGCACCGACTGAGCCTCCGTTAACCCCGACGATCGTGCGGGCAGTCATGCCGTTGGCATGACAGGGAACTTGCTACCGTCTTCCCACCCGGTCAGCAGCCGGCCGGCGCCGCGCGGGAACCCTCTGCGCGCGGAACGCAGATCTCCAGGGAGGCTCCCGTGCATGCCCGTCATACCGGCTTCACCCTCGTTGAACTCGCCGTCGTGCTGATCATCATCGGACTGCTGCTGGGCGGCGTGCTGCAAGGCCAGGAACTCATCCACGGCGCCAAGGCAAAAGCCGTCGCCACCGACTTCCGCAACGTCACCACCATGCTCGCGGCCTATCAGGACCGCTTCCGCGCCCTGCCCGGCGACGATCGCGGCGCCGCCGCCCAGCTCGGGGCCACCACCTCCGGCAACGGCAACGGGCTCATCGAAGGCACCTGGGACAGTACCGCGCCGGCCGACGAATCCGCCCGCGCCTGGCAGCATCTGCGCCTGGCGAACCTTGCCAAGGGAGAACTGACACCGCCCGCGCCCGGCGACTGGGAGCCACACAACGCCGACGGCGGCCGCCTCGGGCTGCAGAGCACCACGCCCTTCCCGGGCATGCGCGGGCGCCTCTTCATCTGCCAGGGCGGCCTCTCGGGGCGTATCGCGCGGCAGGTGGACATGACGCTGGACGACGGCAAGCCCGACCAGGGCGCCATGCGTTTCGGCGCCGCGCTCGGTGCGGCCGCCAGCAACGTAGACGACGACGCAACCTACGTGGCATGCCTCAGCGCCTGAGGCCGCTCAGGCGCCCTTGAGAAGCCGGTCCTCGGCGGCGGCGAGCGCGGCGGGCGCCCCGAGCAGCACCACGATGTCGCCATTCTCCAGACGCATGTCGGCCGCCGGATCGAGCCGGCGCTCACCGCGCCGGCGCACGGCGGCCACGCTGGCGCCGGTGTTCTCGAGTGCCAGCTCGCTGATGCAGCGCGACACCGCATGCGCCCCGGCCGGCAGCGAAACCGAATGCAGCCTCTCCTCGGGCGCATCGGCGGCCGGATTCACGTCCGACGCGCCCATGAAGAATCCACGCATGAGGGTGTAGCGCTGGGTGCGGATGTAACGCATGCGGCGGACCACGGTCGCGATCGGCGTGCCGATCAGCGTCAGCGTGTGCGTGGCAAGCATGATGCTCGTCTCCAGCATCTCGGGCACGACCTCGGCCGCCCCCTTGCGCATCAGGCGCTCCATGTCGCGCTCGTCCTGCGAGCGCGCCACCACGGGAATGTCCGGACGCGCCGCGAGCACGTGATGCAGCACCTTGCTCGTCGCATGCTCGTCGTTGTAGGCCACCACGACCGCGCTCGCGCGCATGAGGCCGGCCGCGACCAGCGTCTCGTGGCGCGAAGAATCGCCGAACACGACCGGGTCCCCGGCGGCCGCGGCTTCCTGCACGCGGTCGGGGTCCAGATCGAGCGCCACGTAGCTGACCTGCTCGTTCTCGAGCAGGCGCGCGAGGTACTGCCCGGTACGGCCGTAGCCGCAGATGATGACGTGACGATCCGTGGAGATGGCCTTCGCCGCCACGCGCGTGAGTTCCATCGAGCGCACCATCCACTCGGACGCGACGAAGCGCAGCACGATGCGGTCGCTGTACTGCACGATGAGCGGCGCGAGCAGCAGCGAGAGCACCATGGCCGCGATGACGAGCTGCATGACGGTGTTGGGAATCACGTCCACGCCCACCGCCAGCGTCAGCAGCACGAAGCCGAACTCCCCCGCCGCGCACAGCCACAGGCCCGCGCGCACGGCGGTGCCATCCTGCCCCTCGAGCCAGCGCGAGGCGCAGGCCACGACGGCAAACTTGAGCAGCAGGATGCCGGCCAGGATCAGCAGCACCCATTGCAGGTTGGCCACGATGGCGGCCACGTCGAGGAACATGCCGACCGTGACCATGAACAGCCCGAGCAGCACGTCGCGGAACGGCTTGATGTCTTCCTCGACCTCGATGCGGAACTCGGTTTCCGAGATCAGCATGCCCGCCAGGAACGCCCCGAGCGCCATCGAGAGACCCGCCATCTCGGTGACCCACGACAGGCCCAGCGTGATGAACAGGATGTTCAGCATGAACAGCTCGGACGACTTGCGGCGCGCGACCATCGTGAACCAGCGCTTCATGAGCCGCTGACCCAGGAACAGCAGCAGCGCGAGCACGACCAGCGCCTTGAGCGCGGCCAGGCCCAGCGTCAGCCACAGCGCGTCGCCGGGACGCGAGAGCGCCGGGATCAGGATCAGCAGCGGCACCACGGCCAGATCCTGGAACAGCAGCACCCCGATGACCTGGCGCCCGTGCGGCGTCTCGAGCTCCATGCGATCCACGAGCAGCTTGGAGAGCATCGCGGTCGAGGACATCGAGATCACGCTCGCCACCGCGAAACTCGTTGCCCAGCCCAGTCCCAGCAGTTTGCAGACCGTGCCCACGATCACGATGCTGCCGATCACCTGCAGCGAGCCCAGCCCCAGCACGATGCGCTTCATGGCATAGAGCCGCGCCAGCGAGAACTCCAGCCCGATCGAGAACATCAGGAAGACCACGCCGAACTCGGCGAGGTAACGCGCCTGCTCACTGTCCGGCACCAGCCCCAGTGCGTTGGGGCCGAGTGCCGCGCCGACGACGAGGTAGGCAAGCACGGCGGGAAGATTGAAAGCGCGGAAGAGGGCAACCATGCAAACGGCTGCCGCCAGCAACAACAGGACTACGGTGAAGGAGCCGTGCATGAACGATTCACGTGTGCCGCAGGCCTGAAGCAGGCAAGCGGGCCGATGGATGGCTTTGTTATACTCGCCCACCAGTCTAACCGCAGCCTGCCCATGAGCCCAACATCCCAGACGAGCGCGAGCCTTCGCTCCCCCGCCGCGACCCTCGAAACGGCAAGGCGCGTGCTCGCCATTGAGGCTGCCGCGGTCAGCGCATTGAGTGAGCGCCTCGGGCCCGATTTCGTGCGGGCCACCGAGCTCATCCTCGCCGCGCGCGGCCGGGTCATCGTCAGCGGCGTCGGCAAGTCCGGCCATATCGCCCGCAAGATCGCGGCCACCATGTCGAGCACCGGCACCCCCGCCTATTTCGTTCATCCAGGCGAAGCCGCGCACGGCGACCTCGGCATGATCCAGCCCGGCGACGTGCTGATCGCCCTGTCGAATTCCGGCACCGCCGAAGAGCTGCTGGTGATCGTTCCACTCATCAAGCGCATGGGCGCCAGCATGATCGCACTGACGGGGCGCGACGATTCGCCCCTCGCACGGCTGGCCGACGCGCACCTGAACACCGGCGTGGCCGAGGAAGCCTGCCCGCTCAACCTCGCGCCGACCGCCAGCACCACCGCCACCCTCGCCATGGGCGACGCGCTGGCCGTGGCCCTGCTCGAAGCACGCGGCTTCGGCCCCGAGGATTTCGCGCGCTCGCATCCCGGTGGCGCCCTGGGGCGGCGCCTGCTCACCCGCGTGCGCGACATCATGCGCACGGGCGAGGCGATCCCGCGCGTCGCGCTCGACGCGAGCTTCGGCGAAGCGCTGCTCGAAATCTCGCGCAAGGGTCTGGGCATGACCGCCATCGTCGATGCCGAAGGCCGCGTTGCCGGCATCTTCACGGACGGCGATCTGCGCCGCCTGCTGGAACGCGGGCCCGATATCCAGCGTCTACGCATCGCCGACGTGATGCATCGCGAGCCGCGCAACATCGGCGCCGACGCGCTTGCCGTGGAGGCCGCCGAACTCATGGATCGTCATCGCATCAGCCAGGTCCTCGTGGTCGATGAAGCCCGGCAGCTCATCGGCGCGCTCAACACCCACGATCTGCTCAACGCGAAAGTGATCTGATGACCGTTTCACCCCAAGCCCGCGCCCAGGCCGCGACGCTGCGCCTCATGGCCTTCGACGTCGACGGCGTGCTGACCACCGGCGACCTCTATTTCACGCCCGCTGGCGACGAGATCAAGGTGTTTTCCAGCCTCGACGGCCATGGTCTCAAGATGCTGCAGGAGGCCGGCATCGAAGTCGCGATCATCACCGGGCGCAAATCCGCGATGGTCGAACACCGCGCCGAAAACCTCGGCATCCGGCACCTCTTCCAGGGCGTGGCCGACAAACGCGCGGCGCTCGCGGCGCTCTGCGGCGAGCTCGGCCTCACGACCCGGCAAGCCGGCTACATGGGCGACGACGTCGTCGACCTGCCCATCCTGCGCAGTTGCGGCTTCTCCGCCACGGTTGCCGACGGCCACCCCTTCGTGCGTCAGCACGTCGGCTTCATCAGCACGCTGGGGGGCGGACGCGGCGCCGCGCGCGAAGTCTGCGACTTCATCCTCGCCGCGCAAGACCGGCTCGACGCGCTGCACGCCGCCTATCTCGAAAAATGAAACGCGTCACCTCCTTCTTCCCCTTGCTGATCGTGGCGCTGCTGGCGATGGCGAGCTTCTGGCTGCAATACGTCGTGAGCAACGAGAACCGCACCGGGCTGGGCGGCGACCGTCACGATCCGGACGCGATCGTGCACGACTTCTCCATCACGCGCTTCGACACCACGGGGCAGAAGCGTTCCAGTCTGCAGGCCGAGCGCCTCACGCACTTCCCCGACACCGACAGCTCGGATCTGCTCGCCCCCAAGATCACCTTCCTCAACAAGGACGGCCGCACGACGACCTTCGTCAGCGAGACGGCCGTCGCCAACAACCGGGACCGCACCGTGCTGATGCTGGGCAAGGTCCGCGGCCATACCCCGGCCAGCGGCGGCCAGACCGAACAGACCCTCCTCAGCGACGAGCTCGAGGTTCTCGTCGACGACGAAATCGGCCGCACCCGCCAGCCCGTGACCTTCCTGCAAGGGGCCAGCCGGCTCGACGGCATCGGCGCGGAATGGAACAACATCACCGGGCAGCTGCGCCTGCAGAGCCATGTCCGCGCCACGATCCGGCGTCAGCCCGGCCAATGAATCCCTGTCAAGAAAAAGAATCCACGCCATGTCTACACACCGACTGACCGCCATCGCCCTGCTGCTCGCCACGCTCCTGCCGGGCGCCGCGCTCGCCGAGCGGGCCGACCGCGACAAGCCCGTCACGATCGAATCCGATCGCCTCAACGTCGACGACCGCAACAAGGTCCAGATTTTTGAAGGCAAGGTGCGCCTGACCCAGGGCACGCTCGTGATCCGCGCCGAACGCCTGGTCGTCACGCAGGATGCCGAAGGCTTCCAGAAGGGCGTCGCGACGGGGGGCGACGGTGGCCTCGCGCGCTTCCGCCAGAAGCGCGAAGGACGCAACGACTACATCGAAGGCGAAGCGGAACGCATTGAGTACGACGGCCGCAGCGACAAGGCCCGCCTCTTCAATCGCGCGATGACGCGCAGCGGCCAGGACGAAACACGCGGCCAGTACATCGAATACGATGGCTATACCGAACAGTACGTCGTGACCAACGGCCCCAATGCCAGCGTCGCGAAGACTTCCGACCAGCGTGTCGTGACGACCATCTTCCCCAAGGCCGCGCGCAGCGCCCCGGCGGCGGCCTCCGCGCCAGCCCCCGCCCGCCCCTGAACGGCACGTTCCCCCGCTCCCGGCCCTGGCTGCGGGGGGGGCTTCCCGCTGCGCCCGCCTGATGCGCGGGCAGCGCCTCCGCGACAGCGCGCCCCCGGGGCCCGCCCGAAGACCCGTGTGCCTGGTCCTGAGTTCTTTCCGCGCCCCTGCCCGCCCGGGCAGGTCGTCCGCCCGAAGTGCTCTGTGCCACGCTTCCCGGCGTGCCACGCGTGGCCCTGGGCATCGGGGACCGATATTCACGGCAAATCCCGCTTGACCCCCGAATCGCGCCTCCTATAATTGCGTTTGTGCAGCGCAGCAATTCTGCTGACGCCGACCACTCTTACATGACGCTGCATCCGCACACTGGAGACCAAAATGTCCTTTTCCGATCAATTCACTGGCGCCAACAAAGCCTCCATTGAAGCCGCCTTGACCTTCGCCAACAGCGCGTTTGCAAGTGCAGAAAAACTGGCGACGCTGAACCTCAACACGGCGCGCAACCTGCTCGAGGACAGCGTGAGCCACACCAAGAACCTGCTGGCCGCCAAGGACGTGCAGGAATTCGTTTCCCTGCAATCCGCCGCCGTCCAGCCGGCCCTCGAGAAGTTCGTGAGCTATGGCCGCGGCGTCTATGAAATCGCGGCCGCCGCCCAGGAAGACCTGAGCCGCGTCGTGGAGAGCCAGGTTTCCGAAACCAGCAAGAACGTTTCCGCCGTCCTCGACAAGGCCGCCCGCTCCGCTCCGGCCGGCTCCGACGTTGCCGTTGCCGCCGTCAAGTCCGCACTGGCCGCCGCGAACACGGCCTATGACAGCATCAACAAGGCCGCCCGCCAGGTTGCCGAGCTGACCGAAGCCAACGTCTCGGCCGCCACGCAAGCCACGGTCAAGGCCGTGGGCGGTGCCGCCACGCGGGCCAAGAAAGTCGCCTGACCCCCCTCATCGGGCCCCGGCAGCACACGCCGGGCTTTTAACCCGCAGCCCGCAACGGCTGCGGGTTTTTTATCGTCTGCCGCTCTGCGCCCGCACCCGGCGCCGCGCCCGCCGGACAAACAAAAAGGGCAGCCCGAAGGCTGCCCTTGAATTGCCGATCGTTCAGGGAACGGATCAGAATTCCTTCATGATGCCGACGCGAACGGTACGGGAATCCACCTTGCTCAGGTTGCCCGTGAAGTTCGTGCCCGAACCAACGTACTTGCCGCCGGTAACGGTTTCGTTGCGGTCGAAGTCCTGCTTCGCGACGCTGGCGTACACTTGCACGCTCTTGCTCAGGAAGTAGGAGCCGCCCACCATCAGGCCACGGCCGCTGTTACGCGAACCGGTCAGGTCGTTCAGGTGGGAGATGCCCACGCCGACTTCGGCCTTGCCGTTGAAGTTGTAGGACACGACGAAGTTGGTGTTCTTTTCGTCGAATGCGCCACCGGCTTCAGCGGCGTTGTAGCCACGGTAGGTGTTGTAGTTGGCCGACAGCTTCAGGTTCTTGTTGCCGGGGATCGGACGCAGGTTGATGTAGGTGTGCGTGAAGATCATGCCGTCCTTGGCAGCGCCGGTGGTGGTCGGCGTGCGGCGGGAGTAGTCGATACCCCAGTCCAGCAGACCATCCAGCACGACACCTTCGTTACCGGCCACGAACACGTCGCCCGAACCGGAGCCGTCCACGTTGCTGGCACCCGACTTGCGTTGGTCGCCGAAGGCATAGGTGCCCTTGAACAGGGTCTTGACCGGGCCGATCGTGAGGACCGGGCTCCAGTAGGACGTGTTGCGGTTGGTCAGGGACTCTTCGCGCAGTTGCGAAACGCCCCACTTGACCATTTCCGTGTCCTTCGGGTTCACCATGTACGGCTTTTCGGCCAGCTTGTAGTCGTTGGACATCAGGTTGGCCACACCCCATTGCAGCGTGCCGAAGGGGGTCGTGAAAGCCATGGCCTTCTTGTCGTTCGAAGCCAGGCCGGTCTTGCCTTCGTGAACGTTGCCGAAGCGGATGTCGTAGTCGACACGGATGTCGTAGCCCTTGGCGATCTGCTCACGGGCGCCCACGGTCACGCGGGTCGTGGAGTTGCAGCCGTCGCGCTGCACTTCGGTCGTCTTGCCGCCGGCGGACGCGCCGTTGGCGGCGTCAACGTTGGCAGCCTTCGAGAATTCGTAGCAAGCATCGAACTTGCCACCAAGGGTCACGGAAGTTTGGGCGAAAGCTGCGCCCGACATCAGGCCAGCAACGGCCAGGGCAATCATTTTCTTCTGCATGGATTTCTCCTCAGAGTTCAGGACCGGGGGCATGGTCTGGACCTTGCGTCCCATCACACCTCTCGCGATTCGAGAAGTTGGTGCGATTCTGGCAAGCGGAGAAAGGCTGCGACAACAAAAAAACATCATTCGCGCCGCAATTTCACAAGCAGATGTTGGCAACCCACAACAAAACCACACAAACAATCAGGGTAAAACACAAACACATTTCACTCGTTCGAGCGCCGAAAACACGTGGCAGAAATCGCCCGAAAAAAACCGGGGACATGCCCCGGTTCTTTCTGCTGGCCGACTGCGCTCAGGCGGGCAGATCGGCCAGGTACAGCGCCGGCTCGCCTTCGAAGTCGGACGTGAACAGCACGCGCTTGTCGTCTGGCGTGAACGACGGGTGCGGGTGCGTGACCTGACGGTCTTCCTTGTAGACCTTCCACGAGGAGCTGTGCTTGGCGATCTTCCGCGTGGATTTGTCCTTCAGGTTGAAAACGTACAGGAAGGGATCGTTCTCATGCGCATGCGCCGCGGTGTTGGACACGTCGGGCGGCGTGTCGCAACCGTCGCCCACGAGCAGGGAGCCGTCGTAGTTCGAGTAGAGGTGCGAGCACGCGGGCATCGTGAGCAGCGCTTCGTTCTTCAGCGTCACGGGGTCGGCCGAGCAGATCCAGCGCTCGACGCTGCCCTCCTTGTACGACACGTAGATCATCTTCGAGCCGTCGGGCGTGAAGAACTCGTGCGTGCAGGATTCGCCCTTCTCGTGCTCCTTGACCTTGCGCACGTTGCTGCCGTCCTCGTTGACGAACCACATGCGGGCATCGACGAGGTCATGCGGACCTTCGTGGCAGAAGGCAACGGTGTTGTCGTCGAAGGGGCGATACAGCGGATGCCCCATCCACTTGGCCTGTTCATAGATCACGGTGGCCTCACCGGACGCGATGTCGATGCGCACGAGGCGGCAGCGCGGCTTCTTGTGGTACTGCTCGGCAAACTCTTCCCAGGTCTTGAGCGGCAGCAGGTCGCCTTCGACCACTTCGATGCCCACGAGCTTGGTGCACTCCGAGTTGGCCACCCAGGTGCCGTAGCCCTTGTACCCCTGGGGCACGGTGTAGAGCACCTGCTCCTCGAGCGAGTCGAGCGCGACGCGCCGCAGCTCGCGGCCACCCTTCACGTAATAGAGGTACTTGTCGTCGGGCGACAGGAAGTTGCCGAAGGTGTTGTCGGCCTTGCCCTTGCCGTCCGTGAGCTGGCGTGCCTGCTGGGTCTTGAGATCGAGCAGGTAGGCATTCCAGTTGCCGCCATCGAACAGGCCGCCGAACAGCAGCTTGCTGCCGTCGTTGGTGAAGCACTTCTGGTAGAAGTAGTTGCGATGACAGGTAACGTCGACCGGAGTCAGGCGGGTAACGCGCGCGCCGGTATCCGAATCGATGAAGTCGTGAAACTTGAGCTGGATGATGTCGCCCTTGGCCATTGTGATCCCCTGATGAAAAACCGCGACCCCACAACCAGGGCGCAGACAGAAAGTCTTGCATTTTACGGTAAGCGCCGCCGTTTTATCACCGCGGGCGATGGCAATTCCGTCGGCGTCGGGGCGCCTTGACGCAGGGCAAGGGCCACGCAATGAGGCTTATCTAAGCTTGCGGGTTCCTCAAGCTCATCCACGTCTTCATGCGCAAACCCGAACTGGTCTGCCCCGCTGGCGCCCTGCCGGCCCTGAAAGCCGCAGTCGACAACGGAGCCGATACCGTCTACATGGGCCTCAAGGACGCGGCGACCAACGCGCGCAACTTCTCGGGCCTGAACTTCGACCAGAACACCGCCCGCGAAGGCGTGCGCTACGCGCACAGCCACGGCCGCAAGGTGCTCATGGCGATCAACACCTTCCCGCAGGCGGACGGTCAGGCGCGCTGGCACAAGGCGGTCGACACCGCCGCCGACCTGGGCGTGGATGCCGTGATCCTCGCCGACATGGGGCTGCTCGATTACGCCGCGCGCACCCATCCGCAGTTGCGCCGCCACCTGTCCGTGCAGGGCTCGGCGACGAACTACGAGGCCATCAACCTGTGCCGCGATCTCTTCGGCATCCAGCGCGCGGTGCTGCCGCGCGTGCTGACGCTGCCGCAGGTGGAGCACGTCATCGCGCACACCGATGTCGAGATCGAAGTCTTCGGCTTCGGCAGTCTCTGCGTGATGGTCGAGGGCCGCTGCCTGCTGTCGAGCTATGCCACGGGCGAATCGCCCAACACCGCCGGCGTCTGCTCGCCCGCCAAGGCCGTGCGCTGGCAGGAGACGGCCCAAGGCACCGAAGCGCGCCTGTCGGGCATCCTGATCGACCAGTACAAGCCCGACGAGCCCGCCGGCTACCCCACGCTCTGCAAGGGGCGCTTCGCCGTCAATGGCGAGACCTACTACGCACTCGAGGAGCCCACCAGCCTCAACGTGCTCGAAGCCCTTCCCGAACTGCTGCGCATCGGCGTCGCCGCGCTCAAGGTCGAGGGACGCCAGCGCAGCCCGGCCTACGTCGCCGAGGTCACGCGCACGCTGCGTGCCGCGATCGACGCGGCCTGCGCCGACCCGGCCCGCTTCGCGCCGCGTCCGGCGTGGGACGCCGCGCTGGGCAAGGTCTCCGAAGGGCAGCACGTCACGCTGGGCGCCTACCTCCGCCCCTGGAAATAAGCCCGGGCCCGCGCGGCGCGGGCCTGCCGGCCGCCGGCACCCCGCGAAAACCGCCGCGCCCGCGCGTCCCACCGTTTTCGGAAGAACTGAACATGAAACTGAGTCTTGGCCCCCTGCTCTACTTCTGGCCCCGCGAGCAGACCCTCGCCTTCTACCGCGAAGCGGCGGACTGGGCGGTCGACACCATCCACCTGGGCGAAGTGGTGTGCAGCCGCCGCCAGCAGGTGCGCCTGGACGACTGGCTCGGCCTCGCGCGCGAACTGGCGCAGAGCGGCAAGGAGATCGTGCTGTCGTGTCAGGCGCTGCTCGAATCGGAGAGCGAGCTCAAGGCGCTGCGCCGGATCTGCGGCAACGGCGAATTCCTCGTCGAAGCCAACGATCTGGGCGCCGTCGGCACGCTGCGCAAGCTGGGCGTGGAACGCTGGATCGCCGGCCCTCACCTGAACATCTACAACGAAGCCACGCTGCGCCTTTTCGCCGGCCTGGGCGCCAGGCGCTGGGTGCCCCCCATCGAGATGAACGGCGGCCAGGTGGCCGCGCTGCACGACCTCATCCCCGGCCTCGAAACCGAGCTCTTCGCGTGGGGACGGCTGCCGCTCGCGTTCTCCGCGCGCTGCTTCACGGCGCGTCACTTCAACCTCAAGAAGGACGATTGCCAGTTCCGCTGCATGGATTTCCCCGACGGCCTCGCGCTGGATACGCGCGAAGGCCAGCATTTCCTCGCCATCAACGGCATCCAGACTCAGTCCGCCGCCACCCACGCCCTTCTCTGCGCCACGGCCAGCCCCGCCGGGCTGCCTGCCACGCATCTGCGCATCAGCCCGCAAAGCGCGCACACGGGCGAGATCATCGCCCTGCATCGCGAAGCCCTCGCGGGCCGCGCGCCCACCACGCAGACGCTTGCCGGGCTGGCTCCCGGCGGCCTGTGTGACGGATACTGGCTGGGCCAAGAAGGCATCCAGATCGGAGACGCTCATGCTGCCCACTGACTTCCGCTTTCCCGCCTTCCTCGCCGAGATCGGCCCGCGTCTGCCCCAGCGCCCGTGGAGCGATGCGCTCTGCGCCGGCCTGGAACTCGCGCGCCTCACGCGCCAGATCGAGGCCGATTTCAGCTTTCTGGAAGGCCGCACGGTGCGCATCGTGGTCGAAGACCTCGGCGCGCGCGCCACGCTGCGCTACACGGGCGGCCACTTCCGCACCGCGCCCGCCAACATCGAAGCCGACGTCAGCTTCCGCGCGGCCGCGGCCGATTTCCTCAAGCTCGTGCGCCGCACCGAAGACCCCGACACGCTCTTCTTCCAGCGCAAGCTGCGCATCGAAGGCGACACCGAACTCGGGCTCACGCTCAAGAACCTGCTCGACAGCATCGAACCCCCGGCCTGGCTCACCAAGCTCCTCGCCTGATGCTGCGCGTCCTTTACCAGGACGACTGGCTCGTCGCGATCGACAAGCCGGCCGGTCTGCTCGTGCATCGCTCGGAGCTGGACCGGCATGAAACGCGCTTCGCGGTGCAGATGCTGCGCGACCAGCTCGGCCGGCCCGTGTGGCCGGTGCATCGGCTCGACCGTGGCACCTCGGGCGTGCTGCTGTTCGCGCTCGACCGCGACACGCTGGCCCGCGCCGGCGAAACCTTTGAAACCACGCGCGTCGACAAGCGCTACCTGGCCGTGGTGCGGGGCTGGGCGGCTGAATCCGGCCTCATCGACCATCCCCTCACGCGGCAGTACGACGCCTTCGAGTCCGCGCGCGAGACTCCCGGCGCGCCCCAGCCGGCGCGCACCCGCTTCGAGCGCCTCGCCACCGCCGAACTGCCGATCGCCCTCGACCGTTATCCGACGAGCCGCTACTCGCTGCTGCGCCTGTTTCCCGAGACCGGCCGCCGCCATCAGATCCGCCGCCACCTCAAGCACGTGTCGCACCCCGTGATCGGCGATGCGACACACGGCAAGGGCCTCCACAACCGCATGTTCGCCGAGCGCCTGGGGTGTGCGCGCCTGCTGCTGATGTGCGAGGCGATGTGCCTGCCTCACCCCGTCACGGGCGCGCCGCTGCACCTGCAGACTTCGCCGTCGGACGCGTTCGCGGCATTGCTGGAGCGCCTGGGCTGGCTGGACGCGCTGCGTCCGCCGGCCCCTCAGGCGGCCGGAAACGCCACGTGCGCCAGCAGCCCGTGCGGCCCGGGCGCCTCTCGCAACTGAAGCACCGCCTGGTGCCCTTCGGCGATCTCGCTCACGATCGCCAGACCCAGCCCGCTGCCCGCCCCCGGCGTGCCCGGCAGGCGCACGAAGCGCTGGAGGGCCTTCTCGCGCAGGGCCGGCGCGATGCCGGGTCCGTTGTCCTCCACGGCCAGCACGCTGCACCCGCCCTCGCGCCCGCAACGCAGCGTCACGCGGCCACCGGGCGGCGTGTATTCGAGCGCGTTGTGGAGCAGATTCACCATCAGCTCGCGCAACAGCAGCGGCTGCCCGAGGACGGGCGCGCTTTCGAGTTCGAAGCCCAGATCGATCCGGCGGGCGATCGCGCGCGGCACCCATTCGTCGACGAGTTCGGTCGCCAGGCGCGCGAGGTCCAGCGGCACGCGCGGGTCCGCCGTGCTCGCACCCGGCTCGGCGCGCGCGAGTGAAAGCAGCTGCACCGCCAGGCGCGCGGCGCGCACCGCCGATTCATGAATGTCCGCGAGGCGGGCGCGGCCCTCGGGCTCATGGGTTTCGAGCAAGGCCAGCTCGATGCGCGACTGCAGTCCCGCGAGCGGAGTGCGCAGCTGGTGGGCCGCCGTCGACAGGAATTTCTGCTGCGCCGAGCCGGCCTCGCCAAGCTGCGCCATGAGGCGATTGACGGCCGCCACGAGCGGCTGCACCTCGCCGGGCGCATCCTCCACGCGGATGGGCGAGAGGTCGCGCGACGAACGCCGCTCCACCTCGGCGGACAGGCGGACGAGCGGCCGCAGCCCGCTGCCCAGCCCGAACCACAGCAGCGCGAGCGCCAGCAGGCCGGCCAGCGCGACGGGCAGCAAGGTGGAGATCAGCACCGCGCGGATCAGGCTCGCCCGCTTGTGCAGGGTGCTGGCCGTCACCACACCGCATTCGCGATCGCCGCAGCGCGTCTTCACGGCCACCGCACGCACCCGCGTGGCGCCCAGCGTGGTGTCGAAGAAGTGCGGCCGCCCCCGCGCGAACGCGGCCGTCGGCCAGCGCAGCGCGGTTTCGCCGGCAATCGGCACGAAACGTTCGTCGAAAGCGGCATACCAGTTGCTGTCGGTGGCGTCGGCGCCCAGCAGCTCGGCGGCCGCCTCCGGCAACGAGAAGACCGCCCGGCCGGCGCCATCCACGCCAAGGCGCTCAGCCAGCGCGATGGCCACGTCGGCGAGGCGGTGATCCATCTCGCGCTGCATCGGCCGCACCGTGAGCAGGTATTGCGCCGCCGCGCTCATGAGCAGCAGGGCGAGCAGGCTGGGGGCGAGGATGAGCGCGAGGCGCCGGCGCAGGCCGCGCCTAGGCAGGATCGGCATCCAGCGCTTCTTCGAGCAGGTAGCCGAAGCCGCGCACCGTGCGGATGCGCAGGCCCGACCCGGCGAGTTTGGCGCGCAGGCGCGAAATGTAGACTTCCACCGCGTTCTCGGAGACGTCCCCTTCCCAGCCCGAAAGCTCGCTCACGAGGTGTTCCTTGCTGACCACGCGCGAAAGATGGCGCAGCAGGTATTCCAGCAGCTGCCATTCGCGACCGGGCAGGTCCACCTCCTGCACGCCGACCCAGGCCCGGCGCGCCGCCGCATCCATGCGCAGACGCCCCACCTGGGTACTCGCTCCGGCGGACTGCCCCCGCGCACGGCGCACGAGGGCCTTGGCGCGCGCCACCATCTCGGGCAGCGCGAAAGGCTTGACCATGTAGTCGTCCGCGCCCAGCTCCAGCCCATGCACGCGGTCGTCGATGGCTTCGCGGCCCGTGAGCACCAGCACCGGCAGACGCAGGCCGGCCGCGCGCACGCGGCGCAGCACTTCGAATCCGTCGATGCCGGGCAGGCCGATGTCGAGCACGAGCAGATCGTAGGCGTCGGCCTGCAACGAGGCGGCCACGGGCTCCCCCCTGACGGTCCAGTCGACCTGCGCGCCAGTCTGCCCCTGCAGGGCCCGCGAGATCGTATCGGCCAGCGCCGGATCGTCTTCCACCAGCATCACGCGCATCGTGCAGCTTCCCGGGTCAGAAGGCGGTCATGGTGCCAGAAAAGAACGGGCGCCCGCGCGGGGAAGCGGGGCGCCCGTGCCGACGTGCCTCCGCGTGGCGGAAGCAGCCCGCTCACTGCGCGGCGGGCAGCGGCGCCGCTTCGGGCGCGGTGGCCGGCGCGGCGGGCTTGGCCGCGTGCTTGTGCGCGGACTTGCGCGCCACCTTGTGGGCTGCGGTCTTGTGCTTCTTCACGTGGGCGGGCCTGGCGGCGGGCGCCGTCACAGCCGGCGCGGCTTCGGGCGTGGCCCCGGGCGCCGGGGTTCCGGCGGCGAACACGGCACCCGCGGCAAGCGTGGCGATCAGGGCGGCAAGGGTCTTGGTCATGGCGATCTCCGGATGAGGGTCAGATATGCGGAAGGCATGCGCCTGTCCGACCCGCGCAGTGTGACCCGCCGGCCTGACGCCAGCCTGAGCCCGGGCTGACGCGGGCCTGACATCCGCGCTCAGAGCGACGCGCTCAGGCGCGACGCACGGAGACCACGCCCTTCACGTCCATGATCTGCTGGATCAGGCGCTGCGCGAAATCGGAGCCGGAGACTTCGATCGTGAAGCGCATGTGCGCGCGCCCGGAGCGGGAGACGGTATTCACGCCCGTCACGTTCACGCGCTCGCGCGTGAAGATGTCGGACACGTCGCGCAGCAGGCCGGAGCGGTCGTGCGCCTCGACAACGACATCGACCGGGAACACTTCCTTCAGCGCGCGCGCGTTGATTGCATGCGCGCCCCATTCGGCCGGCACGATGCGGTCCGGGTGCTGCTGGGCGATGTGCTGGAAGCTCGTGCAGTCGGCGCGGTGGATGGACACGCCCCGCCCGCGCGTGACGAAGCCCTGGATCGCGTCCGGCGGCACCGGCTTGCAGCAGCGCGCGAGCTGCGTGAGCAGACGCCCCACGCCGACGACGAGCACGCGGTCGTCACGCGAGGTCTTCTTCTCCTCGCGGATCACGACCTCGGGCTCGGTCGCCACGGCCGCCTCGGGCAACACCGCGTTGTGGATCTGACGCCCGCTCACGTCGCCGCGGCCCACGGCGAGGTAGAGCGCCTGCACGTCACGGAAGCCGAGCTTCTCGGCCACGCCCTCGTGGTTGGCCTGCGCAAGCCCGCCCCGCTGCAGCTCGCGCGTCACGATGGTGCGGCCGTGGACGGCGGTTTCTTCCTCCTCGCGCTGCACGAACCAGCGCCGCACCTTGGCGCGCGCGTGCGAGGTCACGAGGTAGCCCAGTTGCGGATTGAGCCAGTCGCGCGAGGGCCCGCCCTGCTTGGCGGTGATGATCTCGACGATCTGCCCGCTCGCCAGGGGCTTGTCGAGCGGCACCATCTGCCCGTCCACCCTGGCGCCGCGGCAGCGATGACCCAGATCGGTGTGCAGACGGTAGGCGAAATCGATGGGCGTGGCGCCCGCAGCGAGGTCGATCACGCGGCCCTGCGGCGTGACGACGTACACGGTGTCGTCGAGCGCGGCGGCCTTGGTGTGCTCTTCCCACACCGCACCGTCGGTCACCTCGTCGCGCCACGACAGCAGATTGCGCAGCAGCGCGATCTTCTCGTCGTACTCCGAGCCGCCGTCCTTGGCGCCTTCCTTGTAGCGCCAGTGCGCCGCCACGCCGAGTTCGGCATGCCGGTGCATGTCCCAGGTGCGGATCTGCACTTCCATCGAGCGTCCGTCGGCGGCCCGCACGGCGGTGTGCAGCGACTGGTAGTTGTTGCCCTTGGGCTTGAGGATGTAGTCGTCGAACTCCTGCGGGATGGGCTCCCAGATTTCATGCACCAGCCCCAGCACGGAGTAGCAGTCGCGCACCTCGTCGACGAGCACGCGCAGCGCCCGCACGTCGTGAACCTGCTCGAAATCCAGGTTCTTGCTGCGCATCTTGTTCCAGATGCTGTAGATGTGCTTGGGTCGCCCGTAGACCTCGGCGTGCACGCCGATGGCGGCGAGCGACTCCTTGAGCCGCGCGATGGAATCGGCAATGAAGGCCTCGCGCTCCACGCGCCGCTCGTCCAGGCGCTTCGCGACCGTCTTGTAGGTCGCGGGCTCGAGGAAGCGGAAAGACAGATCTTCGAGCTCCCACTTGAGTTGCCAGACCCCGAGCCGGTTCGCCAGCGGCGCGTAGAGATCCATGCTCTCGCGCGCGATGTCGAGATTGGCGAAATCCTTGTGCGCCGCGAAATACCTCAGGGTCTGCACGCGCGAGGCGAGCCGCAGCAGCACCACGCGGATGTCTTCGGCGAGCGCCAGCACCATCTTGCGCAAGATCTCGGTCTGCGCGCGCAGATCGGCGGGCGTGCCCTGCTCGGTGCGCGAACTCACGCGCAGCCGGTTGAGCCGCCGCAGGCCCTCGGCGAGCTTGGCCGCGAGCGGGCCGAAGCGTGCCTCGATGCGCTCGGTGGCGTCGGGGTCGAACTCGTGGATCGCGAACAGCAGGGCGGCCACGCGCGCATCGAGGTCCAGCCGCAGCGCCACGGCGATCAGGGCCATGCCCAGCGCGTGCTCGAAAATGCCCTCTCCGCTCGTAAGCTGGCGGTCCGCATAGCATTCGCGCGCCCACGCGAGCGCCTGCGCGAGCACCGTGCGCGTGTCGCGCGTCAGACCGTCAGACAGGATTTCTTCGAGAGGGGTGACGCCATCGGTGCTGGCGACGGAATGCTGAACGGAGACCATGCGTGATTATCCCACAGCCCCGGCGACTTACCGGGTAAGCTCTGCGGGCAGATCTTACGACGTTCCGTCTATGCCGGGATTCCTTCAACGCATCTTCCGCCGCGCGCCCGCGCCCGAGGCGCTGGCCGCCCCGCTATGGGAGGCCGTCGAAGCGGCCCAGCCCTGGCTTTCGCGCCTCACCCCCGCCGAGCGCGCCCGGCTGCGCGAGCTGGCGCTGGCCTTCCTCGACCAGAAGGTGTTCTCGGGCGCCAACGGGTTCGAGCCCGACAACACCGTGCGCCTCTCCATCGCGCTGCAGGCCTGCCTGCCCGTGCTCGAGCTGGGTCTGGAGGCCTACGCCGGCTGGCGCGGGATCATCGTGTACGCGGGCGACTTCATGATCCCCCGCCGCGTCGTGGACGACGACGGAGTGCTCCACGAGTACGACGAGGAAGCCCTCGGCGAGGCATGGCACGGCGGCCCCGTCGTGCTGTCGTGGTTCGACGACGCGCGCGAACTCGAGGGCATCCAGGTCGTGATCCATGAGTTCGCGCACAAGCTCGACATGCTCAACGGCGAGGCCGACGGCCTCCCGCCGCTGCATGCGGGCATGAGCGAAGAAGCCTGGTGCGCGGCCTTCGACGCAGCCTTCGACGATCTCTGCGCGCGCGACGACGCGGGCCTGGACACGGCGCTGGACCCCTACGCCGCAGAGCATCCGGCCGAATTCTTCGCGGTGGCCTCCGAAAGCTTCTTTACCGAGCCCGACGTGCTCGCCCAGGCGTATCCGGCCGTCTATCGCCAGCTCGTCCTGTTCTACCGGATCGATCTGCGCGATCACGATCGCGGCCGCGCGTTCCATACCAAAATTTGATTGGCTCGGGCCCGCGCCCGCTTCCTACGCTGATAGGCCGGGATCGCGCCCGCCCGCGGCATGCCTCCCGGATTCCGTCTCGCCTGTCTCGAAGGAGCTTCCGATGTCAATGACCTGGATCGTCGTCGCCAATGCCCGCCACGCGCGCATCTTCTCCCATGCCGGCCCCAACAAGGGCCTGGAACTGCTCAAGGAAACGGAGCTGGAAGAAGACGCCATCGCCACCGTGGAGGCCTCCGGCCGCGCCTCCCCAAAGCATAAATCCCCGCTGCGCCAGACCGCTCAGGGCTTCGCCCAGCGCCTCGCGCGCGATCTGTGCAGCGCCCGCACGCGCGGCGCCTATCAGCGCGCCATCCTCGTCGCGCCGCCCGCCTTCATGGGTCTGCTGAACGCTGAACTCGACGCGCCGACCGCCTCTCTCGTCAGCCAGCGCGTCGACAA
Source organism: Candidatus Dactylopiibacterium sp. (assembly GCA_031119555.1). GTDB lineage: Bacteria > Pseudomonadota > Gammaproteobacteria > Burkholderiales > Rhodocyclaceae > Uliginosibacterium. The sequence goes on from JAVHXQ010000009.1 coordinate 28,900, forward strand.
GGATTACACGCGCAGCGAAACCGCCACCCTGAGTTCTCACCTGGACGCCTGCCTCTGCGTCTGACGCCCGCAGGGCGGGGCGCACCTCTGGCACCCCGCCCGCTCAGGGTTCACCGGTAGAATCGGCGCTTGCCCATTCTCCGAGCCCGACCCTCCATGCTCCGTTGGCTGCCCGCCCCGCTCAAGTTCGTCTTCGCCGCACTCTGCATCGCGCTCAACACGCTGCTGATCGTGCTCTTCTTCCTCCCCTTCGCCCTGCTCAAGCTGTGCCTGCCCGCCAGCGCCGTGCGCCGCTTCGCCGACCGCTGCCTGAATGCGCTGGCCGATGCGTGGGTGCGCACCAACACGCGCTGGATGGAGATCATCGAAGCGCGCCGCTGGCAGGTCAGCGGCCTGGGCGAACTCAACCCGCGTGGCTGGTATCTCGTCAGCAGCAACCATCAGAGCTGGGCCGACGTGCTGGTGCTGCAGAGCGTTTTCCGGGGGCGCGTGCCCTTCCTGAAGTTCTTCCTCAAGCGCGAACTGATCTACGTGCCCGTGATCGGGCTCGCCTGGTGGGCGCTGGATTTCCCGTTCATGCGGCGCAGCGGGCGCACGCTCGCGGCCGCCAATGCCGACATCGCCACGGCGCGCAAATCCTGCGAGAAATTCCGCGACATCCCCACTTCCGTCATCAACTTCCTCGAAGGCACGCGCTTCACGCCCGCCAAGCACGCGGCGCAGAAGTCACCCTATCGCCATCTGCTCAAGCCCAAGAGCGGCGGAGCCTCGATCGCGCTGGGCACCATGGGCGAGCTGTTCGAGAGCATGCTCGACGTGACCATCGTGTACCCCGGCGGCGTGCCGACGTTCATCGACCTCATGAGCGGGCGCCTCGGACGGGTGATCGTGGACGTGCGCAGCCTGCCCATTCCGCGCGAATTCGTGGCCCCGACCGCCGCCACAGACCCTCACTACCGCACGCACATCCAGGCCTGGCTGAACGACATCTGGGCCGAGAAGGACGCCCGCATCGAAACCCTGCTCAAGGGCTGAGCGATCACGGCCAGCGCGCGACGGGCGCGTAGCGCGGCGCGCCGGGCCGCTGGGCGCGGGTCGAGGCCGCCAGGCGCCAGCCCTCAACCCGCCACGCGGGCACGTCGGCCACGGGCGGCAGGGGCGCGTGCGGCGCCGGCGCGGCACGCGCCAGCGTGACGTGGGGCTGAAAGGGGCGCGGGTCCAGCCTGAAGCCAGCCTGCCGCAATGCGTCGTGCAACTGCCGCGTGAATTCGGCCATAGGGGCCGGCCAGTCGGCGAGGCGCGCCCAGAGGACGCGGTTGTGTGCCCAGTAATCGAGCGCGGTGAACGCGAGTTCGCAGGGCGGCAGCGCGAGGCCGCCGGCCAGCGCCTGCAGACGCAGGCAGGCGGCGGGAGCGAGATCGCCGAGGAAGGCCAGGGTCAGATGCAGGTCGGCCGCATGCATGGGGCGACCGCCCCAGGGGCGCGCCTGCGCCAGCAAGCTCCCGGCGCAGACGGGCGGGAGCCAGAGCGCGAAGAACGCGCGGCGGATCTCAGGCGCCGGCGCTTCCATGGCGTGCCAGCAAGGCGACCGCCTGGGTGGCAATGCCCTCTCCGCGCCCCAGGTGGCCGAGCTTTTCGTTGGTCTTGCCCTTGATGTTGACGCAGGCGGCAGCGATGCCCAGATCGGCAGCCACGTTGGCGACCATCGCGGCCGCGTGCGGCGCGATCCGGGGCGCCTGGGCGATGATCGTGGCGTCCACGTTCACCACCGCCCAGCCCGCCTCGTGCACGCGCCGCATGGCCTCGCGCAGCAGCACGCGGCTGTCGGCGCCGGCATGGGCGGGGTCGGTGTCGGGAAACAGGCGCCCGATGTCGCCCAGGCCGGCGGCGCCGAGCACCGCGTCGGTGATCGCGTGCATCAGCGCATCGGCGTCGGAATGCCCCAGCAGGCCTTTTTCGTGGGGAATCTCCACGCCGCCCAGAATCAGCTTGCGCCCTTCGACGAGGCGATGCACGTCCAGCCCCTGCCCTATCCTGAATGGAACCATCATCGTTCTCCGCGTGCGCGCAGGATCAGCTCGGCCAATGCGAGGTCCTGCGGAAAAGTCACCTTGAAATTCGGCGCCTCGGCGGCCACGAGACGCGGCGCCAGGCCCAGCGATTCGATCGCGCCCGCCTCGTCCGTCACGTGCGGCGCCTCGGCCAGCGCGCGCCGCAGCACGCCGTGGCGGAACATCTGCGGCGTCTGGGCCTGCCACATCGCCTCGCGCGGCACGGTCTGCGCCACGCGCGAGGCGGCATCGCCGCGCTTGAGCGTGTCGGCCACGGGCTGCGCGAGCAGTCCGCCCACGGCATCGTCCGCCAGCGCGTCGATCAGCGCGTCGACCTGCGCGGTCGTGAGGCAGGCGCGCGCGGCGTCGTGCACGAGCATCCAGTCCTCCGGCGCCACGTCGGCGGCCAGCGCTTCGAGCGCGTTGCCAACCGTCTGCGCGCGCGTCGCGCCCCCCACCCGCAGCACGCGCAGACGCGCGGCCAGCGGCGCCCAGTCGAAGCGGGGCCACCAGTCGTCCTCGGGCGACAGCACCACGCACACGCACGCGATGCGCCGAGCGCCCGCGAGAGCGGCCAGGGCATGCCAGATCAGGGGGCGGCCCGCGAGCTCCAGATACTGCTTGGGGCGCCCGGCGCCCATGCGGCTGCCGCTGCCGGCGGCCGGAACGATGGCGAAATGACGGCTCATGGCGCGGATTCTACGCGTGGCGCGCAGCGCGCCGACACGAAAAGGCCGGGCACGAAGGCCCGGCCGGAATGGGGAACACGCGCGGGCTCAATCGGCCTGTTTGCGCAGGAAAGCGGGGATGTCGTACGTCTGGTAGCCGTTGTCGCTCATGGCCTGGGCCGTGTTGCGCGTGTTGCGACGGATCACGGCGGGCATCGCCAGATCGTCGTAATTGACTTCCATCGGCACATTGTCGGTGCCGGTACGCACCACCTGCACGACGGGGCGCGCAACGCCCGCGCGGCGCGAACCGAGGCCCGTGGCGAGCACGGTGACGCGGATGCGGTCTTCCATGCTGTCGTCGAACACCGTGCCGTAGAACACGCTCGCGTCCTCGGTGGCGAAGGCGCGCACGGTCTGCACGGCTTCGCGCACTTCCGACATCTTGAGCGAGCGGCTGGCGGTGATGTTGATGAGCACGCCACGCGCGCCGGAGAGTTCCACGCCTTCGAGCAGCGGGCTCGCGGCAGCCTGCTCGGCGGCGATGCGCGCACGGTCCATGCCGGCGGCTTCGGCCGAGCCCATCATGGCGCGGCCCATCTCCTGCATCAGCGTGCGCACGTCCTGGAAGTCGACGTTCACGAGGCCCGGCACGTTGATGATTTCGGCGATGCCGCCGACGGCCTTGCGCAGCACGTCGTCGGCGTTGCGGAAACATTCTTCCATGCTGGCGTCATCGCCATAGACTTCCATGAGCTTGTCGTTGAGCACCACGATCAGCGAATCGACGTGCTTGGAAAGCTCTTCCACACCCGAATCCGCCACGCGGAAACGGTTCTCGAAATCGAACGGCTTGGTCACGACCGCGACGGTCAGGATGCCCAGTTCCTTGGCCACCTCGGCCACCACGGGGGCTGCCCCGGTGCCGGTGCCGCCACCCATGCCCGCGGTGATGAAGACCATGTGCGCGCCCTGCAGCGCGGCCTGGATGGCCTCGCGCGCATCGAGTGCTTCGCTGCGGCCGGCTTCGGGCTTCGCGCCCGCGCCCAGGCCCGACTCGCCGAGCTGGATCTTGCGTGCGGCCAGCGAGCGCTTGAGTGCCTGCGCATCGGTGTTCGCGCAGATGAATTCCACCCCTTGCACGCCTTCGCGGATCATGTGATCCACGGCGTTGCCGCCGGCTCCGCCCACACCGATTACCTTGATGACGGTGCCGCTCACTTCCTTATCGACAAGTTCGTTCAATTCCATGTGTTCCCCCTCAGGTTCCCCAATTCCATGCCGGCGAAGGTGTTCTGCGCTTGTCCAGAACCGCCTAAATATAGTAGGCCAGGCAAAAGTTTACTACTAAATAAAGCCAGCGGAGCAGAGACTTGACCAAAATGACAGGTTTGCCCGCAAATCCCTGAGCGCTCAGAAGTTTTTCGCGAACCAGGCCTTCACGCGCTCGAAGGAATGGCGCAGGTTGTTCGTCTCGCGCGCCTGCAGGCCACGCCTGCGCTGCGCCGCGCCTTCGAGCACCAGGCCCATTACGTTTGCATATTGCGGCTGCCCCACCACGTCGGCCAGCGCGCCCTGGTAGGCCGGCACGCCGACGCGGACCGGCAGGTGGAAGACTTCGTCGCCCAGCTCGCTGATGCCGCCGAGCTGCGCGGTACCGCCCGTGAGCACGAGCCCCGACGAGAGCAGCTCCTCGTAGCCGCTGCGGCGCAGCTCGGCCTGGACGAGTTCGAAGAGTTCCTGCACGCGCGGCTGGATCACCGCCGCCAGGCTTTCGCGTGAGAGGCGGCGCGAGGCGCGCTCGCCCACGCTCGGCACGTCGATGGTGTCGGCGGGATCGACGAGGCTCTGCATGGCCACGCCGTAATCGAGCTTGATGCCTTCGGCCTCGGCCGTGGGCGTGCGCAGCGCCATGGCGATGTCATTGGTGATCTGGTCGCCCGCGATGGGGATCACCGCCGTGTGGCGGATCGCGCCCTGCGTGAAGACCGCGAGGTCGGTGGTGCCGCCGCCGATGTCCACGAGGCAGACGCCGAGATCCTTTTCGTCCTCCGACAGCGTCGCGAAGCTGGAGGCCAGCGGCTGCAGCACGAGATCGATGACCTCCAGCCCGCAGCGGCGCACGCACTTGATGAGGTTCTGCGCGGCGGAGACCGCGCCGGTCACGATGTGCACCTTCACCTCGAGCCGCGCGCCGCTCATGCCGATGGGCTCGCGCACGCCGTCCTGCCCGTCGATGATGAACTCCTGCGTGAGGATGTGCAGGATCTGCTGGTCGGCCGGAATCGGCATCGCGCGGGCCACGTCGATCACGCGCTCCACGTCGAGCGGCGTGACTTCCTTGTCCTTGATCGCGACCATGCCGTTGGAGTTGAAGCTGCGGATGTGGCTGCCCGCGATGCCGGTATAGACGTCGCGGATCTTGCAGTCGGCCATGACCTCCACTTCCTGCACCACGCGCGAGATCGCATCCACCGTGGCCTCGATGTTGACCACCACGCCCTTCTTGAGTCCGGAACACGGTTGCGTGGCCACGCCGATCACTTCCAGACGGCCGTCCGGGCGCAGCTCGGCGACCATGGCGGTCACCTTGGAGGTCCCCAGATCCAGTCCGACGATGAGATCCTTGTTGTCCTTGCTCATTTCTTGCCTTTTTGCTGTTCGCTGCCCGCCATTCGGATCGCAAACCCGGTCTGATATCGCAGGTCCGCGGCCACGAGGGGGCGCGGAAGCGAAGCCGAGAGTTGCGGCCATGAGTTCACAAAACGCTTGAGCCGCTCATCGAGCGGCGATTTCTGCTGATCCTTGCCCAGCTCGACGGTGGTGCCGTCATCCAGCCGCAGCTGCCACGCCTGCCGCCCCGACAGGGTGAGCGCCGTTACGTGCCGCCCCATGGGTGCGAGCATGGCGTTGAATTGCGGCAGCCTTCCGAGCATCTGCGCGCTGGCCTCGGGGTCGCCCGAAAAAACCGGCATGTCGGCATTCGACGCGGCGTCGAAGAGTTCGCCGAAGGTATTCACGAGCCGCGTGTCGCCCGCGTCGGGGCTGCGCCAGTAGGCCGCCGCGACGTGCTCTTCGAGCGCCACCTCGATGGTCCCCGGCCACACCCGCCGCAACTGCGCATTGCGCACCCATGGCAGGTTCTCGAACGCGCGCCGCGCGCCATCGAGATCGACCGTGAAGAAGTTGCCGTTCAGTGCCGACCCCGCCACGTACTCGATCTGCGCGCGCGTGACGTGCGAGACGGGCGACACCACCACCTGCTGCAGCCCGAACAGCGGCAAGCCGGCCGCGAAGCGCACGCCGGCCACGATCAGCGCGAGCAGCGCGCCCACCATCAGCACGTCGGCCAGCAGATTCATCCAGCCCGGCCGGTGCCAGAAGCCCGAACCCGCGCGCGCGGCCTCCGCCGCACGCCGGGAAGGCGCGCTGACGGTCTTGCCGAAGGCGGGTTGCTGGGCGCTCATGCTCAGTCCAGCGCGGCCTGCGCGAGGATGTCCAGGCACAGGGCGCCGAACTCCAGCCCGGCCACGCGGGCGGCCATCGGCACCAGCGAATGGCCGGTCATGCCGGGCGAGGTATTCATTTCCAGGAAGCTGTAGGTGCCGTCCTCGCGCAGGATCACGTCGGCGCGCGCCCAGCCACGGCAGCCCAGCACGCGGAAGGCCCGCAGCGCATCACGCCGGATCGCGGCCTCCACGTCCGCCGGGATGCCCGCCGGGCAGTGGTAACGCACGTCGTCGGTGAAGTACTTGTTCTGATAGTCGTATTCGCCACGCAGGGGCTCGATGCGGACCAGCGGCAGGGGCGTGTCCCCCAGCACGGCGGCCGTCATCTCGCGCCCGCTCACGAACTGCTCGGCGATCACGAGCGGGTCGAGGCGGTAGGCCGCCTCGAAGGCCGCCTCGAACGCCTCGGCCGAATTCACGCGCGTGACGCCCAGCGAAGACCCCTCGCGCGCCGGCTTGATGAACAGCGGCAGGCCCAGCCCGGCGATCACCGCCTTGAAGTCGGTCTCCGGCGTCAGCATGTGGTAGGCGGGCGTGGGCACGCCGGCGGCGAGCCAGACGAGCTTGGTGCGCCATTTGTCCATCGCGATGGCCGAGGCCATCACGCCGCTGCCGGTGTAGGGGATCTTCATCGCCTGGAGGGCGCCCTGCACGGTGCCGTCCTCGCCGAAACGGCCGTGCAGCGCGATGAACGCGCGCGCGAAGCCTTCGTCCTGCAACGCCCACACGGGGCGTTCGGCCGGGTCGAACGGATGCGCGTCCACGCCGGCCTCGCGCAATGCGCGCAGCACGGCGTTGCCCGAGAGCAGCGAAATCTCCCGCTCGCCCGACGGCCCTCCCATGAGCACCGCCACCCTGCCGAAATCCCTCACCGCCTTGCTCACTTGTGCGCTCCCGCTCATCATTCGGCCGCCACCAGGCGGGCCGGAACGGCGCCGATGGAACCGGCACCCATGGTCATCACGACATCGCCGTCGCGCGCGACTTCAAGCAGGCGCGCAGGCAGGTCGGCGATGTTTTCCACGAAAACGGGCTCCACCTGGCCGGCCACGCGCAACGCGCGTGCCAGCGCACGACCGTCGGCGGCCACGATGGGCGCCTCGCCCGCGGCATACACCTCGGCCAGCACGAGCGCGTCCGCCGTGCCCAGCACCTTGACGAAATCCTCGAAACAGTCGCGCGTGCGCGTGTAGCGGTGCGGCTGGAAGGCCAGCAGCAAGCGGCGCTCGGGAAACGCACCGCGTGCCGCGGCGATGGTGGCGGCCATCTCGACGGGATGGTGGCCGTAATCATCGATCACCGTGCACTGCCCGCCCGAGGGCAGCGCCACCTCACCGTAACGCTCGAAGCGGCGCCCCACCCCGCGAAACTCGGCGAGCCCCTTGCGGATCGCCTCGTCGGAGGCCCCCAGCTCGGTCGCGACGGCAATCGCGGCCAGCGCGTTGAGCACGTTGTGACGCCCCGGCAGGTTCAGCACGATGGGCATCACGCTGTGCTCGCCGTTCTGCCGGATGCAGTCGAAATGCATCTGGCCGCCCACCGCGCGCACGTTCTCGGCGCGCACCTGGGCGTCGTCCGCGAGGCCGTAGCGCACGATTTGCTTGGACACGAAGGGCATGATCTCGCGCACGTGCGGGTCGTCGGCGCAAAGCACCGCCACGCCGTAGAACGGCAGCCGGTGCAGGAAATCGACGAAGGCCTGGCGCAACTGGGCGAAATCGTGGCCGTAGGTATCCATGTGATCGGCGTCGATGTTGGTCACGACGGAGATCACGGGGCTCAGGAAGAGGAAGGACTTGTCGGACTCGTCGGCCTCGGCCACGAGCACGTCGCCGGTGCCCAGGCGCGCATTGGCGCTCACGGCGTTCAGGCGGCCGCCGATCACGAAGGTCGGGTCCAGCCCGGCCTCGGCGAGCACGCTCGCCACGAGACTGGTGGTGGTGGTCTTGCCATGGGTGCCGGCAATCGCCACCCCCTGCTTGATGCGCATCAGCTCGGCGAGCATCTGCGCGCGCGGCACGACCGGAATCTGGCGCTGGCGCGCACACAGCACCTCGGGGTTGTCGGCGCGCACGGCCGTCGACACCACGATGGCGTCGGCGTCGGCCACGTTGGCGGCGGCGTGGCCGATCGACACCTGAACACCGCAGGACTCCAGCCGGCGCGTGGTCGCGCTCGCGGCCAGATCCGAACCACTGACCTGGTAACCCAGGTTGGCGAGCACCTCGGCGATGCCGCTCATGCCGGCCCCACCGATGCCGACGAAATGAATCCGCTTGATCTTGTGCTTCATGCCCGCAGCTCCTTGCGGGCGGTCCTGAGACTGCTCATCTGAAAACCTGTTCCGGTGGCGAAGAAAGACGTCCGCGCGCATGCGCGACGCAATCCCGCGAGTGTCGCAAAAAAAGCGCCGCAAGACACGCCCTGCGGCGCGTGCGACGCAACGGCCGCGAACGGCGCGCCGGCGGGCTTCATGTACGACACAGGGCCTCGCACAGATCGGCCACGGCCTCGGCGGCGTCGGCGCGGGCAAGCGCGCGCGCGGCTTCGGCCATGCCCAGCAGCTTCTCGCGCGAGGCGTCGGCAAGCCAGGCGGCCAGTGCCTCGGCGCTCAGGGTGCGCTGCGGCATCAGCACCGCCGCCCCACGCTCGGACAGGAAGCGCGCATTGCCGGTCTGATGGTCGTCCACCGCGCTCGGGAAAGGCACCAGCACGCTGCCCACGCCCGCCGCCGCCAGCTCGGCGACGGTCAGCGCCCCCGCGCGGCAGATCACCAGATCGGCCTGCGCGTAACGCTGCGCCATGTCGTCGATGAAAGGCAGCAGCTCGCCCTCCACGCCCGCCGCCGCGTAGGCCGCACGCAACGCATCGATCTGGGCGGTGCCGGACTGATGCGTCACCTGCGGACGCAACGCCGCCGGCAGCAGCGCCAGGGCCCGGGGCACGACGCCGTTGAGGGCCTGCGCCCCCAGCGAGCCGCCGACCACGAGGATGCGCAGCGGCCCCGTGCGTCCCGCGAAGCGTTGCGCCGGCGGCGCCAGCGCCGCGATGTCGGCACGCACCGGGTTCCCCAGCCAGCGCGCCGCGCGCAGCACGTCCGGAAACCCGCTCACGACGCGGTCGGCGACGCCCGCGAGCACGCGGTTGGCGAGCCCCGCGACCGAATTCTGTTCATGCACGACCAGCGGACATCCCCGCAGCGAGGCCATCATCCCGCCCGGAAAGCTCACGTAGCCGCCCATACCGATGACCACGTCGGGCCGGACCCGGCCGATTGCCCGCCAGGCCTGCCAGAACCCGCGCAGCAGATTCAGCGGCAGCAGCAGCTTGGGCAGCAGCCCCTTGCCGCGCAGGGCGCCGAAGCGAATCCAGGCCGGTTCGTAGCCATAGCCGGGCACGATGCGGCCTTCCATGCGGTCGGCGTTGCCCATCCATGCGATCTGCCAGCCGCGCGCGCGCAGCGCCTCGGCCACGGCCACGCCGGGGTAGATGTGGCCGCCCGTGCCGCCGGCCATCACGAGCAGCTTGCGTGCGCGCGTCATGGGGCGCCCTCGCCGCCGCCGGGGCGCGCCGCGCGCAAGGGGGCGGCACGATCCGCGCCGCTGTGCGCGGCACGCGGCAGCTGGCGGTTCTCCCAGTCGATGCGCAGCACCACGGCCAGCGCCAGGCAGTTGGCGAGAATCCCCGAGCCGCCGAAGCTCATGAGCGGCAGCGTGAGTCCCTTGGTCGGCAGCACGCCCATGTTGACCCCCATGTTGATCAGCGACTGCGCGCCGATCCAGATCCCCACGCCCTGGGCCACCAGCCCGGCGAAATGGCGGTCGAGCTGATGCGCGCGCCGCGCGATCGCGAAGGCGCGCTGCACGACGATGGCGAACAGCACGATGACCACCAGCACGCCCGTGAAGCCGAGCTCCTCGGCGATCACCGCGAGCAGGAAGTCGGTGTGCGCTTCGGGCAGGTAGAACAGCTTCTCGATGCTCGCACCCAGGCCCACGCCGAACCATTCGCCACGACCGAAGGCGATCAGGGCGTGCGAGAGCTGGTAGCCGCTGCCCAGCGCGTCCTTCCACGGATCGGAGAACCCGAACAGACGCTCGCGCCTGTAGGGCGACGTCAGCACGAGGACGGACACGATCATCACCGCGGCGAGCGCGATCACGATGAAGGAGCGGATGTTGAGGCCGCCCAGGAAGAGGATGCCGAAGGCGATGCAGGAGATCACCATCAGCGCGCCGAAATCGGGCTCGCGCAGCAGCAGGAAGCCCACCAGCGCGACGGTGCCGGCCATGGGCAGGAAGGCTTTCCAGAAACTCTTCATGACCGGCAGCTTGCGCGAGGTGTAGTCGGCCGCGTAGAGCGCCATGGCGAGCTTCATGAACTCCGAGGGCTGGACATTGACCGGCCCCAGCGGAATCCAGCGCCGCGCGCCGTTGACCTCGCGCCCCACATGCGGAATCAGCACCAGGATCAGCGCCAGGATGCCCACCGCCGCGATCCACGGCGAATACTTCTGCAGCAGGCGCACCGGCACCTGGAAGGCCACGGCGCCGGCGAAGGCGCCCAGCCCCAGGAAGATTCCGTGGCGCATCAGGAAGAAGGTCGACTGGTTGCCGGAGAGGCGGCTGCCCTCGGCGAACGCGATGGAGGACGAATACACCATCACGAGGCCGAACAGCAGCAGCAGCGCCGAAGACCAGAACAGCAGCGGGTCGAGTTCGCCCGCCGGGCGCACGCTGCCCGCCAGGCGCGTGGGCTCGGTGCGGAAGTTGGCGCGCACGCGCTCGAGCAGGTCGCGGCGCGATTTCAGCACGGCGCGGCTCCCGGCAGACGGCGCACGGCCGTGATGAACACCTCGGCGCGATGCGCGTAGCCACGGAACATGTCGAAGCTGGCGCAGGCCGGCGAGAGGAGCACGGCGTCGCCCGGCTGGGCGAGGCGGTCGGCTTGCGCGACGGCGGCGTCCATGTCGGGCGCGTACACGCAGGGCACGCCGCTGCCGCGCGTGGCCGCCTCGATCAGCGCGGCATCGCGGCCGATCAGCACGAGGGCGCGCGCGTGGTCACGCAAGGCCTCGGTCAGCGGCGAGAAATCCTGCCCCTTGCCGTCGCCGCCCGCGATCAGCACCACGCGCCGGCCCAGCCCGCGCAGCGCGGCGAGCGTGGCGCCCACGTTGGTGCCCTTGGAATCGTCGTAGAAAGTCACGCCGTCGGCACGCTCGGCCACCTTCTCGACGCGGTGCGCCAGGCCGCGGAAGCGACGCACCGCCTCGAGCAGCGGCGCTTCGGGCAGGTCGATGGCGGCGCACAGCGCCAGCGCGGCCAGCACGTTGGCCAGATTATGGGAGCCCGCCAGCGGAACGTCGGCCACGCGCATCAGGCGTCGCGCGCCGCGCGCCAGCCAGCGCTCGCCCGCGTGCGCGACGACGCCGAACGCGTCCTCGTGCGCTGGCGCGCCCAGGCCGAAACTCAGCACGCGGCGCCCCTCGCGGCGCATCGCATGCGCGAGCGGATCGTCACGGTTGAGCACCTGCGCGCCCTGCCCCGCGAAGATCACCGACTTGGCCGCGGCATAGCGTTCGAGATCGCCGTGGCGGTCGAGATGGTCGTCGGTCACGTTGAGAATGGCCGCCGCGTCGGCACCCAGCGCGCGCGTGGTTTCGAGCTGGAAGCTGGAAAGCTCCAGCACCCAGGTGTCCGGCAGGCAGTCCGCGTCGAGCCGCCGCATGAGTTCGTCGAGCGCGGCCGGCGAGATGTTGCCGGCCACCGCCGCATCCTGCCCCGCCGCGCGCACCAGTTCGCCCGCGAGCGTGGTGGTGGTGGTCTTGCCGTTGGTGCCGGTGATCGCGAGCAGACGGCAGCGGCCGCGGGCGCCGAGCGCCTCGAGGGCTTCCACGAAGAGTTCGATCTCGCCGGTCAGCGCGATGCCGCGCACCTGGACGAGCCGCACGAAGGGATCGTGGATGGACAGCCCCGGGCTCAGCGCCACGCGCTCCACGCCTTCGAGCAGGCGCGCGTCGAACTCGCCGCAGACGATCTCCGCCTGCGGGCATTGCGCGCGCAGGGTCTCGATGCCCGGCGGATGGGCGCGCGAATCGGCCACCCGCACGCGTTCGCCGCGCCGTGTCAGCCAGCGCGCCATGGCCAGTCCGGATTCTCCGAGGCCGAGTACGAGGTAATGCATGGCGCGACCCTCAGCGCAGTTTCAGCGTGGACAGACCGAAAAGCACCAGCATCAGCGTGATGATCCAGAAACGCACCACGACCTGCGTCTCCTTCCAGCCGCCCAGTTCATAGTGGTGGTGCAGCGGCGCCATGCGGAAGATGCGCTTGCCGCCCGACCACTTGAAATAGGTCACCTGCAGCATCACGGAGAGCGTCTCGGCCACGAAAAGCCCGCCCATGATGAAGAGCACGATCTCTTGGCGCACGATCACCGCCACCGTGCCGAGCGCGGCCCCCAGGGCCAGCGCGCCCACGTCGCCCATGAAGACCTCGGCCGGATAGGCGTTGAACCAGAGGAAGCCGAGGCCGGCCCCGGCCATCGCGCCGCAGAACACCGCGAGTTCGCCCGCGCCGGGGATGTAGGGCACCCCGAGATATTTCGAGAAGCCGGCGTGGCCCGCCACGTAGGCGAAGATCGCGAGGGCCGCGGCCACCATCACGGTCGGCATGATCGCGAGCCCGTCGAGGCCGTCGGTGAGATTCACCGCATGGCTCGTGCCGTTGATCGTGAAGTAGGTCAGCGCGATGAAGCCGAAGATGCCCAGCGGATAGGCCACCGACTTGAAGAACGGCACGATGAACTCGGTGTGCGCCGGCGTGTCGGCGAGGAACGCGAGGGCCGCGGCGGCGGCCAGCGCGATCACGGAGGTCCAGAGATACTTCCAGCGGCTGGGCAGGCCGCGGGGGTCGCGGTGCACGACCTTGCGCCAGTCGTCCACCCAGCCCACGGCGCCGAACCCCAGCGTCACGAGCAGCACGATCCAGAGGTAGGCATTGGAGAGATCCCCCCACAGCAGCGTGGTGACGCCGATCGCGATCAGGATCAGCGCGCCGCCCATGGTGGGCGTGCCGGCCTTGGTGAGGTGCGACTTGGGGCCATCGTCGCGCACCGCCTGGCCGATCTTCCTGGCGGCCAGCCAGCGGATCAGCGGCGGCCCGAAGATGAAGGAGATCACCAGCGCGGTCAGCGCCGCGAGCATCGTGCGCAGCGTGATGTAGCCGAATACGTTGAAGGCGCGGACGTCCTGTCCGAGCCAGAGGAAGAGTTCGAGTAGCATCTGTCGTCAGTCCTTGTCCTGCGGCGGGCACAAGGCCTCGACCACACGTTCCATGCGCATGAAGCGCGAGCCCTTCACGAGCACCATCGCTCCCGGGGCCAGCAACGGCCGGACGGCATCCGCCAGAGCCTGGACAGACTCGAAATGCTCGCCGCCTTCGCCGAAATTGCGCGCCGCGAGTTTACTGTGTTCTCCGAGTGCGAAGAGACGATCTATGCCCGCGCTGCGTGCATATCCCCCGATTTCGTCGTGAAACTGGGCGCTCATGTCGCCGATTTCACCCATGTCCCCGAGTACCAGGAGCTTGCGCCCGGGCGTGGCGGCGAGCACGTCGATGGCGGCGCGCACGGAATCCGGGTTGGCGTTGTAGCTGTCGTCGAGCAAGGTGGCGCCGACGGCCGTCTCGCGTCGCTGCAGGCGCCCCTTGGCCCCCGCGAAGTGCGCCAGCGCGCGCACCGCCACATCGAGCGGCGCGCCCACCGCCAGACAGGCCGCGATGGCGCCCAGCGCGTTGCGTGCGTTGTGTTCGCCGGGCACGGGCAGATCCAGCAGGGCCTCGCCCGAGGGCGTGCGCACGCGCACCTGGCTCCCCAGCGCGCTGCGCGTGGGCCGGCCCGCTACATCCGCACCCGCCGCCAGGCCGAAGCTCAGGCTGCGACAGCCCGGCAGGTGCGCGCGCCAGAAGCCGGCATGGGCGTCGTCCGCGTTGATGATGGCGAAGCCCTGTTCCGGCAGTGCCGCGAACAGCGCGCCCTTTTCGGCCGCCACGGCTTGCAGCCCGCCCATGCCTTCGAGATGGGCACGCTGGGCGTTGGTGACGATGGCGGTCCCCGGCCGCGCCAGACCGGCCAGATAGGCGATCTCGCCGGGGTGGTTCATGCCCATCTCGATGACCGCCGCGCGATGGTGCGCGCGCAGGCGCAGCAGCATCAGCGGCACGCCGATGTCATTGTTGAGGTTGCCCTGGGTGGCAAGCACGGCATCCGCGCCCAGCCATTCACGCAGGATCGCGGCGCACATTTCCTTGACGGTGGTCTTGCCGTTGCTGCCGGTCACACCGATCAGGGGAATGTCGAAGCGAGCGCGCCAGTGCGCGGCCAGCGCGCCCAGCGCCAGACGGGTATCGGCCACGCGCACCACGGGCAGGCCGGCGGGAAGCGTGCGCGGCGCACGCGTGTCGATGAGCGCCGCCACGGCGCCCCGGGCGAACGCGTCGGCCAGGAAATCGTGGGCATCGAAGCGTTCGCCGCGCAGGGCGATGAAAAGCTTGCCACGGAGGTCTTCGCGCGAATCGGTGCTCACCGCGTCGAAAACAGCCGCGGCGCCGGAATGCTCGCCGCCGACGGCGCTCGCCAGCGCGGCCAGATCCATCATCATGCGCTCGCGTCCTTTCCCGTGCGGCGCGCGGCCAGGGCCGCCGCCGCCTGCTCGCCGTCGCTGAAATGGTGCTTGCGACCCTGGATTTCCTGGTAGTCCTCATGCCCCTTGCCGGCAATCAGGATCACGTCGTTGTCACCCGCCTCGGCCACCGCGCGGCGGATCGCCTCGGCGCGGTCGCTCACGCGGCGCGCGTGCGGCGCCCCCTCGGCTATGCCGGCGATGATGGCTTCGGGGTCTTCGCTGCGCGGATTGTCGCTCGTGATCACGACCTCGTTGGCGAGGCGGGTGGCCACGTCGCCCATGAGCGGACGCTTGCCGGGGTCGCGGTCGCCGCCGCATCCGAAGACGCAGACGAGGCGCCCCTGACGGGAATCGCGGGTGTGGCCGAGCGCGCGCAGGGCCTGCTCGAGCGCGTCCGGCGTGTGGGCGTAATCGACGACGACCAGCGGCTCGCCGAAGCCGCCCTGGATCTGCATGCGCCCTTGCGGCGGCGTGAGGGCGCGGCTCACCGCCACGGCTTCCTCGAAACCGTGGCCGGAGGCGACGAGCACGCCGACCACCGCGAGCAGGTTGGAAACGTTGAACTGCCCGACCAGACCCACCGTGATGTCGGCACGCGCGTCGCCCAGGCGGACCACGAAGCGCATGCCGGCCTCGGTGGTGGAGAGCTGCTCCGCCACCACGACGCGCGCGGCCGGCGCGGCCGTGGCGTTGTCGGGCACGAGACTGTAGCCGATCACCTCGACCTGGCCGGCGGCCGACAGGCGCCGCGCCAGCATGACGCCCATGAGGTCGTCGAAATTGAGCACGGCGGTCTTCAGGCCGCTCATCTCGAAGAGCCTGGCCTTCGCTTCGGCGTAGGCCTCCATGCTCTTGTGGTAATCCAGGTGATCGCGCGTGAGGTTGGTGAAGACCGCCACGTCCATGCGGCAGCCGCTCACGCGGCCCTGGTCGAGCCCGATCGAAGACACCTCGATCGCCACGGCCTCGGCGCCGGCCTCGCGAAAGCGCGCCAGATCCTCCTGCAGCACGATCGCGTCGGGGGTGGTGTTGCCGGTGTGTTCGAGCTGCCCCGGAAAACCCGAGCCCAGCGTGCCGATGACCGCGCAGCGGCGTTCGAGCGCATTCAGCGCACGCGCCACCCATTGCGAAACGGAGGTCTTGCCGTTGGTGCCGGTGATGCCCACCATCCAGAGATCGGCCGAGGGGCGGCCGAAGACTTCGTCGGCGATGTCGCTGGCCAGCCAGCGCAGGTTATCCACCGGCAGGTTGGGCAGCGCGATGGCCGGGTCCCAGTCGAAACCGCTGCGTTCCCAGAGGACGGCGGCCGCGCCGCGCGC
Organism: Candidatus Dactylopiibacterium sp.; assembly: GCA_031119555.1. Taxonomy (GTDB): domain Bacteria; phylum Pseudomonadota; class Gammaproteobacteria; order Burkholderiales; family Rhodocyclaceae; genus Uliginosibacterium. The sequence goes on from JAVHXQ010000009.1 coordinate 45,130, forward strand.
CACCGCGTCGGCGATGTGGCGACGCCCGTCGCTGGCATGGCCGGGATAGGCCAGGAACACATCGCCGGGCCGGACCTTGCGGGAATCCGCGCTCACGCGCCGCAGTTCGCCTCCGGCTGCCCGCAGCAGCGCGACGATGGTTTCGGCGATGGGCGTGGTCACATCGGCCCCTTCGGCGCGCCGGCCTGGGCAATCTGCTGCGGCGCGAGCGGCGCATCGGGGCGCACGCCCAGCGCGCGCAGCGAGCCCGCGGCGATCTGCGAGAAGGCGGGGCCGGCGACGCTGCCGCCGTAGTGGCGCCCGGCGCCGGGCTCGTCGATCGACACGGCAATGATCAGGCGCGGATCGGAAACCGGCACGATGCCCACGAAGGAGGAGCGGTAGCGATTCACGTAACGGCCGTTCTCGAGCTTGTAGGCGGTGCCCGTCTTGCCGGCCGCGCGATAGCCCGGCACGGCGGCCTGGGTGGCCGTGCCGCCGGGCTGCACGACCGCTTCCATCATGTGCAGGACCTGCCGCGCGACCTCGGGCTTGAAGATCTGCTGGCCTTCGATGCGCGCATCGTCGCGCCGCGTGAGGGACAGCGGCAGCAACTGACCGTTGTGCGTGAACACCGTGTAGGCGTGCGCCATCTGCATGAGCGTGACCGAAACACCGTGCCCGTAGGCCATCGTGGCCTGCTCCACGGGGCGCCAGTTCTTCCAGGGCCGCAAGCGGCCGCCGACCTCGCCCGGGAAGCCGAGCTTGAGCGGCCGGCCGAAGCCGAGGTCGTCGTAGAGATCCCACATGTGCTGGGGCGAGAAGTTCAGCGCGATCTTGGCCACGCCCACGTTGGACGATTTCTGGATGATCTGCGCCACCGACATGAGGCCGCCGCCACCGTGCGCGTCGCCGATGTTGGCGCCGTCGATCAGCATGCGTCCGTTGCCGAGGTTGATCTGCGTCTCCGGGCTGTAACGGCCGGATTCCAGCCCCATCGCGGCGACGAAGGGCTTCATGATGGAGCCCGGCTCGAAGCTGTCGGTCATGACCCGGTTGCGCAGTTGCTCGCCCGACAGATTCACGCGGTTGTTGGGGTTGTAGACGGGGTTGTTGGCCAGGGCCAGCACCTCGCCGGTGCGCGCGTCGAGCACCACGACCGAGCCCGCCTTGGCCTTGTTGGAGACCACCGCGTCGCGCAGCGCGCTGTAGGCGATGAACTGCAGCTTGCTGTCGATGGACAGGCGCAGGTTCTGCCCGTCGAGCGGCTGGCGGATGTATTCGACGTCCTCGACGATGGCGCCACGACGGTCCTTGATGACGCGGCGCGCGCCGGACTTGCCGGTGAGGCTGCGGTCGAACGCGAGCTCCATGCCTTCCTGGCCACGGTCGTCGACATTGGTGAAGCCCACCAGGTGGGCGGCCATCTCGCCGGCCGGGTAGTAGCGGCGGTATTCATCCTGGATCTGGATGCCCTGCAGCTTGAGCGCGGCCACGCGCTCGGCCACGTCGGGCGGCACCGAGCGCGCGAGGAAGACGTAATCCTTGCCGCTCGCGAGCTTGCGGTTGATCTCGGTGGCATCGATCTCGAGCACGCGCGCGAGGCGCGCGATCTCGGGCGCGCCGAACTGCACCATGTCGGGCAGCAGCGCGATGGATTTCACGGGCGTGCTGGTGGCCAGCGTCTCGCCGTTGCGGTCGCTGACCTTGCCGCGGTTCGCGGGCAGATCGAGCACGCGCGCGTAGCGGGATTCGCCCTTGCGCTGCAGGAAGTCCTTGTTCACCCCCTGCAGGTACATGGCGCGGCCGACGAGGATCAGCGACCCCACGAGCAGCCCGGCCAGAACGAAACGCGCCCGCCACTCGGGCAGGCGCTCGGAGAGCAGCGGATTGTGGTTGAAAGTGTAGGCGTGCTTCATGTCACCCTCCCTTGCCGGGATTCAGGGTCATCTGTTCGGTCTTGCCCGGCGCCGCCATGCGCAGCGTGGTGCGGGCGAAACGCTCGACGGTCGGCAGCGCGGCAACCGACTGCTGCTCGATGTCGAGCTGGTTCCATTCGATATTCAGGTTGCGGGTGTGGACCTGCTCGCGCTCGATGGCCGTGACGAGCTTGCGTGACTGATGCTGGCTTGCCACCACGCCCAGCGCGCAAACCACGGTCAGCAGCGAAAGGACCACCATCACGCGGATCACTCGGGCACCTCGCCGGCAAAAGGCGCTTCGGTGCGCTCGGCCACGCGCAGGATCGCGCTGCGCGCGCGCGGGTTGGCGGCCACTTCCTGCGCCGAGGGGCGGATCGCGTCGCCCGCGAGCGCGAGCGCCGGGCGGGGGCGCTCGGCCTCGCGCACCGGCAGGCCGCGCGGCAGCGCGGGCGGGCGCGAATGGTCGCGCATGAAACGCTTGACGATGCGGTCTTCCAGCGAATGGAAGGCGATCACCGACAGGCGCCCGCCGGGCCGCAGCCGGGCGACGGCCTGGGGCAGCGTCAGCGACAGCTCCTCAAGCTCCCGGTTGATGCGAATCCGTACAGCCTGGAAGGTCCGCGTCGCTGGGTGCTGCCCCGGCTCGCGTGTGCGGACGGTCGCCGCCACGATCTCGGCAAGCTGTCCTGTGGTTGTAAGAGCGCGCCCCTGCCGAGCAGCATCAAGCGCCTTTGCAATCGCATGAGCAAACCGTTCTTCACCGTAATCCCTCAATACAGTCGTGATTTCGGCCACGCTTGCGTGGGCCAGCCATTCCGCCGCGGTTTCTCCCCGCGTCGGGTCCATGCGCATGTCCAGCGGCGCATCAAACCGGAAACTCATGCCGCGACTGGCGTCGTCGAGCTGCGGCGAGGACACGCCCAGATCCATCAGCACGCCGTCCACCGCCGTCACGCCCAGCGCGTCGAGCGCCTGCGCAAAGGCTGAAAAGGGTTCGTGCACGAGCGTCAGGCGCGGGTCTTGCAGTGCCCGCCCCGCCTCGATGGCGCGCGGATCACGGTCGAAAGCGATGAGACGGCCGGCCGGGCCCAGCGCGGCGAGGATGCGACGGCTGTGGCCGCCCCGCCCGAAGGTGGCATCGACATACACGCCGTCGGGGCGGATGGCGAGCGCTTCCACGGCCTCGGCCAGCAGAACGGTGACGTGGGAGAGCGCGGCGCTCACAGCGCGATGCTCTCGAAGCCGGGCGGCAGTTCGCCGCTCTGGAAGCGCTCGGCCGCTTCCGTCTGCCGCTGTTCCCAGATGTCCTCGGACCAGAGCTCGAAATACTTGCCCAGCCCCATGAGGCGCACCTGCTTGTCGAGCTTCGCCCACTTGCGCAGGCTCGCGCTCACGCTGACGCGCCCACTTGCATCCATGGGTTCGTCGAGGGCATTGCCGACGAGCAGGCGCTTGAGATCCTGCGACCCGCGGTCGATGCCGGGAATGGCGAGCAGCGCGTCGCGCACCGGCTCCCAGGCCGGCAGCGGATAAACCATCAGGCAGCCGTGGGGGTGCGTGGTCAGTACGAGGTTGCCGCCGCACAGCGTCATCAGGGCGTCACGATGCCGCGCCGGGATCGTCACGCGACCCTTCGCATCGAGACTGAGCACAGAAGCGCCCTGAAAAGGCATGGATTCCCCCGACTTGGAAGTGGGCGGGTTCGGTTCGGGAGACGGGTCCGGCACCCGGATTCCCCACTTCAACCCCTTTCGCCCCACTTTGACCCACTTTAGTGGCAAAGAAAAACGCGGTCAAGCGCTCAACCGCCGTGCGGAGGAACGCAGACGCGCGCCCGTGGCGCCACGCGCGGCGCGCAGCGCGGGCTCAGGGAAACCCATGATTTTTGAAGGGATATGCCCGCGTCGTGACGCGGCGCAGGGGCGGGGCCCTGCCGGCATCCATGAAAAGCCCGCGCGCAGGCATGCGCGCAAGGGACGTGGCGACGCCACGGCGCGCGCGACGCCTCAATGCGCGACGCGGAAGACGGGCGTGAAAGAAGAAAGGGGGAAGTTCGCCGATAAGCCGGGTTCTGTCGCGCCGGCTCGCGCCGACGGGGCAGTCATTCCTCTTGGCGCCACGTTACCGTGACGCTCCAGCAGCCTACCCGGGGGCTCTGCGGGCCACATCGACGCCCCCCTATTTGGCCTTGCCCCGGATGGGGTTTAGCGTGCCGTCCGTGTTACCACGTCCGCGGTGGGCTCTTACCCGGCAAGGCTTGCGCCCTGCCCGCCAGCGGACTCACGCCCGCCCGGCGCACCATTTCAACCTTGCCTGATCGGTCTTGCGCCAGGCGCAAGAAGCGCGGCGCGCCTCGCGGCGTCTCGCGCATGCCGCCATCGGCGGTGTATTTTCTGTTCCACTTTCCGTCGCCTCACGGCGCCCGGCCGTTAGCCGGCATCCTGCCCTGCGGGGCCCGGACTTTCCTCCATGCGCATGCGCACAGCGACTGCCTGGCGAACTTCCCGTGGCGGATTATACGCATGCGCACGCTCAGACAGCCGTCAACCGGGCCTCATCGGCACGCAAGTGACAGGAAGTTGACATCCGCGGGTAAAAAATGCCCCTGCGATTCTTCACTGGCATAAGATGTTCTGGCCGATTGCCGGCACCACCCAGACCTCAGCATGATCAAGAAAATTCCCTCGACCGAACTGCGCCTGGGCATGTTCGTCCACGAGCTCGACTGTGACTGGCTGACCCACCCGTTCTTCACGAACCGCTTTCTCATCAGCAAGGAAGCCCAGATCGAGAAGATCCTGGAGACGGGCATCCACGACGTCTATATCGATACCGAACGCGGCGTCGACGCCCCCAACGCGCCGACCGAAGAGGAAGTCCGCGCGACGCTCGAACAAGAGATCATGACGCTCGCGGCGCAAGCGCCCCCGGCCCCGCTGCAGGTGCATCGCGAGGAAGAGATCCAGCGCGCCAGCGCGATCCGTGGCCGCGCCCAGGCGCTGGTGCGCAACGTGATGGCCGACGCGCGCCTGGGCCGCGCCGTGGAAGTCGAGCAGGCCGAGCAGGTCGTGCTGCACATCACGGAATCCATCCTGCGCAACAGCGGCGCCCTGCTGGGGCTGCTCACGATCAAGAACAAGGACGACTACACCTTCCTGCACTGCGTCAGCGTGTGCGCGCTGCTCGTGGCCTTCTGCCGCTCCCTGGGCCTGGACACCGAGACCATCCGCCAGGCGGGTCTGGGCGGTCTGCTGCACGACACCGGCAAGGCGCTCGTGCCCGACGCAGTCCTCAACAAGCCCGGCAAGCTCACCGACGAAGAGTTCGAGCTCATCAAGCGCCATCCGCGCGACGGCTACGAAATCCTGCTGCGCTCGCCGGAAATCGGCCCCATCCCGCTGGACATCACGCTGCACCACCACGAACGGCTGGACGGCGCCGGCTATCCCGACCGCCTGCCGCCCGCGCAGATCCAGCAGCTTGTCCGCATGGCCTCCATCGTGGATGTGTACGACGCGATCACTGCCGACCGCTGCTACCACCGGGGCATGCCGGCCACCGACGCGCTGCGCAAGCTGCACGAATGGAGCGCCAACCACTTCGATCCCCAGCTCGTGCAGGCCTTCATCCGCTGCGTGGGAATCTATCCGGTCGGCACGCTGGTGCGCCTGGAGTCCGGCCGCCTCGGCGTGGTGCTGGAGCAGAACGAAGCCAGCCTGCTGACCCCGCGCCTGAAGATCCTCTTCAACGCCAAGTCGGGCAACCGCGTGCAGCCCTATGAGCTGGACCTGTCACGCGGCATGGGGGCCGGCGGCGCCGACCGCATCGTGGGTCACGAAGACCCCGCGAAGTGGCAGATCGACACCCTGCCCTTCATCACGAGCTGAGTTCGCGCACGCGCCCGCTGCGCCCCAGCTTGCGATCCTGGCGCAGGCGATGGATCGTGATGCACGAAACGACGGTGATCATGCTCTCCATCACCGTGCCGCCGATGGAACCCGTGTGGATGTTATTGAGCAGCCACAGCAGGGTCGCGCCAAGCATGCCGTAGCGCAGTTGCAGGCCGCTGAAGCGGAACATCGACACCGTGGCCACGGCGGCCGCCAGCAGGGGCAGCGCGGACCACGCCGATCGCACGAGGGCCGCGCCCAGCGCCAGGTTGATCGCGAGCAGCGCGGCGATGGCCCATACCGAGCGCGTGCGCATCGAGATGACGTTGCGCGCGGCGGACAGCAAGGCGCCCGCCATGGCCGCCGTATTGCCCATGAGGAAGAAGTGCGTCGCGTAGAGCAGGTTCTGCGCCGTCAGCCAGTTCTTGAAGTGGCCATCGTTCTTGCGCGAGAAGGTGATCAGGCCGAGCGAGAAGGTCGCATAGCCGAAGAGCTGCGGAAGGGAGAGAAGCTCGGAGGTCATCACAACGGTGGGAGCAGGCATGCACGGCGGATGACGCGCCGGCTCGCCAGCGCGCCGGCCCGACCGCGCCCGGCGGTCTGTGCAGGCGCGGCCCGACGCCGTCGGGCACCCATTTCATGACAAAGGCGACAGGATCTCACAAAGCGCGGCGCGCGACAGTCCGTATAACTACTTGGCGGCCGGACTGAACGCGAGCTTGCCGCCGGTCTGGCGGAAGGCGCCCAGCAAGGTGCCCTTGGCGGCTTCCGCGGCCTCCGGGGCGGGCATCATCCAGGCTTCGCAGCCATCCAGCGTGATGCCGTACCAGGTCTGGCCCTGGTTTGCCGCGAAGTCGCCGGACGGCAGTTCGTGGATCTTCATTTCCGCCATCCCGGCCTTGGAGGCGAGGATGCCGAAGCGACGCTGGCAGGCGGGAATGTTGGCCACCACGAGACGCTGGCTCACGTCGCCGAACGGTACGTTCTGCTCGCGTGTGAGGGTGATCGAGTGATCCTTGTTGCCCTCGATCGCATACGCGGCGGAGTCGTTCTCGCAGCCGGTCAGCGCCATCAGCAGCGGCAAGGCGGCCAGCACGGGCCACGGGGTGGGTTTCATCGCATCTCCCTTCAGGCCAGGCGCCAGGCCACGCGCTCACCGGCGCGCAGCGGCACGAGCGGGTCGCCCGGCAGGTAATCGACCTGGGCCGGCACATCCCACGCCATGCGCTGCAGCGTGATGCGGTCGGCATTGCGCGGCAGCCCGTACCAGTCGGGGCCGTTGAAGCTCGCGAAGACTTCGAGGCGCTCGAGCGCGCCGGCTTCCTCGAAGGCTTCGGCGTACAGCTCGATGGCGGCATGCGCGGTGTAACAGCCCGCGCAGCCGCAGGCCGCCTCCTTGGCGCTTTTCGCGTGCGGCGCGGAATCGGTGCCGAGGAAAAAGCGGGGATTGTCCGAAACGGCCGCGCCCAGCAGGGCCTGCCGATGCACTTCGCGCTTGAGCACGGGCAGGCAGTAATGATGCGGACGGATGCCGCCGACGAAGATGGCGTTGCGGTTCATGAGCAGGTGGTGCGCGGTGATCGTGGCCGCCACGTTGTCGCCGGCCTGGCTCACGTACTGCGCGGCCTCGCGCGTGGTGATGTGCTCGAACACCGTGCGCAGTCTGGGGAAGCGCTGCGCGAGCGGAGCCAGCACGCGGTCGATGAAGACCGCCTCGCGGTCGAAGACATCCACCTCGGCATGCGTCACCTCGCCGTGAACGCACAGCGGCAGACCCGTCTCCTCCATGCGCTCGAGCACCCCGAGCACTTTTTCGATGGCGGTGACGCCGGCGTCGGAGTTGGTCGTCGCGCCCGCGGGGTAGAGCTTCACGGCCTGCACGAACCCTGCTTCGCGCGCCCGCGTGATCTCGTCGGGCGAGGTGTTGTCGGTCAGGTAGAGCGTCATCAGCGGCGCGAAGCCGGAACCCTGCGGAACCGCCGCGAGGATGCGCGCGCGATAGGCTTCGGCCTGTGCCACGGTCGTGACGGGCGGGCGCAGGTTGGGCATGATCAGCGCACGCCCGAAACGTTGCGCGGCGTCGGGCACGGTGACGGCCAGGGAAGCGCCGTCGCGCAGGTGAAGATGCCAGTCGTCGGGGCGCGTGAGGGTCAGGGTCTGCATGAGCTTCGTGAAGGAATGGGGCGGGAGGCGGGCGCGAGGCGCGCGCCGGCTCCGATTCTAGCCGGCGCGCGGGCGCCCCCAAAGCGAAACCGCATGGCCGCCGCGGGCGTGGCTACAGCCCGAAGCACAGGTACTTCATTTCCAGGTAGGCCTCCATGCCGTAGCGCGAGCCCTCGCGCCCGATGCCCGACTGCTTGATGCCGCCGAAAGGGGCCACTTCGTTGCTGATGAGGCCGGTGTTGATGCCGACCATGCCGCTCTCCAGCCGCTCGGCGACGCGCCAGCAGCGCGACACGTCGCGGCTGTAGAGGTAGCTCGCGAGGCCGAATTCCGTATCGTTGGCCAGGCGCAGGAGTTCGTCCTCGGTCTCGAAGCGGAAGACCGCCGCCACGGGGCCGAAGGTTTCCTCCCGGGCCAGACGCATGCCCGCGTGCGCGCCGGTCAGCACCGTCGGCTCGAAGAAGCCATGCCCCAGCGCGTGACGCGCGCCGCCGGTCTCGACGCGGGCGCCCTGCGCGCGCGCGTCGGCCACATGGGCCTCGACCTTCTCCACGGCGCGCGCGTCGATCAGCGGCCCCAGCTGCACGCCGGCCTCCAGGCCATTGCCCACGCGCAGCCCGCGCACGGCCTGTGTGAGCCGCGCCACGAAATCGTCGTGGATGCCCGCCTGCACGTAAAAGCGATTGGCGCACACGCAGGTCTGTCCGTTGTTACGGAACTTGGAGGCGATCGCCCCTTCGACGGCCGCCGCCGGATCGGCATCGTCGAACACGATGAAGGGCGCGTTGCCGCCCAGCTCCAGCGACACTTTCTTGACCGAGTCCGCGCACTGCGCGAGCAACTTGCGGCCGGTGGCGGTGGAGCCCGTGAAGCTCAGCTTCGCGACGCGCGGGCTGCCCGTCAGCGCTTCTCCGATCGCGCCCGCGTCCCCCGTGACGACGTTGAACACGCCGGGGGGAACCCCGGCCTCCAGCGCCAGCAGGCCCAGCGCGAGCGCGGAGAAAGGCGTCTGCGCGGCGGGCTTGAGCACCATCGTGCAGCCGGCCGCCAGCGCGGGCCCGGCCTTGCGCGTGATCATCGCGGTGGGGAAATTCCACGGCGTGATGGCCGCCACCACGCCGACCGGCTGACGGATCACGACGAGGCGGCGGTCCGTCTGCGGCGCGGGAATCACATCGCCATAGCCGCGCTTGGCCTCTTCCGCGAACCATTCCAGGAAACTCGCACCGTAGGTGATCTCGCCCAGCGCTTCGGCGAGCGGGCGTCCCTGCTCGCGCGTCATGATCCGCGCCAGATCGTCGCGATGCGCCAGCACGAGCTCGAACCAGCGCCGCAGCACCTTCGCGCGGGCGTGGGCGGAACAGGCGGCCCATTCGCCGCGCGCCCGGTCGGCCGCCTCGATGGCACGCCGCGTCTCCGCCGCCCCCATGCGCGGGACCTGGCCGATGCATTCGCCGGTGGCAGGGTCCTGGACGTCGTCCAGCGCGCCGCCGTCGGCGCCGCACCATTGCCCGGCGATCAGCGCCTGCTGGCGCAGAAGGTCTTCCCGTAACAGCCCGAGTGACATGAAAAAGCTCCTTGAGACGTCAAAAGAGACAATCTCCAGTGTAGCCGGGGCCTCACAATGGCGGGCAGTGCTGCCAGCACGGGGCTGATTTGGTAAATTCGGGCCTTGCGCCGGCCAGCCCGCCCCGAGCCCACGCGCCCGCCCCGCTCCACGGACGACAGCCGCCCCCCATGACCAAGCTTCGCCCCTTTTTCCTGCCACTCGTCTGCAGCCTGCTGGTGCTGGCCCTCGCGGCATTCGCGCTGTACGAGATCAACGCGCTGCGCGCGGAGCAGGCCACGCGCCGCACCGAGGCGGCCTCGCGTCAGGTGGGCCTGGCCCTGCAGCAACAGCTCAACGCCACCCACCGCCTGCTCGACGCCATCCACGCGTTCCGCGCCAACGCCGACCCCGCCGAACTGGGCGACTTCCTTGCGCGCATGCTGCGCGAAAGCCCGCCCGAAGGGCTCGTGAGCGTGAATCTCGCCCCCCTCGTGCTGCCCGAGGACGCCGCCGCGCTGATCGCCGCGCAGCACCATGCCGGTCTGCCCGAGTTCACCATCCGCCCGGCCGGGCAACGCCCGCTCATGGCTCCGATCACCCTCTCGCGCGGCCCCTTCGGCCAGCTCGGCGACGACCCGGGGCAGGATCTGCTCGCCGACCCCGAACTCCAGCCCGCCCTCACGAGCGCGCGCGACAGCGGCCGCCCCGCAGCGGCGGGGCGCATCATGCTGCGCGGACGCAGCGGCGTTCTCGAACCCGGCTTCGCCATCGCCGCACCGATCTTCCGCGACGGCCTGAGCCCCGACAACGTGGTCGAGCGCCGCGCCCGGCTGGACAGCTGGATCGTCATGAGCTTCTCGTGGCGGGACTGGCTGCGCGGCGTGCTCATGGACGTTCCGGAAGGCGTGGACCTGCGTCTCTACGCCAACAGCGCCAACGCCCCCGAAGACCTGCTCTTCGCCACCGCCCAGTCGGCACCGGCGATGGCCGCGCGCATTTCGGGCACCTACGCGCTGCGCCTGGGAGAACAGCCCTGGCGCCTGGACGTGACCATGCGCGAGCAGGCCGCCACGGACGACGACGAAGCCCCCGCGCGCCACATCCTGCTGGCCGGCATCATCGTCGCGGCGCTGAGCTTCCTGCTGCTGGGCGCGTCGGCGTTGCGCCAGCGCCAGGACAAGGCCCGTCTCGAACAGCTGGAAGACGCCATCCAGGAGGCCGAGGAACGCTGGCGCTTCGCGCTCGAGGGGGCGGGCGACGGCGTCTGGGACTGGCATATCCGCAGCGGCGGAATCCGCTTCTCGCCGCGCTGCGATGCCATCCTGGGGGTGGCCGAAGGCAGGGCCGCGAGCGCGCCCGTACACCCCGAGGACGAAGCGGCCGAGCGCACCGCCATGCAGGCCTGCCTCGAAGGCCGCGCCAGCCAGTACGCGAGCGAGCACCGCATGCAGGGCGACGATGGTCAGTGGCGCTGGATCGCCGCGCGCGGCATGGTCACCGAGCGCGACGCGAAAGGCGCGGCGTTGCGCATGATAGGCACCCTCAGCGACATCACCGAGCGCAAGGCAGCCAGCTCGCGCCTGCAGGACATGGCCCAGCACGATTCGCTGACCGGCCTGCCCAACCGCACGCTGTTCTTCGACCGTCTGCAGCAGGCGCTGCGCATGGCGCGACGCACGCAGGCCACGCTGGTGCTGATCTACGTCGATCTCGACCGCTTCGGCGCCATCACCTCCGGTTTCGGTCAGGACACCGCGCGCCGCGTGCTTCAGGAAGTGGCGCGCCGGCTGCAGAAGGTCACGCGCGACTCCGACACCGTGGCCCACGTGGGACGCGACGAGTACGTGATCCTGTTGCCCGCGATGGCGGCGGAATCCGACATCCACCTCGTGCTCGACAAGATCCGCCCCGCGCTGGAAGAGGATTTCAGCTTCGAGCATCGCCACCTGGGCCTCACCGCGAGCTACGGCGTGGCCTTGTTCCCGCAGCACGGCACGAGCGCCGAGACGCTGTTCAACTCAGCCGAGCGCGCCATGAACCAGGCCCGCAAGAGCGGCGGCAACACCGTGTGCTTCAGCCTGGCACGCTCGGAGTGAGCGCCGCGGCCTGACCCACCGCGAGCCGGCGCCCGCACAGGCGCGCGGGCCCGCTCACGCAAAGCTCCTGCGCCAGCCGCGCGCCAAAGCGCTCGGTCAGCGCCGCGCTGGCTTCGCGCATGCGCGGCGGCCGCCCCTTGAGATTGTGCGCATCGCTCGCGACGGCACTCACCCAGCCCTCGCGCAGCAGGAAATCCGTGGCCGCCAGCACGCGCGGGCCGAACTGCCCCACGATGGACGCAGCCGTGATCTGCAGGCAGCACCCGGCGTCCACGAGGCGCGCCGCGCGCTCGGGCTTTTCCATGATGGCCTTGTTGCGCTCCGGGTGCACCAGCACCGGCAGCACGCCCAGCGTGACGAGGTGACGGGCGAGGCTGGGCGCGCCCACCGGCATCAGCGCGTCGGGCAGCTCCAGCAGCATGGTGCGCAGCCCCGCGCACTCGCCCAGAAAGGGAATCCGGTCCTCGTGCAGGAGGTCGAGCAGCTCCACCGAGAAACGCACCTCGCCGCCATACGAAAGCCCCAAGGGGATGCCGTGCTCTGCCAGGCGGGCCGCGAAAGCCTCGCTGGCCGCGGCGATGCTGTGCCGGTCGTTGTGGAAGCGGCCGGGGAACACGTGCGGCGTGGCGACCACATGGCGGATGCCGTCGGCCACGCAGGCCCGCGCGAGCGCGAGCGACTCGTCCTCGGTCGCCGGGCCGTCATCGACGCCCGGCAGCAGATGGCAATGGATGTCGATCACGCGGGCCTCCGCGCGCGGTAGCGCTCAGGCGCTGGCGCTGCCGGGCTTCTGGGTGTAGCCGTAGCTTTCATAGGGGCCCTGTCCATAGCCCGAGTACTCCCCGTAATAGCGTTGCGAGCGCGAGAAGTCGAGGTGATTGAGCACCAGGCCCATGAGCTGGCCGCCCGCGCGCTGCAGGCGGATCAGGCTCTTGCGCACGAGCGGCGAAGCGGTGTCCATCGCGCGCACCACGAACACCGTGCTCGTGGCGAGCGGCGCCACCACCAGGGCATCGCTCACGAGCTCGATGGGCGGGGTGTCGATGATGATGACCTCGTACTTGCGCGAGAGCTGCTCCAGCGTTTCACGGAAGCGCTGCGAAAGCAGCAGTTCGACGGGGTTGGGCGGCACCTCGCCGGCGGGCATCACCGCAAGCGTGCTGCCCTTGATGCCGTGGATGCACTCCTCCGGCTTGGCGGTTCCCGCCACCAGGGCCGACAGGCCCTTCACCGTGGGCGGCAGCGACAGCCGGCGCGCCACCTGCGGGCGGCGCATGTCGGCGTCGATGAGCAAGGTGCGCTTGGTCTGGGCATGAGCGAGCGCGAGGTTCGTCGCCACCACCGTCTTGCCCTCGCCCGGCACGCTGGAAGTGACCACCAGAACGCGGCAGGGCGCGTCGATGTTGGACAGCAGCACGCCCGTGCGCGCGGTGCGTATGGCCTCGGCGAGCAGGGACTCGGGCCGGTCCAGGAACATCGTCATGGCGGATTTGCCATCGGTCTGCCCCAGCGCCGGCAGCGCCGAGAGCACGGGGGCCTGGAAGCGCCGCTCGGCGTCCTCGATGCCTTTCACCGTGTTGTCGAGGCGGTCCAGCAGCAAGGCGACCAGCGCGCCCGCGATGAGCCCCAGCACGAGCGCGATCGCGATGATCTGCGTCTTGTGCGGCTTGACGGGCTGGATGGGCATCACGGCCGGGTCCACGACCCGCGCCACGGCGCTCTGGAGGTCGCCGCTCTCGGTGGTCTCCTTGGCGCGGTTCATGAACATGTCGTAGAGCTGGCGGTTGGCCTCCACGTCGCGCTCCAGCACGCCGAGCTGGAACTCCTGCCGATTGACGTTCTGCACGGCGCCGCGCGCCGACGACAAGGCGCCCTCGAGCGCGCGTTCGGTGGCGCGCGCCGATTCGTACTCGCGTGACAGGCTCGCCGCCACGGTCTGCATCTGTCGCAGGAGGTTCTCGCGCGCGGCCTTGAGTTCGGACTGCGCCTGCACCATGCGCGGGTGCTCGGAGCCATAGCGCTGCTGCAGCTCCGCGACCTTCAGCGAGGCCACCGTTTCGGCGCGCTTCGCTTCGCCCACCGCGCCGCTGCGGACCACGGCCGGCACCGAGGCGTAGTCGCCGTCGCGCACCGCCCGCATCTGCTCGAACGCGCTCTCGGCTTCCGCGCGGCGCGCCTTGGCTTCGACGAGCCGCTGCGTGACCTCGCCGATCTGCTGGCCGATCATGGTCTGCGCCGACCCCGACAGGCTCACGATGCCCTGGCGCTCACGGTAGGCCTGCAGCGCGCGCTCGGAAGTCATGAGCTTGTCGCGCAGCACCTGGGTACGCTCCTGCAGCCAGTCGTTGGCCTGCTGCGTCATGCGGAAGCGCGCTTCGCGGTCGGCGCTCACGTAGGCGTCGGCCACGGTGTTGGCGACGAGCGACGAGAGCTGGGCGTCGTGCGCCTCGAAGCCGACCTTGACGAGCTGGCTCTGGCGCACCGCCTCGATGCGCAGCTGGCTGGCGAAGCGCTCCATGGCGAGGGTGGCGAGGCGCTCGTCGGTCCAGTCGACGTTGTCGGGCGCCAGCCCCAGCACGGTGCGCGCGCGTCCGGTCAGGCTGGTGTCGGGCAGGCGCGGGTCGAACTCGGGATATTCCCAAAGCCGCAGGCCGCGCACGACCCGGTTGGCGACCTCGCGCGACCGCAGGATCTCGACCTGCGTCTGGAAGTATTCCTTTTCCTGCGTGGCGCCGCCGTATACGTCTTCGATGGAGAGCAGCTTGCGCGGGCTCTGCTCGATCAGCAGCGTGACGGTGGCGCGATAGACGGGCGTCAGCGAGAACACCACCACGGCGGCGAGCAGCGCCGCGACGAGGCCCGCCACGAGGATGGCCCACTTGCGCTTGGTGAGGCTGCGCCAGTACTCGAGCATCTCGAGCCGGCTTTCCTCCGCCATGCCGCTGAGCGAAACGAAGGGCTGGTCGGGCTTGGGGAGCGTAGAAGAGGTCTGGTTCATGGCGGCTTCCGTGCGGGCAATCAGAAAAAGCTCTCTTCCACGGTCACGATGTCACCGGGATAGACAGGCGTATTCAGCTCGGCCTTGTGCTGGCTCTGGCCAGGATCGTCGCCGCGGATCACGAACAGCTTGCTCAGCGAGGCCCGCTCCTTGAAGCCGCCGGCAAGGGAAGCGGCCTTGCGCAGCGTGAGCCCGGGCTGGAACGGGTATCCGCCAGGCTTCTCGACCATGCCGTTGATGAAGAACGGGCGGTATTCATCCACCGCCACCGAGACGCGCGGATTGACGAGAATGCGCCCGGAGAGCCCTTCCACGACCAGGCGCTCGACCTCGCCCAGGGTCTTGCCGCGTACCACGAGTTCTCCCAGTCCGGGCAGGAAGATCGAACCCGAATCGGTCAGGCGCACCTTCTCGCGGCTGAGGTCTTCCTCGCCGAACACGCGTATCGAAACCACGTCGCCCGCCCCCAGCCGGTAGACCGACAGGAACTGCGACACGGCGGCCGCCTCTTCCGCGCGTCCGGCCTGAAGCGCCGCATTCTGGGCCCAGCCCGTCAGGGCCCAGAGCATCACCAGACAACCGCCAAGCACTCTCACCCACATTGCACATTCCTCCTGCTTTCCAGCGGCCGGGCGCACCCGGCCTCATGAGACATCTGCGGCCGCTCAGAACGTCGCTTCGGCCCTGAAGGTGGCAATGCGGCGCACGTAGTCGAAATCGTCGACGTTCGAGGCGCGCCGCGCGTAGGTGTATTCCAGCCCCACGCCGAGCCAGCGCCGCAGGTCGTACATCACGCCCGCCCGCAGCACGTTCTCGGTGTCCTTGCGCCCGCCGCCGTTGAAATGCGTGCGCTGGCGCTGCGCGGTGAAGCTGCTGTGCCAGGCGGCGGACCAGTCGTGCTTCCACGCCAGGCTCACGTTGCGCGTGATGGGCACGCCGATGCCACCCGTGGGGTCGCTCGCCGAGCGCCCGGTCACGAGGTCGAAACGGCTGTAGGTACGCGGTCGCCAGCGCACCGAGGCTTCCCACGTGAGGCCGGAGTAATCGGGGTGGGTATCCTCGTGGCGATAATCCTTGTACTGCTGGCCGGCCTTGAGCGCGCCCGTGATGGCGGCCGTGGCATCCCAGCTCAGGCCGAGCAGCGCGCGGCTGTCGGTGTTGTCGAGGTGGTTGATGTCATTGACGTACTCGTAGCGCGTGCGCCGGTATTCGACGAGCGCGCGCGTCTTGGGCGCCACGCGATAGAAGAAGCGCGCGCCGAGATTGAGGTTGTCCACGTCGGCGCCTTCGGTCCAGGCGCGGTTGTTGCGATAGCGCTTGGCGCCGGTGCCGGCGTCGAACTCCAGACGCCCGCGCGCCTGCTCGGCGCCGTACCGGAAGGTGCCGCCCGCGGCCCAGGTGCGGTAGTGGTCCGCCTCGTCGCCGGCCAGGTTGCGGTCGGTACTGCCGACGGGGTCGTAGTGGTCACCCACCGAGGCTTCCCACGCCAGCGCGGCGCGCCCCGTGAAATTGTTCTGCGCGGAGAAGATGAGGTCGTTCTGTGCCACGCTGTTGGGGTCGTAATCGGGGTACTCGGCGAAGTCTCCCTTGTAGGCGAGCGCGTAGCGGTCGGCGCGGTAACGCGATTCGGCGGTCACGGTGGGACGCAGGCGAAAGAACGACGAACCCGCGCGACGCCCGCCCGGCGCCTGGTTCACGTTGCTGTCGTGGCCGGCGAGAAAGGTCGCGCCCGCATAGAGGTCGATGCCGTCGGTGATGCGCAGCGCACGCGGCGAACGCCCCGCCGCCACCGGCACGCCCCCCGCTTCGAACACGTTGCCCTGCACCACGCTGGACGGATTGGGCACCGCTTCGGCCGCCGGCCTGATCGCTTCCTCGTTCGTCTCGTCGGCCGCCAGCGCCGCCTGCGCCCCGCAGGCCAGCGCGCAACCCACCACTACCCTTCGCACCTGAGTACGCTTCATTCCGGACTCCTCTGTTGGTTGCCCTCTCCCGCATGGGTTCCCGGCGACATCGATGCCGTGTCGCGATGTTCTCTTTTTCCCTGCGGGAGAACCCATATAGACGCGCGGCATTCGTGACGCAGCGCACACCCTGCCCAGTTGGCCGTGCTGCGGTGCATCGTGCCCGCGCACCCTTCATCCGAGCATCAGACATGCCGGAACCGCTGGCCGCAACATGGCCGGAAGTCCATGCACAAGCGGGCAACTCGCTGCAGCGCACAAATAAAAAGGCGGGCCTGAGCCCGCCTGCATACGCTGCCGCACGGGGCGCGCCGCGCCCCGTCGCTTACTTCTTCACGCGCGCCTCGGCTTCGTTCATGAGGCGGTCCAGCTCGGCCAGCTGCACGTATCCGCCCAGGCGGGTGCCATCCGCCAGCAGGATGGTGGGCGTGCCGGTGATGCGATGCTTGCGCGCCAGCTCGCCGTTGCGCGCGACGGGGTTGTCGCAGCGCGCCTCGGCCGGCGTGCGGCCGTCGACCATCCAGTCATTCCAGACTGCCGCGCGATCCCTGGCGCACCAGATGTTGCGTCCCTTGTCGCCCGAATCGGGCGAGAGCATGGGAATCATGAAGACATAGACGGTGGCGTCCTTGATGTCGCGGAGATCCTTCGCGAGCTTCTTGCAGTAGCCGCAATTGGCATCCTCGAAGGTGATCAGCGTGCGCTTGCCGTTGCCGCGCACCTGCTTGATGGCGTCCTTGAGCGGCAGCGTGGCCACGTCGATGCGCGAGAGTTCGGCCTCACGCGCGGCGGTCACGTTGCGGCGGTTCTTGAGATCGATCAGCGCGCCGCTGATGAGGAAGCTGCCTTTCTCGTCGACATACACGATGTCGTTGTTGCTCAGCACGACTTCGTAGAGATTGCCGTAGGGCACCTTCTGCAGGCTGGCGATCGTGCCATCGCCGCTCAGGATGCCGCTGACGGCCTTGCGGACTTCGGCCTCGCCGGCCAGGACGGGCAGGCTCAGCGCCAGGGTGAAAGCGGCCAGGGCCAGGCGACGGAATGTGTTTTTCAAGCTTGTCTCCAGTTTCACGACTTCAGGGATACGGATTCAATCGAGGCCCGCCGCGTAGCGGGCCAGCAGGCTGCGCAACGGGGCGACGGACCCCACCAGCCCCAGCCCCGCGTTACGGAGCAGGCGCAGCGGAGGAAAGCCCGCGCGAAACAACCGGTGCAGCCCATCGGTGGTTTCACGCACGAGCAGCGTTTCTTCGGCCCGCTCGCGCTGGTAGGCGCGCAGCACGGTGGCGTCGCCGGGGTCGCGGAAGGCCGGCAGTGCAAGCAGGCCATCGGCGAGCGCCCGCGCATCCTGGAACCCCAGATTGATGCCATGGCCCGACAAGGGATGCACGGCGTGCGCGGCATCGCCGATCAGCGCAAGACGCGGGCCGATTACCGCGTCGAGCTTCATGAGGCGCAGCGGAAAACCCGCGGCCGGGGCCAGCAGCTCCATGCGGCCCAGGCTGTGCCCGCCTGCGTCCGCCACGCGCTGCGCGAAGGCTTCGGCGTCCAGCGCGAGCAGCGAGCGCGCATGCGGCTCGGGTGTCGACCAGACGATGGAGACGCAGTTCCCAGGCAAGGGCAGCCAGGCCAGGACGCCATCGGCGCGGAACCACTGGAACGCCGTCTGCGCGTGCGGCCGCTCGCAACGGAAGTTGGCCACCACACCCAGCTCGCCATAGGGCGTGAGGCGCGCCGGCAGGCCCGCCGCTTCGCGCACCCAGGAATTCACACCATCGGCGCCCACCAGCAGGCGGGCGGACAGCGTGCGCCCGTCAGAGAGCACGAGATGCGCGGCATCGGCCTCGAGGCGCAGGGCGGCTGGCACGGCCGGCGTCACCAGCGTGATGTTGGGCTGGCGGCGCGCGGTTTCCCACAGTTCGTGCGCGATGCGACCGCTCTCGACAATGCTCGCGAGGCTGGGCAGCCCGCTTTCGTACGCCGAAAAAGTCAGCCGGCCGCCTGCGTCGCCATGGATTTCCATGCGCTCGACGTCGGCCACGCGGCTCAGGTCGAGAGGGTCCCAGGCGCCCGCGCGGCGCAGGAAATCCACGTTGGCCGGGCTGATCGCATAGATGCGCGCATCCCACCCCGCCGGCAGCGCGGGCGCCTGCCGCTCGACGAGGGCAACGCGATGGCGGCTGCCGCGCAGCGCACAGGCAAGGCTTGCTCCGGCCAGGCCGGCGCCCACGATGAGGATGTCGAAAGGAGCTTGCGTGCTCATGCCAGGCCAGGAAGGGACGGGAGGCCAGATTCTGCCACGCATGGCCGGGAGCGGGGAAAGCGCGGGACGGAATGCAACATGGCAGTCATGTTCGGCCCCTAGAGTGGGGCACCACCGTTCAGCTTCCCGCCACGATGCGCATTCTCATGATCTCGGACGTCTACTTCCCCCGCATCAACGGGGTGTCGACCTCCATCGAAACCTTCCGCGACAGCCTGCACGCCCAAGGCGTGGACACCACCCTGCTGGCGCCGGCCTACAGCCCCGCCGAGGAGGCCGGCGCCAGCACGCCGGGCCTCGTGCGCTTGCCGGCATGGCGCGTGCCCTTCGACCCCGAGGACCGCCTCATGCACCGCACGGCCCTCGCGCAATGGCTGGCGGCGCGCCAACCCGGCGAGTTCGATCTCGTCCATGTCCAGACGCCCTTCGCGGCCCACTACGCCGGCCTGCGCCTGGCGCGCCGGCTCGGTATTCCGGCGCTGGCGACCTATCACACCTACTTCGAGGAGTACCTGCACCATTACGTCCCGCTGCTGCCCCGCGCGGTCAGCCGGGCCCTCGCGCGGCGTTTCTCGCGCGGCCAGTGCAACGCGCTCGACGCGCTCGTCGTGCCCTCGCAGGCGATGGCGCAGGCACTGCGCGACTACGGCGTGACCTGCCCGCAGCACGTGATTCCCACCGGCGTGCGCGAGGCGGACTTCACGCCCGGCGACGGCGCCGGCTTCCGCCTGCGCCACCAGATCGAACCGACGCGGCCGCTGCTGCTGTTCGTGGGGCGGGTGGCGCATGAAAAGAACATCGGCTTTCTGCTCGACGTGGTCGAGCATCTGCGCCGCCAGCGCCCGGACGTATTGCTGCTGATCACTGGCGAAGGCCCGGCACAGGATGCGCTGCGCGACGACTGCGAGCGCCGCGCGCTCTCGCACAACGTGCGTTTCATGGGCTATCTCGACCGCCAGCAGGCCCTGGCCGACTGCTACCGGGCCGCCGACCTGTTCGTCTTCGCCTCGCGCACCGAGACCCAGGGTCTGGTGCTGCTCGAAGCCATGGCTCAGGCGCGACCGGTGCTGGCGCTTTCCGCGATGGGCACGCGCGACATTCTCGAAGGCAATCCCGGTGCGGTCATCGCCGAGGACGCGCCGGCGGCGTTCGCGCAACGCGCGGCCGCCCTGCTCGCCCAGCCCGCCGAACTCGCCCGGCTGGGCGAGCAGGCCTGCGCCCATGCGCGGAACTGGTCGGCCGCGCAGAGCGCGCGTCGTCTGGGCGACGTCTATGCCGGGCTGTGCCGTGGCGCAGCGCCGGGCCTACCCACGCCGCTCGCCCAGGCCGAAGGCGCACCGACCTGGCAGGAAACGCCCGTGGCGTAGAACGTGGCCGGCCGGAGCCGGCACACGGGGCTCATTTGACGCGGCGCAGGTGGCTGACCTTGCCGCCGGGCGTGGCGGGCGGTGGCTCCGGCGGCGACACGGGATCGGGCACCGACGCGAGCGGCACGGGGGCGTCGGGTTCGGCGATGGAGATGTCCTCCGGCATGCCGGATGCGTCGGCGGCCGCATCGCCTTCGGCAGCGGCCAGCATGGCGCCGAACTCGGCCGCCGAGCCCGCCAGCACGCCGGGCTGGAAAGCCAGGCCCTGGCCGTTCTCGCGCGCGTAGATGGCGAGAATCTGCGTGAGCGGCACGTAGAGGTTCTCGACCCTGCCGGAAAAGCGGGCCTGGCAGCTCAGCGCCTCGGCATCCACGAGCAGCTTGTTGGTGGCGTAGGGTGCGACGTTGAGCACGATCTGCCCTTCGCGGACATGCTGCATGGGAACGCGCGTGCGCTCGTCGACGAGCACGGCGACGTAAGGCGTGAAGCCTCCCTCGACGCACCAGTCGTAGATGGCGCGGACGAGATAGGGTTTGGTCGCGGATGAGGTCGGACTGCTCATGGAGCCTCCTGCAAAAGGCTTCGGGCGCGAAATCGCGCCCGAGCCATGAAAAGCACTTGCCCGCGGGCGCCTGCGCGCCCGCAAGGCGGCCCTTACCGGCGCATCGCGCGCTCGGACGGCGTGAGCGCGTCGATGAAGCCCTGACGCGTGAAGATGCGCTCGGCGTACTTCATCAGCGGCGCGGCCGTCTTCGGCAGATCGATGCCGTAGTGCTCGAGGCGCCACAGCAGCGGCGCGATCGCCACGTCGAGCATGGAGAACTCGTCGCCCAGCATGTACTTCTGCTTGGCGAAGAGCGGCACCAGCTGCATGAGCTGGTCGCGCACCTGGGCACGCGCCTTGTCGGCGGCGGCTTTCTGGTTCTTCTCGAGCGTCTCGATATGCGCGAACAGCTCCTGCTCCAGCGTGAAGAGGATCTGACGCGCCTTGGCGCGCATGATCGGGTCCGGCGGCATCAGTTGCGGATGCGGGAAGCGCTCGTCGATGTACTCATTGATGATGTTGGACTCGTAGAGCACGAGATCACGATCGACGAGCACCGGCACGCGGTTGTAAGGGTTGATGACGGCGATGTCTTCAGGCTTGTTGAAAAGGTCGACATCGACCACCTGAAAGTCCATGCCCTTCTCGTACAGCACGATCCGGCACCGGTGGCTGAAAGGATCCGTCGTACCGGAATACAGATTCATCATTGCGGAATTACTCCAGGAATATTCAGTGTCGCGAACCACGCGGCGCGTCGGTTGCGCCTCGCTCTCGCGACCAGCCAACACCATCATTGGTTGTACACCCGATCAATGGACGTCCTTCCAGAATGCCCGCTTGAGCATCCACGTCAGGACAGCCAGAACACTCAATACGGCGATCACGACCCACCCGATGAGGTGGCGGGTCTCGCGCGCCGGCTCGCCCATCCAGGTCAGGAAGGAAACGAGATTGGCGACTTCGTCGTCGTACTCTTGCTTCGTCATGAGGCCAGGCTCAACGACTTCCAGCCGCTCCAGATGCTGGACCTTGCCGCCGTGACCGTCGTCCTTCTCGACGAAATGCGCCACCTGCATGCCCTGCAACTGCCAGAGCACGTGCGGCATCCCCACACCCGGGAATATCACGTTGTTCCAGCCGCTCGGACGCGAGTCGTCCCGGTAGAACTGCCGCATGTAGGTATAGAGCCAGTCCGCGCCACTGCCGTCGCCGGAAGCGCGCGCGCGGGCGATCACGGACAGATCGGGCGGCGCTGCGCCGAACCAGCGCTTGGCGTCGTCGTGCCGCATGGCCACCGTCATCTGCTCACCCACCTTGTCGGCGGTGAACATCAGATTATCCCTGATCTGCTGCTCGGTGAGGCCGATCTGCGTCAAACGGTTGTAGCGCATCGCGCTCGCACCGTGACAACTGAGGCAGTAGTTGATGAAGGTCTTTGCCCCGCTCTGCAGCGAAGCGTTGTCGAAACGCAGGGGCGCCTTGTCGAGCGCCACCGACTCCGCCGCCTGCGCGCCCAGCGCAGCCAGCCCGAACAGCGCAACCGCCAGTGATTTCGTGAACAGGCGCATTTTCAGCTCACCCTTTCCGGTTCAGGTTTGGTCTTGTCGAGGCGCGTGTACCAGGGCATGAAGGCAAAGAAAGCCAGGTAGAGCCAGGAGCAGATCTGCGACACGAGGTTGCCGATCGGCGACGGCGGCTGCACGCCGAGGTAACCCAGCACGATGAAGCACACCACCCACACGGCGAGAATGGATTTGTACAGCCCGCCGCGATAGCGGATCGATTTCACGGGGCTCTGATCCAGCCACGGCAGCAGGCCGAAGATCAGCACCGAGCCGCCCATGAGCACCACCCCCCAGACCTTGGCCTCGATGAGCACGAAGGCCAGCAACGCCACGACCGTGACCGCGGCGGCGGCCAGCTTCACGTGGCGGCACTTCGCCGTCAGCACCGTGAGCCCGCCCGTGAGCGCCACGAGGGCTCCCAGCGCCCACATGAAGTCGGACGTGGTGGCGCGCAGGATCGAGTAGAACGGCGTGAAGTACCAGACCGGCGCGATATGGGGCGGCGTCTTGAGCGGGTCGGCGGGGAAGAAGTTGTTGAACTCCAGGAAATAGCCCCCGCCCTCGGGCGCGAAGAACACGATGATGGAGAACACGATCAGGAAGACCACGGCCCCGAAGATGTCCTTGACGGAGTAGTAGGGGTGGAACGGAATGCCATCGAGCGGAATGCCGTTGGCATCCTTGTGTTTCTTGATCTCGACCCCGTCCGGATTGTTCGACCCCACCTCGTGCAGCGCGATGAGGTGGGCAGCCACGAGGCCCAGCAGGACGAGCGGGATCGCGATCACGTGGAATGCGAAGAAACGGTTCAGGGTGGCGTCGCTGACGACGAAATCGCCCCGGATGAAGACCGAGAGGTCCGGCCCGATCAGGGGAATCGCCGCAAACAGGTTCACGATCACCTGCGCGCCCCAGAACGACATCTGGCCCCACGGCAGCAGGTAGCCGAAGAATGCCTCGGCCATCAGGCACAGGAAGATACCGACGCCGAACAGCCAGATCAGCTCGCGCGGCTTGCGGTAGGAGCCGTAGATGAGGCCGCGGAACATGTGCAGATACACCACGATGAAGAACGCCGAGGCGCCCGTGGAGTGCATGTAGCGGATGATCCAGCCGCCTGGCACGTCCCGCATGATGTACTCGACGCTCGCGAAGGCGACCGGCACGCCCGCCGCGTTCAGCGAGGCATCGGGCTTGTAGTGCATCACGAGGAAGATCCCCGTCACGATCTGCATCACCAGCACGAGCAGCGCGAGCGAACCGAAGAAGTACCAGAAGTTGAAGTTCTTCGGCGCGTAGTACTCCGCCATGTGCGCCTTGTAGGTGGAAGTCAGCGGAAAGCGCTCATCCACCCAGCCCAGCAGTTGTTGGCCTTTCTCGGCCAGCAGCTTGGAAGTGCTCATGATCAGGCCCCCTTGGTGTCTTCGCCGATGACCAGGCGGGTGTCGCTGAGATACGTATGCGGCGGAATCACCAGATTCGTGGGCGCGGGCATGCTCTTGAAGACACGGCCGGCCAGATCGAAGCGCGAACCGTGGCAGGGGCACAGGAAACCGCCCGGCCAGGACTCATCCATGCCGCCTTCGGCGCCGGGCTTGAGCTTGTCGGAAGGCGAACACCCCAGGTGCGTGCAGATGCCCACGCACACGAAGTATTCGGGCTTGATCGCGCGCGCCTCGCCCTTCACGTAGGCGGGCTGCTCGGCGGCCTTCGATTCGGGATCGACGAGACCCGCCGCGTGGGACTGGAGGCTCGCCAGCATTTCCGGCGTGCGCCGCAGGATCCACACCGGCTTGCCCTGCCATTCGACGGTCATCTTCTCGCCGGGCTGCAGACGCGAGAGATCCACCTCCACCGGGGCCCCCGCGGCCTTGGCGCGCTCCGAGGGCATGAAGCTCGCCGCGAACGGCACCGCCACGCCCGCCGCCGCGACCGCGCCGACGCCGGCCGTCGCGGCCATCAGTGCGCGCCGGGAGGGGTCCAGGCTGCAGGCGCAGAATGCCGCCCCGCCGACGGATGCATCTTGTTTGTTATCGCTCATTGCAAACCCCGAGTGATTGTGATTTGTAAGCCGCGGAATTATATCCAAGTCATCAACATGGATTAAAGCCCCGAAAACCATTAGAGCGCGTTTCATCCGAAAAAATAAGGAGATACGCCAAAACAAATACCACCGGCATGACGACGGCCGGGCGCTCCGGGCGCCGATCCGGCCCCGGGGGGCCACAAGATGCCACGATTTGCTTCGCGCGGGCACCCGGGAACGGCTTCTGCGGCATACTGCCGGACAACTTTCATCTGCCCTTTCCGAATCAGGAAAACTTCATGACCAAGTGCATCATTTCCGACATGGATGGCGTGATCTACCGCGGCAAGCAGCTCGTGCCCGGCGCCAGGGAATTCGTCCAACGCCTGCTCGACGCGCAGACGCCGTTCCTGTTCCTCACCAACAATGCCGAACAGACGCCGCTGGACCTCAAGCTCAAGCTCGCGGGGCTCGGCATTGAAGGTCTGTCGGAAGCCAACTTCATCACGGCCGCCATGGCGACCGCGATGTTCCTCAAGAACCAGAACCAGAAACAGCACGCCACGGCTTACGTCGTGGGCGGTGGCGGCCTCATCAACGAGCTCTACAACGTGGGCTTCTCGATTTCCGAGTCCAGTCCCGACTACGTGGTGGTCGCCAAATCCTCGAGCTTCAGTTACGAGCAGCTGAAGAAGGCCGTGCGTTTCATCGACCAGGGCGCCAAGTTCATCGGCACCAATCCCGACATGATCGACCCCGTCGAAGGCGGGCTGGAACCCGCCGCGGGCACCATTCTCGCCGCGATCTCGGCGGCGACCGGCAGGAAGCCGTACATCGTGGGCAAGCCCAATTCGCTGATGATGATGCTCGCCGCGCGCAAGCTCGGCGCACATCCCGAAGACTGCGTGATGATCGGCGACCGCATGGATACCGACATCGTGGGCGGCATGGAAGCCGGCATGACCACCGTGCTCGTGCTCTCCGGCGTCACCACGCCCGAGAACATGACGGCCTTCCCCTACAAGCCCGATCACGTGTTCAAGACCGTCGGCGACATCGCGCTGGCCGAACTCTGATCGCCTCGCGGCGCCGGCCTGCGACGCGGGGCGGCGCCATTGGGCATGCAAGCCTCCCGGTTCCCGGATTAGAATTGCTGCACCGCACACTTTCCGGAGTCCGTCCATGTTCAATCTGCGAGGCAAACTGGGACTCGTCGTGGGCATCGCCAACGACAAGAGCATCGCCTACGGATGTGCCCGCGCCTTCCGCAACAACGGTGCCGAGCTGGCGATCACCTATCTGAACGCCAAGTCCGAAGCCTACGTCCGCCCGCTGGCCGAGAAGCTCGGCGCCGCCCTCACCCTGCCGCTGGACGTCGAGGCCGACGACCAGCTCGAGGCGGTTTTCGAAGCCATCCGGCGCGAATGGGGGCGGCTCGACTTCCTCGTCCACTCCATTGCCTTCGCTCCTCGCGAAGACCTGCACGGACGCGTCACCGACAGCTCGCGCGAAGGCTTTGCGCGCGCCATGGACATCTCCTGCCACTCCTTCATGCGCATGGCGCATCTCGCCGAGCCCCTGATGGCCAACGGCGGCTGCCTGCTCACGATGACCTACCACGGCGCCGACGAAGTCGTCGCCAACTACGGCGTCATGGGGCCGGTGAAGGCCGCCCTGCAATCGGCCACGCGCTACATGGCGGCCGAACTCGGGCCGCGCGGCATCCGCGTGCACGCCATTTCGCCCGGGCCGCTCGCCACGCGCGCCGCCTCCGGCATCAAGGATTTCGACAACCTCATGCAGTCCGCCAGCGCGCGCGCGCCGCTGCACAAGCTCGTCGACATCGACGACGTGGGCGCGCTGTGCGCCTATCTCGTCAGCGACGGTGCCCGCTCCCTCACCGGCGGCACGATCCACGTCGACGGCGGCTTCAACATCATCAGCTGACCCGTTTCCGTCGCCCCGGCGCGACGGAGCGGCCTTCTTGCAGGATCTGCGTCACCCTTCGCGCCCCGCGCGGGAAAGGAGCACCGCATGCCCAGCCTGATCGCCAACCGGACCTATGCCGAACTCAGCATAGGTGACAGCGCCACCTTGCACCGCGAGGTCCGCGAAACCGACATCCAGCTTTTCGCCGCCGTCTCGGGCGACATCAATCCCGCCCACCTGGACGCCGCATACGCCGCCGACACGCCCTTCCAGGGATGCATCGCGCACGGCATCTTCAGCGCGGCGCTGATTTCCACGCTGCTCGGCGTACATCTGCCCGGCCCCGGCACCATCTACCTCGGCCAGACGCTGCGCTTCCTGCGCCCGGTACGCGCGGGCGACCGGCTCGAGGCCAGCGTCACGGTGCGCGAAAAGCACGACGACAAGGGCCGCGTCGTGTTCGATTGCCTGGTCGTCAATCAGGAGGGGCGCAAAGTGCTCAGCGGCGAAGCGGAGGTCATCGCGCCCGCCAGCCCGGTGCGGCGCGAGGCGGTCGTGCCGCCGCCGGTCACGCTGGGCGGCAGCCCTTACCTGCGCCACGAACAGACCCGCGGGTAGCGGAGTCCGGCGCGCGCCCTACCAGCCCCGCCGCTCGGTGAAGGCCTGGGCCACGGTTCCGAGGTCGGTGTGCTCGAGCTCGCCGCCCACCGGCACTCCGCGTGCGATGCGGCTCACCTTGAGGCCGCGCGCGCGCAGCATCTCGCCCAGATAGTGAGCGGTGGCCTCGCCCTCGTTGGTGAAGTTCGTGGCCAGGATGACTTCCGTCACCACGCCATCCGTGGCGCGCGCCATGACGCGCTCGAATCCCAGCTCGCGCGGGCCGATGCCATCGAGCGGCGAGAGTTTTCCCATGAGCACGTAGTAGAGGCCTTTGTAGGCCAGCGTGGACTCCATGACCATCAGGTCGGATGGCATCTCGACCACGCAAAGCTGCGTCGGGTCGCGCTGCGGACTCAGGCAGCGCTCGCAAACGGGAGCTTCGGTGAAACTGTTGCAGCGCTCACAGTGGCGCACGTCGCGCAAGGCGCCCGCGAGCGTTTCGGCCAGCCGCGTCGCACCCGGACGATCCCGCTGCAGCAGATGGTAGGCCATGCGCTGGGCGGATTTCGGACCCACGCCCGGCAGCACGCGCAAGGCGTCGATGAGGGAATCGATGAGGGGCATGCGATCCTGCGCGAAGAATGAATCGGTATGCGGTGAGAGCGCTCACCCGCGCGCCTTGCCGGCTGGCAAGACGCCACGGCGTGCGTCAGAACGGCAGCTTGAAGCCGGGGGGCATGCCCATGCCGGCCGTGAAACCCGCCATTTTTTCGGAAGTGGTGGCCTCGACCTTGGCCGCGGCGTCGTTGAGCGCGGTCGCGACGAGATCTTCCAGCATCTCGCGGTCATCCATCACGGAAGGGTCGATGCTCACGCGCCGCACCTTGTGGTGACAGCTCATGACCACCTTCACCGCGCCCGCGCCCGCGGCGCCCTCGACGTCGATATCGCCCAGCGCTTCCTGCGCCTTCTTCATGTTGTCCTGCATCTGCTGGGCCTGTTTCATCAGGCCAGCAAGGCCACCTTTCATCATTCAGCTTCTCCTAGAGGTTTGACGGAGGAGGTCACCAGCGTTGCGTCGCAACGCTCGATGAGCTCCTGCACGAAGGGATCCGATTCGAGCGCGGCGACCGCCTCGGCATGCCGGGCCTGGCGCGCTTCTGCCTTGTATTGGGCGGGCGTCTGCGAAGCCACCTCCCCCACTTCGATGTGCACGCGCACGGGCTGCGCGAAATACGCCGTGAGCGCTTCCTGAAGCTTGCCGGCATTCGACGACATGCTGTGGAGGTGTGCGTTCTCGGGCGCCAGACGCAGATGCAGCACGTTGCCTTCCAGCCCCACGAACGCGCAGTGCTGGGCAAGCTGCTGCACCAGGCCACCCACGCCGCAGGCGAGCACGGTGGCCAGCCAGTCGAGATCGGGCGACAGGGCCGCCGGCGCGGCGGGTGCATCCCCGGGCAGGGGTTGCGGCGCGGCAGGCGCGGGGTCGCCCGCAAGCGGTGCGTCGTCCCAGGCGGCGGGCGCCTCGGCGGGAAGATCCTCCCACGGCGGCGGCGGCTCCTCGGCGTGCGGGGCGGCGGCAAAAGCCTCAGGTGCGGGTGCGGGTGCGGGTGCGGGTGCGGGTGCGGGTGCGGGTGCGGGTGCGG
>JAVHXQ010000061.1 GCA_031119555.1 Candidatus Dactylopiibacterium sp.
CCGCGGGGTTTGCGCCGGCCGCCGGGGCACCGCCAGGCGTGGCCGGGGCGGGCTGTTCGCGCGCCTGCCCCGGCACGCGCGCCTGGGGCTCCTGCAACAGCGACTGCAGCGGGCGTTCGCCCGACAGCCACTGGCGCTGGTGTGATTCGTAGAACACGCCGCTTTCGCTGATGGCCTGCTTCAGCGAGTCGGCGATGTCGGTGGTGTTGAGCGGGTTGTTGAGCAGCGCCCGCCCGCTGGGGCTCAGCGGCAGGGGGCGCGCTTCGCCGAAGCGCCCGGTCAGGAGCTGGGAGATGAACTGGCCGGTGGGGCTCAGGGTGGGACGCGATTCGCTGCGCGCGGCCGCGTCGGTGGCGGCCTGCTGCGGTGTCTGGGTGATGTCCGTGGCCGGCGTGGTGGCGAGCCGCGCCTGCAGGGTGGCGCCCTGGCGCTGGGTGACGA
Organism: Candidatus Dactylopiibacterium sp.; assembly: GCA_031119555.1. Classification (GTDB taxonomy): domain Bacteria; phylum Pseudomonadota; class Gammaproteobacteria; order Burkholderiales; family Rhodocyclaceae; genus Uliginosibacterium. The sequence continues at coordinate 442 of JAVHXQ010000061.1, forward strand.
CGAGATCGAGCACGTCGCCGCTGGTGGCCGTGCCGGGCAGCACGAGCGTGATGGGCTTGCCGCCCACGAGGGCGCGGAAGCTGCCGTCGGACAGCGCGTTGAGGATCTGCGCCGAAAAGCGCTCGCCCGGAACGAGGCGCGGCAGTTCCGTGCCGATCTCGCGGGGCGCGCCGACCGCCGGAACGGTGGCTTCCAGAAGCAGGCGCAGGCGCGAAGCGAGATCGACGGGAATCATGGCGCGAACCTCGGCAGGCGCTGGCGCGCGCCTTAGTTCGAATGCAGGCCGTAGGCGCTGTTGAGCGCGCGCTGGCGGGTGCCGGAGGAGAGCATGCCGCGCACGCTTTCCATCCAGGGTTGCACGTGGGCGCGGATCTCGCGGTCTTCGGCCAGGATCTGACGGATCAGCACGACCTTGCGCTGGCGTTCGGCTTCGGGCAGCGCGGCCTGGTAGGACGGCGGATCGATGATGCGCAGACGGTCGCGCAGCGCGCTCAGTTCGTGCTCGAGCCGTTCGAGTTCGGGCCAGTCGTTGGCGCGCGCGGCGGCGGCCATCTTGCCGGACAGCTCGCTCATGGACTCATAGAAAGTGATCGTCGATGCCATCATGCCTCCTGAAGCTTGCTTTCGGGGCGTTGCGTACCCGCGATCTGCGCCCAGGCTTCGCGCAGTTCGCGCAGCAGGCCGGCCACTTCTTCCACGGGAGCGACGTTGTTCTGGGCGTTGCCAAGGGTCAGCCGCAGGCACATGTAGTCGTACAGTGCGCCGAGACGGTCGGCCAGCTCGCCGCCGCCCTGCGGGTCCAGGCTCGCCTTGAGCCCCATCGAGATGATCTCGATGGCTTTCGTGACATGGCGGATCTTGCCCGCCAGGTCCTGATCCGCGATGGCGGCCGCCGCGCTGTTGACGGACAGCAGCGCGCCATCGAAAAGCATCAGCACGAGCTGGTGCGGGCTCGCGCTGGCGATATTGGTCTCGATGCCAACCTGTGCGTAGGCTGCGGCAGAGGGGCGTGCAAACATGCTGGGTATGCCTTTCGGTGATCCGGGGTCAGCTCGAACTCAGCGCGGCGAGCTGCTGGGTGAGCTGCGAGCTGGTGCTGTTCATGCTGGACATGGTTTTTTCCAGGGCCGTGAACTGGGCGCGGTAGCGCGCTTCCACGTTGACCAGCCGCGTGCTCAGCGATTCGATCTGCTTGTCGAGCCGCTTGATCGTGTCGTTGATGCCGTCGGTGCGTGCGGTCACCATGCCCTGCGTGCCCAGCATGCCGGAGATGGTCGTGGCGAGCTTGCTGGCGATGCCGGTGCCGTTGGCGTCCTTGGCGAAGATCGCGCCGACGTCGAGGTTGGGATTGTCGAGCGCGGCCTGCAGCTTGGTGCTGTCGAGCGCGAGCGAGCCGTCTTTCTGGAAGGAAATGCCGAGCGCCGACAGGGTGTTCTGGCTTCCCGAACCCGCCGTGCCGCCCATGATGCTGCGGATCTGCGCCTGCAGGCCGCGCGCGGTGCTGTCGCCGTTGAGCGTGCCGGAAGTCTTGGTGGTCGGGTTGTAGGCGGTCTGGACCTTGATGATCGAATTGAGATCGTTGTAGGCCTTCACGAGCGCGGCGGCCTTGGTCTGGATGGACGAGCTGTCGCTGGTGACCGTGATCTTGGAGGGCGTGCCGGCCGTGGTGGTGGCGGCGAGCGTCAGCGTGACGCCCTGGATCGCATCCGTCACGACGTTGCTGCTCTTGCTGACGGCGATGCCGTCCACGGTGAATTCGGCATTGCTCGCGGCCTGGATCTTGGTCAGACCCGTGCCCGTGCCGGTGGCCGCGTCGTAGGCGAGTTCATTGACGCCGGACAGCGAAAAGGCGTTCGCGGTGCCGGTCTCGTTGGACGTGAGCACGAGGCGATAGGGCGCGTTGGCGTCGCCGTCGTGAACGAGCGTGGCCGTCACGCCGGACTTCGAGGCGTTGATCGCGTCGCGCACGCCCGCGAGCGAGTTGTTCTTGTCGGTGATCTCGATGTCGGTGGTCTTGTCGCCGACCTTGATCGACAGCGTCTTGCTGCCGCCCGACACATCCACGACCTGGCTCGTGAGCCCGGCGTAACTGTTCGCCGACTTGACCTTCTGCACGTCGGCGAGCTTGGTGATCTCAAGCGAATAGCTGCCTGCCACCGCGCCCGTTCCCGCCGTGGCGGTCGCGGCCGTGCCGCTGACCGACGTCTTGAAGGCCTTGAGTTCGTCGCGCGTGTCCATCGCTTCGGCAGCCGCCTGCAGCGAGGACAGGGCATTCTTGATCTGGCCCCAGGAAGAGAGCTTGGTCGTCTCTTTCGACTCACGCTGCTGCAGCAGCGAGATCGGCCGCTGCTCGCTGACCATCAGCTGGCTGATGAGCGAGTCGGTATTGAGGTTGGATGCCAGCCCGGATAGGGAGATGCCTGCCATGATGGTCCTCTGTCTGTGCTCCGTTCAACGCGCCGCGCCGTCAGGCTTTCTGTTTGATCAGCAAACCGTGGAAACGATCCAGGGCTTTCGAGATTGCCAGGAATTCTTCGCTGGGAATCTGGCGGATCACTTCATCGGTCGTGGTATCGATGACCTTGACGACGGTGTGGCCGGTGTCTTCGTCGAGAGAGAACTGCAGGTTTCGTGCCACCGGAGGCAGATTCTCCTGCACCTTTTCGATCGCGCCTTCGACATCCTCGCGGGAGGGCGGCGTGCGGGCGGTTTCGGCGGTGCTGCGCGCGGTGGGGAAGGAGGGGGTGAGCTCATCTCCGGGCAGGCCCGAGACGGAGCTTGCCGGCGTCTGGGCGGCAGGAATTGCCGACGGGACGGCAGGAAGCGAGCTCAGGATGGAACTAATTGCCATGATCTGGATTCCTGTAACAGGGGCTGTGCGGCACGGGGGTCGGGCGCCGCGGCCGCAGGCGGCGTGCGCACGCTGGCGGAAGCGCCCGGACTGGCCGGCACGATGCTTCCGCATTGAGGCCTATAACGGAGGCCTGGCCGCAATCTTCAGGGTTACCTGAACTGCAAGGACGGCGCGCCACGCCCCCGGCCCGTGGCGTCCGCGCCACGCGCGCCCCCCGTGCGGCGCCAAACACGGGCTGCGCGGTGCTTTGCGGGCCGGTGCGCGCGCCCTGCCGGCGCCGTACCTGTACTTGTGGGCAAAAGCCCCGCGCGCCCTCAGGCGGGCTCGAAGTGTTCCAGCATGAGTTGCAGGCTGGCCACCCCCTGGTACTCGTTCACCGCCAGCCGGAACGCGGCGCGGATGCGCGGCGGCACGCTTTCCGTGCAGTTGAAGCGCACGGCCTCGAAGCGGCTGTGGCCGCACGCGAGTTCCAGCTTGAGGTGGCGTTCCTTCATGAGGCGCTGGCGGCGGACCTCGAACACGTCTTCGAACACGGGGGCGGCGAAGCCCTGGCCCCAGATCTCGCCTTCGAGCAGACGCGCCACTTCGAGATTCATATAGGCGGATTCGAGCGCGCCGTCGGTTTCCAGCGTGCGCTGGAGCTGCGCGGGCGGCACGAGTTCGGCCACGGTCTCGGCGAAGATCGCGCGAAAGCGCTCGAAGTCGCGTTCATGGAGGGTGAGCCCGGCCGCCATCGCGTGGCCGCCGAAGCGCAGGATCAGGCCGGGGTGGCGCTTGGTGATGAGATCCAGCGCGTCGCGCAGGTGCAGCGCCGGAATGCTGCGCCCCGAACCCTTGAGCTCGCCATCCTCCCGCAGGGGGGCGTCGCTCGCGCGCGCGAAGGCGATGGTGGGGCGATGCGTCTGTTCCCGGATGCGCCCCGCCACGATGCCGATCACGCCCTGATGCCATTCGGGCTCGAAGAGCGCGATCGCGGGGCCTTCGTCGATGTGCGTGGCATCCAGCGTCGCGAGTGCGTCCTCGCGCATGTCGGCCTCGATCTCGCGGCGCGCGTGGTTGAGTTCATGCAACTGCCGGGCGATGGCGAACGCGCGCGCCTCGTCGTCGGTGAGCAGGCATTCAATGCCCAGGCTCATGTCGGCGAGGCGCCCGGCGGCATTGAGGCGCGGGCCCAGCGTGAAGCCCATGTCGAAGGCGTTGGCACGCTCGGGCTGGCGTCCGGCCACCGCGAACAGCGCGCGGATGCCCGCGTGGGCGCGGCCGCTGCGCATGCGGGCCAGCCCCTGACGCACGAGCAGGCGATTGTTGGCGTCCAGCCTCACGACGTCGGCCACCGTGCCCAGCGCCACGAGATCGAGCAGGCAGCCGAGGTTGGGCTCGGCCGGGCCGCCCGCGCCGAACCAGCCGCGCGCGCGCAACTCGGCCCGCACGGCGAGCGCGGTGTAGAACATCACGCCTACGCCCGCGAGATGCTTGCTCGCGAAGTCGCAGCCGGGCTGGTTGGGATTCACGATCACTTCGGCGGCGGGCAATGCGTCGCCGGGCAGGTGATGGTCGGTGATCACCACGCGCATGCCGAGCGCTTGCGCGGCCGCCACGCCTTCCAGGCTGGCGATGCCGTTATCCACGGTGATCAGCACCGCCGCGCCCAGGCCGGCGATCTCCCCGACCACCGCCGGCGACAGCCCGTAGCCGTGGCGCGCGCGGTCGGGCACGAAATAATGCAGATCGCTCGCGCCGAGCAGGCGCAGCGCACGCAGCCCCACGGCACAGGCCGTGGCGCCGTCGCAGTCGTAATCGGCCACGATCACCATGCGTGCGTTGGCCTGCACGGCGTCGGCCAGGGTGGTGGCCGCCGCCGCCATGCCCTTGAGCCCTAGTGGCGGCAGCAGGCCGGCGAGCGCGCCGCCGAGTTCATCCGCCCCGCGCACGCCACGCGCCGCGTAGAGGCGCGCGAGCAGCGGATGCAGGCCCGCCTCGGCGAGATGGCGGGAGACGGCGGAATCGACGGGGCGGCGCAGCAACTGGGTCATGGGGCGGGAGCTTGAATCGTCTGCAGGTGAGGCGCGAGCGCGGCCGGCGCCAGCGCGCGGCGCCACGGCTGGTAGCGCGCCAGGCGGCCGAGGTCGGCGCGCAGGAATACCTTGTCGGAAGGCGCCAGCAGCGAAAGATGCGCGACACGGCCCGCGCGCCAGGCGTCGAAGGCGGGCTGCACCAGGGTGCGGTCGAAGGCTTCCAGCGCGCCCAGCCAGGTGTTGAGGTCGCCGGCCAGCACGGCCTCGAAGGCCTCCGAGGCGTACCACCAGAGCGTGCCCGGGCGCCCCGCGCAGACCTGCGCGGGAGACAGGCGCGTCATGCCGGTGCTGACCGCCAGGCCGGCCAGCAGCGGGTCGTCGCTGCACAGCGCGGTTGCCGGCGCGCGCAGGTTCGCGGGTTCGCCCGCACCCCAGGGCCAGATGGCGTTCGCGCGCAGCTCGCCGCGTTCGGCGCGGGCACGATTGACGGGGTGATCGGTGAGCGTGATCTGGATGGCGTTGAGAAGGCGGTTCCACTCGCGCGCGCCTTCGCCCTCGGGGCCGAACAGGGCGACCGGGCGGCCCTGTGCGTCGGCCAGCGGCTGGAACCGCGTTTTCACCGGCCCGTCCAGCAGCAGGTACCAGCGCTGGGGCGTGGCGGCGAACCACTCGCCGACGGCGCCGAACTCGGCGTTCAGGCAGGTGATGAGGGCGGCGCTCTCGGCGTCGTCGAGGCGCAGTTCGCGCGGCGCCCGGAGCAGCAGCGCATCGGACGTGAAGTGCAGGCCGACCGGGTCGACGCACAGCACCTCGCGCCCGGCGATGCCGGGCGGGCGGGTTTCGCCGGCCAGACGCAACGCGCCGAACGGCAGGGCGGCGCTGCCGCATTGCGCCGCCAGCCATTGCGCCCACGGCTGGGGGGCGGCGCGGCGAAGCGTGGCGCGGCCCAGCAGCGCCGCCAGGCCGGGCAGGCGCAGGGCGGCCAGCGAAGCCGTGAGCCCGCCCGCCGGCCAGACCAGGCCCGGCAGGATCAGCTGCAATGCGCACGGAGCACGGCGGGGGCGCACGCCCATGCCGGGATGAAAGCTCAAGTGAGGTCCGATGGAAAAATTCCGGAAGGCGGAATTGTCGCAGCAATCGGCGCTCGATGGGTTGGTTCCGGCCCGCTGCCCCCGGGGCGCGTCAGGGGCGCCCGGCGTGGGCGACGCGCCGCGCGATCGCTTCGAGCACGGAGGGCAGCCCGGCCACCGAGTCGATCACGTAATGGGCGCCCGCCGCGTGCAGGCGGGCGACAGCCGTCGCCTGGCGTCGTGCGCGTTCATCATCGTCCAGTGCGGCCAGCTCGGTAACCGTGCAGCCGGTCTCGTTGCCCGACAGCGACAGCCCCACGGTCCACATGCCGGCGCGCAGCCCTTCCTCGATGCCCGGCGCCGTGTCGTCGACTTTCACGCACAGGCGCACGTCGCCAATGCCCAGCGCGATCACGTTGGCGAGTGCCATGAACGGACCCGGCCGGCCGCCGGCCGCGAGTTCGTCGCCGGCGACGACGTGGTCGGGCGCAATGCCGGCGCGCGCGGCGAGCGGCTGGAGGACGTCCATGACGCGGCGCGGATAGCCGGAGCATGAGCCGATCCGCAGACCGTGCGCGCGCAGTTCGGCGAGTACCTGCGCCGCCCCTGGGATGGGCTGGGAGTAGTCCCCCACCTTGTCGATCTGCATGGGCATGAAGCGTTCGTAGAGCGCGTCGATGGCGGGCTCGTCGGCAGGGCGGCCGAAGCGCTGCTGCCATTGCGCGGCGATCTCCGGCGTGCCCAGCAACTGGCGGATGTGATCGCGCTTCGAGAGCCCCATCGGTCCGCGCGCCTGGGCCAGCGTGACGGTAATGCCGAAGCTGGCGAAGGCATCCACGAAGATCTGCGTCGGCGCGAGCGAGCCGAAATCGACGAGGGTGCCGGCCCAGTCGAAGATGATGGCCTGCAGCGGATGGTAGGGGTGGGCGAGAGGGGCGTTCATGGCGATTCCTGGCTGGTTCTGTGGGAGGTCGGAGGGGTGACGGCGGTGAGCGGGGCCGGGTGGCCGGCGCCGATGAAGTTGCGTCCGCGGGCGCTGCTCAGGGCCTGATCGATTCGCGGATTCCATTGCGCCGGGGGGATGCCGTAATGCGCCGGGTCGGTGCTGACCCCCACGGCGGCCAGGAAGCTTTCGAGGCGCGCGAGGGCATCCGGGGGGCTGGCGGCGTCGAAGATCGCGCACAGCTGCTGGTCGAGCACCGTGTCGCGGCCGAAGGCGAGCGCCATGACGTGCGGCAGGCTGAAGGAACACGCGATGCCGTGGGGGGTGCCTTGCCGGAGCGTGATTTCATACGAGAGCGCATGTGCGAGGCTGGTCCGTGTATTCGAGAACGCCAGCCCGGCCTGCAGCGCCGCCAGCGCCATGCGTTCGCGCAGCTCGACGCGCGCAGGCTCGCGCAGCAGCGCCGGCAGGGTTGCCATGATGCTGCGTGCGGCGCTGACCGCGAGGAGCGCCGAAACCGGGTTGCGGTGCCGGTTCCACAGGGATTCCAGCGCGTGCGACAGCGCGTCCAGCCCGCTGGCCAGCGTCGCGTCGTGCGGCAGGCTCTGCATGAGCCCGGCGTCGATGATCGCGGCCTCCGGCCAGGTCCAGGGCAGATGCAGCGAATGCTTGCACGCACCGGCATGGTCCCAGAGGGTCGCCCAGGGCGTGACCTCGCTGCCGGTGCCGGCGGTGGTCGGGATCGCGATCAGGCGGCGGTGACGCTCCGCCTGCAGCGTCGTGGCAAGCGAGGGGTCGGTCAGCAGCGCGCGGAAGCGGCCGCGGGCGCCACGCGTGAGCATGGCCTTGGCGCAGTCCAGGGTGCTGCCGCCCCCCAGCGCGACGACGCATTCCGCATCGGCATGGTCGCGCCAGAGCCGTTCGTACAGAGGCATCAGCCAGCAGACGTCGGGATTGGAGGGGACCGCGCTTTCGACCGCGACCAGTCGGTTGCCGAGCAGGGCGCGCACGCGCGAGACGAGGCCCAGCGCCTCCGCCTCGGGAAACGCGATCAGGATCGCCCGGCGCGCGCCGAGCAGGGTGGGCAGGTGCGCGAGGGCACCCGCTCCGGCGTGAAGGGATACGGGATTATGGAAGGACCACATGGCGCAGGCAGGAAGAAGGAGGGCATGGGGCGCCCGCTTGCCCGCGCACGGCTGCGCGGGGACGGGGCACTGAGGGGTCAGCTGCGGCCGCCGTGCTGGATGGCGTGGCGCAGGCGGCTGGAAAGCGTGTCGGCGACCACCACCATCACGGCGATGACGATGATGCAGGTGGCGGTTTCGGGGTAACGGAAGAGCTTCAGGCTGCTCACGAGCTCGAATCCCAGGCCGCCTGCACCGACCATGCCCAGCACCGTCGCCGAGCGCAGGTTCACCTCGAAGCGATAGAGCACCACCGCGATCCACGCGGTGACAACCTGTGGCAGGACGCCGAACACCACGATCTGCAGCGGTCGGGCGCCGGTGGCGCGCAAGGCTTCGAGCGGCCCCGCGTCGATCTCCTCGATGGCTTCGGCGAAGAATTTTCCGAGCATTCCCGCGCCGTGCAGGGCCAGTGCCAGCACCCCGGGGAAGGGGCCCAGCCCCACGGCGGAGACGAAGACCAGCGCCAGGATGAGCTCGTTGATGCTGCGCGTGACGTTGAGGAACTGACGCGTGAGGTGGTATGCCCAGCGTGGGCCGTTGAGGTTGCGCGCGGCGAGGAACGACAGCGGGATCGCCGGCACGATGCCGAGCAGGGTGCCCCAGACGGCGATCTGCACGGTCTCGATGGCGGGTGCGACGAGGCGCGAGAGAATGCCGGGGTCGGGCGGCAGCGTGCGGCTCAGGAAGTCCGCGATCTGCGGCAGGCCTGCCGCAAGCTCGCCCCAGCTCAGCTGGGCGCCGCCGGCGCTCCAGTGCAGCAAGGCACAGCCTGCGACCAGCGTGGCGAACAGCGAGGCCCGTCCGCGCGCGGACTGAGGCAGGGGTACGACCCATTGATAACGGTGAGGCGTCATGAGGCTCAGGCTCCTGCGGTGACAAAGGCCGGGCGACTGACCTGGGCGGGGGCGCCAGGCGTGCCGGGAAGGGGGGCGGCGGCCGCGTCGCCTCCGTCGTAGATGCGCTCCAGGTCCGCGTCGGCAAGTTGGGCCGGCACGCCATCGAACACCACGCGCCCCTGCGCCAGACCGACGATGCGGTCGCCGAATTCGCGCGCGTAGTCGACCTGATGCAGGTTGCACAGCACGGTGATGCCCAGCCCGCGCGAGGCTTCGCGCAGGTCGTGCAGTACGCGCCGCGCGCTGGCCGGGTCCAGGCTCGCGACGGGTTCGTCGGCGAGGATCACGCGCGGGCGCTGGGCCAGCGCGCGAGCGATTCCCACCCGCTGCATCTGCCCCCCGGAGAGTGAATCGGTGCGGGCCTGCGCTTTGCCCGCCAGACCCACGCGGGCCAGGCAGTCATGCGCCAGGGCGACGTCTTCGCGCGAGAAGATCTGCAGCGCCGAGCCCAGTGTGCTGACCGCGCCGAGGCGGCCGGTCAGCACGTTGCGCAGCACGGAAAGGCGGGGCAGGACGTGATGCTGCTGGAAGATCATCGCGACCTGGCGGCGCAGGGCACGGGTGTCGACGCCGGCGGTGGCGTCCATGCCTGCGACATGCAGCTCGCCGGCGTCGGCTACGACGAGCCGGTTGATGCAACGCAGGAGCGTGGATTTGCCGGCGCCCGATTGCCCCAGCACGACGACGAACTCTCCCGCGCCCGCGTCCAGATCGACACCGCGCAGCACCGGGTTGTCGCCGTATTGCTTGGTCAGTTGGCGGATGCGGATCATTTCATGCTCCGCAGATCGAGCTTGAGGACGCGCGCGGTCTCGCGGACGACGTCGTAGGCCGCGTCTCCCGTGGGCTGGAAGCCGTTGAGAACGCCCTGGTCTCCCCACGGCAGATCCTTGATGGTGCTCATGGCCCGGGCGATGCGCTCCTTGAGCGCGGGATCGAGATCCTTGCGCCAGACCATGGGCGACTCGGGAATGGCGTCGGAGGACCAGATCACCCGGATGTCGTCCTTGCCGATCTGCCCTTTCGCGATGGCGGCGTTGAGGATGCGGTCGGCCACGGCGGCGGCGTCGACCTTCCGGTTGACCACCGACAGGATGCTGGCGTCATGCGAGCCGGAGAACACCACGCGGCTGAACAGCCTGTCCGGGTCGTGGCCGCCGCCGAGAAGCCCGGCTCGCGGGAACAGATGACCGGACGTGGAACTCGGGTCGACGAAGGCGAACGTCCGCCCCTTGAGCCCCGCCACGTTCTCGAGCCCGCTGTCCGCGCGCACGATGATCTGGCTCCGGTAGGCGCTCTGGCCGGTCTTCCGGGTCACGGCCACCGAGAAGGCCTCGACGTTGGCGACGGTGGTGGCCATGACGTAGGAGAACGGGCCGAGGTAGGCGATGTCGAGTTTCTTCGCGCGCAGCGCTTCGATGACGCCGTTGTAATCCGTTGCGACGAAGGGTTTGACGGGCATGCCGAGCTGCTTCTCCAGCGCGTCGAGCACCTGCTTGCTGCTCTCCAGCATGGCCTGGGCGTCTTCAGCGGGAATCAGGCCGACGTTCAGCGGCCGGGCGGCGACGCCGGAGGCAGCGAACGCGAGCGAGCAGGTCAGGGCGGCGGCACGGGCCAGCGTGGCGAGGTGTTTCATGTGTGGGGCGTCCAGTCGAAAGGTTGGGTGATGAAGCCCCGCCACTTTAGGAATCGAGATTTACAGTTTTTGTATCGATTCGATCCCGGTTTTGCGTGCAATCGATCGATGCCGTCTATGGATGAGGGCCGGCCGCGCAACGCTCCGGAATCACCGCGCGACGCTGGACGCCCGGCGCCCGGGTGTCATACCTCTGTCATGCAGGGCTCCGAGACTGCGGGGCCATATCCCGCCCCCAGAAGCCGCCGGAGTACCCCGCCGCATGTCCAATGCCCGCCTGCATGCCTTTCTCATGGTTGCCCAGCACGGCGGCTTCAGCGCCGCGTCGCGGGCCTGCGGCCTCAGCCAGCCGACCCTGACGACCCAGGTGCAGAGCCTGGAGCAGCAGTATCGTGTGGAACTCTTCCATCGCCGTGGCCGGCGCATCGAACTCAGCGCGGTAGGCCAGCGCCTGCTGCCCGTGGTGCGCCAGATGGCGGCGCTGGAGGTGGAAGCCTGCAACCTCCTGCACGATTGCGGCGAGCTCAACCGGGGCCACCTGAAGCTGGGCGCGGTGGGGCCCTTTCATGTCACCGAGATGGTGGATGCCTACCGCCGTCATTACCCGCGCATCGAGGTCTCGATCCGCATCGGCAATTCGGCCGAGGTTTTCCAGGACCTGGAAAACTACGTCGTCGACATCGGCGTGCTCGCGCGATTTCACGAAGCCCCCGGCTTCAGCACCCTGCGGTACGCATGCCACCCCATCATCCTGTTCGTCCATCAGGCGCATGCGTTCGCCACGCGCGAGGCGGTATCGATCCGCGAACTCGAAGGCCAGCCATTGCTCAAGCGCGAGCAGGGTTCGAGCACCCGCCGCGCGCTCGAGGCGGCGCTGACCGAGGCGGGCGTGCGCCCACGCACGGCGATGGAGATCGGCAGCCGCGAGGCGCTGCGCGAGGCGGTGGCGCGCGGCATGGGCATAGGCGCGGTCTCCGAGGCGGAGTTCATTCCCGATCCGCGCATCCGCGCGGTGCGCATCGAAGGGGACCCGGCCAGCACCGAGACCTACCTCTACTGCCTGGCCGAGCGGCGCGAGAGCCTGATGCTGCGCTCCTTCCTCGACGTGGCGCAGGCGATCCGCCCGCGGCCCTGAGCGGCGGCGTCGTGCGCGGGGGGCGGCGGTGGTAGCATTGCGCGCCATGAAATTCCCTCTCCTCGTCGGGCTGCGCTATGTGCGCGCCAAACGCCGCAACAGTTCCGGCGGCGGCTTCGTTTCCTTCATCTCGTTCGCCTCGATGGCCGGCATCGGGCTTGGCGTGATGGCGCTCATCGTGGTGCTGTCGGTCATGAACGGCTTCCAGGAGGAGCTTCGCAACCGCATCCTGGGCGTGGCCTCGCATGCGCAGATCGTGTCTTTCGACGGCGACCTGCAGCGCTGGGAAGACGACGCCGCGATCGCCCTGCGCCAGCCGGACGTCCTTGCCGCGGCGCCTTTCGTGCAGCAGCAGGCGATGTTCTCGATGGACCAGGCGGTGCGCGGCAGCGTGGTGCGCGGCATCGAACCCGCGCTCGAAAGCCAGGTGGCCGATTTCGCGAAGTTCATGAAGAACGGCGCGCTCGACGATCTCAAGCCGGGCGGGTTCGGCGTGATCCTGGGCAAGGAGCTCGCGGGCGCGCTGGGCGTGCAGGTGGGCGACAAGGTCACGCTGATCGCGCCGCAGGGGCTCGTGACGCCGGCCGCGGTGCTGCCGCGCCTGAAGCAGTTCCGCGTCGTCGGCATCTTCGAGGCGGGCATGTACGAGTACGACTCGGGCCTCGCGCTGATCCACCTCAAGGACGCGCAGACGCTCTACCAGATGGGCGAGGGGGTGTCGGGCGTGCGCCTGCGCCTGGACGACCTGTTCCGCGCTCCGCGCGTGGCGAGCGCGCTGGCGGCCCGGCTGCCGAACGACGTGTATGTGACCGACTGGACCCAGAGCCACGCCAATTTCTTCCGCGCGGTGCAGATGGAAAAGACGGTGATGTTCATCATCCTTTCGCTGATCGTGGCGGTGGCCGCGTTCAACATCGTGTCCGCGCTGGTCATGGCGGTGCAGGACAAGAAGGCCGACATCGCCATCCTGCGCACGCTGGGCGCGAGCCCGCTCGAGGTGATGACGATCTTCGTCGTGCAGGGCGCCACCATGGGCCTGATCGGCCTGGGGGCCGGCACGTTCTTCGGCGTGCTGCTCGCCCGCAACATCTCCACGGTCGTGCCGTGGATAGAGAAGACGCTGGGCGTGCAGTTCCTCGCGAAGGATGTCTATTACATCTCCGATCTGCCCTCGCGGCTGCTCTGGAGCGATGTGTGGGGCGTGCTGGCGGTGGCCTTCGTGCTGACCGTGATCGCCACCCTGTATCCGAGCTGGCGCGCTTCGCGCATCAACCCCGCGGAGGCGCTGCGTTATGAATGAGAGCCGGAACGAGAATCGTGAGACCGTGCTGGAAGCGGTCGGACTGTCCAAGACCTACGGCAGCGGCCCCTCGGCCGTGAGCGTGCTGGGCGATGTGAGCCTGCGCGTGGAGCATGGCGAAACGCTGTCCATCATCGGTGCCTCGGGCTCCGGCAAGAGCACGCTGCTGCATCTGCTGGGGGGGCTGGATACGCCCAGCGCGGGCGAGGTTTCGCTGCTGGGGCGCTCGCTCACGGGCATGCGCGACGCCGAGCGCGGCCGCATGCGCAATCAGGCGATGGGTTTCGTCTATCAGTTCCACCACCTGCTGCCGGAGTTCTCCGCGCTCGAGAACGTGGCGATGCCGCTCGTGATCCGTGGCCTGGCGACCGCGCAGGCGCATGGCGCCGCGCAACGCATGCTCGAGGCGGTGGGGCTGGGGCATCGCGTGGAACACACGCCGGGCGAGCTGTCGGGAGGTGAGCGCCAGCGCGCCGCGATCGCGCGCGCGCTCGTGACCGAACCGCGCGTGCTGCTGGCCGATGAGCCCACGGGCAACCTGGATCGCCAGACCGCCGCAGGCGTCTTCGATCTGATGCTGGATCTGAACCGCCGCCTCGGCACCGCGCTCATCATCGTCACGCACGACCCCGAGCTGGCGCAGCGTGCCGCGCGCGTGATGACCCTGCGCGACGGCCGTCTGGTCGGTTGAAGCGGGCCGCGCGGGGTGCCGCGCGCTTCCGGCTGAGGGCCGGCAACGCGCGGCGGGCCGGTGTTACTGGCCGAAAATGCCGTACCAGCCGAAGCCGATGGTATAGACGCGCGAATCCTTCACGCCGGCCACGCGCGAGGCCGTGAAGTCGATGCCCAGGCGATCCGGGATCGCCCACACGCGCAGCCCGGTGGCTTGCGTGGTGCCCGCGCGCTCCTGATTCTGCAGTTCGGCGAACAACATCACGCGCTCGGTGGCATCCCAGGTGGCGGCGAGGTTGGCGACGCGGCCGTCCTTCTTCTCGACGCGGTCGCGGAACACGCCCAGGTTGGCATGCACGGCCACGCTGTCGGTGGCTTCCCAGCTCGCGATCAGCATGCCGCCGTGCTCGACGGGGCGGTAGCCTTTCCATTCGTCCTCGCCGGCCGGCGAAACCCTGGCGCGTCCGCTCCAGAGCTTGGCGCCGAACGAGACGGGGCCGGCCTTGAGTGCCGCAGGGCCCCATTTGAGCGCGAGCGACTGCGCGCTCTCGCGCTGGCTCTCGGGCAGCTTGGTGGTGGAGGCTTCCAGACCCAGCTCGAACTCGCCTACCCCGCAGGCCGGCGAGACGACCCAGCCGCGCGAATCCTTGCCTTTTTCGTGCCAGCCCTCGAGCTGGCATTGACGATCACCGACGGTTCCTGCGTCGTCCGTTCCCAGCGGGCGGCCCGCAAGGGCGGGCAAAGCCTGCAACAACAAAGCACACAGCAGCAGTTTTTTCATGAATGGCTCCCGGTTGAAGGAGCCTAGACACTAGGCCGTGTTTCATGACGGATGTTTAATTGAGATCAATTCTCATGTGCAGGACGGCCACTTTTTTTGGGGGTCGCCTGAACTTTTTTCGCCGTACGGAGTCGTGCGGTTCCCGGTCACAGCCGAGCGCGCGCCGCACGCTGGGCCTTGCGCCGCATCCAGGCACGGCGCAGCCAGATTTCCCAGCCATAGCGCACGACGAAATAGCTCGCCAGCGCGAGCAGCACGCCGAGCAGGGGCAGACCCACCAGCAGGGGCTTGCCCAGAGACAGCCCCCAGTGCATCCAGGCGTCGAACATGGTGCCGAAATCGCTCCATTCCAGCTCCGGCGGCGCCAGGAAGCGCGCTTTCTCCCCCGTCACGAAGGCCCCCAGGCGGATCGCGCAGAAATAGATCGGCACGATGGTGAGGGGGTTGGAGAACAGCGTGCCGATCACCGCGAGCGGCAGGTTCGCGCGCAGCACGATGCACAGCAACGCGGCCGTGAGGATCTGCAGCGGCCCCGGGATCAGGCTGGCGAAGAGACCGATTGCCAGCCCCCCCGCGGCGGAATGGCGGTTCAGGTGCCAGAGCCGGGGGTGCAGCAAAGTGCTGCCGAGCAGGCTGAAGATCCGGTGTTCGCGCAGGGTGTCAGGGTGTGGAAGGTGCTTGCGGATGTGCTTTCGCATGGGGTGTATGGCGATTTTGAAGCTTGAGCCGGATTGACCGGTGGCAAGGCGGGTAGTTCGCGGCGGGCGGGCCCGCAAGCCTACCGAGAATTGGCCGCATGCGCATCCTGATCCTGCTGTTCGCACTGGGCGTGATGTGCTGCCAGTGCGCGCCCGCGTTGCCGCCGCCGCCAGCCGTCGGCGCCGCGTGCCTGCCGCTCGCCACGCTGGCGTTCATCTTGCGGGGTCGTGCAGCGGGGCGGGTCGCGCTGGCCCTGACGTGCTGCGCGCTCGGTTTCGCGTGGGCCGCGTGGCGTGCCGAGCTGCGCCTGGCCGGGCGTCTGGCGCCCGCGCTGGAACAGCAGGACACGGAAGTGCTGGGGCGCATTGCCGATCTGCCGCAGGCGACGCCCGCCGGCATCCGCTTCTTCTTCGAGACGCAACACGCCCCGCCCGGGGTGCCGGAGCGGCTGCTGCTGACGTGGTATGCGCGTGGCATCGAGACCGTTCTCGTCTTGCGCGCGGGCGAGGTATGGCGCTTGCGCGTGCGGCTCAAGCGCCCGCATGGCAACCTCAACCCGCACGGGTTCGATTACGAGGCGTGGCTTCTCGAACGGGGCGCAGGCGCGACGGGCTACGTGCGCACCGATGCGGGCAATGCGCGCGTCGCGGTGTCCGACGGCAGTTTCATGGCGCGTCTGGATCGCGCGCGCGAGGCGCTGCGCGACCGCTTTGCGCGCGCGCTGCCCGATTCCCCGTGGCGTGGCGTGCTGGTGGCCCTCGTGGTGGGCGATCAGGCCGCTATCCCCGAAGCGCAGTGGACGCTTTTCCGCCAGACCGGCATCACCCATCTGGTAAGTATTTCCGGTCTGCACGTGACCATGATGGGCGCGCTCGTCGCGGGCCTGGTCGGCGGGCTCTGGCGACGCATGCCGGCATGGATGCTGCGCCTGCCCGCGCAGAAGGCCGCACTGCCCGGTGGCGTGCTGGCCGCCGGGCTCTACGTGCTGCTGGCGGGGGCGGGCATTCCGGCCCAGCGCACGTTCTACATGCTGCTCGTGGCCGCCTGCGCGCTGTGGCTGGGGCGGCAGGCGGGGGCGAGCCGGGTGATGGCCGTGGCACTGCTGTGCGTGCTGGTCGTGGATCCCTGGGCCGTGCTCTCGGCCGGCTTCTGGCTGTCGTTCGGCGCGGTGGGCGCGCTGCTGCTCGTGGGCGGTGACCGCACGCGCGCCGCGTCGCGCGGCTGGCGTCGCATCCTGCCGGGCTGGCTGCGCACCCAGGGCGCCGTCACGCTGCTGAGCCTGCCCTTGCTGCTCGGGCTGTTCCAGCAGTTCTCGCTCATCTCTCCGCTGGCGAACCTGGTGGCGATTCCGCTCGTGAGTCTGGTCATCACCCCGCTTGCCTTGCTCTTCGCGGTGATGCCGCTGCCGGCACTGGCTGAGCTGGCGAACGCGCTCACGGGCGGGCTGATGCAGTTCCTCGCGCTGTGCGCGCGTCTGCCGGGCGGAGTCTGGCAACAGGCCGCGCCGCCCGTGTGGCTCGTGGCTGTGTGCGTGCTCGGCGCACTGTGGGCCCTGTTGCCGCGCGGCGTGCCGGGGCGCGTGGGCGGGCTGCTGCTGTGCGTGCCCTTGCTGGCGTATTCGCCGCCACGGCCGGCGCGCGGCGAGTGGCGGCTCGAAGTGCTCGACGTGGGGCAGGGGCTGGCAGCCCATATCCAGACCGCCACGCGCGACTGGGTCTTCGATGCCGGTCCGCGCTACGGTGAGCTGGCCGACGCCGGCGGGCGGGTGCTGCTGCCCTACCTGCGCGCGCAGGGCGTGCAGCACATCGAGGCGCTGATCCTTTCGCATGCCGACAGCGATCACACGGGCGGCGCGCAAAGCCTGTTCGACGCCCTGCCCATGCGACGCTGGTACAGCAGCATCGCCCCGGCGCATGCCTTGCGCGAGCAGGCCGTGCCCCATCGCGACTGCGTGGCCGCAGAGGGGTGGGAGGCCGATGGCGTGAGTTTCCGCTTCCTTCATCCTGCGCCGCCGTTCCGTGGCAATGGCAACGAGCGGTCGTGCGTGCTGCGGATATCCAGCCCGCATGGCAGCGCCCTGCTCACGGGCGACATCGGGCGTCAGGCCGAAGCCGTGCTCGTGGAAGAGGGCGCCGCGCTCGCGGCGGACGTGCTCGTGGCGCCCCACCACGGCAGCCGGACGTCTTCCACCGCGCCTTTCGTGAGCGCCGTGGGCGCCCGCCATGTGGTGTTCACGGCCGGCTACCTTAACCGTTTCGGCCACCCCGCGCCCGACGTGGCGGAGCGTTACGCACACTCGGGCGCCACGCTGCATCGCTCCGACCGCGATGGCGCCGTGGGTTTCGTCTTCCGCGCGGACGGTCTGCAGGTAGAACGCACACGCGAGGCGCGGCGGCGGTACTGGCATCGGTGACCGCGCCGGAAGCAGTGGGGGGTTGGGCGGCCGGCCAATCGGCCAGTCGGGAGGGAAAAATTTCTCTTGGCGCGGTTTCAGGACCTGCCTTGGATGCTTTCGTGCAGAGGCGCTCCGTGCGGAATCCGGAAAGCCTCCTGCGGAACGCGACTTCGCAGAGCGGGATGTCCTTCCGGCGCAGGTCGGGCCCTTCCGCTGAACGCCGCAAGGGCGGATGCGGACGTCATCCGGTTCAGCGGCTTGCTGCGGCACAGCGAGGCGCTCCGGCGCCCGTCATCTGCGGCCCTTCGTGGGGGCCACCATGATGGCAAGAGGGAGGCGCCGAGCGTGTGCAGAACCGGTAGCTTTGCATGCTCATTGCCTCAGCTTGAGCGAGGCG
>JAVHXQ010000010.1 GCA_031119555.1 Candidatus Dactylopiibacterium sp.
CGCACCGCCTGCACCGCAGATCGGTCGCCGCAACAGCGAAGAAGCGGAATTATGGGCAATTCAAATAGGTGCGTCAATACTATTTGTGAATTAATCGGAAATTCGGGGTATTCATTTGCACGAGCGCTTCATTTGCCGATCCGAGTGATCAATCCGTCGAGTTCGTCAAGGCTGGAGAATTCGATCGTGAGGCTTCCGGCACCCTTGCGATTGGATTTGATCCTGACCACCGCGCCCAGTACATCCGCCAGAGATTCTTCCAGGCGCAGCACGTCTCGATCGGCCTCGGCCCTGGTCACTGCCTTTTCTTCCTTGGGGCGTACCTGCTGCCCCACGAGCTTTTCCGTCTCACGCACAGAGAGACGTTTCGCGACAACCTGATTGGCCAGCAGTATCTGGTCCGCCGGATTGAGGGCCAGCAGGCTTCGCGCATGCCCCATCTCGATGTCCCCGGCCATCAGGAGTTCCTGCACGGGCGCGGGCAGTTGCAGCAGGCGCAGCAGGTTGCTGGTTGCCGGGCGCGAACGCCCCACGGAATCCGCTGCCTGCTGGTGCGTCATGCCGAACTCGTCGATGAGGCGCTGGATGCCAGATGCTTCTTCGAGCGGGTTGAGATTCTCGCGCTGGATGTTCTCGATGAGGGACATCGCCAGCGCGGCATCGTCGGGAATCTCCCGGATGATGACCGGTACTTCGGTGAGCTCAGCCAGCTGCGCTGCGCGCCAGCGACGCTCGCCGGCGATGATTTCGTGTCGCCCTCCTCCGACCGGACGGACGGTGATGGGCTGCATGAGCCCCTGGGCACGAATGGATGAAGCCAGCTCCTCGAGTGAGCCGGCGTCCATCCGCGTGCGCGGCTGGTACTTTCCCGGCTGGAGGTTGCCGACCGGCAGGGTCGTGAGGTTGCCGGTATTGTCGGCCGGCAGATCGTCGCCGCCGAACAGCGCATCCAGGCCGCGGCCCAGGCCTTTTTTCTTGGTCGTCATGTGCAATCCGTTCAAAGAATCCTGACGCGCTCGATCATCTCGGCAGCAAACGCCATGTAGGCCTGCGAGCCCTTGGCGCCTTTGTCGAAGACGACTCCGGGCACGCCATGGCTGGGTGCTTCGGCCAGACGCACGTTGCGCGGGATGATGGCGCGGAAGACCTTGTCGCCAAAACGTTGTTCGAGCTGTGCCGACACCTGCTGAGACAGCGTGCTGCGCGTATCGAACATCACGCGCAGCAAGCCGATGATCTTGAGATCGCGGTTGAGCTTGGCGTGCACCTGCTTGATCGTATTGACGAGATCGGCGAGGCCCTCGAGCGCGTAATACTCGCACTGCATGGGGATGATGACGCCATGCGCGCCGCAGAGGCCATTCAGCGTGAGCATCGACAGGCTGGGCGGACAATCGATCAGGACAAAGTCGTACTCTGCGTCGACTTCGGCGAGCGCATTCTTGAGGCGCTTTTCCCGGTTGTCGAGATCGACGAGTTCGATCTCGGCCCCCGCGAGCTCGCGGTTGGAAGCGAGCACGTCATACCCCCCCGCCTCGGAGCGCACCCGCGCCTGGACGACGCTCTGATCCCCGATGAGCACCTGATAGACCGTGGACGGGACACTGCGCTTATCCACGCCGGAACCCATGGTGGCATTGCCCTGGGGATCGAGGTCGACGAGCAGCACCCGCTGCCCCTGAGCGGCCAGCGCCGCGCAGAGATTGACGGTCGTGGTGGTTTTTCCCACCCCGCCTTTCTGGTTTGCCACCGCAAAGATGCGCGCCATGATCAGATCCGGGAGATGAAAAGAAGGTGACGCTCCGCCTCGACCCCTGGCACCTGCAGACGGCGCGTCTCACGTACCGTGCAGGACGCGGGCAGTGCCGCGATTTCTTCGGCCGGATACTGCCCCTTCATGGCGATCCATTCTCCGCCCGGGGCAAGCAGGTGATCCGTGAGACGAACGAAGTCATGCAGACTCGCGAAGGCACGCGAGCTGACGGCGGGATAAGGCTGAGACGGATTGAACTGCTCCACGCGGCTCTGGTGGACCGACAGGTTGCCCAGGCCGAGCTCTGCCTTGGCCTGCAGCAGAAAGCTCGCCTTCTTGCCCACGGTTTCCACCAAGGCCACTTCAGTGTCGGGCCGGCAGATGGCCAGGGGAATGCCGGGCAAGCCGCCTCCACTGCCGATGTCGGCAATGCGGTTGACCGCGACATGCGGAAGGATCGCCAGCGAATCGAGCAGGTGCAGATCGACCATGGCGGCTTCATCACGGATCGCGGTGAGGTTGTAGACCTTGTTCCACTTCATGAGCAGCGCGCCATAGGCAATCAGCCGCTCGCGCGCCAACGTGTCGAGTTCCAGGCCAAGGTGCGCGATTCCTGCGGACAGGCGCTGGGCAGCACTCATGCGTCACCTCCGGCGCTGGAAGTTTGCGCGTGCTTCTGCAGCATCTCGCGCTTCTTCAGGTGGATCAGCAGCAGTGAAATCGCGGCCGGCGTGATGCCCTGGATGCGCGAAGCCTGGCCCAGCGTCTCGGGCTGGTGCTGGCGCAGCTTCTGCTGAACCTCGCGTGAAAGTCCGCTCACGGCCGAGTAATCGAGAGCCGGCGGCAACCGCGTGTTTTCGTGGTGAGCCGCACGTTGAACGTCGTCTTGCTGACGCTCGATGTATCCCTGGTATTTTGCAGAAATCTCAATTTGTTCAATGACTTGTATATCGTTCTCGGGGTTCTCGGGTGCCACCGAGAGGCTCATCAGCGCGGCGTAACTCATGTTGGGGCGACGCAGAAGATCGAAGAACCGGACCTCACGATCGATTTCCTGCCCCAGCTTTTCGCGTGCTTCGTTCTCCGCAAGCCGATGCGGCAGCGCCCATGTCGCACGAAGCCGCGCGGTCTCGCGTTCAATGGCTTCCCGTTTGGCGGAGAACGCCGCCCAGCGTCTGTCGTCGACGAGCCCCAGCGCGCGGCCCTGTTCGGTGAGGCGCAGATCCGCGTTGTCTTCGCGCAGACTGAGGCGGAACTCCGCGCGGGAAGTGAACATGCGGTAAGGCTCCGTCACGCCGCGCGTGATGAGATCGTCTACCATCACGCCGAGATAGCTCTCGGCGCGCGAGGGACACCATGCCTCTTTGCCCTGAGCCTTGAGCGCCGCGTTCACGCCGGCCAGCAGGCCTTGCGCGGCGGCTTCTTCGTAGCCGGTCGTGCCGTTGATCTGACCTGCAAAGAAGAGGCCTTCTATGCTCTTCGTCTCGAAACTCGCGCGAAGATTGCGCGGATCGAAGTAGTCGTATTCGATGGCGTAACCAGGGCGCAGGATATGTGCGTTCTCCAGGCCCGGAATGGAGCGCACGAGCGCGAGCTGCACGTCGAAAGGAAGCGACGTGGAGATTCCGTTCGGATAGATCTCGTGAGAACTCAGGCTTTCCGGCTCCAGGAAGATGTTGTGGCCATCCTTGTCCGCGAACCGATGAATCTTGTCCTCGATGGAGGGGCAGTACCGCGGTCCCACGCCTTCGATCACGCCGGTGTACATGGGCGAGCGATCCAGGCCGGCCCGGATGATGTCGTGCGTGCGTGAATTCGTCCGCGTGACCCAGCACGGCATCTGGCGCGGATGTTGTTCCGCCCTGCCGAGGAAGGAAAAGACCGGCAGAGGATCGTCGCTGTGCTGCTCCTGCATCACGGAGAAGTCGATGCTCTTGCCATCCAGCCTTGGGGGTGTGCCAGTCTTGAGGCGGCCGACAGGCAGGGCGAGTTCCCGTAACCGGTGGGACAGCGCAATGGCCGGGGGGTCTCCTGCCCGGCCGCCAGAGTAGTTCTCGAGACCCACGTGAATCTTGCCGTTCAGGAACGTTCCCGCGGTGAGGACAACCGTGGGCGCTTCAAAGCGCAGTCCGATGGCCGTCACCACTCCCGTCACGCGATCCTGATCCACGGTCAGATCATCCACAGCCTGCTGGAAAAGCGTGAGGTTGGGCTGATTCTCCAGGCGCTGCCGGATGGCGGCCTTGTAAAGAATGCGGTCCGCCTGAGCGCGTGTCGCGCGGACGGCCGGGCCTTTTGACGCATTCAGAATGCGGAACTGGATGCCGCCTTCATCCGTCGCTTCAGCCATGGCGCCGCCGAGTGCATCGACTTCCTTGACGAGATGGCCCTTGCCGATCCCGCCGATGGAGGGATTGCAGCTCATCTGACCCAGGGTTTCGATGTTATGGGTAAGCAAAAGGGTACGACAGCCGGTGCGTGCGGCGGCAAGCGCAGCTTCGGTGCCGGCGTGCCCGCCCCCCACCACGATCACATCAAAACGTTCGGGATACAGCATGAGACTTCAACCTTGAGATTGGCCCGCCATGATACGCCGCAGCTTGGGCAGGGCCTAGAGGACACGCGGCGGCATGCGACCCGCCGTTTCATTTCACGCGATGTTTCACGTGAAACATTACAGAACCAGATCGCTTGCGAGCTTCACGATCAGCACCGACACAACGGCCAGCAACAGCCAGCGGATGAAGCGATTGCCGTGGCGTACTGCCAGACGCGTACCAATCTGCGCACCTATCACGTTTGCTACGGCCATCCCCAAACCGACTTTCCACATCACGCCATCATGACTCAGGAAGAAGGCGAGCGCGGCGACGTTGGTCGCCAGGTTGACGAACTTGGATGCCGCCGACGCGTGAAGCATGTCCATGCCAAACAGACGCACGAACCCAAAGATCAGGAAGGACCCCGTGCCTGGCCCGAAGAATCCATCGTAAAAGCCAATGGAAAGGCCCAGGACAGCAGCCCAGACCTTCCGGCGGTCAAGTACCAGCGCCGGCTTCGAGCTGCGGCCGAAATCCGGTTTGAACCACGTATAGGCGCCTACGACCACCAGCAGGGCCAGCACAAGCGGGCGCAGCGCGGAGGAAGGCAGATAGGACACCACGGCGGCGCCGCTCGCCGCCCCGATCAACGCTGCGGTGCTCGCCGGCACGGCGAGATCCCAGGGAATGCGAATTCTCTTTGCGTACTGCCATGCCGCACTTCCTGTTCCGGCGATGGAAGAAACCTTGTTGGTTCCAAACAGAATGGAGATGGGGGCGTTCGGGAATACGGCGATCAACAAAGGCAGCTGGATCAGGCCACCGCCGCCCACGACCGCATCAACGAGTCCAGCAAGGAAAGCACCGGATAAAAGAAGGGCCCATTCCATTTCAACGTTTCACGTGGAACAACTGCATTACGGGGCATCCCCCTTCTCGGCCCACAATGCGCGGGCCACCGCTTTCCAGACATCCGTGCCATGAACGAGAAAACCCTCGTCAGCGCTCTCTTCCATGGTACGAAGCATCAGCGCAATAAGGCCGAAGAATTTCCGTCGCGCATGTGTCTCGACATCCGAAGGATCAACTGGCTGGCTGACGCTACCCGGATCGAAGGCCAGCGCCTCCCTTGCCAGGGCGCGCATCGCGCCGTCGTCACGCCAATCCACCCGCAGTGCCACGAGACATCGAGCGAGCTCGCCCGAAATCTGCAGTGCATTGCCTTGCTGATCCTCGAACTCGGCCATGGCTCACTTCCCTATGCAGAATCTGGAGAAAATCACGCCAAGAAGGTCATCAGCACCGAACTCGCCCGTGATGGTGTTTACTGCTTCCTGAGCGAGCCGCAACTCCTCCGCCAGCAGATCGAGCTGCCCCACCAGCCCCACTGCCAAGGCTATATGGTCGGCGGCGTCCCGCAAGGCGTCCAGATGGCGCTCGCGTGCCAGAAACACGTCCTCACCGTGCGCCTCCCAGCCAGCGATTCGCAGCAGGGTGTGCCGCAGCAGCTCCATGCCGGCTCCGCTACGCGCCGAAATCCACAGGGCACTTCCCCCTTCGATCTGCTCGCTGCGTGCTTCTCCGCCCGCCAGATCCACCTTGTTGAAAACCCAGATCACGGGCACGCCGGCAGGCAGGCGAGCATCGATCAGGTGATCTTCGGCCGAAATGCCAACCGACGCATCGACCATCCGCAGTACGACATCCGCCCCCGCGATCTCGCGCCAGCTGCGCTCGATGCCGATCTTCTCCACCACATCGTCGGTCTCGCGCAAGCCGGCCGTATCCACGATATGCAGCGGAATCCCCTCGATCTGGATGGCTTCCCGCAGGACATCCCGCGTGGTGCCCGCCACCTCGGTCACGATGGCACGGTCTTCACCCGCGAGCTGGTTCAACAAGCTGGACTTCCCCACATTGGGTTGCCCTGCCAGCACCACGTGCAGGCCGCGGCGCAGCAGACTCCCCTGACGCGCGCGTTCGAGGATCGCCTGCAGATCCACCTGCAAGGCCTCGAGCCGGGGAACCGCACGCGCGGACTGCAGGAAATCCACTTCTTCCTCAGGAAAATCGAGCGTCGCTTCGACAAGCATGCGCAGATCGACGAGGCGGTCGCGCCATGCATGGATCTCCCGGGAGAACCGTCCCGACAGGGAGCGCACCGCCGAACGCGCGGCTGCGGTCGTGGTGGCATCGATGAGATCGATCACGCCCTCGGCCTGAGCCAGATCGAGACGATCATTGAGGAAGGCACGCCGCGTGAACTCGCCGGGCTCGGCCAGCCGCGCCCCAAGCGCCAGGCAGCGCTCCAGCAGGAGCTGCATCACGACGGGTCCGCCGTGTCCCTGCAGTTCGAGCACGTCTTCGCCGGTGTAGGAATGGGGTGCCGGAAAGTAAAGCAGCAACCCCTGGTCCAGGGGTTGCGCATCGGCATCGAGGAAGTTCGCCAGCGAAGCGTGGCGAGGCTTTGGGACGCGTCCGGTGAGGGCTTGGGAAAAACTGGCGAGATCCGGGCCGGACACCCGGATCACACCGATACCACCGCGACCGGGTGCGGTCGCGATGGCGGCTATGACATCACTTTGCAGGCTTGGCCTCACCATTTTCGATGGACTTCGTGATGTACCACTGCTGGGCAATGGACAGGCAGTTATTGAGCACCCAGTACAGCACGAGACCCGCCGGGAACCAGAGGAACATGAAGGTGAACAGGATGGGCATCAGCATCATCACCTTGGCCTGCACGGGGTCCGGCGGCGTGGGGTTGAGCTTCGTCTGCACCAGCATGGTCAGACCCATCACGATGGGCAGGATGAAGAACGGATCCTTCACGGAAAGGTCCGTGATCCAGAACATCCACGGTGCCTGGCGCATCTCGACCACGCCCAGCAGCACCCAGTACAAGGCGATGAAAACGGGCATCTGGACCAGGATGGGCAGACAGCCCCCCATCGGGTTCACCTTCTCCGTCTTGTAAAGCTCCATCATCGACTGATTGAGCTTCATCTTGTCGTCCTTGTAACGCTCCTGCAGCGCCTTCATCTTCGGCATCAGCTTCTTCATCTTCGCCATCGAACGATACGACGCAGCCGACAGCGGATAGAACACAGCCTTGATCAGGATGGTGACGATGATGATGGCCCAGCCCCAGTTACCCACAAGGTTGTGGATGTGGGAAAGCACCCAGAACAGCGGCACCGCGATGATCGTGACCCAGCCGTAATCCACCACCAGGTTGAAACCCGGCGCGATGGCCTTGAGCTTGTTCTGCTCCTGCGGACCCACGTAGAGCGGCACGTCGATGCTGCCCTTCTGCCCCGCCGCCACACTCACCGGCAGCTTCACGCCAGCGCCAAACACGTCGCCCGAAATGCGGTGCGTGAAGAACTCGCGATTGACGTTGCCCTTGGGCAGATAGGCGCTCACGAAATAGTGCTGGACCATGGCCACCCAGCCGTCCTGGGCCGAGTGCACATACTTGGCTTCGTTCTTGTCGATCTTCTTGAAGTCGATCTTCTGGAACTTGCCTTCTTCGGTATAGACAGCCGGCCCCGTGAACGTCCCGATGCCGCCGAAGAACCCGGTCTTGTGCTCCACCGGCTGACTGTCGCGCGAAAGCTGAAAGTACGCAGTCGCATCGAGTGCCACATCCGAGGTGTTGTCGATCTCGTAGGCCACATCGATCAGGTAGGAGCCGCGATGGAACGTGAGCACCTTGGTCACCGCGACGCCATTCACGGCGGGTGCGTTCATGCGCAGCTGAACCGAATCCTCGCCATCCTTGAGCGTGTAATCCCCTGCCGCGAACTCGAACAGCGTCTTGTGATTGGGGAGTTCCTTGCCGATCAGGCCGCTGTTGGCCACGTAGAAGTGCGCACCCTTGTCCTGCAGCACGACGAAGTTCTTGCTGTGGTCCTCGGTCTGCTTGTGCTGGGTCAGCTCGACCTGAATGATGTCGCCACCGCGCGCGGAAATCGTCGCCACCATCGTGTCGGTACGCACCACGGCACGGCCGACGTTGTCATACGCGCCAGCCAGGCCCTGGCTGGCCTGAGCCCCAGGCACCGCAGCCTGTTCGGGCGTGGCCGAAGCCATGGGCGACGGCAATACCCCGCCTTCGGCCGCCGACTGGGCGGCAGCGGGAAGCTGAGCGGGCGCATTATGGATCTGCCACTTCTCCCACAACATGATCATGGAAAAGGCAAACACAGCCATCAGGACAAGACGCTTGAAATCCATCTGCATGGTCGGGGACTCGAAAGGGAAGAAGAAGGAAACCGGCAGTCAGGGCACGGGGTCGTGCCCGCCCGGATGCCACGGGTGACATCTCGACAGACGGAAAAGAGCGAGTTTAAGGCCTTTCAGCAGGCCATGCTTCTGCAGCGCCTCAGCCGCATAGGCCGAACAGCTCGGATGAAAGCGGCAGCGGTTGCCCAGCCATGGACTGATCAGAAACTGATAGGCCTTGATGCACCCGAGAAGCAGTGTCTTCATCCGGGCAGACGCCTGAAAATACTGCTCATGTCGGCCCGCAGCTCGGATTTGCTCACGCCCACCACCGGAGCGTTCAGGCGCAGGATGAGGTCATGTCGCGGCAGGCTTTCCCGCGCATGGCGAAAATGCTCTCGCGCCATGCGCTTGAGGAAGTTCCGGAGCACGGCGCGGCGCGCCAGCTTCTTTGCGACGACCACGCCGAGGCGGGCCGTGGAATGATCAGAAGGCCGGTAATGGAGCACGAAATAGCGCCCACGAACGGCCCTTCTGAAAGCAAAAACGGATGAATACTCATCCGTTTTGCACAAGCGATACGCTGGTCTGAACGACCGCGACACAAGCTGCGGATCCTTCGCCTCGGCAAGGGCCTTGGCTGCATTCAACACCAACTTCGAACCCGCTCAGTTCGTGCGCTCAGACGGCCAGGCGATGACGGCCCTTGGCGCGGCGAGCGTTGATCACCCTGCGGCCACCCTTGGTAGCCATGCGAACCAGAAAACCATGGGTGCGCTTGCGGCGGACCACGGAAGGTTGATACGTGCGTTTCATGATCTTTTCCTAATGCGTACTATGCAGCGAACTCGCGATTAAAAAGTGCAGATGCCTGTTTGTCAAGAGAAAAGTGACCTCGGAGACGAGCCGTCCTGTGGATAAATTTGGGGGAAAACTGTAGAATTCCCTGTTCGCGCTCTGTCCCGCCGCATCACCACGACAAGGGAAGCCGCCGCGAAATCCCCCAACACCGGAGTCCTCGGACAGCGTCTGCCACGCTGGGCCGGCTCTTCTGCATCGATCAACACCCCGTTCGCGGCTTCCACCGCGCGGCACAAGAACTCTCAGAAACGCATCGTGAATCAGAACTTCTGGAACGTCTGCCTGGCCCGGCTGGAAAGTGAGCTGCCTGCACAACAGTTCAATACCTGGATCCGGGCCCTCGAGATCGCGGAGAGCGGCGAAGGCACGGGCGTGAAGCTGTTCGCTCCGAACCGGTTCGTGCTGCAGTGGGTGCGCGAGCGCTATCAGCGCCGGCTTGAAGAACTCGCGGCCGAGTTCTTCGGCGAGCCCGTGGAGCTGAGTTTCGAACTCGGCACGCATCATCGCAAGCCCGCGGCCGGCACGACCCCGCGGCCGGCCTCCCCATCTCCGCGTCCCCAGGCCGCCACGCCGGCTGCCCAGAGCCCGCGTGCCGCCCCGGTGCCGGCAAACGAAGCGCCCGCCGTCATCACGTCCGGCGGCAATGCTTACGACAAGACCCGTCTGAACCCTTCGTTCACCTTCGATACCCTCGTCACCGGCCGCGCCAACGACCTCGCCCGCGCGGCGGCGATCTCGGTGGCCAGCAATCCGGGCACGTCCTACAACCCGCTTTTCGTCTATGGCGGCGTCGGCCTCGGCAAAACTCACTTGATCCACGCGATCGGCAACGAGGTGTTGCGCAACAACCCGAAAGCCGTGGTGCGATACGTACACGTCGAGGACTACTTTTCCGACGTGTTGCGAGCCTATCAGCAGAAGAGCTTCGATCAGTTCCAGCGCTACTACCGTTCGCTCGACCTGCTGCTCATCGATGACATCCAGTTCCTCGGCGTGGGCAACAAGGAACGCACGCGCGACGAATTCTTCCATGCATTCAATGCCCTGACCGAAGCGAAGAAGCAGATCGTCATCACCTGCGACACCTATCCCAAGGACATCCAGGGCCTGGAAGACCGGCTGATCTCCCGCTTCGACTGGGGCCTCACCGTCCAGATCGAGCCGCCCGAGCTCGAGATGCGCATCGCGATCCTCAAGAAGAAGGCCGAATTCGACAACGTACCCCTTCCCGACGAGGTCGCGTTCCTGATCGCCAAGAACCTGCGCTCCAACGTGCGCGAGCTCGAGGGCGCGCTCAAGAAGGTGATGGCCTACGCACGCTTCCATAACCGCGAGATCAGCCTGGAAGTGGCCCGCGAGGCCCTGCGCGATCTGCTCGCCGCGCACAACCGCCAGATCACGTTCGAGCTGATTCAGAAAACCGTGGCGGATTTCTACAAGATCAAGCTCGCGGAACTGCTTTCCAAGAAGCGCACGCGCAACATCGCGCGTCCGCGCCAGATTGCGATGTACCTGGCCAAGGAACTCACGCCGGCCTCTCTGCCGGCGATCGGTGATGCCTTTGGCGGCCGGGACCACACCACGGTCTTGCATGCGTGTCGCACGATTACAGAATTACGCCTTAATGATCAACAACTTAATCACGATCTTCACGTCCTGACGCAGACCCTGAGGGGCTGACGGCCACGAGGGTAGGCTGTGGACAAGTAGCGGTGAAGCGTGCGGAAGAAATGTGCGAAAGCAGGTCAGAAAGACTCCGGCCTGGAATTGTCCAGAATCGGGCACAGGCTTCAAGGCGGGCTTTCTACAGGCTTCTGAACATGGGTAACTCGATGTTTACAAAAGAAGTTAATGAGTTGTCCACAGAAAATGGCCTGATGTATTAGTAGTAAATGGTTTACATAAACAATCTGTTAACAACAACGACGCAAAGGTCTTCCAGTCGCTTCGTGTTGCAAAAGCGGGCATGCTTCCTTTCTGAAGTACCTGGGCGAGGCCTGAAGTCTGCGCAGGGCAACCCGGCTTGTTGTGCCTCATCGAGGCAGGAGATGTGGGTAAAGCGGCGGGTGGTTTGGGAACGGATTGTGCACAACCTGCGCTCCGGCTCAGGCGGGAAATTCTGTCCAGATTTGACCACAGGCTTCTCCCCCCGCTTGGCAACAGGGTCATGAACAGGTACAAGCTTTTGAAATTGAATGGATAATTTGTCTTATCCACAGAAACTGGTTCGATATATTAGTAATAGGAGATTTATATAAATGCTCTTGTTAACAAGCACTCGTGATGCCTTGCTGGCACCGCTGCAGTCCGTGTCGGGTATCGTCGAGAAGCGGCATACCTTGCCCATCCTCTCGAACGTGCTGATCGAGAAGAAAGGCGAAGCGCTCACGCTGCTCGCCACCGATATCGAGATCCAGATCACGACCCAGCAGACCACGCAGGCAGGCGAGGATGTTTCGATCACGGTCGGCGCGCGCAAGCTGCAGGACATCCTGCGCGCGCTGCCGGACAGCGAAGTCAGCCTGATGCTCGACGACAAGCGCCTGACGCTGAAGGCAGGCAAGAGCCGCTACAACCTGCAGACGCTGCCCGCCGCCGATTACCCGCGCATGCAGCTGAACACCGGCGAGAGCATCACCGTGCGCCTGCCGCAGAAGGACTTCCGGCGTCAGCTGGCCCAGGTGGCCTATGCCATGGCGGCCCAGGACATCCGCTACTACCTGAACGGTCTGCTCATGCAGGTCCTGGGAACCGAGCTGCGCATGGTGGCCACCGACGGCCATCGCCTGGCGTTGTCCTCCAACACGCTGAGCGAGGAGTTCGCCCGTACCGAAGTGATCCTGCCGCGCAAGACCGTGCTTGAACTCACGCGCCAGCTCGGCGACACCGAGGATCCGGTCGAGATCGTGATCACGGGCAACCAGGCATGCTTCCGCTTCGGCCCCATCGAACTCATCACCAAGCTCATCGACGGCAAGTTCCCCGATTACGAACGCGTGATACCGCAAGGCAATCCGAAGCTCGTCACCGCGCCGCGCGCCAGCCTGCTCTCGGCGCTGCAACGCGCCGCGATCCTGACCAACGAGAAATTCCGTGGCTTGCGCGTCGTGCTCGAATCCGGCCTGTTGCGCGTCATCAGTTCCAACGCCGAGCAGGAAGAAGCGCAGGAGGAACTGGAAGTTGCGTACTCGGGCGACAGCCTGGAAGTCGGATTCAACGTGACCTACCTTCTCGACGTGCTCAACAACGTGGGCAGCGACACGATTGAAATCCACCTGAACGAGCCGATGTCCTCGGCCCTCTTCACGCTGCCCGGCAACGACCAGTTCAAGGCCGTCGTGATGCCGATGCGGATCTGAGCCCGCCCTACCGCGCGCATGAAGTCCTACCTGAGCTGTCTGTTTGTCGCCCTGGGGCTGGTCGCCTGTGCCAGCCCCGGCACGCCCCCGCCCGCCGCTGACGCTCCTCCGCTGCAAGAGGCCGCCCGCACGCTGACGGGACGAAACGGGATCGAAGGGCGTATCCTTGGCAGACTTGTGCCTGGCGGAAGCTTCGAGCGGCTCGAGATAGGTATGAGCCGCAACGAGGTGGAACAGCGCATCGGGCCAGCCTCGGAAATCCACGCCCATGCTTCCGGGGGTGGATTGATCCCGTTCTATCCCGGCAGTGGATGGAACACCGAGAGCCATTACATCGGCGAAGGCCGCCTGTGGTTCAGCGCCGACAGCCTCCTGATCCTCATCGACGCCCGGGAACCCGCGCGCTGAAACGCCGCTGCTCCCCGCCCGCACCGAGCCCCACATAGAACGAATCGAGCACCATGTCCGAACAGAATCCGCAACCCGCTTACGACGAAGACAGCATCCAGCAACTCGAAGGCCTGGAAGCGGTTCGCAAGCGGCCCGGCATGTACATCGGCGACACGTCCGATGGCACGGGCCTGCATCACATGGTGTTCGAAGTCGTGGACAACGCCATCGACGAGGCCCTGGCCGGGCATTGCGATGACATCGTCGTGACGATTCATACCGACAATTCGATCTCCGTGACCGACAACGGCCGCGGCATTCCGGTCGGCATCAAGTTCGACGACAAGCACGAACCCAAGCGCTCGGCGGCGGAAATCGTGATGTGCGTGCTGCACGCCGGGGGCAAGTTCAACCAGAACAGCTACAAGGTGTCGGGCGGGCTGCACGGGGTGGGCGTGTCCTGCGTGAACGCGTTGTCCCAGTGGCTGCGCCTCACGATCCGTCGCGATGGCAAGAAGCACTTCCTGGAGTTCAACCAGGGCAAGGTCGTCAACCGCGAGATCGAGATCCAGAACGGCGTCGAGGTCTCTCCGCTGAAGATCATCGGCAACACCGAAAAGCGTGGCACCGAAGTGCATTTCCTGGCCGACGAGGAGATTTTCGGCAAGGTCGAGTTCCACTACGAAATCCTCGCCAAGCGGCTGCGCGAGCTTTCGTTCCTGAACAACGGCGTCAAGATCCGCCTCGTCGACCAGCGCAACGGCAAGGAAGAGGATTTCGCCTTCTCAGGCGGCGTGAAAGGCTTCGTCGATTACATCAATCGCGCCAAGACCGTGCTGCATCCGAACGTGTTCTACGCGGCCGGCATCACCAAGGTCACCACGGGCCATGCACACGAGGTCGAGCTCAGCGTCGAAGTGGCGATGCAGTGGAACGACAGCTACCAGGAGCAGGTGCTGTGCTTCACGAACAACATTCCGCAATCCGACGGCGGCACTCACCTGACCGGCCTGCGCGCCGCGATGACGCGCATCATCAACAAGTACATCGAAGAGAACGAGATCGCCAAGAAGGCCAAGGTCGACATCTCCGGCGATGACATGCGCGAAGGTCTGGCCTGCGTGCTCTCGGTGAAGATGCCCGATCCCAAGTTCGCCTCCCAGACGAAGATGAAACTCGTCTCCTCCGAAGCCCGCCCGGCCGTGGAAGAAGTCGTGGCCGCCAAGCTCTCGGAGTTCCTGCTCGAAAAGCCCATCGACGCCAAGACCATCTGCGGCAAGATCGTGGAAGCCTCGCGTGCCCGCGAAGCCGCGCGCAAGGCCCGCGAAATGACGCGCCGCAAAGGTGTGCTCGACGGCATCGGCCTGCCCGGCAAGCTTGCCGACTGCCAGGAGAAAGACCCCGCGCAGTGCGAGCTCTACATCGTCGAGGGCGATTCCGCCGGCGGCTCCGCCAAGCAAGGTCGCGACCGCAAGTTCCAGGCCATCCTGCCGCTGCGCGGCAAGGTGCTCAACGTGGAGCGCGCACGCTTCGACAAGCTGATTTCCTCCGACCAGATCGCCACCCTGATCACCGCGCTCGGCACCGGCATCGGCAAGGACGACTACAAGCCCGAGAAACTGCGCTACCACCGCATCATCATCATGACCGACGCGGACGTCGATGGCGCCCACATCCGCACGCTGCTGCTGACCTTCTTCTACCGCCAGATGCCCGAGCTTGTCGAAGGCGGCCACATCTACATCGCCCAGCCGCCGCTCTACAAGATCAAGCACGGCCGCAACGAGATGTACATCAAGGACGACCACGAGCTCTCCAGCCATTTGCTGCGCCTGGCGCTCGACAGCTCCGCCCTCGTGCCGCAGGAAGGCGCCACGCCCATCGAAGGCGACGCGCTCGCCGACATGGCGCGCGGCTACCTGCTCGCCGAGGCCGTCATCAACCGCCTCAACGGCTGGATCGATTCCGACGTACTGCACGCCATGCTCGCGCATGGCGTCCAGCTCGACCTCTCCGACGAAGCCGTGGCTCAGGGTTCCGCCCAGCGCCTGCAGGCCGTCGTGCCCGCCGGCATCACCGTGCGGCCCTATTTCAACGAGATCAAGGAAGCCTGGCACCTCGCGCTCGAGCGCATGCACCACGGCAACCTCAAGCGCACCGAGATCGATCCCGAATTCATCGGTTCGGGCGATTACCCGACGATCCGTCGCGCGAGCGAACTGATCTCCGGCCTCATCGGCCCGGGGGCCGTCATGCGCCGGGGCGAGAAGAGCAGCAGCGTCACGAGCTTCTCGGAAGCCATCGGCTGGATGCTCAACGAAGTCGAGCGCAACCTCGGTAAGCAGCGCTACAAGGGTCTGGGCGAAATGAACCCCGACCAGCTCTGGGAGACCACGATGGACCCGGGCGTGCGCCGTCTGCTCAAGGTCCAGATCGACGACGCCATCGCCGCCGACGAAATCTTCACCACCCTCATGGGCGACCAGGTGGAACCGCGCCGCGAGTTCATCGAACGTAATGCCCTGAACGCGCGGAATATTGATGTTTGAGGGTGTCGGATTTCACGGGAAGTGAAAACCGTGCCAAATGAGTGAAAAACCGCGTGACGCAGATCGTGGAAAAGAGCCCGTAAGAATGCGGGCTCTTTTTCCATCAGCGGCTCAAGTCTTCGCGATACATGCCGCACCCTGACAGGTGCCTTGGTGGCAGCGCTGCAAGAGCCAACTCGCTTCGCAGCTTTGCAGCAGAAGGTTCAGAGTCTTTGGAAAGACATTCAGATGAGTGACATCAAGCTCTTCCGCTGTGCCAATAGTGGTGCCACAGAGCTGGCCGGTAATTCGGCCGCCATCGAGCGCACGCTGCAGCGCCTGATCGAATCCCAGATGGAAACCTTTCTTGGCGTACGCTTCCTCGCCACCGAGTACAGCACCGGCGCCAAGCATCGCGGCCGCATCGATTCGCTGGGGCTGGACGAGAATGGCTGCCCGGTAATCATCGAGTACAAGCGTCACAGCAACGAAAACGTGATCAATCAGGGCCTTTTCTATCTGGACTGGCTGTTCGATCACAAGGCGGACTTCCGCTTTCTGGTGATGGACAAGCTCGGCAAGGATGAAGCGGACAAGATCGAATGGAGCGGCACTCGCCTGTTGTGTATCGCGGCAGACTTCACGCGCTATGACGAGCACGCCGTTGCCCAGATCAATCGCAGTATCGAACTGATCCGCTACAAGATTTTCGGTGAGGATCTGTTGTTGCTTGAGTTGGTGAATGGCGGCAGCGCGGTAAGTACGCAAGCGCTTACCGAGGTGGACAAGCCGGTCATCGACAAGCTCAGCAAAACGCCGTCGGCATCCACGCTGGCAATGAAAACGCATGCTGACCAGATCGCCACGGCTTCACCTGAACTGCTTGCACTCTTCGAGCAGACGCGCAGTTTCATCCTCGCGCAGGGCGACGACATCATTGAAAAGCCACTGAAGCTTTATGTCGCGTTTCGCCGGCTGAAAAATTTCGTGTGCGTGTCGCTGATCTCGAAAGTCGATCCTCATGTGTTCCTGACTCTCAGGCTTGATCCGGCAAGCGTGGCGCTGGAACAAGGTTTCTCACGCGACGTGAGCAACATCGGGCACTGGGGCACAGGTGATCTGGAGCTGACACTGCGCACGCCCGCCGATTTCGAGAAAGCCAGGGTCTTGATCGAGCGGGCGTACCAGGAAAACTGACCCCCCTTCATTCGCGCCTTGAATGGGCGTCGCCCGGCAAATGCCGATGCGAATCTTCCGCCCGAGCTTTCATTCCGAGCGCCTCGCCGGCGCGGCAGCGGGAGTTGAGCTGGCGGCGCGAGCCGGCAGTGGGCGATGGAGAGGCGTAGTAAAGTGCCGGGTCGGCGCTCTGCGACTTCTCCGGACTGGTTTCCCATGACAACGCCCCTCGATGAAAACGACCGCAAGCTTCTCGGGTTGCTCCGCGACAACGGTCGCCTGACGAATCAGGAACTCGCGGACCTGATCGGCCTGTCGGCGTCGCAGTGTTCGCGGCGGCGCATCGCGCTGGAGCAGGCGGGCATGATCCTGGGCTATCACGCGCAGCTTTCGCCGGATGCCGACGGCACGCCGGTGCTGGGGGTGATCGAGGTGCGCCTGCTCACGCATTCGCCCGACGCGGTGGAGTCGCTGCACGCCTACGTGCGGCGCGAGAAGGCGATCCGTGACGTACTCAAGCTCACGGGGGATTACGATTACCTCGTCAAGGTGGCCGTGGCCGATCTCGCCGAGCTTTCGCGCCTGATCCGGGAGCTGGCTTCGCTGCGGGAGTGTGTCAGTCACCTGCGCACCTCGGTGGTGCTGGAGCGGCTCAAGGAAGCCGGAGTGGTGCTCGGTTGATGCATATCCACGCCTGTATTTGCGATATTTGTGAGTGAAGTGTGCGATCCGTGACATAAAATCGCGCCCTTCCCTCTTTCCGCATGTTCCGTCGCCATGACCGCCGCAGCCCATCACCCCCACCGGATTCCCCACTCCCTGATCGAGGACGTGATCGCGCTCGTGCTCGGTACGCTGATGGTTTCGTTCGGCGCGAGTCTGCTCAAGCAGGCCGGCGCGCTGACGGGGGGCATCGCCGGGCTGGCTTTCCTGGCGCACTACGCCACGGGCGTGAAGTTCGGCGTGGCGTTCTTCGTGTTGAACCTGCCCTTCTACTGGCTGGCGTTTCGCCGCATGGGCCGCGCTTTCGTGATCAAGACGTTCTGCGCGATCGGCCTGGTGTCGGTCCTGACCGAGCTTCACGGCCATTTCATCGGCATCAGCCAGCTGCAACCCTTTTATGCCGCGGTGATCGCCAATACCATGATGGGTCTGGGTTTCATCGTGCTGTTCCGCCACAAGGCCAGCCTGGGGGGTGTGAACATCCTCGCGCTCTACCTGCAGGACCGCTACGGCATTCGTGCCGGCAAGGTGCAGATGGGCGTGGACGTGCTGATCGTGCTGGCCTCGCTGATGATCGTGAGCCTGCCGATGCTGCTGGCATCCATCGGCGGGGCGGTGATCCTGAACCTCATCATCGCGATGAATCACCGCCCGCACCGCTACCTCGCCTGAACCCCTTCTCCTGAACGGAAACCTCCGCATGTTCCAGCATATCGACGCCTACGCCGGCGACCCCATCCTTTCGCTGATGGAAACCTTCAAGACCGATCCGCGCGCCCACAAGGTGAATCTTTCGATCGGTCTGTATTATGACGGCGAAGGCCGCATCCCGCAGCTCGAGGCGATCCAGGCCGCCTATGGCCGCGTCGAGGGACGCCGCGTGGTGCCCAGCGTGTATCTGCCGATGGAAGGTTTCCAGCCGTATCGCAACGCGATCCAGGCGCTGCTGTTCGGCGAGGACTGCGCCGCGCGCAAGGAGGGCCGCATCGCGACCATCCAGACGCTGGGCGGCTCGGGCGCGCTCAAGGTCGGGGCGGATTTCCTCAAGCGCTATTTCCCCGCTTCCGAAGTGTGGGTGTCCGATCCCACCTGGGACAACCACGTGGCCATCTTCGAAGGCGCGGGCTTCAAGGTGCACACCTATCGCTATTTCGACCCCGTCAGCCTGGGCGTGGCGTTCGACGTGATGCTGGCCAAGCTCGCCACGCTGCCCGCGCAGAGCATCGTCCTGCTGCATCCGTGCTGCCACAATCCGACGGGGTCCGATCTCACCGCGCCGCAGTGGGATGAACTCATCCGCGTGCTGCGCGAGCGCGCGCTGATTCCGTTTCTCGACATCGCCTATCAAGGCTTCGGCGCCGGCATGGAAGAGGATGCCTACGCGATCCGCGCGCTGGCGGCTTCGGGCCTGCCGTTCCTGGTGGCGAACTCCTTCTCCAAGATTTTCTCGCTCTACGGCGAGCGCGTGGGCGGCCTGTCGGTGGTCTGCGAAGACGCCGACGCCGCCGGCCGTGTGCTGGGCCAGCTCAAGGCCACGGTGCGCCGCAACTACTCCAGCCCGCCCATGCTGGGCGCGGAGCTCGTCAGCACCGTGCTCGGCGATGCCGGGCTCAAGGCCGGCTGGTTGCAGGAAGTCGAAGGCATGCGCACGCGCATCCTCGCCATGCGCCAGACGCTCGCGGATGCGTTGAACCAGGCGCTGCCGGGCCGCAACTTCGATTACCTCGTCACCCAGCGCGGCATGTTCAGCTACACCGGGCTGTCGGCGGCTCAGGTCGATACCCTGCGGGAAACGCACGGCATCTATCTCGTGCGCAGCGGCCGCATCTGCGTGGCCGGGCTCAACGCCGGCAACGTCGGGCGCGTGGCAGAGGCCTTTGCCACGGTGATGGCCTGAGCCCACGGGCGGAGGGCCGCGGGCGAGGCCCGTGCCTTCCGCCTCGCGCGGGGCCGCGGACGAGGCGTTCCCCGGCCGGCCGGGGCGCTCCCGCGCGCACCTCGCAGGGGAATGTCCCGATGCCGGGGAAGCGGGCGGAGCCAGGGCGCGTCGGGCTAGAATCTCCGATCCCCTTCCGGATCTGCTTGCATGAACGCCAAGGCGCCCGCCCGACTATTCAGCCGCGAAGAAGCCGTCCAGTGGCTTTCCGCCGAAGTGCTCGAAAAGGCCGAGGCGCACGTTGCGGCGGTGAGCCAGCTGCACGTTTCCGACAGCGAACTCAGCGCGCTCGTGCAGGGCACCGAGAAGCGGCCCTATACCGTGCGCGTGGCATTCCACACCGGCAAGCGCGGCGTGCTGGTGACCACGCGCTGCACCTGCCCCGCGGGGAGCGCTTGCCGCCATTGCGGCGCCGTGATGCTGGCCGCCATCGGGCAGCGCGAGGAGCAGAAGGCCCTGCCTCAC
Source organism: Candidatus Dactylopiibacterium sp. (assembly GCA_031119555.1). Lineage (GTDB taxonomy): Bacteria > Pseudomonadota > Gammaproteobacteria > Burkholderiales > Rhodocyclaceae > Uliginosibacterium. The sequence goes on from JAVHXQ010000010.1 coordinate 19,959, forward strand.
CCGCACGTGCTGGAATGGTTGCGCAAGTTCCGGCTGGTCGTCGGCGAGGACGGTGGCCGTGCCCCCGCCGCCCGCGCGCCCCGCGAGCAGCTTTTCTATCTGATCCAGTCCGCCGCCGATACCCGGCAGGTCAGCGTCACCCTCAGCAAGGCCCGCCTGCGCAGCGATGGCCGCCTGCCGGAGGCGCCCACCGAATGGGACAACATCGAGCGCGCGCTCGTGCAGCCCCCCGCCTTCGCCGACGAGGAAGACCTCGTCATCCTGCGCCAGCTCTGGCTCGCGCGTGATCGCGAGAGCTATTTCGTGCGCCTGCGTCTGGAAGGCCGCAAGGTTGACGATCTCCTGCCCCGGCTCATCGCCACGGGCCGATGCCGCTTCGGCGACCCCCACGCGCCGCCGCTGCGCGCCGGTGAGCGCCGTCCGGCGCGCCTGGACTGGCTCAAGGGCGCCGATGGCCTTCTCCATGCCGGCATCGATGCCGGCCAGGCCTTGCAGATCCTTCCCACCAATCCGCCGTGGTATGTCGACGTGGCATCGGCCGAGGCCGGCCCGCTCGAACTCGGCCTGCCCGCCACGCAGGTGCTGGCGCTGCTCAGCGCGCCCCCGCTGCGGCCCGTGGATGCCGCGCTCGTGGCGCGGGAGCTGGCCTCGCTGAACGCGGCGCTGCCGCGCCCGAACGCCGGACGCGGGGCCACGCTGCGCGAGGTCCGCCGCCCTCCGCGCCTGCGTCTGCGGCTCCTGAGCCGCGTCGTGGATACCTGCCGGCCCTGGCGCCTGTACCCGCTCACGGGGCGCTTCCGGCTCGATTTCGCCCAGCCCGTGTTCGATTACGACGGCGTGCGCATCACGCCCGACGAGCGCCGTGAGTTCCACGTCCAGGAGAGCGAGACCGTGCGCCTGGTCCGCGATGCGCGCGCCGAAGCCGCCGCGCTCGCTTCGCTCGCCACGCTGGGCTTCGAGGCGGTGCCCGAGCGCATCTTCAACTACTGGTCGATTCCCGCCGAGAAATCCCTCTATGGATTGCCCGGCGAGAGCGCCTGGCAGGCCTGGCTGACGCAGCTCGCCCCCGCCCTGCGTCACGCCGGCTGGGCGCTTGAGTTCGATGCCGAGTTCCGCCACCAGATCGTGCCGCCCGAAGCGCTTTCCGCCGAGCTGGCGGTGACGGGATCGGGCTGGATGGACGTGCGCCTGCGCTTCACGCTCGACGGCCGCGACCACGCGCTGGCCCCCTTGCTCGCCCGCCTGCTCGCCGAGCACCCGGAGCTGGCCGAGACGGGAGGCCTGGACCGCCTCGACGAGCGAACCGATCTGCAGGTGCAGCTCGACGACGGCCAGCGCCTGCGCCTGCCGGTGGACCGCGTGCGCCCCCTGCTGCGGGCCTTCATGGACCTTTTCGATGGCGGCGAGAGGCTGCGCGTCGCCACCGTCGACAGTGCGCGGCTGACGGCACTCCAGGCACTGGCCTCGCCCACCGCGCAGCCCGTGCTCGATCACGCGCTTCAACGCGTCGCCGTGCTGGCCGCGCCCCCGGCCGTGCCGGCGCCCGCCGGCCTCGGCGTGAGCCTGCGGCCTTACCAGCTCGAGGGCCTGGCCTGGCTGCAGGCGCTGCGCGCGCAAGGGCTGGCGGGCATCCTCGCCGACGACATGGGCCTGGGCAAGACGGCGCAGGCCCTCGCGCACCTGCTCGTCGAGCAGCAGGCCGGCCGCCTCGACAGGCCCGCGCTCGTCGTGTTGCCGACCTCCCTCGTCTTCAACTGGGAGCGCGAAGCCGCCCTGATCGCCCCGACGCTGCGCGTGCTCGCGCTGCAGGGGCCCAACCGCGACTTCAGCGCCATTCCCCGTCACGACGTGGTGCTCACGACCTATCCGCTGGTCTGGCGCGATGCCGAGGCGCTGGGCGAGCATGACTACCACCTGCTCATCCTCGACGAGGCGCAGACCGTGAAGAATGCCGCGAGCCGCGCGGCGGCCGTGGTGCGCCAGTTGCGCGCGCGTCATCGTCTGTGCCTGACCGGCACGCCGATGGAAAACCATCTCGGCGAACTGTGGGCCCAGTTCGATTTCCTGCTGCCCGGCTTTCTGGGTGACGAACGCGATTTCCAGCGCCGCTGGCGCATCCCGATCGAAAAGCAGGACGACCTGCAGCGTCGCGAACTGCTCGCGCGCCGCGTGAGGCCCTTCATCCTGCGCCGGCGCAAGGAGGACGTCGCGCGCGAGCTGCCCGAGCGCAACATCGTGGTGCGTGGCGTGGAACTCACGGGCGCGCAGCGCGCGCTCTACGAAACCGTGCGCGTCGCGATGGACCGCAAGGTGCGCGAGGCCATCGCCGGACGCGGCGCCGGGCGTAGCCAGATCCTGATCCTCGACGCCCTGCTCAAGCTGCGCCAGGTGTGCTGTGACACGCGCCTGCTGAAGCTCGGCGATGCCGCCGCGGAGCATGGCCGCGCCAAGCTCGACGTCCTCATGGAAATGCTGCCCGAACTCATCGAGGAAGGCCGCCGCGTGCTGGTCTTCTCGCAGTTCACGAGCATGCTGACCCTCATCGAGGCCGAGCTGCGCGGCGCCGGGATTCCCTATGCCAAGCTCACGGGGCAGACCCGGAAGCGCGCCGAAACCGTGGAGGCCTTCCAGAGCGGCGACCTGCCCGTGTTCCTGATCAGCCTGAAGGCCGGTGGCGTCGGGCTCAATCTCACGGCGGCCGACACGGTGATCCACTTCGATCCCTGGTGGAACCCCGCCGCCGAAGCCCAGGCTACCGACCGCGCGCACCGCATCGGGCAGACCCGGCCGGTTTTCGTCTACAAGCTCATCGCCGCGGGCAGCATCGAGGAACGCATCCTGGCGCTGCAGGAACAGAAATCGGGCCTGGCCGCGGCCGTGCTGGGCGCGGCCGCGCAAGGCGGAGCCCGTTTCAGTGAAGAAGACCTCGCCGCGCTCTTCGCGCCCTTGCCGGACGAGGTCTGAGAAGCCGCCCGCGTCCGCACGCAAAAACGCCGGCTTCGAGCCGGCGTCGGAGGGCTGGCCGCGGGCGCGGGGTCAGGCCATCGCACGCAGGCGGCGGATGCGTTCCTCGGTGGCCGGGTGCGTCGAGAACAGGCCGCGCAGGCCGCTGCCCGACAAGGGGTTCATGATCATCATCTGACCGGTTTCGGGGTGCGCCTCAGCCGTGGCCATCGGGATTCCGCGCGCGTAGTAGTCGATCTTGTGCAGCGCATCGGCCAGGGCGAGGGGATCACCGCTGATCTCGGCGCCGCCACGGTCGGCCTCGAACTCGCGCGCGCGAGAGATCGCCATCTGGATCAGGCTCGCCGCGAGCGGCGCGAGCAGCGCCACGGCAATGCTCGCGATCGGGTTCGCGGGGCGGCCTTCGCTGTCGCGACCGCCGAAGAACATCGCGAAGTTCGCGAGCGCCGAAATCGCGCCGGCCATGGTGGCCGAGATCGTCGAGATCAGGATGTCACGGTGCTTCACGTGCGCGAGTTCGTGCGCCATCACGCCGCGCAGTTCGCGCTCGCTGAGCATCCGCAGGATGCCCGTGGTGGCCGCCACGGCGGCGTTGTCGGGGTTGCGGCCGGTGGCGAACGCGTTGGGCTGGTCTTCATTGATGATGTAGACCTTGGGCATGGGCAGCTGCGCGCGCTGGGCCAGCTCGCGCACCATGTTGTAAAGGTAGGGAGAGCTGGCGGCATCCACCTGCTGCGCGTTGTACATGCGCAGCACCATCTTGTCCGAGAACCAGTACGAGAACACGTTCATCGCGCCACCGAACAGCAGCGCCAGGATCATGCCCTGCTTGCCGCCGATCATCGCACCGATCACGCCGAACAAGGCCACGATGCCCGCCATCAGGATCGAAGTCTTGAGCCAGTTGAACATTGTTGCTACCTGCCTTCCGGAAAGAGGTTCGTGCACATGCACGCCGGGTTTAGATGAGGCTGGCCCCGAAAAATTCAATCGCCTGCCGCCGGCGTGAAAAAGGCCCGCGAGCGGGCCTTCTGCTGGAACCGCAGACGCGCGCGACGGATGCCCGCGCGGATCTGCGGGGCTAGGCCGGCAGATCGAACGCGTCCCCCGCCACCACGCGGAAGCCATGCAGGAATTCGCCGGCGGCCAGGCGCTTGCCGCCCGGCTTCTGCAGGCAGGTCAGGCGCAGGGCGCCGTTCGCGCACGCGACGACCACGCCTTGCGCATCGGCGGCCAGGATCTCGCCCGGCTGCCCGGTGCCCGCCACGGCTTCGCCCGCCCACAGCTTGAGCGGCGTGCCGTGCAACGTGGCGGCGCCCCCCGGGAAGGGGGTGAAGGCGCGCAGCTTGCGCGCCAGCGCATCGGCTTCCGTGCGGAAATCGAGCTGGCTCTCGGCCTTCTCGATCTTGTGAGCGTAGGTCACGCCCGCCTCCGGTTGCGGCGTCGCGCTCAGCGGGCCGCGTTCGAGCGCCCGCAGCGCGTCGACGATCATCTCCCCGCCCAGCGCGGCGAGCCGGGCGTCCAGGCTGGCGGTGGTGTCGCTGGAGAGGATGGGGAGCGCGCGGACCGCCACCATGGGGCCGGTATCCAGGCCCGCTTCCATCTGCATGAGGGTGATGCCGGTTTCGGCATCACCGGCCTCGATGGCGCGGTGGATGGGCGCGGCACCCCGCCAGCGCGGCAACAGCGAGGCATGGATGTTCAGGCAGCCCAGGCGCGGCAGATCGAGCACGGCCTGCGGCAGGATCAGGCCGTAGGCGGCGACCACCAGCAGGTCGGGGGCACAGTGGGCAAGCGCGGCCTGCTGCTCCGGCGTGCGCAGGCGCTCGGGCTGCGCGACGGGGATGCCGTGCGCGAGCGCCACCTGCTTCACGGCGCTGGGTTGCAATTGCATGCCGCGCCCGGCGGGGCGGTCGGGCTGCGTGAGGACGAGCGGTACGTTCGCGCCCGCGGCCAGCATGGCGCGCAGGGCAACGGCCGCGAATTCGGGCGTTCCGGCGAAAGCGATTTTCATGGCGGAGAGGGAAAAGGCCGCGTGGCGACGATCCCGGCGCGGCCGGTCGCCGCGCGCGGGAGCGCTCAGGCGGTGATGCGCGCCTTCTTGGCGAGTTTGGTCTTGATGCGGTTCTGTTTGAGCTGGGAGAGGTATTCGACGAATACCTTGCCGTCCAGGTGATCGATCTCGTGCTGCACGCAGACCGCGAGCAGGCCGTCGGCATCGAATTCGAAGGCTTCGCCACGGGTGTTGAGCGCGCGCACGCGCACGCGTTCGGCCCGCGTCACCACGTCGTAAATGCCGGGCACCGACAGGCAGCCTTCCTCGCAGGTCTGTTCGCCGTCGCGCGCGAGGATCTCGGGATTGATGAGCACCATCAGGCCGGATTTGTCCTCGGAGACGTCGATGACGACCAGGCGTTCATGCACATTGACCTGCGTGGCGGCGAGACCCACGCCGGGCGCGGCGTACATGGTCTCGGCCATGTCTTCGGCGAGCTGGCGGATGCGGTCGTCCACGACCGTCACGGGGCTTGCCCGGGTATGCAGGCGCGGGTCCGGATAATGAAGGATGGGGAGGAGCGCCATTTGTCTGGAAGTACCTTGCTGAGTAAATATGCCGCGGGCAGAATCTAACGCAAAACCTGAATATCTGCAGCTTTCTGCCTGTATTAAAGTATGCGGCAAGCTGCGTGGCATACAAGCCGATCATGACGCGGAACCGCACGCTTGCCGGGTGCCAGCCGGGCCGCGCACTACAACTCACGGGGTCCGCAATGTTCAGAAGAAGTTTCCTTGCCATGTTCCTTGCGCTCGGCGCGGCGTCGGTGTTTGCGGCCGATCGCGTGCAGATCGCCCCGAATGCGCCGGACAGCTACGTCGTCAAGCGCGGCGACACGCTGTGGAGCATTTCCGGCATGTTCCTGCAGCAGCCCTGGCGCTGGCCCGAAGTCTGGAAGATGAACCAGGCGCAGATCCGCAACCCGCACCTGATCTATCCGGGCCAGGTCGTGGTGCTCGACCGCGCCAGCGGCACGCTTTCGCTGGGCCGCGCGCTGCAGGGCGCGGGAACCGAACGCCTGTCGCCGCAGGTTCATGAAACCCCCGCCGATTCGCCGATCGCGAGCGTGTCGATGGAGGCCATCCGCCCCTTCCTCGTGGAACCTTTCGTCGGTGACGACAAGGATTCCGCGCGCCTGCCGACCATCGTCGCGAACCAGGAGGGCCGCGTCCTCGCCGGGGCCGGCGACGTCGTCTATGCGCGCAACCTCGGGGAGGGTGACAGCTGGGACATCTACCGTCGCGGCCAGGCGATCAAGGACCCGGTGGGCGGCCAGACCCTGGGCTACGAAGCGCAGTACGTGGCGCGCGCCCGCGTGACGCAGGCCGCGGCCGATGGCCGTGCCGCCGAACTCGTGGTGCTCGATTCCAAGCAGGAGATCGTGGCGGGAGACCGCCTCGCGCCCGCCGCCGATTCCGAGATCGTCGCGATCCCGCCGCATGCCCCGGCCGCCAGTTTCTCGGCCACGGTCGCCGCCGTGTATGGCGGCGTGGCCTTCGGCGGCCGCAATTCGGTGGTGGCGCTGGCCGGTGGCCGCAATCTGGGCCTGGAGCCCGGCAACGTGGTGGCGCTGGCGCGCAATAACGGCGACGTCACCTACCGTGCCGACGGCCGCGCCGATCGCATCGCCCTGCCGGATTCGCGCCTGGGCGTGGCCTACGTGTTCCGTACCTTCGATCGCATCTCCTACGCCCTCATCATGGATTCCAGCGGCGCGGTGAAGGTGGGCGACAAGGTCATGGCGCCCTGACCCCCACGGAACCGGGTTTGCAGAGCGCCGACGACCTTGCTCACTGGCTGCGGCTGTGCCTGATTCCGGGCATCGGCCCGGAGACCCAGCGCGCGCTGCTGGCGGCCTTCGGTCTGCCCGGCCGCATTTTCGAAGCAGGCCCGCGCGCGCTGGCGCAGGTGGTGGGCGACAAGCTCGCGAGCGCGCTGCGCACCCATGACAACGCCGCCGCCGTGGGCGCCGCGCTGGCCTGGGCCGCCGAGCCCGGCAACGCGATCCTGACCCTGGCCGACGCGGCCTATCCGCAGGCCCTGCTGCAGATATCCGATCCGCCCACGCTGCTTTACGCCAAGGGCCGCACCGCCCTGCTCAACGCAAGCGCGCTCGCCATCGTCGGCGCGCGCAGTGCCACGCCGCAGGGCGAGGCGAACGCCGAAGCCTTTGCCGAGGCGTTCTCGCGCGCCGGGCTCACCGTGGTCAGCGGCCTGGCGCTCGGCATCGACGCCGCCGCCCATCGGGGCGCGCTGCGCGGCGCGGCAGGCACGATCGCCGTAGTGGGAACGGGGGCCGACCGCATCTACCCGGCGCGCAACGCGGCGCTCGCGCGCGACATCGTCGAGGCGGGCGTGGTGCTCTCCGAATTTCCGCTCGGCACGCCGCCCGCGGCCTACAACTTCCCGCGCCGCAATCGCCTCATTTCGGGCCTCGCGCGCGGCGTCCTGGTGGTCGAGGCGGCCATCGACAGTGGCTCGCTGGGCACTGCACGGCTTGCCGCCGAGCAGGGGCGCGAGGTCTTCGCGATTCCCGGTTCCATTCATTCGCCGCAGGCGCGCGGCTGCCACCGCCTCATCAAGCAGGGCGCGAAGCTCGTCGAGAGCGCCCAGGACGTGCTTGAAGAACTGCGCTGGCAGGCGGCGCCGGCGCCGCTGGCCGCCGCCACCGCGCCGGAACCTCTGCCCGACGGGCCGGCACGGAGCGTGCTTGATGCCCTGGGCCATGATCCGCTTGACGTGGATACACTCGCCGCCCGTGCAGGCTTGACGGCCGATGCGCTCTTCGCCATCCTGACCGGGCTGGAACTCGAAGGCCACGTCGCGCGGCTTGCCGGGGGCCGGTTCCAGAGAATCAACAGACGCCAGTCCGGATGATGGCGCACGAAGTGGGGGCTGCCATGATCGACATTCTGGTGTATCTGTTCGAGACCTATGGCTACGCCGACGCCTGTCCCGAGGAACCCGAGCAACTGAGCCGCAAGCTCGCCTCGGCTGGGTTCGAAGAAGCTGACATCTCCGCCGCCGTCGAATGGCTGCGCGGTCTGCGCCTGGCATCGCGCCAGGAAGCGCCGCGGCCCCTGGCGGGCGAGCGTTCGATGCGCCTTTATTCCGAGGCCGAAGTGGCGCGCCTCGACGTGACGAGTCGCGGCTTCATCGTGTTTCTCGAGGAAGCCGGCGTGCTCGACATGCGCCGCCGCGAGATGGCGATCGAGCGCGCGATGGCGCTGCCCGAAAGTGAAATCACGTTGTCGCAGTTCAAGGTCATCGTGCTCATGGTGCTGTGGCAGGAGCGCGCCAGCGTGGATGCGCTGATCCTCGACGAGTTGCTGACCGACGAGGTGGCCGAAACGGAAGACCTCTGGCAGGACGCGCTCAGCGTGCATTGAGCGGCGCGGTTTCGCGCCCGATGCGTCGGGAGGCGCCGATGCCGGAGCACGCTGCGCGGACGGAGCTTGCGCCGCCGCGCGGCGGCCTTCTATCATCGAAAGCAATCATGGCGTCGCGGCCTTTCGGGCCGCGTTTATTTTGTCTGCTCCCCTTGTGAAATGACCAAACAACTCATCATCGCCGAAAAACCTTCCGTGGCGCAGGACGTCGCCCGGGCCCTGGGAGGCTTTACGCGCCAGGGCGATTATTTCGAGAGCGATGACTACGTACTCTCCTCGGCCGTGGGCCATCTGCTCGAACTCGCGGTGCCCGATGAATTCGAGGTCAAGCGCGGCAAGTGGAGCTTCGCGCACCTGCCCACCATTCCGCCGCATTTCAAGCTCAACCCCATCGAGAAGAGCGCCGAGCGCCTGCGCCTGCTGACCAAGCTCATCAAGCGCAAGGACGTGACCGGCCTCATCAACGCCTGTGACGCGGGGCGCGAGGGGGAGCTGATCTTCACCTACGTCGCCCAGCACGCCGGCACCAGCAAGCCCGTGCGGCGTCTGTGGCTGCAGAGCATGACCGCGCAGGCCATCCGCGATGGTTTCCAGCAGCTGCGCACCGCCGCCGAGATGAGCGGGCTGCGCGAGGCGGCGATGTGCCGGGCCGAGAGCGACTGGCTCATCGGCATCAACGGCACGCGTGCGATGACCGCCTTCAACTCCAAGAGCGGCGGTTTCCACCTGACCACGGTGGGCCGCGTGCAGACGCCCACGCTCGCGATCGTCGTGGAGCGCGAGGAGCGCATCCGGGCTTTCCGGCCGCGCAACTACTGGGAGGTGGAGGCCACCTTCGGGGTTTCGGCCGGCGAGTACGTCGGCCGCTGGTTCGACGAAGGCTTCCGGAAGCCCGAGGACGACGAGCACGCCGCCGCGCCCCGCATCTGGGACCAGGCGCGGGCCGACGCGATCCGCACCCGGTGTGCGGGCAAGCCTGGCCGCGTCGAAGAGGAGTCGCGCCCTTCGACCCAGCTTTCGCCGCTGCTCTTCGACCTCACCTCGCTGCAGCGCGAGGCCAACGGCCGCTTCGGCTTCTCGGCCCGCACCACGTTGCAGCTCGCGCAGGCGCTGTATGAGAAGCACAAGGTGCTGACCTACCCGCGAACCGATTCGCGCGCGCTGCCTGAAGATTACGTGACGACGGTGCCCGGCATCCTGGGCGCGCTGCCCGACGAATACACCGGCTTTGCCACGCAGATCATCAAGCGCGGCTGGGTCAAGCCCAACAAGCGCATCTTCAACAACGCCAAGATCTCGGACCACTTCGCGATCGTGCCCACGGGCACCGCGCCCAAGAACCTCTCCGAGGCCGAGTACAAGATCTACGATCTGGTCACGAAGCGTTTTCTCGCGGTGTTCTTCCCCGCGGCCGAGTACCAGATCACCACGCGCATCACGCGCGTCGAGGGCGAAGCCTTCAAGACCGAGGGCAAGGTGCTCGTGACCGCTGGCTGGCTGGCGATCTACGGCAAGGAAGCCGCGCTCGAGGGCGAAGAGGCCTCCGGGTCGCTGGTGCCCGTGCAGCAGGGCGAGGGGGCGCGCACCGAGGAGATCGCCGTCAAGGCGCTCGTCACCAAGCCGCCCGCGCGCTACAACGAAGCCACGCTGCTGTCGGCCATGGAAGGCGCGGGCAAGCTCGTGGACGACGAAGAGCTGCGCGCCGCGATGGCGGGACGTGGGCTGGGCACGCCCGCCACGCGCGCCCAGATCATCGAGAACCTGATCGCGGAAACCTACATGCTGCGCGAAGGCCGCGAACTGATTCCGACCGCCAAGGCGTTCTCGCTGATCACGCTGCTGAAGGGGCTGGGGATTGCCGAACTGGCCTCCGCCGAGCTGACCGGCGAGTGGGAACACAAGCTGGGGCTGCTCGAGAAGGGGCAGCTGTCGCGCGCCGAGTTCATGGGCAGCATCGAAGCCATGACGCGCGACATCGTGGAGCGCGCCAAGAGCTACGATTCCGACACGATCCCGGGTGACTTCGGCGACATCCACGCGCCCTGCCCCAAGTGCGGCGGCCAGATCCGCGAGAACTACAAGAAGTTCCAGTGCCAGTCGTGCGAGTACGCGCTCTGGAAGATCGTGGCCGGCCGCCAGTTCGAGCCGCACGAGATCGAGACCCTGCTCACGACCGGGCGGGTGGGGCCGTTGCTGGGCTTCCGCAACAAGATGGGCCGGGCCTTCAACGCTGAGATCCGCCTCAACGACGACAGGATGCCCGAGTTCGACTTCGGCCAGCCGCGCGAGGGCGAGGACGCGCAAGCGCCCGACTTCTCCGGCCAGACCAGCCTGGGCCACTGTCCGAAGTGCCAGGCCGGCGTTTATGAACACGGCACGTCCTACGTCTGCGAAAAATCCGTCGGCCCCGACAAGAGCTGCGACTTCCGCTCCGGCAAGGTGATCCTGCAGCAGCCCATCGAACCCGAGCAGATGCAGAAATTGCTCAGCACGGGCAAGACCGACCTCTTGCGGCTGTTCGTCTCCTCGCGCACGCATCGCAAGTTCTCCGCGATGCTCGTCTGGGACGCCAAGGCCGGCAAGGTGGGGTTCGAGTTCGAGCCCCGCGCGCCCAAGGCCCCGGCCAAGGGCAAGGCGGCGGCCGCGGCGGGCGAGGGCGAAGCCGCCGCGCCTGCCAGGAAAACCACGCGTGCGCGCAAGACGACGGCCTAGGCCGGGGAGTCTTCCGGCGTAGAATGAAAGGCCCGTCCAAAAGACGGGCCTTTTGTTTCTTCCGGAACTCGCACCGCGGTTTTGCGTTCACACTGCACCGCTGGCGGACTTCCCCCTTCCCTCATTCATCATGAAGCACTCGGTAACATATTCCGTTCTGGTCGTGGCCCTGCTGGCCACCGCGTCTCCCGCCCAGGCAGACGATCTGCCTTCCGCCGTCAACGATCCGATGTTCGGCAAGCTCGCCTCCGACCCCCCCCTCAAGGACGACGGCAGCGGCAAATGGCAGGGCTCGCTGGGCGCGGGGCTGACGCTCAGGCGGGGCAGCTCGAATTCCACCGAAGGCAGCCTCTCGCTGGATGCCGCCCGCGAAATGCGCGAGAGCCGGCTGACGGCCAATGCGCTGGCGGTGCGCAGCTCGCGCGACGGTGAGCGCAGTGGCGACACCGCGAACGGCGAATTCCGTGGCGAGCGCAGGCTTTCGCGCAACATGTTCGGCTTCGCCGGCCTGGGCGCCGAGCGCGACGCGCTGCAGGACATGACCTTCCGTTCCAGTCTTTCCAGCGGTGTCGGCACGCGCTGGGTCGATAACGACACGACGCAGTTCAACCTGTACGGCGGTCTGGCCTACAGTATGGAGCGCTATACCGACGGGCGCAGCCCGAAGGGGGTGGAAGTGCTGCTGGGCACCGAACTGCGCCACCAGATCTCCGAGACCAGCCGCATCACGCACCGCCTCGTGGCCTATCCGGACTCGATCAGCGGCGGCGCGCGCTTCGCGATGCAGGGCGACCTCACGACGCGCATCAACGCGCATTTCGGCCTGCAGCTGTCGGTGCTGCAGAAGTACCGTGAAAAGGTCGCCGAGCAGAACAGCCACATCGACACGGTGTTCTTCACGGGCATCACGGCCGGTTTCTGAACCGGCCCGCCGGGGCGCCGCGCCGCGCGTGACTCAGTGCCGCGCGGCGTCGGCCTCGCGCGCATAGCGGCGCGCGAGCACGCTCACCATCACGAGCTGAAGCAGGTGGAAGAGCATGATGGGGGCGATCACCAGCCCCAGGCGCGGGTCGGCGCCGAACATGATGCGCGCCATCGGCACCCCGGTCGCGAGAGACTTCTTGGAGCCGCAGAACACCGCCGCGATGCGGTCTTCCCGCGAAAAGCCGGCGAGCCGGCAAGCCAGGCTCATGAGCGCGAAGACGACCCAGAACAGCGCCACGGAGATCAACGCGATGAGCAGCAGCGTGCGCAGCCCGTGCGCGGCCCAGACGCCTTCATGCACCGAGTCCGCGAAGGAGTTGGCGACGATGGCCAGGATGGTCAGGCGGTCGAGCAGCTTTGCCGCCTTCAGGTGCGCCTCCACCCAGCGCAGCACGAACGGGCGCAGCAGCTGGCCCAGCGCGATGGGCACGAGCACCAGCAGCACGATCTTCAGGATCACCGGCCCCAGCGGCATGCCGCCGCCCTGGGTGTGCAGGAAGGCCTGCACCCACAGCGGCGTGATGAAGACGCCGATCAGGCTCGACAGGCTGGCATTGAAGATGGCGCCGCTGACGTTGCCCTGCGCGATCGACGTCATGGCCACCGAGGACGAAACCGTGGAAGGCAGCACGCACAGGTAGAACACCCCCAGCGCGAGGCCGGCGTCGAGGCGGCCGCCGAACAGCGTCTGGAAAGCCAGGCCCACGAGCGGGAAGAGCACGAAGGTACCGCCCTGGATCATCAGGTGCAGGCGCCAGTTGAGAATGCCCTGGCGCATCTTCTGCGGTGACAGCGTGAGGCCGTAGAGCAGGAAGACCAGCGCGACGCCGTAGTTCGTGAACACGTCGAGGCGGATCAGCCCCCCGCTGCGCAATACCTCCGGCAGCAGGGTCGCGAGCGCCACGGCGCCGAGCAGGGAAAGGATGAAGCCGTCCAGGCCATAGCGCCGCAGCAGGGCGAACATGAATCAGTCCGTGTCGAGTTCCAGGGTGACATGCACGAGCTCCTCGTGGATCGCGAGCTGGCGCCGGAAATCCGCCGGCGTGGCGCCGGCGCGGGTGGCCAGGCGCAGGATGCAGGCATAGCTGCCCTTGCCGATGCGCCAGACGTGCAAGTCGCGGATTGTAGCCGGGATGGGGCTGGCCGCGATCACTTCGCGGATTTCGTCCACCACGGGCGCGTCCATTTCGGCATCCAGCAGCACGCGCCCGCTGTCGCGCAGCAGGCCCGATGCCCACGCGCCCACCAGCAGCGCGCCCGTCACGCCCATCACCGGGTCCAGCCAGTCGGCGCCCCACAGCTTGCCGGCCGTGAGCGCCACGATGGCCGCCACCGAGGTGGCCGCGTCGGCGAGCACATGCAGGTAGGCCGCGCGCAGGTTGAGGTCGTGCGCGTGTTCGTGCGCAGGGTCATGGCCGTGTGCGTGACCGTGCTCGTGGGCGTGCGTGGAGTCATCCTTGAGCAGCCACGCACAGGCGAGATTCACCGTCAGGCCGACGACCGCGATGAAGATCGCCTCGTCGTAGCGGATGGGCTGCGGCGCGAGCAGCCGCGCGATCGACTCCCACGCCATGATGGCCGCCACCGCGAGCAGACACAGCGCGCTCGTGAAGCTGCCCAGCACCTCGAACTTCCAGGCGCCGAACGAGAAGCGCCGGTCGGCCGCGTAACGGCGCGCGAGCGCCCAGGCGGCGAGCGAAAGGCCCAGCGCCAGCGCGTGCGAACTCATGTGCCAGCCATCCGCGAGCAGCGCCATCGAATTGAAGTACCAGCCGCCGCTGATCTCGGCCAGCATCATCAGCGCCGTCAGCGCCACGGCCCAGCGCGTGCGGCGCTCGGCGAGAGGGTTGCCGGCATCGAACCGGCCGGCGGCTTCGCAATGGTGAACGGGGCGCGCGGTTTGCATCGGAGTCTCTGGGTTGGATACTGCCCCCCAGTATATTCCGGTTACAATGAACAGACCATGGCCCATCTTCTCAAGAACCGGAAACCCCTTCTCGCGCGCATCCGCCGCATCCAGGGGCAGCTGCGCGCGCTCGAAGCGCTGCTCGACACCGAAAGCGGCACCGAATGCGGTCAGGTGCTGCAGCAGATCGCCGCGGTGCGCGGCGCCGTGGGCGGGCTCATGAACCACGTGCTGGAAGGCCACGTGCGCGAGCACCTGGGCGCGGAGCAGGCCGATCCGCAGCAGCGTGCCGAGGACGTGGAGCGCCTGCTGAGCGTGATGCGTTCCTATCTGCGCTAGGAGGCGCGGCGCGGGCGACGGGGTGTCGCTCGCGGGGCCGGCGTCTTGCCGGGCGGTGCGGCGGAAGGCGCCTGGCGCCGCGCCGTGCCGGGGTCAGCCCGCGTCGGGCCGGTAGGCACGCAGGAAAACCTCCACCGCACGCCGCGCCATGCGCGGCTTCTCGTCTGCGGGGATGGAATCGATCACGCCCAGCAACAGCTTGTCCTGGATTTCCGCGCGCAGCAGGCCGAAGAGCTGTTGTGCCGCGATGAGGCCGTCCTCCCGTCGCAGCGCGCCGCGTGCCATGCAGGCTTCGAGGTGGCGTGCGAGTACGCGCAGGCCTTCCTGCGGGCCCCGCTCGTAGAAAAGACGTCCGACCGTGCTCTTGTGCGCTTCCGCGATCGCGTTGCGATAGTTGCGCGTGAGCACCGGCTGGCTGGTGCCCTCGACGAAGCCCAGGCCAAACTGCATCAGGCTTTCCTCGGGGGGCAGGCTGGCGTCGAGCGCATCGAACAGGTTGCGCACCAGGCTTTCGGCCGACTGGCGCATGACCTCCACGAAAAGCTCTTCCTTGGAGCTGAAATAGTTATACAGCGTGGCCTTGGAACCGCCCACGCGGGCGGCAATCTCCGACATCGACGTGGCTTCGAAGCCGAGCGTCTGGAAGACCTCGCGCGCAATCTCCACGATGGCCTGCCGCCGCGATTCGCTTTTGCCGCGCATGGGCTGGCTCCTTATCTGAACTCACCGGTTCAGTTTTGCTTGACAGCCTTCTCGTGTCAATCCAATACTGTACGGTACAGTTCAGTTAAGGATGTGCACGGTGCCGCCGATTCTTCCCCGGATGTCTGGTTTGTGGTTCTTCTCGTGCCATGCGGGGCGGCTGTCCGCCGCCCTGCCGGCACTCATGCTGCTCGGCGCCTGCGTGAGCGCACCCGAGCTGGCGCCGCCCGCCGGCCTCGCGCCGACCGGTGACTGGGCCGCCGCGCGGAGCCTTGCCGCGCCCGCCCGCGACTGGCCCGCCGAGAGCTGGTGGCGTGCTTACGGCGATGCGCAGCTCGACGCCCTCATCGACGAGGCGGTGGCGGACGCCCCGAGCCTGCAGGTAGCCGCCGCGCGGCTGCGACGCGCCGAAGCCGGCGTACGGATCGCCGACGCCGCGCGGGGGCCGCAAGTGAGTGGCCGCGCCGCGGCCGAGATGACCAAGCAGAGCTACAACCTGCTGGTGCCGCGCCAGCAGCTGCCTCAGGGATGGGACAGCTATGGCCGCGCCACGCTGGATTTCAGCTGGGAACTCGACTTCTGGGGGCGCAACCGCGCCGCCCTCGCGGCTGCCACGACGGACCTCGACGCGCGCCGCGCCGAGTTCGCGCAGAGCCGCCTCATGCTGGCCGCCGCGATGGCGTCGCACTATGCCGAGCTGAGCCGGCTGCACGCCAGCCGCGACACCGCCTTGCGGGCGCTGGAGATCCGCGCGCGCACGGCGTCGTTGTTCACCCAGCGCTTCGGTAACGGGCTGGAGACGCGCGGCAGCCTGCGTGATGCCGATGCCCGCCGCGCGGTGGCAGAAGGCGCGCTGCTGGCGGTGGAGGAACAGATCGCGCTGCAGCGCAACCGCATCGCTGCGCTGCTGGGCGCCGGGCCCGACCGTGGTCTGGCGATCGCGCGGCCCGCGCTCGCGCTGGACCGGGCTTTCGGCCTGCCCGCGCAGCTCCACTTCGATCTGCTGGGGCGGCGCCCCGACGTGACGGCCGCGCGCTTGCGCGCCGAAGCCGCCGCGCGACGCATCGACGTGGCCGAGGCGGAGTTCTATCCGAACGTGAATCTGGCGGGCTTCGTGGGGCTGCAGGCACTCGGGCTGGACCGCATCACGCGCAACGGCAGCGAAATCGGCAGCGTGGGGCCGGCGATCTCGCTGCCCATCTTCAACGGCGGCCGCCTCAAGGCGCAGTACGCCGGGCGTCGCGCCGAGTACGACGAAGCAGTGGCCGACTATCGCGCCACCGTCGCGCGCGCGCTGCAGGAAGTGGCCGACAACGCGGTGAGCCAGCAGGCGCTCGGCCAGCGCCTCGACAAGGCCGACGAGGCCGTGGACGCCGCCACCGAGGCGCATCGCGTGGCGCGCGACCGCTACGAAGGCGGGCTCGCGAACGCCCTCGAAGTGCTCTCCGCCGAAGACCGGCTGCTCGACAGCCTGAGCGCGCGCACCAACCTGCGCGCGCTTTCCTGGACCCTGGACATCGACCTGCAGCGCGCGCTCGGAGGCGGTTACCGCCTCGCCGCGCGCTGAAGCGCGTCTTCCCCGCCTCACCGGAATCTCTCAAGGAATTTCCTCATGACCCAGCCTCACTCCGCCGCCGACATCGCCCTCAAGCAACGCCGCAACCAGCGCCTGCTGGCCCTGGGCGGCGGCATCCTCCTGCTTGCCGCTGCCTCGGGCGCGTACTGGTTCCTGCATGCGTCGCACTTCGTGTCCACCGACAACGCCTACACCGCGGCCGAGGTCGCCCAGATCACGCCGGCGGTCGGCGGAACCGTGGCCGAAGTGATGGTCAGCGATACCCACACCGTGCGCCAGGGCGACGTGCTCGTGCGCATCGACCCCGTGGACGCGCGCCTGGCGCTGGCCCAGGCCACCGCCGAGCTCGATCGCGCGACGCGCCGCGTGAAAGCCTACATGGCCACCGACGCCAACCTGGGCGCCCAGGTGCAGGCGCGTGAAGCCGACGGCGCGCGCGCCGCCGCGCAGCTCGATGCGATCCAGGCCGACTTCGAGCGCGCCCGCGTGGACCTCCAGCGCCGTGAGGCGCTCGTGGCGTCCGGTTCGGTGTCGGGCGACGAACTGACGCGCGCCAAGAACGCGTTCGATGCCAGCGCCGCCCAGCTCGCGGCGGCGCGCGCGGCCATGACGCAGACCGCCGCCAACCTGCGTTCGGCCGTGGCGGCCAAGGCGGCCAACGCCACGCTGATCAGCGATGCCACGGTGGAATCCAACCCCGAGGTGGCCGCCGCGCGCGCGCGGCTGGACCAGGCCCGCGTGGATCTCGATCGCACCGTGCTGCGCGCGCCGGTGGACGGCGTCGTGGCGCGTCGCCAGGTGCAGCTGGGCCAGCGCGTGCAGCCCGGCATGCCGCTGATGGTCGTGGTGCCGGTGGCCGAGCTTTACGTGGATGCCAACTTCAAGGAAGTGCAGCTGGAGAAGGTGCGCGTGGGGCAACCGGTGGCGCTGCATTCCGACCTGTACGGCAAGGGGGTGGTCTATCACGGCATCGTCGAGGGCTTCTCCGGCGGCTCGGGAGCGGCGTTCGCCGCGATCCCCGCGCAGAACGCGACGGGCAACTGGATCAAGGTGGTGCAACGCCTGCCCGTGCGCGTCAAGCTGGATGCCGCCGAGCTGAAGACGAACCCGCTCAAGCTGGGGCTCTCCATGCACGCCGAGATCGACACGCGCGGCGTGCGTCACTGAAAGCGGAGCCTTCGCCATGAGTCACGCCCTCCCCGCGCCCGCCGCGTCCGAGCAGGCGCCGCTGGCCGGCCCGATGCTGTGGGTGGCCGCGCTGATGCTCGCGGCCGCCAACTTCATCGCCGTCCTCAACATGACCATCGCCAACGTGGCCGTGCCCAACATCGCGGGCGCGCTGGGCGCGGCGACCAGCCAGGGCACCTGGGTCATCACCTCGTATGCGGTCGGCGAGGCGATCACCGTGCCGCTCACCGGCTGGCTCGCCGCGCGCTTCGGCGCGGTGCGGGTGTTCGTGGGCTCGATGATCCTGTTCGGTGCTTTCTCCATCGTCTGCGGCCTGTCCACCTCGCTGGGCGTGCTCGTCGTGGCGCGGGTCTTCCAGGGCCTTTGCGGCGGCCCGCTCATGCCTTTGTCGCAGACGCTGCTGCTGCGCATCTTTCCGAAGAGCAAGGCAGCGGCCGCCATCGGTCTGTGGTCGATGACCACGCTGGTCGCGCCGGTGGTGGGGCCCATCCTGGGCGGCTGGCTGTGCGACGAATACAGCTGGTCGTGGGTCTTCCTCATCAACGCGCCGATCGCGATCGGCTTCGGCCTCTACGCGTGGTCGCTGCTCAAGCGCTACCAGGCCATCGGCCAGCGCAGCCCCATCGATCTGGTCGGGCTGGGCCTGCTGATCGTGTGGGTGGCGGCCCTGCAGCTCGTGCTCGACGAGGGCAAGAATCTGGACTGGTTCGCGTCGACACAGATCGTCGTGCTCGCCGTCGTGGCGGCCATCGGCTTCGCGGTCTTCCTCGTCTGGGAGCTGCATGAGCCCCATCCCATCGTCGATCTGCGCGTGTTCCGCCATCGCGGCTTCACGGTGGCGGTGCTCACGATCAGCCTCGCCTTCGCGGCGTTCTTCGGTGTCAGCGTGCTCACGCCGCTGTGGTTGCAGAGCTTCATGGGCTACACCGCGACGGACGCCGGATTCGCCACCGCGTGGACCGGGGTGACGGCGTTCTTCCTGGCGCCGCTGGTGGCTTCCAGCAAGCGCGATCCGCGTCAGCTCGTGTTCGCGGGCGTGGTGTGGATGGGGCTCGTCACGCTGTGGCGGACCTTCGCGAACACCGACATGGGGTTCTGGGACGTGGCCGTGCCGCTCATGGTGATGGGGCTGGCGATGCCGTTCTTCTTCATTCCGAGCACCACCCTCGCGCTGGCGAGCGTGACCGAGCGCGAGATGGATTCGGCGGCCGGCCTCATGAACTTCCTGCGCACGCTCTCCGGCGCGTTCGCGACGTCGCTCGTGACCACGGTCTGGAGCAACCGCATCACCTACAACCATGCCGAACTCGTCGGCCTGGCCGACCGTGACCATGGCGTGACCGCACAGCTGGTGGCCCAGGGCACGCCGCCCGACACCGCCAACCAGATCGTCGATTACCTGCTTACGTCGCAGAGCGTGATGCTGTCGACGAACCAGGTGATGACCTCGATCGGCGTGCTGTTCCTGTTCGCCGCGCTGATCATCTGGTTCGCGCCCCGGCCGACGCGCAGCGTCGAGCCCGGCGCGGGCGGGCACTGAGTCCTTTCCTGCGGAGGCAGACCATGTTCCGGCACATCCTGGCACCCACCGATGGCTCTCCCCTCTCGCTCGCCGCGCTGGCGCAGGCCGCCCGGCTCGCACGCGAGCACGGCGCGCGGCTCACGCTGTTCCATGCGCTGATCGACGTGCCCGCGCCCTATGAGGGGCCCGGCACGATAGGCCACGGCAGTTTCGCGCGCGACGTGCGCGAGCAGCTCGAAGCGGCGGCGCGTGAGATCCTCGATGAAGCGCAGGCCCGCGTGGCCGAGGCAGGCGTGCCGTGCGAGCGATGCGTGGCGGCGGGCGCGCACGCGCACGCGCTCATCATCGCGGCGGCCGAAGCCGGCGGCTGCGACCTGATCTTCATGGCCTCGCATGGCCGGCGCGGGCTCAGCGCGCTGCTGCTCGGCAGCGAGACGCAAAAGGTGCTCACGCATACGCGCATCCCGGTGCTGGTGTATCGCTGAGTGGCGCGCCAGACGGCACGTCCGACCCGGGTCGGACGCGTGTTGCGCCGCGCGCTCCCGGGCGGAGCGCGGCGCGCGATGGCGTTCCCGGCGCGGGCGTTCAGGCCGCGGCGGCCAGGGCGTGGCTGAAGTCCGCGATGAGGTCGTCGGCGTCTTCTATGCCCACCGAAATGCGCACCGTGCCGTCGGCGATACCCATCTCGGCGCGGCGTACCGGCCCCATCTCGGCGTAGATCGTGTGCGCCACGGGGATCACGAGCGTGCGGTTGTCGCCCAGGTTGCTCGCCAGCACCGCAAGCTGCAGTGCGTCGAGGAAGCGGAAGCAATCGACCTCGGGCTTGAGCTCGATCGCCATCAGCCCGCCGAAATGGCGGAACAGCGCCTTGGCGCGCTCGTGCTGCGGATGGTTGGCGAGGCTGGGGTGGAAGACGCGGGCCACCGCCGGATGCGCGGCGAACCAGGCCGCGAGCCGCGCGGCGTTGGCCGAGGAGCGGTCCTGGCGCAGCGCCAGGGTCTCGGCGCCGATCGCGATGTGGTGGGCGGATTCCGGCGCGAGCGTGGCGCCCATGTCGCGCAGGCCCTTCTTGCGGATCTGCTGCAGGCCCCAGTTGGCGGGATCACCCTTGCGATAGGTCTCGAGGATGTTGGGATAGGCGCTCCAGTCGAAGGCGCCGGTTTCGGTGATGGCGCCGCCCAGGGCGTTGCCATGGCCGCCGATGTATTTCGAGAGCGAGTTGATGATCAGCCCCGCGCCCACCGTGCGTGGCTGGAAGCACCAGGGCGAGGTCATGGTGTTGTCGACGATGTAGAGCAGGCCGCGCGCCGCGCACAGCGCGCCGATGCCGGCCAGGTCGGCGATCTGCGTGCAGGGGTTGGCGATGGTTTCGACGAAGACCGCGCGCGTCGTGGGGCGCAGCGCCGCGTCCACGTTGGCGGCCTCGGTGGCGTCGACGAAGCTGACGTCGATGCCGTAAAGCGCCAGCGTGTTGAACACGCTGTTGGTGTTGCCGAACAGGAAGCTGCTGGACACCACGTGGTCGCCAGCCTTGAGCAGGGTGAGCAGGGTCGCGCTGATCGCGGCCATGCCGGTGGCCACGCAGCAGGTGGCCCGGCCGCCTTCCATGAGTGTGATCTTGCGCTCGAGGGCGGTGACGGTCGGATTGACCTGGCGGCCGTAGGTGAAGCCGGCCTGCTTGCCCTGGAAAACGGCGGCGATGTCGGCGGCCGTGGCGTGTTCGAAGGTGATCGAGTTGTGCACGGGCTGGTGCAGCGAGCCGTGTTCGATGCCGGCGGAACGGTCGCTGTGCAGGACGGCGGTGGTGAAGCCTCGGGTGCTCATGTCGGAAACCGGAAAAGTCATAGGGGAAACGGCGATTCTAGACCTTTCGGCATGCCAGGGGCCGCTCGCGGCGGCCCCCGGGCGGGCGGCGCTCCGGGGCGCTACCGGGTCACCGCCTCGCGCGTGCGCTCGGCGATGCTGCTGGCGGCGTCGCCCGCCTTGCCGGCGGCTTCCTTGCCCGCGGCGAGCGCGTCCTGCGCGGCCTCCTTGCCGGCGCTGACGGCGTCCTGGGCCGCCTCGCGCGTGCTCTGCGCGCCTTCGCGGGCCTTGTCGGCCACGGCGTCTCCCGCCTTGTCGACGGCCTCGGCGGCTTTTTCCACTGCCTCGCCGGCGGCGCTGGTGCTGGCGCGCGCCGCGTCGGCGGCTTCGGTGGCGGGGTCTTTTTCGCTGCAGGCGACGACACTCGTGGCAACGAGCAGCGTGATGGCGATCTTGCTCAGGTGCATGGCGATCTCTCCTGTGTAACGGGAAGCGACCGAACCGTTCGGGGAAACGGCGGTCAGTAAGCGGGTAACATGGCACAGCCGTCGACAGCGGGCTGCCCGCCCGATGGTGAAACAAACGCTTCGCGCAGGGCGGCGGGATGACCCGTCCGGACATCGCGGAGCGCTTCTGGAGGATTCATGCAGAACACGAACCGGAGATATCTCGTCCCCAGCCTGATCGCCATGCTCGCCGGCGTGAGCCTGGGCAGCCAGGCATCCGACCTCTCGCGGCCGTTTCCCGAGGCCAGCAAGGGGATGGTCCGACACGTCATCCTCCTGCCCGAAGTGGCCGATACCGAGGCGCGTCGGGTGGAGATCATCGCCGGCAAGACCCTGGAAGCCGACTGCAACCGCATGAGCTTCGGCGCGCGCCTGAGCGAGCAGACGTTGCAGGGCTGGGGCTACACCTATTACACCGTGTCCGCGCTCAAGGGGCCGATCAGCACCAGGATGGCCTGCCCGCCGGCATCCGCCCCCCGCGAGCCCGTTTTCGTGAGCGCGCATTTCACCGAGAACGCGCTCGTGCGCTACAACCCGCGCCTGCCGCTGGTGGTGTACGCGCCCGAGGACGTGGAGATCCGCTACCGCGTCTGGAAGGCCGGCGAACTCACCTCCTCCACCCCGTAGACCGGCCCCCCGGCAGCCGCGCAGGCCCGCCTTTGGCGGGCCTTTTTCGTGCGCGCCAACCTGCCCGATCGTCCGGGCATTCCGGCGTCTTTTCCGACGACCGGTAATGCGAGAATGCTGTTCGCATTTCTCGACCATCACAAAGGGGAGCAAACACATCATGAAAATCCGTGCCTGGGCCGTGGCCCTGACCACCTTGCTGGTGTCGTCGCCAGTCCTGGCGGACGCTTTCACCGGCATCTACGTGCAGGGGCTGCTCGGTGGGGGACGTTCCTCGACGAACGTGAGGGGGACGGCCAGCGACTTCGATGGCGACTACACGCAAAACCAGATGCTTGGTCAGATCGCGGCGGGGGGATCGCAGTCCTACGGCCGCTTCAGCCTCGCCGTGGGGGCGTTCTACACCGTGGGCGAGCAGAAGTCGGGCAAGAAGACCTATGCCGACGCTTTCGGCAGCCTGGATGCCAACGTCAAGCTCAAGAACGTCATGGGGATCACCGTGGAGCCCGGCTTCTACGTCTCGCCGACCGCGCTCGTGTATGCCAAGCTCGGCTACGCCGCGACCACCGCAGGCGTGAAGCTCACGCAGGTCACCACGGGCGGCGGTTCGCGCACCTTCAACGAAGAGGGTGACTACAACGGCTTCCTGCTCGGCGCCGGCATGAAGCTGCGCTTCAACGAGCGCCTGTACGGCGTGGCCGAAGTGCAGCAGGTCTCCTACAACCGCAAGGATCTCGACTACGGCAACGGTCTGACGGTGAGCATCAAGCCCTCGCATTTCGGGGCTTTCGTGGGGGTGGGCGCACGCTTCTGAGCGCCGCCCCACGCCAGCAGAAGCCCGCCGGAAGGCGGGCTTTTTCATGCTCCGGCGGGCCGGATCAGGCCGTGGTGACGGGGATCTTGCCGATCTTCGCCTGCCATTCGCGCGGGCCGGTGGTGTGCACCGAAACGCCCGTGGCATCGACCGCCACGGTGACCGGCATGTCCTGCACGGTGAATTCGTAGATTGCTTCCATGCCGAGATCCTCGAAGGCGAGCACGCGCGCCTGGCGGATCGCCTTGGAGACGAGGTAGGCCGCGCCGCCCACGGCCATGAGGTATACGGACCGATGCCGCTTGATCGCCTCAATGGCGATGGGGCCCCGTTCGGATTTGCCGATCATGCCCAGGAGCCCCGTCTGCGCGAGGACCTGGTCGGTGAATTTGTCCATGCGCGTGGCCGTGGTGGGGCCAGCCGGGCCCACGACCTCGTCGCGCACCGGGTCGACGGGGCCGACGTAATAGATGAAGCGGCCCGCGAGATCGACCGGCAGCGGCTCGCCGCGGTTGAGCATGTCGGTCATGCGCTTGTGCGCGGCGTCGCGCCCGGTGAGCATCCTGCCGTTGAGCAGCAGCACGTCGCCGGGGCGCCAGCTCGCCACCTCTTCGCGCGTCACGGTGTCCAGATCGACGCGGCGGCCTTGCGAGGCGTCGTAGGTGAGACGCGGCCAGTCGGCCAGCGAGGGCGGGTCGAGATAGACCGGTCCGCTGCCGTCGAGCACGAAATGGGCATGCCGGGTGGCCGCGCAGTTCGGAATCATGGCCACCGGCAGGTTGGCGGCGTGGGTGGGGTAGTCGAGCACCTTCACGTCGAGCACGGTCGTGAGGCCGCCCAGGCCCTGCGCGCCGATGCCCAGGGCATTGACCTTCTCGTAGAGCTCCAGGCGCAGTTCCTCGGCGCGTGTGCGCGGGCCGCGCGCGAGGAGTTCCTGGATGTCGATGGGCTCCATGAGCGCTTCCTTGGCGAGCAGCATCGCCTTCTCGGCGGTGCCGCCGATGCCGATGCCCAGCATGCCGGGCGGGCACCAGCCCGCGCCCATGGTCGGCACGGTCTTGAGCACCCAGTCGACGATGGAGTCCGAGGGATTGAGCATCGCGAATTTGCTCTTGGCTTCGGAGCCGCCGCCTTTCGCGGCGACGATCACGTCCAGCCTGTCGCCCGGCACGAGGCTCACGTTGACCACCGCGGGCGTGTTGTCGCGCGTGTTGCGGCGGCTGCCCGCCGGGTCGGCCAGCACCGAGGCGCGCAGCGGATTGTCTGGATGCAGGTAGGCGCGGCGCACGCCTTCGTTCACCGCGTCTTCGAGCGAGCCCGTGAAGCCGGCCCAGCGCACGTCCATGCCGATCTTGAGGAAGACCGTGACGATGCCGGTGTCCTGGCAGATGGGGCGGTGGCCCTCGGCGCACATGCGTGAATTGATGAGGATCTGCGCCATGGCGTCGCGCGCGGCGGGGCTCTGCTCGCGCTCGTAGGCGGCAGCCAGGCCGCGGATGTAGTCGACCGGGTGGTAGTAGCTGATGTACTGCAGCGCGGCGGCAACGCTCTCGATGAGGTCTGCTTGCTGGATGGTGGTCATGTTGCGGGCTTCCCTGTCAGTGGAATCGGGCCGGCGGGCCCGTGGCGCGATGCCGTGACGCGGACCCCGCCGGCGGCCCGGGGGCGGGCCATGGCAGGTGCGGTCCGCGCGCGCTCGCTCAGTGGCCGAGCTCCTTGCCGAGCTTGAGCGTGCCGTTCATGACCTTGTCGGTGTAGGCCATGAGCAGCGCCGAGACGACGAAGGTCAGGTGGATACCGATCTGGAACAGCACGCCATGCTCGAGCCGCGTCAGCGCGAAGGGGTCGGGCGCGGCGGCCATCTTGGCGCCGACCTCGATGAAGGTCTTGAGCAGGTGGATGGAGGAGATGCCGATCAGCGCGGTGGCGAGCTTGACCTTGAGCACCCCCGCGTTCACGTGGGAGAGCCATTCCGGCTGGTCGGGGTGGCCGTCGAGGTCGAGCCGCGAGACGAAGGTCTCGTAGCCGCCCACGATCACCATGATGAGCAGGTTGGCAACCATCACCACGTCGATCAGGCCCAGCACGATGAGCATGATGTCGACTTCGGTCAGGGTCACCGCGCTGCCGACGAGATGGATGAGTTCCTGCAGGAACTTGAAGACATACACGGCCTGGGCGAACACCAGGCCGACGTAGAGGGGCGCTTGCAGCCAGCGGCTGCCGAACAGGAAGGATTCCAGGTAGTGCGGGAGGTTTTTCTTCATGGTCTCTCGGGACGCACGTCGTTCACCGCATGGCCTGTGGGGCGGGCCGGGCTGCGGCGCCGGAGCGCGGTCGCAGGTTGGAAAGGGCGCCGGGTCTGCGCCCGGTCAAGGCGGCCAGTATAGCAGCGCGACCGACCCCCTCCGTGCGGCTAGAATCGCGGGCTTACCCTGAAGGAATGCGATTCATGCTGCTCGATCCCCACTACCTGCGCGACCACATCCGGACCGTCCCCGACTGGCCCCAGCCCGGCGTGCAGTTCCGCGACATCACGCCGCTGCTGCAGAATCCCGAGTGCCTGCGCGTGCTCGTCCAGCATTTCGTGCTGCGCTACATGCACCAGCACATCGACGTGGTGGCCGGGCTGGATGCGCGCGGCTTCATCATCGGCTCCATCGTCGCCTACGAACTCAACGTGGGCTTCGTGCCGATCCGCAAGAAGGGCAAGCTGCCCTACACCACCATCACCGAGGAGTACGAGCTCGAATACGGCAGCGCGACCGTCGAGATGCACGCCGATGCCTGCCAGGCGGGCGACCGCGTGCTGCTGATCGACGATCTCATCGCCACTGGCGGCACCATGATGGCCGGCAAGAAGCTGCTCGAGCGCCTGGGGGCGACGGTCGTCGAAGGGGCGGCCATCGTCGATCTGCCCGAACTCGGCGGCTCCCGGCTGTTGCGCGAGGCGGGCCTGGACCTCTTCACGCTGGTGGATTTCGCGGGGCACTGAGGCGGCCGGGGCGGCGTAAACCTGCGCCAAAGTACAGGTACGCAGAAATCGGCCTCAAGACCCCTCAAGCAGTGGGGGGCCGCTGCCGTCAATGGGGCTAGACGCTTTAGCCGCCACGGTGACCGCCATGTTCAATACCCGTCTCAAGAACGAACTCGCCTCGCTGCGCGAGAAGCTCTCTACCATTGAGCAGATCCGCCACAGCCTGGACGAGGAGATGATCGTCGCCTCGCTCGACATACAGGGGCGCTTCGAGTCGGTGAACGCGAATTTCGAGAAGGAAATGGGCTATCGCGCCGATCAGCTCATCGGGCGGTCCGTGCTCGAGCTGATCCCGGAGCATGTGCGCGGGCTGGATTTCCACCTGCGCGTCAAGCATGCGCTGGAGCGCGGCGAGCATCTGGCGGGAGTGATCCGGCTGCTGCGCGGTTCCGGCGAGGAAGCCTGGCTGCGCTCCATCCTGCAGCCGGTACATAACAGTCATGGCGAGCTGCTGTGCTTTTCGCTGCACGCCAGCGATCTCACGCGCACCATCGAAACCTCGCGCGAGAACGAGAACCTCATCGAGGCGCTGCAGCGCTCGATGGCCGTGATCGAGTTCAACCTCGAAGGTGAAGTGCTGGATGCCAACGGGCGCTTCCTCGACGCCATGAACTACCGGATCGACCAGATCCGTGGCAAGCACCACCGCATCTTCTGCGAGCCCGAGGAATACAACTCGCCGAAATACCAGGAGTTCTGGAAGAAGCTGCGCCGGGGCGAATTCGTTTCCGAGCGCTTCAAGCGCCTCGACAGCCACGGCAAGGTCGTCTGGCTCGAAGCCTCCTACAACCCCATCATCGATGCGCACGACCGCCTCTACAAGGTCGTGAAGTTCGCCACCGTGATCACCAATCAGGTCGACCGCGAAACCGCCATCTCCACGGCCGCCAGCATCGCCTATGACACGTCGCGCACCACCGACACGCGCGCCCGCGAAGGCGCGGCGGTACTCCAGCAGACCGTGGAGGTGATGCACGAGATGTCGCACCACATGCAGGAAGCCGTCCAGCGCATCCAGGCGCTCGACCAGCAGTCGCAGGCCATCGGCGCGCTCGTGAGCAGCATCCGTGGCATCGCCGACCAGACCAACCTGCTGGCGCTGAATGCCGCCATCGAGGCCGCGCGCGCGGGTGAGCAGGGGCGGGGCTTCGCGGTGGTGGCCGACGAGGTGCGCCAGCTGGCCGCGCGCACCAGCTCCGCCACCGAGGAAATCACGCGCGTGGTCGCCCAGAACCAGAAATATGCCGGCGACGCCGTGGCCACCATAGACCGCAGCAAGCAGCAGGCCGAACGCAGCCTCGAACTGTCGCGTCAGGCCAGCGTCAAGATCGTCGAGATCCAGGACGGCGCCCAGCGCGTCGTCGACGCCGTGGGGCAATTCACCAACCAGCTCTCGGGCTGAGGCGCGCGCGCCCTGAGGCGGCCCCGGGCCGCGCCCGGGGGGTCAGACCCACGCGCGCGGCGGCAGGAAATCGGTGTAGAGGCGGGCCTCGGCGCTGCCGGGCTCGGGGTGCCAGTCGTAGCGCCACTTCACCTCGGGCGGCAGCGACATCAGGATGGATTCCGCGCGCCCGCCCGACTGCAGGCCGAACAGCGTGCCCCGGTCGCAGACCAGGTTGAACTCCACGTAGCGGCCGCGCCGGCAGGCCTGGAAATCGCGCTCGCGCTCGCCGTAGGGCAGCGCGCGGCGGCGTGCCACGATGGGCGCGTAGGCGGGCAGGAAAGCCTCGCCCACGCTGCGCGCGAGCGCAAAGCTCGCCTCGAAGCCCGGCGCGCTGAAATCGTCAAAGAAGATTCCGCCGATGCCCCGTGCCTCCTGGCGATGGGGCAGGAAGAAGTATTCGTCGCAAGCGCGCTTGAAACGCGCGTGCAGCGCCTCGCCGAACGGAGCCACCGCGTCGCGGCAGGTGGCGTGAAAGTGGCGTGCGTCGTCCTCGAAGCCGTAGCACGGCGTGAGATCCATGCCGCCGCCGAACCACCAGACCGGCTCTGCCGGGGCGCTTTCCGCCGTGGGCCGGGCGAGGAAGAAGCGCACGTTCATGTGCACCGTGGGGCAGTACGGATTGCGCGGATGCAGCACCAGCGAGACGCCCGTCGCCTCGAAGCCGCAGCCCGCCAGGCCGGGGCGCGCGGCGGTGGCCGAAGGCGGCAGCCGGGTGCCCTGCACATGCGAGAAATTCACCCCGCCGCGTTCGAACAGCGGGCCGTCCTCGATCACGCACGTGAGGCCCTCGCCGCCTTCCGCGCGCGTCCAGCGGTCGCGGCGGAAGGTTGAGCCATCGAGTGCCGCGAGCGCGTCGACGAGGGTGTCCTGCAGGCCGCGCAACCAGGTCGCGACGGCCCTTGCATCGGGCGTGCCGCTCACCAGCTCAGCAGTACCCACTGGGTGACCATGCGCGCGCGGTTCAGGTCGTCCACGCGTTCGAAGGCGCCGCCGCGCTCGCGCGAGACGAGGTAGTACGGTTTGCCGCCCATGGGCGTGACCTTGATCATGTAGAGCTGGCCGCGCACGCGGTATTCCTCGTAGCGGTCGGTGCCGCGATTGCGGATCGTGATCTCGGGCTCCCCGTCGCCCGCCAGACCGGGCGGCGCGGGCGGATCGGGAATGGGCTCGAGCTGCTGCGCGAGGCCATGGCCGGCGAACAGCGCGAGACCGGCGGCGAGGAGGAATGCGGGCTTCATGTTCATGTCTTGTCTCCCGTGGCGAAGGCGGGGTGCCTGTTCCGATTCTAGCCCGCGCTGCGCCGGTCGGCGGCCGCGACGGCCGACTCGAACAGGTTTTCCATGGGCTGCGCGCGTGCCTGCAGGGCTTCGTCCTTGAGCGCGCGGGCCGGCAGCACGAGCGCCAGGCGCGCGTCGAGCGAGACGCCCACGAGGAGGCGCGGGCGGCCTTCGGCCGATTCGATGCGCAGGGTCTGGCGGGGACGGCCGGGCAGATCGAGCGCGATCCAGCTGCCGGGCTCCAGCGCGTCCACCCAGCCCGCCTCGGCCAGCACCGCGTCGGATTCGGGCGGCAGGCGCAGCACGAAGCTGTCCGCGACGCCTTCGAGCGCATCGAGGCGCGCCGGCCCTGGCGGCAGGAAATCGGTTTCGATGCTGGCGGGCAGCGCCCGCGCCTGCTGGCTCGCGGCATGCGCTTCGGTGAGGCTGCGGAAGGCGCGCTCGCGCAGCGGCGCCGGCGTGCCGGCGGCCTCCAGGCCGGCGCGCAGTTCGGTCAGCAGATCGGGCAGGCGGATCTGCAGGGCGCCCACGTTACCGCGCGGACGCACGCTGTCCGCGAGCTGGCTCGCGCTGTGCAGGGCGCGGCGCCAGGCGCCG
Organism: Candidatus Dactylopiibacterium sp.; assembly: GCA_031119555.1. Lineage (GTDB taxonomy): Bacteria > Pseudomonadota > Gammaproteobacteria > Burkholderiales > Rhodocyclaceae > Uliginosibacterium. The sequence continues at coordinate 49,402 of JAVHXQ010000010.1, forward strand.
GAGCGTTCGCCCTCGCCATGCTCGTGGACCAGCGCCAGCACGCGCAGCCAGAGCTGCTCGAGGAAGGCGCGCACGGGCGCGGGCAGGTCTTCGACGCCCAGCGCGTGGATCGCGCGGGCGGCGCGGCTGCGCGCGAGTTCGCGACGGGCTTCGCGCGTGGCGGCGGTTTCGAGTTCGGCGCCGCGCAGGGCCATGGCGACCTGCAGGCGGCCTTCGAGTTCGGCAAGCGGTGTGCAGGCCGTGTCGAAGATGCGCAGGTCGCGCGTGAACTCGCGCTGCACGCGCGCGCAGGCTTCGGCCACGGCCACGCAGACGGCATGGGTGACGGGCGTTGCGGGCGACAGGCCGGCGCCCAGCCGCAGCACGAATTCGAGCAGGCGGCGCGGCGGGCTGTTGCTCAGGGTGAGGCTGGCTTCGTCGAGCAGGGCGGCCTTGCACAGCGGCAGGCGCAGGCGCGCCAGGCTGGCGCGCACGGGTGCGGGCAGGCGGGCGTCGTGCACGAGCGCGTCGAAGCTCAGATCGATGGTTTCGAGCAGCGCGAAGGATTCCGCCGGCAGCAGGGCGCGCAGTTCGCCCAGCGGCGTCTGCACGCCGGCCTCGAATGCGCGCTGGCGGGTGCCCAGCCAGTCGAGCACGCGTTCCATGATGGCGGCGCGCAGCGCGGGGTCTGCCGGCGCGGCGGCGGCGGGGCCCGCCGGTGCCGCCACGCCGCCCTGATGCTGGAGCCGGCGCGCGCGCAGGCGGCCGATGGGGCCGTCCATGCCGCGTGCCTCGCTGAGCGACTGTTGCCCGGGGCCGGCGTAACCGGCGCCATGGCCCTCCGGCGCCGTACCGCCGAATACGTCGTGTGCTGCGCTGCGCGCGTCGGCCTCCTGGGCGCTGCGCGTCAGCGAGGCCGGCGTGATGCCCCGCTGTTCGAGCAGGCGCGTGAGGTCGGTGTAAAGCGTGCGCAGCGCTTCGATGAGGCGCGGCTGCAGCAGGCCGGGCAGGCTCAGGCGCAGCTCGGGCACGATCTCGCCGCTGTCGCAGAGGCCGCGCAGCGCAATGCTGATGGCATTGGGGCCGACGGGGAGCTGGTCGACGACCGCGCTGTTCTGCTCCAGCAGGCGCATGAAGAGCAGTTGCAGGCGCGGCAGTTCGCGTTCGCACGCGTCCGCCAGCGCATGCGTGAGGTTGATCAGCGACACCGTGAGATCCATGTCGTCGGGATGCACGAGGCTGATGCGCGAGGCCGTCACGCCGCGCAGGCGCTGGTAATCCTCGCGGCTGCGCAGCCGGGTCATCTCGTCGAAGGCCTGCGCGGCCTCGCGCCGGATCACTGCCTGCACCGAGGGCAGGCGCAGACCGGTGTCGGCGCAGACGGCGGCCAGCGTGGCGGTGAAGCGTTCGCGGCAATCCGCCAGCAGGGCCTGGGTGTTCATGGCGTCCTCAGGCGATCTGTTGCAGCCGCTCGATCAGGCGGCGGCAGGCCGCGCCGCGGTGGCTCAGCGCGTTCTTGAGGGCCGCGTCGAGTTCGCCGGCGGTCTGGCCCAATTCGGGCAGCAGGAAGTAGGGGTCATAACCGAAACCGCCCTCGCCGCGCGGCGCCTCGGCGACTTCGCCATGCCATTCGCCCTCGGCGATCAGCGGCTGCGGATCGTCGGCGGCGCGCACCATCACCAGCACGCAGACGTAGTGCGCGCGGCGGTCGGCCTGGCCGGCGAGTTTCTCGAGCAACAGCGCGTTGTTGCGCGCGTCGGACTTCGGCTCGCCCGCGAAGCGCGCCGAATGCACGCCGGGCGCGCCGCCGAGCGCATGCACGCAGATGCCCGAATCGTCGGCCAGCGCGGGCAGGCCGCTGTGCTCCGACGCGTGGCGCGCCTTGGCGAGCGCGTTCTCGACGAAGGTGCAGTGCGGTTCGGGGGCTTCGGGCACGCCCAGTTCGGCCTGCGGAATCACGCGCCAGCCCAGCGGGGCGAGCAGGGTCTGGAATTCGCGCAGCTTGCCGGCGTTGTGGGAGGCGAGGACGAGATCTTTCATGGGATGGGCAGGGGTGTCGGAGGGGTCAGGCGAGCGCGCCTTCGCAAGCGGCATCCATGCGGGCGAGGATCTCGCCGGAGAGCTGCGGCACGAGCGCGAGGGCTTCCATGTTCTCCTCGACCTGCGCGGGGCGCGAAGCGCCCGTGATGACCGTGGAGACGCGGGGATTCTTCAGGCACCACGCCAGGGCGAGGCGGGCCAGGCTGGTATCCAGCTCGGCGGCGATGGGCGCCAGGCGCGCGGCGGCCGCGTTGCGCTGCGGATCGAGCAGGCGCTCGTGCAGCCACGCGTAGCCCTCCAGCGTGCCGCGCGAGCCGGCGGGAATGCCATTGAGATACTTGCCCGTGAGCACGCCCGAGGCGAGCGGGCTCCAGGTGGTCAGGCCGAGGCCGAGATCCTCGTAGAGGCGGTGGTACTCCTGCTCCACGCGGCGACGGACGAACAGGTTGTACTGCGGCTGCTCCATCACGGGCTTGTGCAGGTGATGGCGCTCGGCGATCTCCCACGCCGCGCGGATCTCGTCCGCGCTCCACTCGGAAGTGCCCCAGTACAGCGCCTTGCCGCGCGCGATGAGATCGTGCATCGCCCACACGGTTTCCTCGAGCGGCGTATGCGGATCGGGGCGGTGACAGAAGATCAGGTCGAGATAATCGAGGCCGAAGCGGCGCAGGGAGTTGTCCACGGCCGACAGCAGGTACTTGCGGTTGAGCGTGTGGTGCACGTTGGGGTCGTCGGAGAGCCCCCAGAAGAACTTGCTCGACACCACGTAGTGCTCGCGTGCCCAGCCCAGCTCGCGCAGCGCGGCGCCCATGATGCGTTCGGATTCCCCGCCGGCGTAGGTCTCGGCGTTGTCGAAGAAATTCACGCCGTGATCGCGCGCGGCGGCCATGATCTCGCGTGCGTTGGCCGTATCGACCTGGTTCGCGTAAGTGACCCAGGAGCCCAGCGAGAGGGCGCTGACCTTGAGGCCGGAGCGGCCCAGGCGGCGATATTCCATGTGTGTTTCCTTCCTGCGCGGCGACGGCTCGGGCGGGCCGCCGTGAAAACGGCAATGTACCCCTCGGCGCCCGGCCTGTCAGCCCGCGCGCGCGCGCCGGCTGGCGGCGAACAGCAGCACCGAGCACAGCCACATGACGGCCATCGCGATGGCCATGTGGCGCGTGGAATCCCACAGCATGGGCGCGAGCAGCCCGGCCGTGACCGACATGATGAGCGTGTGGATGAAGCCCTGACAGCTTGCGGCCATGCCGCGCCGTTCGGGGAACATGTCGAGCGCCATCAGCGTGAGGCTGGGAAAGGAGAGGTTCATCGCGAACGACTGCAGCGCGAGCTGCGGGATGCGCGTCGCCACGGTCTCGGGCAGGAACCAGTTCGCCGCCAGGTTCCAGACCGCCGCCACGGCCGCCACCGCGAAGGCCACCTGGATGATGGATTCCTGGCTCATGCGGCGCGACAGGCGCACGGCCGTCAGCGAGCCGGCCATCATGCCGATCACCAGCGGCACGAAGAGATAGCCGAACTGCGTCTCGCGCAGGCCCAGGTGGCGCATCAGGAAGACCGGCGCCGACATCACGTACAGGAAGAAGCCGATGAAGATGAAGCTCATCGCCAGCGCGATCAGCACGAAGCGCGCGTTGCCCAGCACCGCGAGGTAACCCGCGAGCAGGTTGCCCGGCGCCAGCGGCTGGCGTTTCTCGGGCGGCAGCGTTTCGGGCAGGTAGCGCAGCGTCATGTACATCTGGCCCGCCGCCAGCAGCAGCATGAAGATGAAGAGCGAGCGCCAGCCCATGGCGTCGGTCATGAAGCCGCCCAGGATGGGCGCCACCGCCGGCGCCACCGCGAACACCATCGCCACGTGCGACATCATGCGCTGCGCGGCGGGGCCGTCGAGCACGTCGCGCACCACGGCGCGGCCCACGATCACGCCGCCGCCGGCCGAGAGGCCCTGCAGCACGCGGCCGATGATGAGCACATGCACGTTGGGCGCGAGCGCGCACAGCAGCGAGGCGACGATGAAGACCGACAGGCTGGCCACGATCACGCGGCGGCGTCCCAGCGCGTCGGAGATCGCGCCGTGCCAGAGCATCATGACCGAGAACGGAATCATGTAGGCCGTCAGCGACTGCTGCATGGCCACCGCGTCGGTGCGCAACGCCTCCTGCATGGCGGGGAAGGCGGGCAGGTAGGCGTCGATCGAGAAGGGGCCGATCGAATTCAGGAATGCCAGCAGCAGCGCCAGCATCGGGTAAGAGATGGTTTTCATCGCACGGGGAGGAACAAATGGCCGCGCCACCCGGCGGGGAAGCGGGTGGCGGCGAGCGTCTGGGGAGCCCTCAACCCTATCACGCAGCGCAACAAAAGTCGCCCCGTCATGATGTGGACGGCCCGCCGGGGCGCGGCGCGCCTAGCGGAATCCGCCCCGCAGCGTCGCCACGTGTTCCTGCAGCGCGGCCGGCGAAACACCGTCGGGCGGGACCGGCTCGCCCACGTGCAGGGCGATGCGCGCGCGCACGCCGCGCGCGAATGGGCGCGTCATGGCGCGCCCGTACTTGCGCGAGAAGAAGCTGCCCCACAGCCCGCGCAGCGCCATCGGCACCACCGGCACCGGCGTGCGGCGCAGGATCTTGCTGAGGCCGCCCTTGAAGGGCGAGATCTCGCCGTCGGGCGTCAGACGCCCCTCCGGGAAGATGAAGACCAGCCCGCCCGCCTCGAGCGTGGCGGCGATCTCGTCGTAGGCGCGCTGCACGGCGTCGCGGTCCTCGCGCGCGCTGGCGATGGGGATGGTGCGGCTGGCGCGGAAAAGCAGGTTCAGCAGCGGCGTGCGGTTGATCTGGTGATCGATCACGAAGCGCGGCTGGCGTGGCAGCGTGCCCATCAGGATTACCGCATCGGCATAGCTCACGTGGTTGCACACGAGCAGCGCGGGCCCCTCGGCCGGAAGGCGATCGAGGCCCTCGGTGCGCACGCGGTAGAGCACGTGGGTGAGCGTCCAGGCGATCGTGCGCAGGTAGAACTCCGGCACGCGCAGGAAGAGGAAGGCGCCCACGGCCAGGTTGGCGATCGCGCAGGCGAGGAACAGCTCCGGCACGCTCAGGCCCTCCCCCAGCAGCGCCATCGCGGCGAGCGAGGCCACCACCATGAAGGCCGCGTTGAGGATGTTGTTGGCGGCGATGATGCGCGAGCGCTCCGCGACCGCCGAACGGCTCTGGATCAGCGTGTAGAGCGGCACCGTGAAGAAGCCGCCGGCCACGCCGATCATCAGCAGGTCGAAGAGGATGCGCCAGGCCGCCGGCGTGCTCGCGAAGGCCGCGAGCGTGGTGGGCGTGGCGCTCGTGGGGCTGGCGAGCCACAGATCCAGCGTGAAGAGCGTGAGCCCCAGGCCGCCCCAGGGAACCAGCCCCAGCTCGACCTGGCCGCGCGACAGGCGCTCGCAGGCGAAGGAGCCGGCCGCGATGCCGACGATGAAGGTGGCCAGCAGCGCCGTGACCATGAGTTCGTCGCCGCCCAGCGTGTCCTTCACGAACGGGGCGAACTCGGTCAGCAGGATCGCGCCGAAGAACCAGAACCACGAAATGCCCAGCAGGCCATGGAAGACCGTGCGTTCGCGCGCGGCCAGGCGCAGGTTGCGAAAAGTCTCGGCCACGATGTTGTAGCGGATCGTGAGCTGCGGCGCGGGCGGTGGCGCGGGCGGAATCCGGCGGCACGCGGCGTAGCCCGCGCAGGCCACGCACAGCGTGAGGGCGGCGCACAGTTCGGGCCCGATCCGCGGCACGGCCATGAGCAGGCCGGCCAGCACGCTGCCGGAGAGGATCGCGACGAAGGTGCCGCTTTCGACCCAGGCATTGCCCGCGACGAGTTCGCCCGGCCTGAGGTGCTGCGGCAGGATGGAATACTTGAGCGGCCCGAAGAAGGTCGAATGCAGGCCCATGAGGAAAAGCGCGGCCAGCAGCAGCTCGGCGTGACGCGTCACGAAACCCGCGCCCGCGAGCAACGCGATGCCGATCTCGGCGAGCTTCACGAGGCGGATCAGGCGCGTCTTCTCGTACTTGTCGGCGAGCTGGCCGGCGAGCGCCGAGAACAGGAAGAACGGCAGCACGAAAAGGCCGGCGGCCAGTTGCACGGCCAGCTCCGGCTCGAGACCGAACACGGCCCCGCTCTGGAACGTGATGAGCAGCACGAGCGCGTTCTTGAACACGTTGTCATTGAAGGCGCCGCAGAACTGGGTGGCGAAAAGCGGGCCGAAGCGTCGCCGGGCGAGCAGTGCGGCCGGGGAGGTGACGGTCATCGTGGATCGTGACGAGGGAAGGACCCGCGCAGCATAGCGCAGGGCGTCCGGGGCCGTGCGTTGGCGTTAGCCCGCAGGCGTGTCCGGCACGGCCTGCCATGGCGGTGGCGTGCGTGGATCTTCGGCGGCCGGCGTGGCGAGCGGCCGCGCCTCGCCGGCATTGAAGACCAGCCCCAGCGGCCGCGCGCCCACGCGTGCCAGGCGCACGAGTGCCCGCCGCGTGAGCGGCGCGAGCGTGCTGCGCGCGCGCAGCACGTACAGGGTGCGCGTGCACAGCGGCGCGATCAGCAGCGCGTCACTCGCCGGCGTCAGCGGCGGCGAGTCGATGATGATGTGCGCATAGCGCGTGGCGAGTGCCTGCAGCAGCAGCGGGAGCGGGCCGGATTCGAGCAGCTCGAGCGGGTTGGCCACGATGCGCCCCGCTGGCAGCACGTCGAGTTCGCTGCCTTCGAGGCGGTGGATGAACTGCGCGGCGGCCGCTGGCCGCTCGAGATAGTCGGAGAGCCCGAAGAGTTCGCGCGGCATGGCCAGGCTGTTGGTCAGGCCGGCGCGGCGCAGGTCGGCGTCGATGAGCAGGCAGCGGCCCGTGCGCGCGAGCGACAGGGCCAGGTTGGCGGCCACCGTGGTCTTCCCTTCGCCGGCCACGCTGGAGGTCACGAGCAGCAGGCGGCAGGGCAGGTCCACGTCGCTGAGCAGCACGGCCGAGCGCAGCGTGCGGATGCTTTCGGCGAAGGCGCTGGCGGGGGCGGTGCTTTCGAGCCGCGCCAGGACGTCGCCCGCCGGCGTGGCCGCCTGCGGGATCTCGGCCAGCACCGGCAGCGCGAACTGGCGCTCGGCCTCGGCCGCGTCCTGCGTGGCCAGCCACAGGCGTTCGCGCAGGATGGCCGCGAGCGCCGCGAGCAGGAAGCCGCCGAGCAGCCCGCCCAGCACGAAATGCAGCGTGGGCGCGCCGAGCGGCCGCAGCGGCGCCTCGGCCGGGCCGATCACGCGGGCGGGGTCGGTGCGTGCTTCATGCAGCGCGGCCGAGGCGCGCGTGCGCAGGCGGTTGAGGTCATAGCGCTCGCGGTCGCTGCGCGCGCGGCGTTCGTAGTCGCCCAGCGTGCTCTCGGTGCGGTTCAGGTGGAGCACGGCAGCGCGCGCGCCGGCGAGTTCCTTCTCCAGCGCGCGTTCGGTCGCGGCGGCCGCTTCGCTGTCGCGGCGCAGCGCGGCGATCGCGGTGCGGGCCTGCTGGTCGCGGCGGGCCTCGGCCTCCTTCGCCTCGCCGCGCGCCTGCTGCATCAGCGGGTGCTCGCTGCCGTACCGCTCGGCCAGCTCGGCGATGCGCACGCGGACCGCGTCCACGTCGAGCTGGGCATCGGCAAAGCCGGGGCTGGCGAGCGCGGCGGGCAGCGTGGCATAGGCTTCGACCGGTGTGCCGCGGGCTTGCTGCAAGGCGGCTTCGCGCGTGCTGCGCAGCAGTCTCGCCTCGGCGAGCCGTGCTTCGATACTGCGGATGTTCTGGGCCGCGAGCGTTTGCGTCGAGCCGCCCAGCGTGACGATGCCGCTGCGCTCGCGGTAGCGCTGCAGCGCGCCCGCCGAGGTTTCGAGGCGGCCGCGCAGATCGCGCGCCTGGCGCTCCAGCGCGTCGCGGTTGTGGCTCTCCAGTGTCAGACGCGTGGCGTGCGCCGCGTCCAGATAGGTGCTCACCACTGCGTTCGCCATGCGCGCGGCGAGCTGCGGATCGCCGGCGCGAAAGCGGACCGAGATCAGGCGTGTGTCGGGCAGGGCGGTGACGACGAGCCGTTCGGCGAAAGCGGGCCAGGTCGCGGTGGCCAGCGCCTCGGGCGTGGCGGGGGCGGCGGTTTCGCCCTGGACCAGCGCGCGCAGGCGGTCCAGCGGTGCGCGCGGGCGCGTGGCGGGGTCGAACTCCGGCTGCAGCCACAGCATCTGCTTGCGGATGACCTGCAGGCCCAGACTGTAGGAACGCAGGTATTCGAGCTGGTTCACATAGTTGGCCTCGCCATTGTGGGCGGGGGCGGTGACGGCGCGCGCGAGGCGAGGCGTCCCGGGCGTGGCCGGCGCGCTCGCGGCGTCGGTGACGGGCAGGCGCGCGGGCGGCTCGGCGAGCGCGAGGATGCGCGACTGGCCGTCGGTCACGAGCAGCAGGGCGCTGGCTTCATAGACCGGCGTGCGGTGCAGTGCGAGCAGCAGGCCGGCGAGCGCGCCCGCGAGCGCGCCCGCGAGCACGGGCCAGCGCCAGCGCGCGAGGCTCGCGAGCCACGAGGCGATTTCGGGGCGGCCGTCGGCGCGGGGCGCGAAGCGCAGGTAATGCGGCACGGGCGCGCTCATGGCCGGGTCGCCCGCTGGATGGCTTCGCGGAAGCGGGTCTGGAAGGCGCCCATGCCGAAGCGTTCGGCATGGGCGCGGCAGACGCGGGGATCGAAGGCCGGGCCGGCCTCGAAGCGCTCCACGGCGTCGACGATGGCGTCCGCGTCCTGACGCGCGAAGAACAGGCCCGTGCGCGCGGCCGGGTCGTCGCCGCCGCGCACGGTCTCGAGCGCGCCGCCGCGCCCGAAGGCAATCACGGGGGTGCCGCAGGCCTGCGCCTCGACGGGCGCGATGCCGAAATCCTCCTCGGCCGCGAAAACGAAGGCGCGGGCCCGCTGCATGTGGTCGCGCAGCGCCTCGAAGCTCTGGTAGCCGAGCAGGCTCACATTGGGGGCCCCGCGCGCGGCTTCGCGGCAGCGCGCCATCTCGGGGCCGTCGCCAATCATCACGAGGCGGCGCTGCGGCATGCGGGCGAAGGCTTCCACGATCAGCGGCATCTTCTTGTAGGGCACCATGCGCGAGGCGGCGAGGTAGAAGTCGTCCTTGGCCTCGCGCAGCGCGAAGCCCGACACATCCACGGGCGGCGGCAGCACCTCGGCGTCGCGGCCGTAGACCTTGCGGATGCGCCGCGCGATGAAGGCGGAGTTGGCGATGAAGTGGTCCACGCCATGCGCGCTGCGCACGTCCCACAGTCGCATGTAGTGCAGCAGGCTGCGCGCGAGCCAGCTCCTGGGGCCGCGCGTGAGGCCGGACTCGGCGAGGTACTGGTGCTGCAGGTCCCAGGCGTAGCGGATCGGCGAGTGGCAGTAGCAGACGTGGATCTGGTCCGGCCCCGTGAGCACGCCCTTGGCCACCGCGTGGCTGCTCGAAATGACGAGGTCATAGCCGGAGAGGTCGTGCTGCTCGATTGCCAGCGGCATCAGCGGCAGGTAGTGGCGGAAGTGGCGCCGCGCGCCCGGCAGTTTCTGGATGAAGGTGGTGCGCGGCGTGCGCCCGCCCAGGAAGGCGCGCTGGTCATCGGGCAGGAAATCGACGACCGCGAAGAGATCGGCGCCGGGATACATCGCGAGGATCTGCTCGAGCACCTTCTCGCTGCCGGCATAGGTACTGAGCCATTCGTGCACGATGGCGGTCTTCATTGCTTTCCTCCGTTCGCGATGCGCCGCATGCGCATCAGGTTTGCGCGCCGCGGCGCCGCGCGAGCCACGGCCCGGCGCGCCGTTCCAGCACGTGATGGAAAACCAGGCCCACCGCCAGCGACGCGCACACGGCGGCGATGCCGCCCGCGACGGCCAGGGGCAGCGAGGGCGCGGCCACGCGCAGCCAGGTCGCCAGCGAGATCATGACGAAGCCGTGCGAGAGATAGAGCGCGTAGGAGGCGTCTCCCAGGCGCGTCATCCAGGCGCCCGCGCGTCCGCTGGCGAGCGGGTGCGGCAGGCTCGCCATGACGGCCAGCGTGGCCGGCAGCCCCCAGGCCAGCCAGCGCGTGGCGTCGTTGAGGCTGTGGGTGGCCGGATCGCGCCACAGCAGCGTCGCGGACACGAAGCAGGCCGCCGCCACGACCCACAGCGCGCGGCGCAGGTGCGGCCCGGGCGTGAAGCGGCTCGCGCCCAGCCACAGGCCGAAGCAGAACTCCAGCACCAGCGGGCTGGTGAACCAGCGCCAGCCGGCCTCCCAGCCGCCGAGCCAGGCCAGCGGCGGCAGCAGGGCGAGCAGCAGCGGCACGGCGAGGGCGCCGCGCACGGCGCCGCGCAGGCTCAGCACGAGCGCGCAGACAAGGTAGAAGTACATCTCGTAGACCAGCGTCCAGGCCACGCCCAGGATCAGCGGCGCATCCCGCCCCGCGAGCGGGATCAGCGTGATCGAGGAGAGCAGCCTCATGGGTTCCACGGCCAGCGAGCGGTAGGCCAGCCCGCTCGCCCAGGCCAGCAGCAGCAGGCCCAGGCAGGCCCAGTAGATCGGGTAGATGCGCCGCGCGCGGCGGCGCAGGAAGTCGGTGGCGCGCACGCCGGCCGCGAAGCCGCGCGTGCTGTGCCACATCACGTAGCCGCTGATGACGAAGAAGATGTCGACGCCGCACGCGCCCAGCGCCACCAGGGTGTCGGGCAGGTGCACCTGGGGATGCGCGCGCAGCTCCTCGAAGACGTGGTGCACGAGCACCAGGAAAGCCGCCACGAAGCGCAGCTGCTGCAGGCCGGCGAGGCGGGCGTGCTCAGCCATGGGCGGTGCTCCCCGGGCGGGGCGACGGGCGGCGGGGCTCACGCATGGCCGCTGCGCATGAAGGTCTGCGCGTCCAGGTGCGGGCCGACCGGGGTCTGCCAGCGATGCTTGGCCGCCGCGTAGGCCGGCCACAGGATGGCGTAGCGCAGGTACTGCCACGGCGACAGCGGCATGCCCATGCTCGCCAGGTAGCGGTGCAGGCTGCGCGCGGCGCGCCAGCGTCCGCGCAGCAGCCAGCGCAGCACGAAGCGCGCCTGGCGGCCGAGGTTGAGGTCGCGCGCGGCGCGCAGGCCGCTGGCGTCGAAGCAGTCGGGGCCGTAGTGCTCCAGCAGGTGCAGCAGGTAGCACCAGGCCTCGGCATTGAGTTCGCGGTGGTAGCGGCTGGTCTGGCTTTCCGGGTGCCAGCGCGTATAGACGAGCGCGTCGCGCACGTAGCCCACGCGCCCGCGCAGCGCGCTGCGCAGCACCACCGAGGCGTCCGGCGCGATGCGCGAGGCGAAGAACGCGCCCGCGCGATCCGCCGCCTCGAGGCGCACGAAGAAATGCTGGTAGGGCAGCCATTGCACGGAATGGTCGAGGATCGCGCGTGCCACCGCGTGCCCCGCCAGGACCTTGCCGGCCGGCAGGTTGGCGCGGCGCACGTCGTCGGCGAAGACGTCGTCGCTGAGCACCAGCGAGATCGCGGGGTCCGACTCGGCGAGCGCCACGAAGCGTTCTATGCAATCGCTGCGGATGAGGTCGTCGGCGCACAGCAGCTTGGCATAGACGGCCTGTTCCGGGAGGCCCGAGAAGGCTGCGTTCCAGTTGTCGGCCAGGGGCAGCAGCGTGGCGTTGCGGCGGCTGCGGACCTCGATGGGCGCGTCGCGGAAGCTCGCGATGATGGCGGCGGTGTCGTCGGTGCTGGCGTTGTCGAGCACCACGTGCACGATGTTGCGGTAGGTCTGCGCCTGCACGCTTTCCATCGCGGCGCGCAGGTAGCGACCGCCGTTGTAGACGGGCGTGACGATGACGACGAGCGGCGAGGGCCGCAGCGGGGAAGCGGGCATGGTCGACTCCTGGACGATGCGGTTGCGCAGGGCGGATGCCGGCGCGGGTGGGGCTGGGGGTGGCGCGGGGTTGCGGTGGGGTGCGGCGCGCGGGCGGGCGGGCGCGGAGGTGGCGACGCCGCAGTGTCGCATCGCTTCGCGCACGCGCCGCCGTGTCCGTGCGGGCAGGGCGGCGGGCTGGCGAAGGGGGCGGGCGTCATGGAGGGGTTCAGGCGGCGAGCCACTGCAGGCGGGCGTCGAGGCGGCGGGCGTCGATGTGCCCCTGCAGGACCTTGAGGCGGATCAGCGGCGAATCGCGGAACGCGGCGTCGCGGAACTCCATGCGGCGCAGGCCGGCGAGCAGGTTCTGGATCGATTGCGCCAGCGTCACGACGGGCTGGTTGTCGGGCGCGAGGCTGCGGTAGAGGCCGAAGTCGACGCGATAGGAGCGGCTGTCGACGGGCGCGTCGACGTTGATCGACACCTGGGTGCCCGACACCGCTTCGGCCACCGCGTGGGCCAGTTCGCGCACCTGATAGTTGCCGTGGTCGGCGCCGACGTTGACGGCCAGGAACTGGCCGCCGTTGCTGGCCGGACGCTGGATCGCCCAGTCGATCGCGCGCGCCATGTCGGCCACGTCGATGAGGGGGCGCCACGGCGTGCCGTCGGACAGCACGGTGATCTCGCCGCGCGCGAGCGCGCAGGCGACGAAATCGTTGAGCACGAGATCGAGGCGCAGGCGGTCGGACATGCCGCAGGCGGTGGCGAAGCGCAGGCAGCTGATCGTCATGGTGGTGTCGAGCGCGGCCAGCTCGCGCTCGGCGCCGATCTTGGAGCGCGCGTAGGCCGTGATGGGGTTGAGCGGATCGGTTTCGCGGCGCGGGCCGCCGTCGGCCACGCCATACACGCTGCAGCTCGAGGCGAATACGTAGTTGCGCACGCCGGCGGCGGCGGCCGCGCGCGCGATCGACACGCTGGCGTGGTGGTTGATGTCCAGCGTGACGTTCTCGAAGCTGTTGCCCATCGGGTCGTTCGAGACGGCCGCGAGCTGCACGACGGCGTCATAGCCTTCGAGCGCGGCCGGCGAGAGTTCGCGCACGTCGCCGAAGAACTGGCGGTCCAGGCTGTGCTCGGGCAGGGTGGCCGCGCCCGTGAGGCAGTGCGCGAAGTAGGCGTTGTCGAAGCCGTGCAGCGTGGCCTCGGGGTGGCGCGCGCGCAGGGTGCGCGTGACGACGGGGCCGACGTAGCCCATGTTGCCGGTGATCAGGACCTTCACGGTGTTCTCCCTGTTGTTCGGTTCGTGGTGGGCGCGTCAGGCGAAGATCGGCGCCGCGTCGCGCTCGAGCAGCGGCCAGGCGGCGTCCTTGGCGGAAATGTTGCTGACCGTCAGCGGCCAGCGGATGCCCAGCAGCGGGTCGGAGTAGCGCAGGCCGCCCTCGGCCGCGGGGGTGTAGGGCGAGGAGACGAGGTAGCTCACTTCGACGTCGGGCGTGAGGGTCTGGAAGGCGTGCGCGAAGCCCGGCGGCACGTAGAGCTGGCGCTGGTTGTCGTCGTCGAGCATGAAGGCTTCGTGGCGCAGGTAGGTGGTCGAGGCGCCGCGCAGGTCGACGATGATGTCGACGATCGCGCCGCGCAGGCAGCGCACGAGCTTGGCCTCGGCCGCCTCGCCGCGCTGGAAGTGCATGCCGCGCAGGGTGCCCTTCTCGGCCGAGCACGACATGTTCTGCTGCACGTAGCGCGTGGCCATGCCGCGCGCGGCGAATTCCTCGACGCACATCGTGCGCGCGAAGAAGCCGCGCTCGTCGCCGCGCTTCTCGAGATCGATGAGCCAGGCATCCTGCAGCGTGGTGGCGTGAAAGATCATGCGGGGCTCCGGTCGGGGGTCTGGGGAACGGGGCGGGGCGCGAAGGTGCGCTCCTGCTCGGCGTAGAGGGCGTCGATGAGGCGGTCGGGCGGCAGCTCGACGTCGTCGAAGGTGAGCGGCGCATCCTTCGCCACCGCGCGGCGCAGGCGGCCCCCCAGGGCGAGGCCGACCGGAATCAGCCGCTCGCGCCGGATCGCCTCGATGTTCTCGGCCACGCCATACACCTCGTAGCCTCCGAGTTCGCCGATGTGCTCGCCGGCGGCCAGATCCTTCTTGGCGAGCGCGATCACGCCGACCTCGGGACCGGCGGCCGGGGCCAGCGCGGCATCCTTGAAGAGCACCGCGCGCGCCACCGAGGTGGGCACCTCGAAGTGGCACAGGTGGTAGGGCGTGTAGAAGCAGTAGTACGGCCCCTGGCCGAGCTTGTAGAGATTCAGGTAGTGCTGCTGGCGCGGGTTGTCCAGCGTGCCGAGCACGAACACGCCGGGGCCGGGGCGGGCGCCGACCACGTAGTCGACGATGCCGGGGCCGCCCGCGTCCAGATGCGGGGCGAAGGCGCCCACGGTGTCTTCGAGCGGCACCAGCGGGGCGCCCGGGTTGCCGCCCGAGAAATCGGGCCCGAGCATGCCGCGGCGCGCCACCTTCATGCCCGTGCCGTTGGCCACGATGGCCTGCTCGAACGAGATCTTGGTGCCGTCGGCGAAGGACGCGACCATCGCCGGCTTCTGCCCCCATTTCTCGGCGAAGGCTTGTTGCGTGGCCGGGTTGCGGTAGGGGTCGTGCAGGCCCTTGATGTTGCCGCACAGCACGGGGCGCACGCCGATGCCCTGCACGAAGCGGTAGAGGTTCATCTGCACGCCGGGCTGGTCGCCGTCGGCGAAGCTGTAGATCACGCCGTGGGTGTCGGCGCGGCGGCGCAGGATGGGGCCGACGGTGCCGTCCAGCTCGGCGTTCATCTGCACCACGTGCTTGCCCGCTTCGATGGCGGCGAGCACGACCTGGGCGGCGTATTCGAGCGAGCCGGTGACTTCGATCAGCGCGTCGATGCCGTCCGCGCGGGCGAGCGCGAGGGCGTCCTCGGTGATCGCCGGGCGGCCCGTGGCGAGCGCGGCCTCGAGCGCGGCGGGGCTGTCGCAGGCGACGGGCTCGACGCCGGCTTCGGTGTAGGCGCGGCGCGCGGCGTCGAGATGGCGGTTGGCGACCGCGACGAGCTTCATGCCCGGCGTGGCGGTGAGGATCTGCAGCGCGATGCCGCGGCCCTGGAAGCCGGCGCCGACGAGGGCGACGCGGACCGGATGGCCGGCGGCCGCGCGTTTGCGCAGGGCGGTGTCGACGATGATCATGATGTGGCTCCCGTGGCGATGGCGCCTTCATGCCAGACTTTCCACGGCGCCTGGCCGCGGGCCCAGAGGGATTCGAGCAGCTGCTTGTCGCGCAGCGAGTCCATGGCCTGCCAGAAGCCCGTGTGGTGGTAGCTCGCGAGCTTGCCGCGCTCCACGAGGCGCGCCATGGGGGCGTCTTCCCACATCTGGTGGTCGCCGTCGATGAGGTCGAAGACTTCCGGCTCGCAGACGAAGAAGCCGCCGTTGATGAGGCCACCGTCGGTGGCGCCCTTTTCGCGGAAGCCCTCGACGCGCGCGCTGTCTTCCGACAGCTGCAGCGCGCCGAAACGGCCCGGCTGGGTCACGGCCGTGAGCGTGCACCAGGCACCGCTGGCGGCATGGAAATCGAGCAGGCGGGAGATATCCACGTCGGCCACGCCGTCGCCGTAGGTGAGGCAGAAGCGCTCGCCGTCCAGATAGCGCCGCGCGCGCAGCAGGCGCCCCGCGGTGAGCGTCTCGCCGCCGGTGTCGAGCACCGTCACGCGCCAGTCCTCGCCCTTGGCTTCCAGCCAGTCGACGTGGCCGCGCCCGAGGTCGATCGTGAAATCGGAGTGCAGCGCCTTGAAGTTCAGGAAGTAGCGGCGGATGAACTCCACCTTGTAGCCGCCGAGGATCACGAAGTCGCGCAATCCGTGGTGGGCGTAGATCTTCATGATGTGCCACATGATCGGCATGCCGCCGATCTCGACCATGGGCTTGGGACGGATGCTGGTTTCCTCCGCGAGACGGGTTCCCAGCCCGCCCGCCAGCAATACGACCTTGGTCATGCCGGTTTCTCCCAGTCGGTTTTCGTGTGCCGCCTCCCGCTGCGGGGCGCCGGGTCTGCCCGGTCCGGACGGCTTTGGTGGGCGCGCACGGGGCGCCTCATCCTTGCGTGCGGCCCTCCTGCGTGTCGGCGTGACGCAGCGCGGGCGTGGCGCGCGCCGGACAGGGGTCGCGCAGCTCGGCGAGCGCGACCAGGAAGGCGCGCGCGCTGTCCGCCCAGCGCAGCGTCTGGCTCTGCGCGAGGCCCTCGCGACGCGCGCGTTCGCGCCAGGCGGGGTCGGAAAGGGCGTGGCGCAGCGCGGCGGCGAGCGCGGGCGCGTTGCGCGGCGCCACGTAGCAGGCGGCGTTGCCGCAGACTTCGGGAATGGAGGCCGCGCGCGCGGCGATCACCGGGCAGCCCAGCGCCATCGCCTCGGCCGCGGGCAGGCCGAAGCCCTCGTACCACGACGGGAACACGAAGCAGGCGGCGTTCTCGTAGAGCGCGCGCAGTTCGGCGTCGCTGACGTAGCCCAGATGCTTCACCCACGGCGGCAGCGCGGTGCCGGCGAAGATGCGCGGATTGGTGCCGCCGGCGATCGCCACGTCGAAACCGGCGTCGGCGCCCAGTTGTTCGAGCGCGCCCACCAGCGTGGCGAAGCCCTTGTGCGGGCTCATGCTGCTCACGCCCAGCACGTAGGGGCGCGTGACGAGGCCGTGGCGCGCGAGGATGGCCGGGTCGGCGGCCACGCGGCGGATGTGTTCGCCGCTCTCGGGCAGCTGGCGGATGCGCGCGGCGGGGATGCCGTACACGGCCGTGAGTTCGCGGCGCGAGAAATCCGACACCGTCAGCACGCGCTGCGCGACGCGGCCCAGCCAGGGCATGAGCAGTGCGTACCAGAGGCGGAAGCTGCGGCTGTAGGACGCCGGCACGCGCGCGGGCGCGGCGTCGTGGATCACCACCACCTGACGCCGCTTGAGGGCGGGGGCGGCGTTGCACAGGCTCACGAGCAGGCGTCCGCGGGCGAGCCAGGGCAGCGCGAGCTGCTCCCACAGACCGCCCCGCAGACGTCCGCCGCGCGAGACGCGCAGCTGGCTGTAGGCGGGCAGGTCCACGGGCGCGGGTTCGGGCGGCAGCAGCAGCGTGAAGCGCCAGGCCGCGGCCAGTGCGGCATCGTGCGCGAGCAGGGTGTCGAGCGCGCCCAGCAGTTCGCGCGCGAAGCGGTCCACGCCGGTGGCGCGGCGCACGAGGAAGCGGCCGTTGATGAAGATCTCGGTGGGTTCAGGCATGAGACGGCTCCGGGGTCTGCAGCAGCGAATCCAGTGCGGCGAGCACGGCGCTGGCATGGGTGCGGCGCAGGCAGGTCATCTGGCTGCAGCCCGTGGGCAGGTAGCACGGCGCGCAGGGCATGGGCGTGCTGACCACGATGGTCTTGCGCCCGGCGGGGCGCCACGAATCGTCGAGCACGCCCGGAAACACGCCCACCAGCGGCACGTCGAAGGCGGCGGCGAGGTGCGCGGCCATCGAATCCAGGCCGACGACCGCGCGCGCGCCGGCGATGCAGGCCGCGAGGGCGTTGAAATCGAGCAGGCCGGCGAGGTTGGCGCTGCCGGGCACGGCGGCGGCGATGCGCGTGGCGAGCGCGATCTCGTCGCGCCCGAAACCCAGCAGCACGATCTGGTCGCCGCGCTTGCGGCAGGTGGCGGCCAGCGCGATCCAGTCGCTTTCGTTCCAGCGCTTGTAGGGCGCGCCGGCGCCGACGTGGAAGCACAGATAGGCGCCGTCGATGCCGGCGGCATGGAGGCGGCGCGCGCACGCGATGCGCCCCGCGAGCGGCAGCGGCAGGCTGGGGCGCAGCGCATCCAGGTGGGCGCGGCAGGCTGGAATCGCGTCGAGCAGCATGCGGTGCCAGGTCAGCACGTGCTGACCGTGGCCGCGCCAGTCGCGCGCATGCGTGAGCTGGCCGCCGAAGCCGCCGCTGGCCCAGCCCAGGCGCACCGGAATGCGCGCGGCCGCGAGCAGCGGGATGCTGTTGGGAAAATAGGCGTAGAGGTCGAGCGCGAAGTCGTAGCGGCATTCGCGCAGGCGGGCCCGCAGGACGCGCTGTTCGCGCGCATGGCGCAGCAGCTTCTGCGCGCGCGAGCCGGCGCCGCGGTCGAGCTTCCAGTGCGTGGCGGTGTGCAGGGTGTGCACCTCGGGATGGTCGGCGAGCAGCACGGCGGCGGCCGGGTGTACGAGGAAGTCGATCCGCGCCTGCGGGAAGGCCGCGCGCAGCACCGGGATGACCGCGCTGGCGTAGATCAGGTCGCCGATATGCGCCTGCATGCAGACGAGGATGCGGCGCGGCGCGAAATCCGCCGGCAGGGTGGTGTCGAGCCGGTGGCGCAGGCCGCTCACCGCGTCGATGCCGCGCATGGCGCCACGCAGCAGCGGGTTGAAGAACAGGTAGCGGCCGCGCGCGAGGCCCTCGCGCACGGGCGCGCCGTCGGGCGTCAGGCGTTCGCCGAGTTCCGCGAGCAGGCTGATCGGGTAGTAATTCATGCGCGGGCTTCCAGGGGGGGCGCGGCGGCGGGGGCCGCGGGGGCGGGCGACGGGCTGCGGAAGAGCAGCGCGGGGCAGCACGAGATGGCGCAGAAGACGTAGAACAGCACGCCCAGGTCGAACACGCTGGCCGAGATCGTGGCCACGATGAGGTTGGCGAGCACGGCGTGGCGCGCGGCGATCACGATCACGCGCTGCTGGTGCGTCATGCCGGCCGGCAGGCGCGCGAACAGCACGTGGGCGATGAAACCGGCGAAGAGCACGATGCCGGGCAGGCCGAGGTTGGAGGCGAGCACCATCGACAGGCTGGAGGCGCGCGCGCTGCCCAGGCCCGCGCCCAGGCCCCAGGTGTCGAGGAAGGCCTGCCAGGAGACGCGGTTCCACTCGCCGCGCTCCAGCGCCGAGGCGCTTTCGCCCTTGTAGAGCAGGGTGCTCTCGATGATGCTCCACGCCTGCTCGCGCAGGCCCGGCAGCAGCACGAGGAGCGCGGTCACCGCGAGCAGCGCGACGGTGGTGAGCCGGACGTAGTGGCCCACGTACATCTGGCCGCCGCGCCGGCTGCCGGACACGAAGGCGACGGTGAAGGCCGTGAGGCCGTAGATCGCGAGCCCCGCGTAGCCCGAGCTGGAGGTGGAGAGCAGCAGGGCGGCGAGCGTGCCGATGGCGAGCGGGCCGCTCGCGCGGCGCCACAGGTTCTCGCGGAACATGACGTAGCAGAACGCCAGCACGGGCAGCGTGAAGCCCGCGAAGGCGGAGGCTTCGGGGAAGGTGCCGTTGATGCGCTTGATGCCGCCGAAGGAGGCTTCGGGCATGAAGGCGTAGCTTGCGGTCTGCAGCGGCGCGAGCAGGTTGCCCAGCCCGGCGTAGTAGCCGAAGAGGTCGACCGCCGCGGCGAGCAGGTTGATCGCCGCGAGCCAGAGCACGGCGCGCCCGGCGCGTTCCAGCCCGCCTTCGAGCCGCAGGAACACCAGGGCCACCGCGAACACGAAGACCTCGCCGGCCACGTAGGCCGTCTGCGTGAGGTTGCCGGTGCCCGGCGCGAGCGGGATCAGGGGCACGCTGAGGCCCAGCGTGAGCTGGTTGCGGTCCATCGAGATGACGTCGACCTCGCCCGCGAACAGGCGCGGCATCAGGAAGGCCGACAGCACGCCCCAGACGCACAGCGCGAGCAGCCATGCGCCGGCCCGGCCCGGGGCGAGCGCGGCGAGCAGGCTGTTGAAGTGGCCGTAGCGCAGCACGCACGCGAACAGCACGGCAAGGCTGGCGAGCGCGGGGGCCACCGTGGCGCCGCCCAGCGCGGGCAGGCCGAGCGCGGCGCTGCCGGCGAACACGCAGGCGAGGATCTGCAGGCCGAGCAGGCGCTCGGGCGCGCTCCAGAGCAGCAGCAGGCCGAGCGCGAGGAACACGATGCCTATCCACTCGAGGGTCATGGGGGCGGGTTCCGTGGCTTACAGCGACAGGATGCGCTCGGGCGAGAGGCGGCCGCGCGTGGCGTCCACGAGCGCGCGCAGGTTGCCGCGCAGGCGTCCGAAGTAATCCTTGCGGCGGTTCAGGCGCAGCGAGTTGAACAGGTTGGAGGCGAGGTTGCGGCACATCAGGCGGGTGCCGAACACCGGCCGCATGCTGCCCTTGGCGACGAGATAGAGGGGGTTGGCGATCTGCGAGTAGCCAAAGCGCAGTCCGCTCGTGCGCGCGCCCTGCACGCCCATGTGCACGCCGCGGCAGGCGGGGTCGCAGACGAGGCGGCCGAAGCGTTTCGCGCGGCCGCCGAAGTCGATGTCTTCCTGCCAGCCGTAGAGCGGCAGGCGCTCGTCGAAGCGCTGCGCGCCGGCGACCGTGCCGCGGAAGGCCATGTTGCAGCCGTAGAGGCCGTCGGGGCGCTCGGTGAGCGTGGCGACCTGCGTCCAGTGCGCCGCGGGCGGCCGCTTGCCGAGCAGGTAGGCGCGCGCGGTGGCCTCGTCGTAGCCGGCGCCGTGGATGCCGTCGGCGAGCACGTTGCCGCACAGGCCGGCCACTTCGGGTGAGCGCGCGAAGCGCTGGGCGGCGTGCAGCAGCCAGTCGTGCGCGGGGCGGAAATCGTCGTCGAAGAACACCACGAACCAGCTTGCGGGCGCGAGATCGTGGGTATGCGTCGCCAGCGCGTCGAGGCCCGCGTTGCGCTGCAGGGGCAGGCCCGCGCGCGACGTGCAGCGCAGCGTGGCCGCGCCCGCGCGCACCAGCGGGTGCTCGGCGAGGCCCGCCACGTCGGCCGCTTCGGCGCCCACGATCAGGGTGTGGCGCGGCGGCAGGTCCTGGGCGGCGAGTTCGTCGAGCAGATGACGGGTTTCGCGGGCGCGACCCTTGGTGGCGACGATCACGAAAGGCGTGGCGGACGGCATGGTCATGGAGTCTCCCGGAAGGGCGCGATGGCGG
>JAVHXQ010000088.1 GCA_031119555.1 Candidatus Dactylopiibacterium sp.
AGCAAAGCGGTTATGCACCGGATTGCAAATCCGTGTAGGTCGGTTCGACTCCGGCTCGCGCCTCCAGGTTGTTCGCGGGAGTAGCTCAGTTGGTAGAGCGCAACCTTGCCAAGGTTGAGGTCGCGAGTTCGAGACTCGTCTCCCGCTCCAGACATGAGGGGAAAGGCTGATGCCTTTCCCCTTTTTGTTTTGCCCGTTCCGACCTGGCGCGTCATCTTTGCGTCATGCAGGCGTCAGCAGGGTGTCACACCACCGCGCGAGACTCGATCCCGACGAGAAAGGAGCGAGCGATGCGAAGCATGATTGCAAGGCTGTTCGGTTCTGCCGCGCCGGGTTCGGTTGCCTGGCCGATCGGGTTGCTGAGCCCGCTGAGTTATGTTCCCGACTCGATTGCGGGGCTGGTCACGGAAGACCCCTCGCCCGGGCGTCAGTGCAGGTCGTCCTTGTCGGCGGGAACCGGTAGCACGACGATGCCTTCGTCGAGCAGCGCCCGCGTTTCGCGCGCACTGGCCTGACCACGGATGCTGCGCGCTTCGGCTTCGCCGTAGTGGATGCGCCGCGCTTCATCCGGAAAGCGTTCGCCTACGTCTTCGCTCAGGCGGGCGACTTCGCGCAGGCGGTCGATCAGCTGGGCCGGGCCGGCATCCGTCGTGGGCGTTGAGGGCGTCGCCCGCTGGACGTGAGGCGCGGAAGGCAAGCGTCGGACCTCGCTGCCATTGCAGAGGGGGCAGCTGACCTGCCGCGCGCCGCGCTGCTGTTCGAAAGCCTCGCTGGAAGCGAACCAGCCTTCGAAACGATGCCCTGCGTCGCAGAGCAGATCCAGTACGATCACCTGCCGTATACCCGTTGCGCTTGAAACCTCGCGAAGATAGCACGCGGGGAGGGCGCCCGAGCGCGTAGAATCGCGCGCTCGATTCGTCTCCGATCCTGTTACCCGATGTCTCGCATCCTCCTTGCGCCGATGGAAGGCATGGTCGACGCCGAGATGCGTGACGTGCTCACGCGTGCCAGCGCCTACGACTGGTGCGTGACCGAATTCGCGCGCATTTCCGCCACCGTGCCGCCGGCCCGCTTCTTCACGCGGATCGCGCCCGAGCTGCACGCCGGGGCCCGCACGCCGGCGGGCGTGCCGGTGCACGTGCAATTGCTGGGGTCCGACCCCGTGCGGCTGGGCGCGAGCGCGGCCCGCCTGGCGGGGCTCGCGCCGGCCGGCATCGATCTGAATTTCGGATGTCCCGCCCCCATGGTGAACCGCCATCGCGGTGGCTCTGCGCTGCTTGAGGAACCGCGCTTGCTGGAATCCATTGCGCGGGCCGTGGCGACGGGCATCGCGGGCCGCGTACCGCTGTCGGCCAAGATGCGTCTGGGCATCGGCGACACGTCCCCTGCCATCGAGGCCGCCCAGGCGCTCGCGGCGGGAGGCGCGCAACTGCTGGTGGTGCATGCGCGCACCAAGGCCGACGGATACCGCCCGCCCGCGCATTGGCCGTGGATCGCACGCATCGCGCAAGCCGTCAGCGTGCCGGTGGTGGGCAACGGAGAAATCTGGTCCGTCGCCGATTACCAGCGCTGCCAGGCCGAAGGTGGCGCGCGCGACGTCATGCTGGGGCGCGGCGCGGTGGCCGACCCCTTTCTGCCCGCCCGCATCCGGGGCGAGTGCGCGCCTTCGCCCGATGCGCAGGATTGGCTGCGCCTGCTGCCCTTGCTGGGCGATTACTGGCGCGGAGTGAGCGCCAAGGTCGAGCCGCGCCATGCGCCGGGGCGCATCAAGCAGTGGTTGAATCTGCTGCGCCGCCAGTATGCCGACGCCGAGACGCTGTACCAGGCGGTCCGCCCGCTGCGCGACTCGGTGGCAGTCGGGCGCGTGCTGGCCGACGCGGGGGCGCGCTGATGTACGCCAATTCCCGCGAGATCCGCAGCGCGCAGATCGGCCCGCACGAGAGACTTGCGGAGGTGGTGACGCGCCATCGCGATCACGTGTTCCGCAAACCTGCCGCGCCCTGGAACGTGGCTGCGTTCGGCCAGGCGATGCAAGCCTGGGGCGGCACCCGGCCGCTCGTGCTCGATGCCGGCTGCGGCGTGGGCTGGAGCAGCCTTCAGCTTGCGCGTCGCTTTCCCGATCATTTCGTGCTCGGCGTGGACCAGAGCGAAGACCGCCTCGCGCGCGGCAAGCCTGGCGCGGGCGACGAGGCGTGGCCCGCGAACCTGTGTTTCGTGCGGGCCGATCTCGTTGATTTCTGGCGTCTGCTGCGCGCGGAAGGCGTCGTGCTCGCGCGCCATTACCTCCTTTATCCGAACCCCTGGCCCAAGATCGGCCATCTCGCGCGGCGCTGGCACGGGCACGCGGTGTTTCCCGATCTCGTCGCACTCGGCGGCGTGCTCGAGAGCCGTAGCAACTGGCGCATCTATCTCGAGGAAATGGCGATCGCACTGCAACTGCTCACGCAGCGCAGCGCTGTCGTCGAGACGCTTGGCGCGGAGGCGCCGCTGACTTTGTTCGAGCGCAAGTACCGCGATTCGGGCCAGCCGTTGTACCGGCTGGAGTTCAGGCCGTGAGCAGCGCGCCGGACCCGCTGGATCCGTGTGTGCGCTGCGGGGCTTGCTGAGCTAGCTGCGCGTGAGCTTCCATCGCAGCCGGCTCAAATCCGAAGGGGGCGCGTGCCCGATGCGGCGGCGGATGACGAGACCGCCAGTACCTGCCGCCTGCGCGGCACGGATCGTTCGCCACCCCGCTGCGTGGCGCTCGTAGGGGGGGGGCGTGCGGTATCTGCGCGCAGCGCCCCGATCCCTGCCGCGATTTCGCCGCGCACGGTCTCTTCGGCATCCACAACGAGGCGTGCGAGCGGGAGCGGCAGCGCTGCGGGCTGCCTCCCCTGGCCTGATCGGCACGGGCCCGCGACGGCTGCGTGCCGCCCTTGTCCTTCCTCGTGTATCGGTCTATTCAGAAAGAAGCCGGGCCGTGCCCGTCTTCGATTGGTCTGCACGAGGAGAACGACCGATGGGCCGACTCACGAACTCGGGTGAAACCCCCTCCAGAACCCGCGGTGACGCATCCCCCGTGCTCGAGGTCGGCGGTCTCGCCCCCTTGTTCTGCCTGCCCGATGCCGACATGGCGCTCTTCGATCTGGCCGCCGCGTTGCGCCAGCGCCTCGTCGTGCTGCACTTCTATCCACGCGACGCCATGCCCTCCAGCTTGCGGCAGGCCATCGACTTTTCCGAACGCGAGCGCGAGTTCCGCCGGCATGGCGCGCAGGTGGTCTGCGTGAGTCTGGATGAGTGCATGACGCATGCCGGCTTCCGCGATGAAAACGGGATCTCGGTCGAGCTGCTCTCCGATGCCGATGGCGAAGTCTGCCGCCTGTACCGCGTCTGGCAGGAGCGGGTCGCCGACGGCGTGACGCGGCCCGCGGTCCATCGGGCAACTTTTATCGTGGGCGGCGACGGGAAGCTGCTGCATGCGGATTACAATATCGATACCCGCGCGCACACCGATCAGGTGCTGGCGCAACTGAATTCAATCTCTGGGAGCAAGAATGGAAATCCTCAAGAACACCGTCGTCACGCTTGATTACTCGGTGCGCGATCCGGAAGGCAATGTCGTCGACGATGGTGCGAATCCGCTGGTCTATCTGCATGGCGGCTACGATGGCATCTTCCCGCTGCTCGAGGAAAAGCTGCACGGCATGAAGGTCGGCGAAAGGCTCAACATCAAGCTGCAGCCTGACGATGCGTTCGGCGATTACGACGAAAGCCTCGTGCTGCTCGAGGAGCGCGAGCTCTTCCCCGCCGACATCGAAGTCGGCATGGCCTTCGAGCGCGTGGGCGACGACGGCGAGGAAGACATGGTCTTCCGCGTGACCGACATTGCCGAGGACAAGGTCGTCGTGGACGGCAACCATCCGCTCGCCGGCATGGCGCTGGTCTTCGACGTGACCGTGCGCGAAGTGCGTCCGGCGTCTGCCGAGGAACTGACCCACGGCCATGTCCACGGACCGCACGGCCATCACCACTGATCCCGCCGGAACGTCTGCCGCACAAGGCCGCGCAAGCGGCCTTTTTTCATGCCCGCGTCACGCGGGTTCAGGAAAGTCCTGGCGCGTACAGGAGGCATGCCCTAGAACAAAAACACAAACGCACATCCCTAACGAAAACAGCAGCGAGTGGTACGGACGGAAATCCGAGCCCGTCCGGGTCAGCGTCTTCACACACCGGAGGAGATCGTCATGAAAACCAATGTCGGCTTTGTCGATTGTGCTGTTCGCGTGGTGTTGGGGGCCGCGCTCGTGGTGGCTGCGGCGCTGGGGTCCGTGGGGCCGTGGGGATGGCTGGGGCTGATCCTCGTGGCGTCCGGCGCGGCGCGCTTCTGCCCTCTCTATGCGATGGTCGGCATGAGTACCTGCCGCAAGGTGCCGCCGGCCTCGCTGGATTTTCACGACGATCTGCCCGTGCATTTCCACACCGACCCCAAAGCCTGAAAAAAAGCCGCCGGGAGACTTTACTCCGCTGCCGGGCTCGCCTATAGTGTCGGTCCCTCGGGGCGTAGCGCAGTCCGGTAGCGCGCTTGCTTTGGGAGCAAGATGTCGGAGGTTCGAATCCTCTCGCCCCGACCAAGGTTCCCCAGCGATCGCTTGGATGGCATTTGCCCGAGACCCTGTTCGACGAGGAACTGCCCGTAGCTCAACTGGATAGAGCAACGGCCTTCTAAGCCGTAGGTTAGGGGT
>JAVHXQ010000011.1 GCA_031119555.1 Candidatus Dactylopiibacterium sp.
CGCAGCGGCAGACGCGCGCGGCGGGCGGGTTCTGGCACGACTCGTGCTGAATGGAACGCGAGAGGGGCGAGCGTGTCCGCCCGTATTCCGCGGTCAGCGGCGCGGCGGTTCCGGCGGAGAGGGGCGGAGCCGGCGCGATGACCGCGAACCTGTCCGTCGTGGTGCTGCAACATCCGGCGGAAACCGAGCGAGGGGAATGTCTGGGGGGCGTGTCCGAAAGGGCGGCCCTCCTTTTTTTTGCGGCCCGGCGCGGGCCGCTCGTCACGTGGCGTCGCGACCGCCGCGATGCGCGCGGGCCGCGCAATGCGCCGCCCCGTGGCGGTTCCGGAGGCGGGGCCGATCCGGCCCGCGAAATGACCGACGGAATGGCGGGAAAAACGATTTGATCTGGATCAAAACCACTATCCGTAGTAGGAAATCTTTATCCTTCCACTAGATTTAGTGCCGGCGCTATACTCCGCCGCCTGAGTCCCGAGCCCCTGCCGGGGCCTTTTCTTTCCGTGGAGATGTCCATGCTGCATGTTCTCAAGCGCGACGGCACCACTGCTTCTTTCGATATCCTGAAGGTCGCCGTGGCATGCCAGAAAGCCGCCGCCGCCGCCCAGGTATCCAACCCCAGCGCCCTCGCGCTGACCGTCGCCGCCGACGTGGAAGCGCAATGCCGTCAGCATCGCAAGGACCTTCTCGACATTCCGACCATCCAGCAGTATGTCGAGAACGCCCTGATGCGTTCGCACCCGGAAGTCGCGCGTCATTACATCGAGTACCGCCATGATCGCGACAGCATCCGCGTCAAGGGGTCGGCGCTGCATGCGCAGCTCATGGGGCTCGTCGACAAGACCGACGAAGAGGCCGTGACCGAGAACGCGAACAAGGATGCCAATGTCTTTCCGGTGATGCGCGATCTCATGGCCGGCATCGTGTCCAAGCAGTTCGCGAGCAACTTCCTCTCGAAGGAAGTGCTGCAGGCCCACCAGAGCGGCGACCTGCATTTCCACGACATGGACTACTCGCCCTTCCTGCCGTTCACCAACTGCTGCCTGGTCGATCTCGAAGGCATGCTGAAGAACGGCTTCCACCTCGGCAACGCCGGCATCGAGAGCCCCAAGTCGGTGGGCGTGGCCTGCGCGGTCACGGCCCAGATCATTGCCCAGGTGGCGAGCCACCAGTACGGCGGCACGACGATCCCGAACATCGACCAGACGCTCGCGCCCTACGTCCAGAAGACCTACGAAAAGAACCTCGAGGTCGCGCGCCAGTACGCCATCGCCAACCCCGAGCGCTATGCGCGCGAGCGCACCGAGAAGGAAACCTACGACGGCATCCAGGCGTGCGAGTACGAGATCAACACGCTGTTCTCGTCCAACGGCCAGCAGCCCTTCGTGACCTTCTCCTTCGGCATGGGCACCACCTGGCAGGAACGCGCCGTGCAGCGCGCGATTCTCGAGGTGCGCATCAAGGGCATGGGCAAGGAGGGGATCACGCCGGTGTTTCCCAAGCTGGTGTTCTTCATCGAGGAAGGGCTCAACCTCAGGCCCACCGACCCGAACTACGACATCAAGCAGCTCGCGCTCGAATGCGCCTCCAAGCGCATGTATCCCGACATCATCTCGGCGAAGCTCAACCGCGAGCTCACGGGCTCCTCGCGCCCCGTCTCGCCGATGGGCTGCCGCAGCTTCCTGTCGGTCTGGCGCGACGAGGACGGGCGCGAAGTGCTCGACGGGCGCAACAACCTGGGCGTGGTCAGCATCAACCTGCCGCGCATCGCGATCGAGGCCGCGCAGGATGAAGCCCGCTTTTTCGAGATTCTCGACGAGCGCCTCGTGATCGCCCGCAAGGCGCTCATGACGCGCATCGAGCGGCTCGAGGGCGTGAAGGCCAACATCGCCCCCATCCTCTACACCGAAGGGGCCTTCGGCGTGCGCCTGAAGCCCGACGAAGACATCCTCACGCTGTTCCGCGACGGCCGCGCCTCGATCTCGCTGGGCTACATCGGCCTGCACGAAGTGGCGCTGCTCATGTCCGGCGGCGAGCACCCGTTCGAGAACGAGGCGCTGCAGGCTTTCCTGCGCCGGGTCGTGGCGCGCCTGGCCGACACCACGCGGCGCTGGAAGCAGGAGTCCGGCTGGGGCTTCTCGCTCTATTCCACGCCCAGCGAGTCGCTCTGCCACCGCTTCTGCAAGCTCGACGCGGCGCGCTACGGCGAGATCGCCGGCGTGACCGACAAGGGCTACTACACCAACTCCTTCCACCTCGACGTGGCGCGCAAGGTCAATCCCTTCGAGAAGATCCAGTACGAGAAGGGGTTCGCCGACGCGGCCTCGGGCGGCCACATCACCTACGTGGAGCTGCCCAGCATGCGCCACAACCTGAAGGCCCTCGAACGCATCTGGGATCACGCCATCGAGAGCGTGCCCTACTTCGGCACCAACACGCCGGTGGATTCCTGCGGCAAGTGCGGTTTCATGGGCGAGGCGCATGCCACCTCCGAGGGCTTCACCTGCCCCGAGTGCGGCAACCACGACGGCGCGAGCCTGTCGGTGACGCGCAGGGTCTGCGGCTATCTCGGCAGCCCCAACGCCCGCCCGTTCAATGCCGGCAAGCAGAAGGAAGTGATGCGCCGCGTGAAGCACCTGGCCACGCCGGCGCCCGATGCGGCCGCGCCCGCGCGCGCCGAAGAGGCCGAACCGCAGGAAGCATGAACTACGACCGCTACTACACCTGCGACATGGTCAATGGTGAAGGTCTGCGCGTCACCCTGTTCGTGAGCGGCTGCGCGCACGCCTGCCCCGGTTGCTACAACAGCTCCACCTGGAACCGCCTGGCCGGGCGGCCGTTCACGGACGAAGTCCGCGAGCGGCTGCTGGCCGACTGCGCGCGGCACGACGGCCTCAGCCTGTCGGGCGGCGACCCGCTGCTGCCCGCCAACCGCGAGGCCGTCGGCGCGCTGTGCCGCGAGTTCAAATGCCGCTATCCCGCCAAGGACATCTGGCTGTGGACCGGCTACCTCTACGAGGACGTGCGCGAGCTGGCGCTGCTGCGCGACGTGGACGTGCTCATCGACGGCCGCTTCCTGCAGGACCAGCCCACCACCCGGCCCTGGCGCGGCTCCGCCAACCAGCGCCTGATCCGGCTCGCCACGGGCGACATCAGCTGACGCAGGGGCCCGCCGGGCGCGGAACGTGCGCGAACGTATGGAAAACGTGCGCGCGCCGCAGTGTGTCATGCGTCACCTTTTTGCCCAATCCCCTGTAGTGGCCGTGGGTTTGCATTTCTAGACTGGCCCCATAACACCCACAAGATCGATCCACCATCGACCTCGCAGGGAGGGGCCATGCTTGCCGAGCATCACGTCGGCCAGGACGACTTTTGCCGTCGCCTGGCCGCAAGTTTTCATCGCCACGCCTACCGTCTCGCGCTCGAATGCGGCGATGCACGGCTCACTTACCGCGAACTCGACCTGCGTGCCCAGGCGCTGACGCGCGTCCTGCGCCGCAACGGCGTGCAGCCCGGCGAGTGCGTGGCGCTGCTGCTGCCGCGTTCGGTCGAGCTCGTCGTTGCCCAGCTCGCCGTGCTGCGCGCAGGCGCCCTCTACGCACCCATCGATCTCGCCAGCCCGCCCGAACGCCAGCGCGCCATGCTCGCGGTACTGGGCGCGCGCGTCCATCTGGATGCCGGCCAGGATCTGCCCGCGCTGCCCGCCGACGCCGTGCGCGTGAACGTGAGCGCGCTGCCCCGCGAGGCCGGCGCGCCGTTCCAGCCCTGGCTCGCCTGCCCGGAGCCTGCCGCCGCCTACGTCATGTTCACCTCCGGCACCACGGGCGCGCCCAAGGGCGTGGTGGTGCCCCGCGCCGGCATCGCGCGGCTCGTGCTCGACACCGACTACGCGGTCTTCCGGCGCGATGCACGCTGGGCCTTTCTTTCCTCGCCCGCGTTCGACGCGGCCACGCTGGAAGTCTGGGCGCCCCTGCTGCACGGCGCCTGCTGCGTGATCCAGGACGCCCCGCTGCCCGCCATCGACACCCTGGCCGATTTCCTCGTCACGCGGCGCATCAGCGATGCCTGGCTCACCGCCGCGCTGTTCAACGTCTGCGCCGATCTGCGCCCGGATGCCTTCGGCGGCCTGAGCCAGCTCCTGATCGGCGGCGAGCGCGTCTGCCCGCGCCACGCCGGCAGCGTGCTCGAACGCTGGCCCGCGCTGCGCCTCATCAACGCCTACGGGCCGACCGAGAACACCACCTTCACGCTGACCCACCGCCTCACGCCGGCCGACTGCGCCCAGGCCGAAGTCCCCATCGGCCGGCCCATCCGTGGCACCACGGTGCGCATCGCCGCCGACGGCGCGGTCGGCGAGCTGCTCGTCGGCGGCCTCGGCGTGGCGCACGGCTACCTGAACGATCCCGAGCAGAGCGCGCGCAAGTTCCTTGAGGACGGCGACGGACGCTGGTACCGCACGGGCGACCTCGTGCGCCGGCGCGAGGATGGCGTCTTCGAGTTCCTCGGCCGCGTCGACCGCCAGGTGAAGATCCAGGGCCACCGCATCGAGCTGGACGAAGTCGAGCGCTGCCTCAACGCCTGCGCCGGGGTGGCCCAGGGGGCCGTGCTCGTGGCCGGCGCCGATGCGCAGAGCCGCCACCTCGTGGCGTTCTTCGCCGGCGAGCCCGGCCTGGGCGCGCCCGACGCGGCCAGCCTGCGGGCCGAGCTCATGACGCAGCTCCCGCCCAATGCCGTGCCCTCCGTGCTGCGCGCGCTCGCGGCCCTGCCGCTCAACCTCAATGGCAAGCTCGACCGCAAGGCCCTGCAGGCCCTGGCCGAAACCGCTCCGGCGGCCGTGGCGGAAGCCGCGCCGGCCTTCGCGAGCGAGACCGAGCGCGTGCTCGCCGAACTCTGGCGCGAATGCCTGCCCGGGCCGGTGTCGGGCCCCGGGGCCGACTTCTGGCTCTGCGGCGGCAGCTCCCTGCTCGCCCTGCAGCTGGCTGCACTGATCCGCCAGCGTCTGGGCAAATCCGTTTCGCCCGTCGAAATCCTCCGCCAGCCCGTGCTCGCCGAGCTGGCGCGCCGGCTCGACGCGCGGGTCGCCGACACCACCGCCGGCGCGGCCGACACCTCGCCGTGCGTGCCGCTCATGCCCACGCAATGCGCGAAGCTCGTTTTCGAGCGCGACGTGGCGGGCGCCGGCCGCGCCGAGCGGCGCGTGCTCTTCGAATGCACCGCCCGCTTCGGCGCCGCGCGGCTGCGCGAGGCTTTCGCGCGGCTCGCCGCCCTCCACGCCGCGTTGCGCCTGCGCTTCGACACCGCCCCCACGCCACCCGTGGCGCACCTTGCGCCGGCGCTCGCGGAGGGCTGGTGGCGCGTCAGCCGCGAGCTTGCGGAGCCCGATGCCGAGTGGCCCGCCGCGACCGAGCCGCTCGACCTCGCGCGCACGGGCGTGATGCGCGTCGATCTGCGTCCGCTCGCGGGCGGCGCCAGCCAGTTGTGCTGGACGGTGCACCGCGCCGCGCTCGACGACGCCAGCCTGGAGCGCTGCCTCACGCAGCTCCATGCCTTGCTCGAAGGCGCCGACGTGACGCCCGCCTATGGCGCCATCGCGGCCTGCGCCGCACGCGAAGCGGCACGCGCCGATGCCGACGCCGAGGCCGCGCTGGCCGGCGCCATCCGCACCGCGCTCGGCGACCGCCCGCTGCCGCCGGCCCTCGTCACCCCCGCGCCCGCGCGCAACCTGTCGCTCGCGATTCCGGCCCAGGTTTCCGCGCGCTGCCTGCGCCTGTGCCAGCAGCATGGGCACAGCCCCGCGCTCGCGCTCTTCGCGGCCTGGGTGCGTGCGCTGCACACCGTGCTGGGCCACGCCGTGCCCGTGACCATCGTGCAGTCGCTGCGCACCGAGGCCCAGCTGATCGAGCCGGTGGGCTACTGCGCGGGCAAGCAGTTGCTGCTCTTCCCGGCGGAGGCGAGCGCGGCGCAGATCGTGGCCGAAGCCGGCGCCGCGCAGACGCGCTGGCTGGACCAGGGCGGGCCCGAAACCATGGGGGTCGCGGCGCATCTGCCGGAGAGCCTGGAAGGCTGGGCGCGCGCGGCCGCCTTCGTGTGGGGCGCTCCCCTCGCGGGCGTGCAGCGCGAGGGTCTGAGCGCCCTCGAACAAGGGCCTGGCGTGCTCTGGCACGGCCTGGCCCTGCGCGGCTGGCTCGTGGGCGAGCGCCTGCACATCTGCCTGTATGCCACCGCGGCGGGCTTCGGCTCGGGCCTTGCCGCCCGCTTGCTGATGACCCTCGCCGAGAAGCTCGCCCAGCTCGACCTGCCCGCCGAGCCCGGCCTTGCCGCCGCCCCGGCCGCCGCGCTGGGCGCGGGGCTGGATGCCAGCCTGCGCGGGTTGTGGACGCGCGAACTGGGGCGCCCGCCCGCGGGCGACGACGCCAACTTCCTGCTCGCGGGGGGCAGCGTGCATGGCGCGCTCGCGCTGGCCGCCCAGGTCCGCCACCAGCTCGGCGCGCAGATCAGCCCGGGGCGCTTCCTGGCGCGGCCCGCCTGGTCGAATCTGGTGCGCCTCGTGGCCGAGGCCGACGAAACCGGCTGCGCGCAGTGCGAGATCATCGGCCCCGCCGACGCCGCGCGCCTCATCGTGCTGCTGCCGGGCATGCATGGCGGCATCGTGAGCGTGTATCGCCTGGGCGAGCTGCTGCAGCGCGAATGCGGCGCGGACGTGGCGGTGGCGGTGCTGGACCTGGATCTCATGATGGAAGGCGCGCCGGCCGCCGACCCGGGCGCCCACCTGCTCGCCTGCTGCGTCGAGAAACTCGAGGCCCTGGGGGCCGCGCGCGTGGCCGGCATCGTCGGCATGTCGCTGGGCGGGCTGGTCGCGCTGCGGCTGGCCGAAGAGCTCGTGCCGGCCGCGCCGCCGCCGGTCTGCCTGCTCGACACCTTTGCGCCGCAACTCTACGCGCAGAGCCGTCTGCGCGCGCTGGAGTGGGTCGGCGCCAACCTCGTCTTCGGCGCGCCGGGCGCGGTCCTGCGGCGGTTCCGCCGCAAGGCCGCCCGGGTGCTGTCGGGCGTGGCGGGCGGGCTGGGGCTGCGCTGGCGGGCGCCGCTGCCCGTGGCGGCGTGGCAGGAGAGCATCAATCCGCGCACGCTCGCGGGCTGGTGCGCGCTGCGCACGCAACTGAGCCAGCAGCGCGTGGCCAATGCGCGCCAGAGCGTGGCCTTGTTCGTGGCGCAGCGCTCGGTGCCCGATTACGGCGTGCTGCGCCGGCGCCGCACGAACGGTTTCGCGCGGCGCGATTTCGCCGCCCTGCGCGCGCAGACGCTGGACGTCTGCCATGACGACATGACGCGGACCGCCGTGGGCGAGACCGCGCACGCGGTGGCCCTGGGCTTCAATCTGGGCGAAGGCGACGGGCGCGGAGCGCGGGAAGGCGCGCATGGACATCGAGCTGCTGCAGTGCTTGCTGCTTGAAGCCTTTCACGCCGGACAGCCGGTCGTGCTGCTGGCCACGCCGGGCGACGCCTCGCTGGCGCGCGCGCGCCAGCTCGCGCAGCGCCTCTCGGCATGGCTCGCCGGCTTGCTGACGCCGGCTTGCGGGGGCCTCAGCCGCAGCGCCACGCCAGGGCTGGCGGCGGTGGCCGTGTGCCGCGAAGGCGCCGTGGGCGTGGATGCGCAAGCCCGCGCGGGCGTTTCGGCGCAGGCGCTGGCGGGGCCTTTCGCGCACCCCGACGAATTGCGCGCGCTGTCTTTGGCGCCGCCGGCCGATACCGCACGGCTCGCGCTGTGGGCGCGCAAGGAGGCCGTGCTCAAGGCCTGGGGCGTGGGCCTGGGGATTGCGCCCGCCGAAGTGCGCGCCGGCCTGCGCGACGAAGCGTGGTGCGGCGTGCGCCACCCCGTGCTCGGCGCCGCCCACCTGTGTTCGCTGGCCGTGCGCGAGCCCGATCACAGCGTCGCGGTCGCCCTCGCGGGGCAGGCCGCGAGCCGGGCTACACCCGCGCTGGCGATCTTTACCGCCGGGGCGGACGGCCGCTGGCGCCGCGCGTGAATCAGTCGCCGGCGCTGTCGCGACGCACTTCACTGCTCGCGCCGCGCGCGGGCAGGCGCAGCAGCAGGCGCACGGGTTCGAGCAGCGCGATGCCCGCGAGCACTCCGATGAGCCGCTCGATGCCGGTGGCCAGATGCAGGCTTTCGTAGGTGTCGGGCACCATCACGGTCAGGAAGCCGAGCACGAACTGGGTGCCCACGTAGTCGATGCCATGCTTGCCGTTCTCGATGTGGCGCCCCAGCGTGACGGCCACCGCCACCGAGGCCAGCAGGAACACCACCGAGTGCTGCCCCACCAGCAGCGCGGCCCCGGCGAGCAGCGCGCCCAGCGTGCACCCCACGAAGCGGTGAACGAGCTTGGTGCGCGTGCGGTTGTGGGCAAGCCCCGCGAGCGGAATCGCCATCACCACCATGATCGTGGTGCTCGCCTGCGTCAGGGCCGACAGACCCGTGGCAGCCCACAGCCACGGGATCAGCGCGATCGCCACCGCGCCCTGCAGCGCATGCACGAACGCCTGCCCGTGCCATGGGATGAGCCGGTCGACCCACCACTCGTAATCCATGCTGAAGCCGCGTTGCCCAAGCAGCAGGCGCCGCGCCGTGAGCGTGCTGACCGCGCTCACGATCACGCTCGCGGTCGTGCCGGCGGCGACCTCCACGAAGCGCGTCCACGCAAAAACCGCCAGCGGCTCTTCCGGATGCGCCAGGCCGTCGATGACCACCATCGAAAAGGTCAGGCCCAGAAACAGCCAGGCGTAGCCGCGCGGGCTGATCATCATGAAATACAGGCTCACGCCACATACCGCGAGCAGCGCGAGGCTGGCGTGCAGCGGAGTCTGCAGCCACTGCGCGGCGAACGCCCAGG
This sequence comes from Candidatus Dactylopiibacterium sp., assembly GCA_031119555.1. Taxonomy (GTDB): domain Bacteria; phylum Pseudomonadota; class Gammaproteobacteria; order Burkholderiales; family Rhodocyclaceae; genus Uliginosibacterium. The sequence continues at coordinate 8,886 of JAVHXQ010000011.1, forward strand.
CCAGCGCCGAGCCCGCCGCCGTGCCGAGCACCCGCAGGCCTCCGCGCTTGAAGCTGCGCCACACGTCCGAGCGCATCACCATGTAGCCGCTGAAGGCGGCCCAGCCCACGTGGCGCACTTCCAGCAGGTGCGCGAAGGCGATCGCCAGCAGCACCGAGCACACGCACTCGATCTCGTCGATCAGACGCGGGCCCTGCACCGGCCAGGTGCGCAGGTCTCCCGCCACGCGCCGGGCGAGGGAGGGCAAATCGCCGAAGAATGAAGGTGCGGACATGGTGGAGGAGGCCCCCGCCCGCCCCGTGCAAGGCCGGGGTGGACGGGGCGCGCGGTCAGGGGGTGTCGGGTTCGGGCGCGGGGCTGTCGCTCATGCCGATGCGCCCGATGAAGGGCAGGCGCAGCGCCGGCCGGTTCAGGTCGATGCCGAAATCCAGACCCAGGATGTTGAACTCCAGCCCTTCCTCCAGCCCGATGTTGATGCCCAGCAAGCCCAGCAGCGAAGCCTGCACGCCAGTGCCCGAACTCGACAGCCCGACGGGCTGCGTGAGCGGGCGGTAATCCTTGCCCACCGCGTTGGCGGGCAGGTCCAGCCGCAGGGCGGGCACCTCGCGACCGATGTGGGCCAGGAAGGTATTGCTGTTCGGCCCCGGCCAGGCGCGGTACTCATGCGGGAAGGGGTAGCTCGCGATGGCCGCTTCGATCTGCGGGATCATCGCCGCCGCTGCGGCCCCCCGGTGCGTCGCGAGCAGGCGCGGCTGCGCCCCGAACCACAACCCGTCCGGCAGCGCGTAATTGCGCTGCACGACGTCCGGGCTGCGCCAGCCCACCACGTCGTACCGCGTGTACGCGGTCTCGCCGGCGCGCTTGTAGATGAGCCAGGGGTGCGTCGCCACGATGCCGCGCCAGCCATAGGTGGGCGCCGCATACACCTGCACGATCGCCTGTGCGCCGAAGCGCTCCGGATCGGGCGCGATGCCCGCCGAATGACGCGGCGCGCTCGCCCAGCCCCGGCCGGGCGGGGCTTCGCCATCGAGTGCCGCGCGCGCGAGGCTCAGGCCCAGGCCAGAGCCGAGGATGACGAGCAGGGTCAGGCCAAGACGGCGGAGGATTCGCATAGGACTTCCGGCGGACGGGCTGCCGCGCATGAAATGAAGGGGAGACGTTCGAGAGGGGATGGTATGTCGTGACGGCGCTCGCGCGCCAGCCGCGCGCGGCCGCGATGACGGATATCTGCCCCCCGGCATGTGCGCCCGCGCCGGGCGTGTCGTCGTTCGGGAAGCATGCCGCGCGGCGCCGGCCCGGTAGGCAGGGCGGGTCTCTGGCGGTCTCCGCTGCGACCGGGGCGGCCAGATCAGGGCGTGCCAACGGAGCGCACAGCCGTGCCAATGCGCCAGCGTCCCCGCAGCGTGTCGGCACACAGCTTGACGGTCTGGTGAGGCGCCGTCGTTCGCGTGATTCAACGCTCAACCGCGCCGCGACACGACCCGCTGTTTGTCGGGCGCGGATGTTTCCGGCGCCGGGGCAGCCTGCGAGAGAACGCCTCCGGATTCACCGGGAACAGGCCACGTCATTTCTTCGCGCGCCCCGCGCTCTGTCTGGCAACAAACGGAAATATCCGTGCAGGCGGAGGATTCATCACGACCTGCCCGGATGCCGGGGTGATTCGCGGCGGCAGCGCGTGAATCACGCGTCCGAGATCGCGCGGAGGGGCTCTCGATGACTCAAACAAGTCAGATCCCCACTCAAACAAGTCTTCGCATCTCTCCCTATTCACGCCTGCCGCCGTGCCCGACAGCATCGTGTCGAGGCACTTCAGGGCAGATCACGAATCTGCTCGCGCAAGGGGCCGAAGCGGGGCCATGGACATCCGGATATGGCGTGAGGAAGGCGGGCTCAGCCTCCGTGATTTCCCGGGGCCGGGTGTCTTGTCAATCAATACAGAGGGTTCTTCCAATGAAGACTAGAGATATCAGCCGCTGCGTGGCAGCCGTTGTCGTGATCGTCATGCTGGCCGCTTGCGGGGGGGGAGGCGGGGGCGGTGGTGATTCGGGAGGTGCCGGAGCCGTTGGTGGCGGCGAGGTTGATTCGGGCGGCGGCGGCGGCGGAGGGGGTGGTGGTGGTGGCGGTGGGGGTGATGATTCGGGTGGTGGAGGTAGTGGCGGGAGTGGTGGCGGTGGGGGTAGTGAAGGCGGCGGGGGTGGCAGTGGCGGTGGCGGTGAGGGGGGTGCCAAGCCCGGCGTGCCGGCCGTGGTGAGGGGTCAGTACCGGTTGCTGCCGGCGGCGACCGACTTCGGCGGTGCGCTGGCCGCCATGAATGCCCAGGGCGCTCAGGGCTACGCCTTCTTCGCATCGCTGTTCCCGGCCGCCAATCCCATGACGGTCGGCGACTTCTATATCTCCGACACGGCGCATGCCGGGTCGCGGCTGGAATACGCCACCGAGCCCGACGTGGCGTCGGCCGATGCGGCCCTGGCGCAGATGAACGCCCGCGGTGCCCAGGGCTATGCCTACAAGGGGAGCACGACGTATGGCACCAACCTGTCGATGGAGCAGCGGTCTCTCTACGTGAAGGACACCTCGCGCAGCGCCACCTACTCTTATGAGCGGCAACCCTTGTCCAGCGCCACCACACGCACCGACTACGAGGCGCAGCTCAACGCGCAGGGCGCGCGCGGGTATCGCATCGTCGGCCCGCTGATGGTGGGGAACGACGAGTTCAACCTCTACGTCAAGGACAACTCCGGCGCCACCTACAGCTACAGCCTGCACGACTGGATCGGCAACTTCGGCGTCGCCGACGGCGCCGCCTTGCTGCAGCAACTCACCGGGATGGGCGCGCAAGGCTACATGTACCAGGCCGGCATGGCGCTGCCTGGCGGCGCCGTGGTGCAGTTCGAGAAAAGCTCCGCGCAGAACGGCGCCATCGAATACACGGTGGATGAAAGCCAGCCCGATTCGCTCGACCAGGTGCTCACCCGCTTGAACGCGCGCGCGGCACAGGGCTTCTTCCTGCTTGGCGACGTGATGGCCAACGACGGCAAGACCTGGACCGTCTCCATCAAGAACGCGGTGGCAATGCGCCACCCGGCGGCGGGCATCAGCTTTCCCTGAGTTCCGTGGTCGCAGCGACCGGCAAGCTCACGGTTGCCGACGGGTACGCAGGCCAGGCGCGGGATGTGGAGGTTTCGCGCCTGGCCAACGGGCAGCAGTTGCTGGATAGCCAGGCGCAGAACCTCAATGCAGGGCATGGCGGCGTTCTCGTCGCCGGCAGCCGCTCAGACCACCTTGTCGTGCCGGCTGCGCGCGCGTGTGTGGCGTGTGTGGAAGCCCGCCTGACGGGGCCGGAAGCCTGCTGCGGGTTGTCGTGCTGGGGTTTCAGGCCCGGCGTGCGGGCAGCACGGTGACGGCCAGCCCTGCGAAGACCAGTGCACAGGCGAGCCAGCCGGTGGTGCTCAGGCGCTCGCCGAGCAGAAGCCAGCCCGCGAGCAGCCCCGACACCGGCACCGCGAGGGCAAACGGCGTGACGATGCTGGTGGCATGGCGGCGCAGGAGGAAACTCCAGATGCCGAAGCCGACGGTGGTGGCGAGGAAGGCGATGTACAGCAGCGCGCCGATGCCGCGCAGGTTCAGGTGGGTCAGCGCGAAGCGGATCGCCTCCGGCCCTTCGAACAGGTAAGAAAGCCCCAGCAGCGGCAGCGGTGGAATCAGGCTGACCCAGCAGATCAGGCGCAGCATGTCGGTGGCGCCGGAGCGCTTGGTGGCGATGTTGGCACAGGCCCACATCAGGGCCGCGAAGACCACCAGCGCGAAGGCCAGCAGGCTGTCACCCAGGGGGCGTTGCAGGCCGATCAGCACCAGCCCGCAGGCGGCCAGCGCCAGCCCGCCCGATGCGCGCAGGCCGGGGCGCTCGCCGAGTGTGGCGGCGGCGATCAGGATGGTGAAGAACACCTGGCTCTGCAGGACCAGGGACGACAGCCCGGCCGGCATTCCCAGGTGCATGCCGACGAACAGCACGCCGAACTTCAGCACGCCGAGCAGCAGGCCGATCTGGGCAATCCGCCAGAATGGCGCCGGCATCGGGCCGCGCAGGAAGAGCAGCGGCAAGGCCGCGAGGGCGAAGCGCAAGGCGCAGAACAGCAGCGGCGGAAAGTCTTCCAGCCCCACCTTGATCACCACGAAATTGACGCCCCAGATCAGGGTGACGAGCAAGGCGAGCAGAACGTGGCGGACGGGCATGACGGGCTCCGGGGGGTAATGCCCTCAGCCTACCAGCCGGGCACCGGGCCGTCAGGACACAGTTTGCCGCCGGCAGGGGCGCTTCTGTATCTGGCGTGTCGGTGCGCAGGCATGCCGGGTAGATATTCGCCGTGGCAGATAGCGCGTGATGCGGGCTCAAGATTGGAAACCGGCAGCCGATAGATGGTTGTTGACTCGGGCTGCTGTGTTTGACCGCAGGCTCGCCAACAGGCGCGCGACCCCTGGCTCCGGCAGCGGAGGGCGCCTCGACACAATGTTTCCGCCTGCCTTGTTTGCTTGCGTTCCGGATGAGATGACGTGCGGCGATTGATTGCAGATCATGCGCCGTCAGCGGAATCTCCCGGTCGCGATGCGACAAGCATTCTCCCCATCATTATTCGGATCCAGAGATGCCTACATCGCCCGTTTCTGTCTGCTCGACTGTTTTTCCGCGCCGCCCGCTGCGGTATCCGGCGGTCATCGTCACCGGCCTGCTGGCGCTGAGCCTGGCTGCCTGCGGTGGGGGCGATTCGTCGGAGGATGCATCTGCTTTCGCCGTGGGCGGGACGCTATCGGGCCTGCGCGCCGGCGCTCAGATCACGCTGCGCAACAATGGCACCGATGAACTCACGCTCAATAAGGATGGCACCTTCAGCTTCACGAGCCGGATAAGCCGGAATGGTCCGTATGCCGTCACCGTTGCGGCTCAGCCGAGCGGGCAGACGTGTGCCGTGACCCAGGGTTCGAGCACCAGCGCTGGCATAACGGCGGATGTCACGACCGTGAGCGTCGTCTGCTCGGCAATCACCCAGGCCATCGGTGGCACGGTGACCGGCCTGGGGGCGGGCAAGCAGCTCACCCTGCTGAACAATGGGCGCGATGCGCTCGCCATCAGCGCCGATGGCAATTTCACTTTTGTCACGCCTGTTCCACATGGCGGCAGCTACGAGGTCACGGTGGGGACGCAACCGGAGAACCAGACGTGCTCCGTCAGCGGCGCGGCGAGCGGCAGCGTGGGCACCACCGGCATCGTCGTGACCTGCCTGGCAAACACCACCCGGCTCGCCTCCGCGACGCAGTTTGATTTTCCCGCCGGGGTTGCCGTCGACTCGGGCGGAACGCTCTATGTGGCCAGCTATCGGGACGAGAACCTGTTCGTCATCAGCCCGGGGGCGACGAGAGCCACGCCTGCGCCGTCTAGCCTGAACCTGAGTGCTCCGCTGGGGGTTGCCGTGGCCCCCAACGGGGATGTGATCATTCTTGATAATGCTGGCGACAGGGTTCTGAAATGGGTGCCCAACGCCTCAACGGCGACGCGCCTGGTCACGGGCACGACCTTCGATGCGCCGGGGGGCGTGGCGGTGGACGCCCAGGGCAATGTCTATGTTGCCGACATGGTGCAGAACGCGGTGTACAAGATCACCCCGGGGGCCACGACGGCAACCCCGATTGCGACAGGCACGGTGTTCAACCGGCCAGGTCTGCTTGCTGTCGATACGGCCGGGAACGTTTATGTGGCCGAACGCAATACCAGCAACAACCGCCTCTTCATGATCGCACCAGGTGCTTCTACTGCCACGCCCGTCGCGACGGGCATGTCATTTGGCTATCCGGGTGGTGTCGCGGTCGATTCGAGAGGCAATCTGTTCGTGACGGACGCGGGCAGTCTCTACAAGATCGCTCCTGGCGCGGCCACGGGGGTCAAGATCATGAACGCGATCCAGTCGCCACGTAGCCTGGCGGTGGATGCCAGCGATAACCTGTACGTGGCGGATGATATCCAGGGCTATATCTACAAGCTCGATCGTCCCTGACCGTTCCTCTGCGTGAGAACCCGACAGGCCAGCGCGGCGCCTTCATCGCACGAAGGCGCCGCGCCGTTGCGGGGGGAAGGCGCGCTGCGCAGCCGGCGGGGTTTAGCCGTGAGTAAAGTCGTTCCCGCTGGGCAGCATCGCGCGCCGGAACTGTTTTCGCGTTCGCACACAATGCCTGGTCGGTTGTGCGGCGGAGCACAGTGAGGATCGGGGGCGCCGATGCGGGCTTCGTCACGGCAGCCGCAGGCTTCCTTGAGGCTGATATCAGGCTGCATGTCCGTCAGTCTTCTGATCCGGCAGACTTCTCTCTGTTTCTGCCTGGCACGGCCTCGTGGGGCTGCGGGGGCGGTTTTTCATCCGTAAGCCTTTAAGGCTTTTCTCCGGGATGGGCGGTGCGTTCGGCGGCGTCGGTGAGCGGGATTTCGGGTGCCCTGGCAGAAATCTCGAGGTGCCCCCAAAGTACCCCCGCTTTGGCGTGGATCTGAATGATTTCCGGTGGGCGTCGGTAGACGCAAAAAAGGCCAGGAACCTTGCTGTTGCTCGGTTGGCTGGCCCTTGTTGCACTGCTCTGGACTGCTTTTTGGTGGAGGCGGGGGGAATCGAACCCCCGTCCGCAAGACTTCCACAACTGGCTCTACATACTTAGCCGGTCTATTTGAATTTAACCCTGAGCTTAGCCGGTCGGCAGGCCGACCCAGGGCGAGTCACCTTGGTTTTAGCTCCGTCCCAAGTAACCCGGAACGGCACGAGTCCCTGTAAATGACGCTGCTGCGGGTTTTACCCCACCTGACCCAGAGACCAATCAGTGCAGCGGCTTAGGCCTTAAGCGGCCAGAGCGAATTGCTCGTCGTTGGCGAGTATGATTTTCCAGTGGTTTTACGAGGTGACTGGTCCTCGGTATGCACCATGCTGCTTCTTGACCCACGTCGAAGCCAGGTCGCCCCCAGTTTCGCTCCGGTGCCAACGCGCACCGGTCACAGCGCTTCGATTATAGCCGGCCACGGCGGAAAATGCCTCGCCGACAGCGCTTTCTTTGCGGAGCCTTCAGCGCGTGGCCTCGATGCGGCGCAGGAGTTCGGCGCTGCCCGCGCCGTAGCGGTCGCGCACCCGTTGGGTGGCCTTGTAGAACGCGCGCCGGTCGACGTCGCTCACGATGTGCACGCCGGCTGCCTTCATGCGCGCGGTGTCGATCGCCACGCGCTTGTCCCAGAGCTGGCGCTGTTCGAGCTGCGCTTCGCGCGAGAGCTTGCGCAGCAGCGCCTGCTCCTCGGCCGACAGCGCGTTCCAGCGCGCTTTCGAGTACACGAAGATTTCCGGAACGATGAGGTGGCCCGTCAGGTTGTAGTACCGGGCCTGCGTGAAATGGCCCTGCGTGACGTAGGTGGGGACGTTGTTTTCGGCCCCGTCCACGGCGCCGCTCTGCAGCCCGCCATGGAGTTCGCCGAACCCCATCGGCACGCCGCTGGCGCCCATGGCGTTCATCGTGTCGAGCAGCACGGGGTTGCCGATCATGCGGATCTTCTGCCCCGCGAGGTCGGCGGGCTGGCGCACGGGCAGGCGCGTATAGAGGTTGCGGGTGCCGGCGTCCATCCATCCCAGGGCGACGAGGCCGGCCGGGCTGTTGCTGATCCGGGCGAGGAGTTCGGTGCCGATGGGGCCGTCTATGACCTTGCGCATGTGCGCTTCGTCGCGGAACACGAAGGGCAGGTTGAAGACGTTCACTTCGGGCACCACGGTGCCCACCGAGCCCAGCGAGACGCGCAGCAGGTCGATGCCGCCGGCCTGTGTCTGTCCGATCATGTCGCGTTCGTCGCCCAGCACGGCGCCCGGAAACATCCGCAGCGTGAGCCGGCCCTGGGTGGCGGCGGCGAGCTTGCGGCCGAGGTTCTGCAGCGAGACCACGCTCGGGAAGCCTTCGGGCTGCATGTCCGCGGCGCGGATCTCACGCGCCGCGACGGGCGGCGCGCCGAGCAGGAGCGCCACGGCCAGCGTGGCGGGCGTCAGGATGCGGGCAAGCATGGAGAAGCGTGTTTGGGGAGCCGGTCGCGGGGTCAGTCGGCCTTCTGGCTCGGGCCTTCGAAGAGGCGGCGGCGTGCGCTGCCGAGGTGAAAGCGCATGCTTTCGGCGGCGTCGATGGAAGAGCTTTTCTCGATGGCGTTGAGGATTTCGCGGTGTTCGAGCTGCACCTTCTCGCGCCAGACGCGTTCGCGCTCGAGCGAGAGGTTCAGCGCGAGGCGCATGCCCACGCGCATCTGTTCGATGATGAGTTCCAGCGCGGTGACGAAGAATTCGTTCTGCGAGGCCCGCGCGATCATGAGGTGGAAGGCGAGGTCGTGCTCGACGTAGGCCGCGTTGTCGTCTTGCAGACGGGCGATCTCCATGGCTTCGTAGCCCGCGCGCAGGCCTTCGAGGTCGTGCTGCGTGCGCAGGTCGGCCGCCAGCCCCGCGCCTGCGGATTCGAGCGCGATGCGAAAGGCGAAGCAGCGCTGGATGTCGGCGATGCTTTCGATGGGGGCGAAGCGCTTGATGTTGCGGTCGGGGCGGTGCAGCACGTAGCTGCCTGAACCCCGGCGCGAGGCGATGAGGCCGTCCAGGCGCAGGCGCGAGAGCGCTTCACGCACCGTGGGGCGCGAGACGCCGTATTGAATGGCGAGTTCGGCTTCGGTGGGCAGGCGCGTGTTTTCGCTGTACTCGCCACGCGTCATGGCTTCGATGATGCCGGTGTAGACGGCGTCTACGCGGTTGCCGGTGCTGGGGCGGCTTCTGAGTTCAAGTGGCTTGGCAGCCATGGATCGGGCCTCTCCTGGCGAGCCGGACGGCGGAGGGGGCCGCTTCCGGCGGGGCCTCGGCCCCGGGTCTCGCTGACGGGTTCTTTACAAGTTTCTGATTATGAAAAGGTTTGCTGGCGGACCCGGACGGGTGGGACGCGTGGCGTGCGGCTCATTCTGTCAGACAACGCGGCCGGTGCAAGCGGCGGGCCTCTGCTTGCACCGGCCGCGCCGGTCGCGGGCGAGGCGGGCGCGCCACAAAACCATGGCGCGGGAGGTCAGCCCAGGCGCAGGAAATCCTCGTCCGTGAGGCGTTGCCAGTGGCCATCGACACGGCCTTCGAGCGGGCGGAAGTTCTGCTTGTAGTTCATGCGCTCGCAGTCGCGGATCCAGTAGCCGAGGTAGAGGTAGGGGCGGCCGATCTGGCGGCAGCTGGCGATCTGCCAGAGGATGCCGAAGCTGCCCAGGCTGGCGCCGGGCTGCTCGGCATCGTAGAAGGTGTAGACGCTCGAAAGCCCGTCGGCGAGACAGTCGATGAGGCTGACCATGCGCAGCACGCCATTCTCGCGGAACTCCACGAGGCGCGTGTCGACCTGGCTGTCGAGCAGGAAGTGGATGTACTGCTCGCGATCGTCCTGATCCATGCCTCCCCCGGCGTGGCGGACGTGCTGGTAGCGGCAGTAGAGCTCGAAGTGCTCCTCGGAAAAGGCCAGCCCGCATTCGCGGGCTTCGAGATGGCGGTGCCTGGCCCATGCGCGGCGCTGGCTGCGGTTGGGCTGGAAGTCGGCCACCGGCAGGCGCACGGGCACGCAGGCGCGGCAGGTGTCGCACCAGGGCCGGTAGGTATAGACGCCGCTGCGGCGGAAGCCGTCCCGCACGAGCTGGCTGTAGAGCAGCGGGTCGATGAGGTGCGCCGGGGTGGCGACCTGCGAGCGGGCCTGCCGGGGGGGCAGGTAGGAGCATTCGTAGGGCGCGGTGGCGTAGAACTGGAGCAGGGAATACGGCAGGTTGGGAAGGCCGGACATCATCGACTCCAGTCTGCGCGGGCGAAATCGGGCGCCCAGTGTTGCGGCTCCGCGTGACGGGTCCAGCCCGCGAGGCCGGCCACGAACTGCTCGCGCGGCATCTCGGTGGCGCCCAGCGACGCCAGGTGCGGCGTGCTCATCTGGCAGTCCAGTATGGCGTAGTTTTCGCGCGCGAGCAGGCGCGTGAGGTGGGCGAAAGCGATCTTGGAGGCGTCGGTGCGGCGATGGAACATGGATTCGCCGAAGAAGGCGCGTCCGATCGCCACGCCGTACAGGCCGCCGGCGAGTTCGCCGTCTATCCAGGTTTCCACGCTGTGGGCCCAGCCCAGCGCGTGCAGCGTGCAGTAGGCGTCCTGCATCGCGTCGACGATCCAGGTGCCTGCCGCATACGCGCGCGGCGCGGCGCAGGCGGCCATGACGTCGGCGAAGGCCGTGTCGCAGCGGATCTCGTAGCGCCCGCGGCGCAAGGTGCGGGAGAGCGACTGGCTGATGCGCGCGGCCGTGGGAACGAGCGTCATGCGCGGGTCGGGGCTCCACCACAGGATGGGGTCGCCCGCCGAAAACCACGGGAAGATGCCGTGCCGGTACGCGCCCAGGATCCACTCCGGCGTGAGCTGGCCACCGGCGGCCAGCAGGCCGTCGGGGTCGCGCAGCGCGCGTGAAACGGGAGGGAAGCGGGGTGGCAGATCGGGGTGCAGGCAGGGAATCATCTGGGCGGGGCTGCGGCGAAGACGGCGGCGGGCCGTTCCGGACGGCGTGCCACGCGGCGCGTGGATGCCGTGCATTGTAAGGCGGGGCGTCCCGGGCGCTGCCGCTCAGGGCGGTGGCGCGCCCAGATGGGTGGCGAACCAGGCGCAGGCCTCGTCCGTTGCCGCGGCGTTCGCAGGGCCGGCGCCGATGTCGGCGGCGAGCGTCTCGTGCCAGGCATGGCGGGTCGCCAGCAGCGCGCGGGCGGGGCGGCTGGCGTCCAGGCGCGCGGGCGCGTCGGCAGGCAAGAGGAAGAGCGTGGGCGATGCGAGCGTGCGCAGCGGCACCGCGCCGGCGAGCTCGGGGCGCCCATCGTAAGCCACGAGGGCGGATGCCCGCTCGGGCTCGCGCGCCAGCACGCGGATCGCTGCGGCGGCCGGGGTGTCGCCCGCCAGCACGCCGACGCCATGCCGCTCCAGATCGGGCTGGTGGCGTGCCCACTCGAGCACTGCGCGCAGGCGCAGGTCGAGCAGTGCGATGTCGTAGCGCAGGTCGGCCGCGTGCGCGACCTGGCGGGCATCGAGCAGGCTGACGCGCAGCGTGTCGAAGCCCCGCGCCTGCAGAGCGGGCCGCAGATCGGGCACGGCGTCGTCGGCCGGCGTGAGCGCCGGCAACAGGATCAGGCCGCGGGACGCCGCAAAGGTGTGCAGGCTCGCGTCCAGCCAGGCGTGTTCGGCCTGGATGCGCAGATCGATGGCGTGCGTGGCGTTCATCGGACGGTGGCAGAGGGGCAAAGGGGTGGAAAGGACCGTGCGGTCAAGCGCGGCAGGCTATATCGATCATAGGCCGGGCGGCGCCCGGTGGATGCCCCCGCGAAGGTCTGGCGGCGCAGGCCGGATGCTAGAATCGGCAGATCATTCACGATGGATCGACAGGATATCCCGGTGATCAGGCAGAGAACCCTCAAGGCGGTGGTCAAGGCAACGGGCGTGGGCCTGCATGGTGGCAGGCGCGTCGAAATGAGCCTGCGGCCGGCGCCGGTCGATACCGGCATCGTGTTCCGCCGCGTCGATCTCGATCCGCCCGTCGACATGCCCGCCGATCCCTACGCGGTGGTCGATACCAAGATGTGCTCCGGTCTGCAGAAGGGGCGTGCCAAGATCGGCACGGTCGAGCACCTGATGTCGGCGCTGGCGGGGCTGGGCGTGGATAACTGCTATGTCGACGTCGATGCGCCGGAGATTCCGATCCTCGACGGCAGCGCGGCGCCTTTCGTGTTCCTGCTGCAGTCAGTGGGGTTCGCGGTGCAGGACGCGCCGCGCCGCTTCCTGCGCGTGAAGAAGACGGTCGAGTACGTGGAAGGCGACAAGTTCGTGCGCCTGCACCCGCACGACGGCTTCAAGCTGAGCTTTGCGATCCACTTCAACCATCCCGCCATCGACGGCACGGCTACCGAGGTCTGCATCGATTTCGCGCGCCAGCAGTACATCCGCGACGTGGCGCGCGCGCGTACCTTCGGATTCATGCAGGACGTCGAAGCCCTGCGCAACATGGGGCTCGCGCAAGGCGGCAGCCTGGACAACGCGATCGTGCTCGACGAATACCGCATCCTCAACCCGGACGGGCTCCGCTACGCCGATGAGTTCGTCAAGCACAAGGTGCTCGACGCGATCGGCGATCTCTACCTCTGCGGTCATCCCCTGCTCGCGCATTACGAGGCCAACAAGGCGGGGCATGCGCTCAACAACCAGATCCTGCGCGTGTTGCTCGAAACCGAAGGGGCGTGGGAGATCGTGAGCTTCGAGGACGAAGCCAGCGTGCCCGCCGACCTGCGCGGCCAGATCAGCGCCCAGCAGGCTTTCGCCTGATGCTGCTGCTGCGCCTGCTCGGCCTCCTGATGGTGCTCGCCATCGGCGTGTGCGCCGCGCTGGGCCTGCTGACGCGGCAGCCCCACTTCTTTCAGTGGGCCTGGCGCCTGAGCCGCTACGCGGTGGTGCTCGTGGTGGTGTTCGTGATCGTGTTCGTGCTCGAACGCGTGCTCGCCCCCATCGTCTGAGCGCTCAGCGGCGCGCGCAGCGGCTCACCATGTGACGCAGCGCGCGGGCGAGCGGGTCTTCGGGCGCAAGGCTGTCGGCAAGCGTTTCCAGGGCGGCCCGCCCGTCGCGGCCGATCGGGCGCACGGGCGCCTCCTCGGTGCGGAAGTTGCCCTGGAACGGGCTCGCACGCACCTTCACCTTGATGCTCGTCACGGGTTCGCCGGCCACCTGCAGGCGGGTCTTGAGGCTTTCCAGCGACAGCCGCAGCCGCGTGGCCATTACGGGCGAAACGACGTGGATCGTGAGTTCGCCCTCCTTGAAGTTCGCCACGCTGGCCGCCCCGTGGCTCGCAGCGGGCAGGGCCGCGTCGAGCTTGCGCTGCAGGCGCACGAGATGCGTCGCGTGTGCCTGCAGGCGCGCGAGGAGATCGGAGCGGCCGAAAATCGTGTTGAGCGGGCGTGTCTTCATGGCGCGGGAAACCGGGTTGGCCGCAGGCGGAATTTGATCTGGCACGGGGTGCTTGCGCTGGCGCAAGCGGGGCCGACAGAACCGCTGCGGGCGGCCAAAAGCTTCAGCGGGCGGCCTTGAGCTGCATGATAGAATGCCCCTTTTGCCGCGTTTCCTCAATCACTCACCATGATCGCTGGCCTCCTCAAGAAAGTGTTCGGCAGCCGTAACGACAGGCTGGTCCGGCAGTACATGCAGAAAGTGCGCGCCATCAATGCGCTCGAGCCGCAGATGCAGGCTCTGGGCGACGAGGCGCTGCGTGGCAGGACCGATGAATTCCGCGCCCGTCTCGCCAAGGGCGAGAAGCTCGACGCGCTGTTGCCCGAGGCCTTCGCCGTGGTGCGTGAAGCGGCGGTGCGCGTGCTGGGCATGCGCCACTTCGATGTCCAGATGGTCGGCGGCATGGTGCTGCACGATGGCAAGATCGCCGAAATGCGCACCGGCGAAGGCAAGACGCTGACCGCGACGCTGCCCGTCTATCTCAACGCGCTGCCCGGCAACGGCGTGCACGTGGTGACCGTCAACGATTACCTCGCGAGCCGCGATGCCGAGAACATGGGGCGCGTCTACAACTTCCTGGGGCTGTCGACGGGCGTCATCTACTCGCAGCAGCCGCAGGCCGAGAAGCTCGCCGCCTATGCTTCCGACATCACCTACGGGACCAATAACGAGTTCGGCTTCGACTACCTGCGCGACAACATGGTCTACGAGACCGCGCAGCGCGCGCAGCGCGGCCTGAACTACGCGATCGTCGACGAGGTGGACTCCATCCTCATCGACGAGGCGCGCACGCCGCTCATCATCTCGGGCCAGGCGGAAGACCACACCGAACTCTACGTGCGCATGAACGCGCTGCCGCCGCTGCTCACCAAGCAGGAGGGCGAGGACGACAACGTGACGGTGCCGGGCGACTACACCGTCGACCTCAAGCAGCATCAGGTGCTGCTGACCGAGCAGGGCTACGAGCATGCCGAGGAGATCCTCGCGCGCCTGGGCCTGCTGGCCGAGGGCAGCAGCCTGTACGAGCCCGCCAACATCCTGCTGATCCACCACCTGTATGCCGCGCTGCGCGCGCATGCGCTGTTCCACAAGGACCAGCAGTACGTGGTGCAGAACGGCGAGGTCGTGATCGTGGACGAATTCACCGGCCGCCTCATGGCCGGCCGCCGCTGGTCCGACGGGCTGCATCAGGCCGTGGAAGCCAAGGAAAGCGTGAAGATCAATTCCGAGAACCAGACCCTGGCCTCGATCACGTTCCAGAATTACTTCCGCATGTACGGCAAGCTCGCCGGCATGACGGGCACGGCGGACACCGAAGCCTACGAGTTCCACTCGATCTACGGCCTGGAAACCGTCGTGATCCCGACCAACCGGCCCATGATCCGTCAGGACATGAACGATCTGGTCTATCGCACGGCCGACGAAAAGCACGCCGCGATCATCGCCGACATCAAGGATTGCCACGAACGCGGTCAGCCGGTGCTGGTCGGCACGACTTCGATCGAGTCGTCCGAACTGCTGTCCGGCCTGCTCACGAACGAGAAGCTGCCGCACCAGGTGCTCAACGCCAAGCAGCACGCGAAGGAGGCCGAGATCGTGGCCGAGGCCGGTCGCCCCGGCGTGATCACCATCGCCACCAACATGGCCGGCCGCGGGACCGACATCGTGCTCGGCGGCAACGTCGACAAGCAGGTCGCACAGGTGCGCGACGACGCGGACCTTTCCGAAGAAGACCGGGCAGCGCGCATCGCCAAGCTGCGCGGCGAATGGAAGGCGCTGCACAACATCGTGCTCGAGGCCGGCGGTCTCAAGATCATCGGCACCGAGCGCCATGAATCCCGCCGCATCGACAACCAGCTGCGCGGCCGTTCGGGTCGCCAGGGCGACGCCGGCGCTTCGCGCTTCTACCTCTCGCTCGAAGATCCGCTGATGAAGATCTTCGGTGGCGAGCGCCTGGCCGCGATCATGCAGCGCCTCAAGATGCCCGAGGGCGAGCCCATCGAGGCCGGCATGGTCAATCGTTCGCTCGAATCGGCCCAGCGCAAGGTCGAGCAGCGCAACTTCGACATCCGCAAGCAGCTGCTCGAATACGACGACGTGGCCAACGACCAGCGCAAGGTGATCTATCACCAGCGCAACGAGCTGCTCGAATCGGCCGAGATCGGTGAAACCATTACCGCCATGCGTCAGAGCGTGATCGGCGATCTGTTCCGCAAGTACGTGCCGGCGGAGTCGGTCGAGGAGCAATGGGAACTCGAAGCCTTCGAGAAGGCCGCCAAGGCCGAATACGACCTCGACGTGTCGCTGGTCGAATGGGCGCGCGCCGACAACGGCCTGTCCGACGAAGACCTGCTCGAACGCGTGCAGAAGGCCGCCGACGAAGCCTATGCGGCGAAGATCCGCGACGTGAATCCCGAAGCCTGGTCCGGTTTCGAGCGCAACGTCATGCTCAACAGCCTCGATCAGCGCTGGCGCGAGCACCTTGCCGCGCTCGACCATCTGCGCCAGGGCATCCATCTGCGCAGCTATGCGCAGAAGAACCCCAAGCAGGAATACAAGCGCGAGGCCTTCGAGCTTTTCGAGTCGCTGCTCGACATGGTGCGGACCGAAGTCGTGCGGCTGCTGATGACGGTGCAGATCCGTTCCGAAGAGCAGATCGAGGAAGTGGCCGAGCAGCATCCGGGCGTGGAGAACGTGCAGTACCACCACGCCGACTACGACGAGGCGCTGGGCAAGACCGCCGAAGAGGGCGAAGCGAAGCAGCGGCCGGTCGAGCACCAGGGCGTGCGCGTGGGCCGCAACGACCCGTGCCCCTGCGGTTCGGGCAAGAAGTACAAGCACTGCCACGGCGCGCTGTCCTGAGCCGTGCGGTCGGCGCGGGGGCCTCGCTCCCGCCGGCTGGCCAGGCCCGCGCATGCCGGCCCGTGATGAGAGAACCCGCCCGCGTGGCGGGTTTTTTCATGTCTGCGGGAGCGGTGTCCTCAGCGTGCCGCGCGCGCCTCGAGCAAGTGCACGAGGGCCGTCAGGGCCTGATTGGCCGGTGTGGCGAGGCCGTGCCGCGCGCCCGTTCGCACGATGTAGCCGTTGAGGTGCTCGATCTCCGACGGCCGTGCGCGCGCCAGATCCTGCGCGGTGGAGGAAAGCTGCCCCGGCATGGTCTTGGCGAGGCCGGCGATGGCGGGCCACAGGTCGGCGGGCAGGGCCACGCCCTCGGCCGCCGCGACCGCGTGGCACTCCGCCGCCACGGCGCGCATCAGCGTTTGCGCGGCGGCATGCGGCCAGATCTCGCCGTAGCTCATCTGCGTGATCGCCGACGGCGCGTTCCACGCGCAGTTGAGCACGAGCTTGGTCCACAGGGCGAGGTTCACGTCCTCGCAGCGGACCGTGATGCCCGCCGCGCGCAGTATCTCCAGCAACGCCGGGGGAAGGGCGTCGGGCGCCACCACGAGCGTGCCGCCCCCCTTGTGGCGCACATGCCCCGGGCCGGCCATTTCCACCGCGACATAGACCACCGTCGGTGCCACGCGCACGCCGGGCAGCGCGGCCTGCAGGCGCTGCGCGTTATCGACGCCGTTCTGCAGGCTCAGGACCCGCGTTCCGGCGGCCAGATGAGGGCGCAGTTCGCGCGCGGCGCGATCCGTGTCGGGTGACTTCACGCAGCACAGCACGAGTTCCGCGCCGGCCGCGGCGGCAGCTTCGGTGCTGGCCGCGAGCGGCACCTGCGTGCTGCCTTCGGCACGCTCCAGACGCAGGCCCTCCCGCGTGATCGTTCCGGCGTGCGCGGCGCGGCCGATGAGCACGACTTCGTGACCCGCACGCGCGAGCAGCGCGCCGTAATAGCAGCCGACCGCGCCGGCGCCCATGACCGCAATCTTCATTTCGCGTCTCCTTGCCAGTGTTGCCGGGCCCACGCGCGGCGGGCGGCGGCGTCATGAAAACTCCAGGCGACCGCGCGGCTGCGCTTCTGGCCTTGCGCCATTTCCAGCACGCGCACGGCGGCCGCGTCATGGCGCGCCAGGTTCCGCAGCACGCCGGTCAGCGCGTCGCGCTGTGACACCAGCGTCGAGAACCACAGCACATGGCCGGCAAGCGGCAGGCTCTGGGCGATCATGCGGGCGATGAAGGCACGCTCGCCGCCCTCGCACCAGAGCTCGTGATGACGGCCCGCGAAGTTGAGCTCGGCCACGTCGGGGCGCGCCAGCCCCAGATTGCGACGCTTGCGCAGCGAGCCCGCGGCCGCTTGCTCGGCCGAGGCGTGGAAGGGGGGATTGCAGAGCGTGAAGTCGAGGCGTTCGTCGCGCCGCAGGGTGTTGGCGAGCACGTCGTCGGCGTGTGTCTGCGCGCGCAGCTCCAGGGCGCCCGGGCTGTGCTCATGGGCCGTCAGCAACGCGCGGGCGTGGCGGATCGCGCCGGTGTCGAGCTCGGTCGCCAGGAAGCGCCAGCCATGCAGGGCCTGGCCCAGCAGCGGATAGATCGCGTTCGCGCCGGTGCCTACGTCAAGCCCGCGCACGGCCGGCCCGCGCGGAATCTGCCCCGCATTGTCCTCGGCGAGCAGGTCGGCGAGCACGTGCAGATAATCGGCGCGGCCCGGGATGGGCGGGCACAGGTAGCCCGGCGGCAGGCTCCAGTGCCGGATGCCGTAGTGATGCGCGAGCAGCGCGGCATTGAGCGCGCGCACGGCGGCGGGATCGGCGAAATCGATGCTGGCCTCGCCCGAGCGCACTGTATGCACGAAGGCCGCCAGCGCGGGGTGGGCCGCGCTCAGCGCGACGAAATCGTAGGGCTGGCGATGCAGGCTGCGTGGATGCAGGCCGGGCTTGGCTGAGGGCGCGGGGCGCGACGCGGTGGAAGACATGGGGCGAGCTTAACAGGCGCCGCGCCGGCCGGCGCGCGGCGTCTGGCGGGGGCGCCGGTCAGGCCGGTACGGCGGCGTGGGCGCGGATGCAGGCGGCCAGCAGCGCGAGGCCGCGTTCCATCTGCGCGGGCGTGGCGTGGCTGTAGTTCAGGCGCAGGAAGCGGTGGCCGTCCGCGCCCTCGACGAAGAAGGCTTCGCCCGGCATGAAGGTGACGCCTTGGGCGAGCGCTGCGTCGAGCACGGCGCGCGTCGCTTCGAAGCCTTCGCGCAGGCGCAGCCAGAAGAACAGCCCGCCCCGCGGCGGCTGCCATTCGGCAAGTGTGGCGAAGTGGCGTTCGAGCGCGGCCTGCATGGCATCGCGACGGGCCCGGTAGCCCTCGCGCAGGCGGGCCAGGTCGGCCTCGCGCTCCGCGCTCGCGAGCCAGTGGGCGACCGCCATCTGGCCGGGGCGCTGGGTGTGCAGGTCGGCCGCCTGCTTGAGGCGCACGAGGTGCGGCATGAGGGCGGGGTGCGCGGCCAGGAAGCCCAGGCGCAGCCCGGGCCAGAGGATCTTCGAGAACGAGCCCAGATAGATCCAGGGCGCGCGCCGCAGCAGGGCGCAGACCGGGGTCATGGGATGATCGACGTCCAGCGAGACGTGACGATAGGGCTCATCCTCGATGAGCAGGGTGTCGTAGCGGTCGAGCAGCGCGGCCACGGCCCGGCGGGCCTCGGCGCTGTAGCAGGTTCCGGCGGGGTTCTGGAAGCACGGGATCAGGTAGATGGCGCGCGGGCGCCGCGTGGCGAGCAGGGTTTCGAGCGCGGCCAGATCGGGGCCGTCGGCGGCGAGCGGCGCGCACAGCACCTCGGCGCCGAAGAGCTGGAAGGTTTGCAGCGCGGCGACGTAGGTGGGGCCTTCGCAGAGGATGGGCGTGCCCTCGTCGATGAGCAGCTTGGCGGCGAAATCGAGGCCTTGCTGGGAGCCCGCGAGCGCGAGCACCTGCTGCGGCGAGATGGTCAGGCCGCCCTGTCCGACCCATGCCGCCACGGCTTCGCGATAGGCCGGCTCGCCTTCGCTGCTGCCATACTGCCAGAGCGCCGGATCGGCGAGGGTGGCGAGCGGCAGCGCCGGCATGAGGTCGGCGGCGGGCAGGCCGCCCGCGAAGGAGATCGTGCCCGGCTGCACCGCGGCGGCCAGGATGTCGCGCACGAGGGAGGAAGTCAGGCGGTCGCAGCGTCGGGCCAGCCTGAGGGCGGGCAGGGCAGGTTCACAGGACATGCGGGCTCCATTTATGTCAGGTATATTGACCAATATGATTGGCTCTAAAAACAAAGTCAACTCGGTTGACGTAAATAGCCCGGCGGGCGCCGAGGATCTTTACGCCGCGATCGAACTCATCTTCTATGCCTTCCGCGCCTTCACGGCCCAGCCGGATGCGATCCTGGCCGAGCGCGGACTCGCCCGGCTGCACCACCGCATCCTGTACTTCGTGGCGCGCCGGCCGGGCCAGCGCGTGAGCGATCTGCTCGCCACGCTGGGTGTGAGCAAGCAGGCGCTTCACGGGCCGCTCAAGCAATTGGTGGAAACCGGGCTGGTGCGGGTCGAGGCCGACGCGCAGGACCGCCGCGCGCGCTGCCTTTCGCTGTCGCCGCAGGGCGCGGCGCTCGAGGCGCGGCTGTCGCGGACGCAGTGCGAGTTGCTCGCCAGCGTGTTCGCCGGGCAGGGAAAGGATGCGGAGCTTGCGTGGCGGCAAGTGATGGCGGAGTTGGCGGGCAGGCAGGCCGGTCTGCAGGCATAATCGCGCACACAGAATTTGCTTCAGAAAGGTTTTTCCATGCCCGTCATCGCCGTCCAACACCCGCTCGTCCAGCACAAGATCGGCCTCATGCGCGAAGCCGACATCTCGACCAAGAAGTTCCGCGAACTCACGGCCGAGCTGGCCCGCCTGCTGGCCTACGAGGCCACCGCCGATTTCGAGCTCGGCCCCGTCGAGATCGAATGCTGGAGCGGCCCGGCCACGATCCAGCAGATCAAGGGCAAGAAGGTGACCGTGGTGCCCATCCTGCGTGCCGGCCTCGGCATGCTCGACGGCGTGCTCGACATGATCCCGAGCGCCAAGATCAGCGTCGTGGGCCTTGCCCGCAACGAAGAAACGCTGCAGCCCGAGCACTACTTCGAGAAGTTCGTCGGCAACCTCACCGAGCGCACCGCGCTGATCATCGATCCGATGCTGGCCACGGCCGGCTCCATGATCGCCACCATCGACCTGCTCAAGCGTCGCGGCTGCAAGGACGTGCGCGCGCTGGTGCTGGTGGCCGCACCCGAGGGCATCGAGGCGCTCGGCAAGGCGCATCCCGACGTACGCTGCTGGACGGCCTCGATCGACAGCCATCTCAACGAGAACGGCTACATCATTCCGGGCCTGGGCGATGCCGGCGACAAGATCTTCGGCACGACCCACAAGTAAGCCCATCCATCCCCCTGACAAAGGAACTCCATGAGCAATCCGGTAACCACGGCCAGTGGCCTGATCTATGAAGACCTCGTGGTCGGCGCGGGCGAAGCCGCGCAGGCCGGCCGTTCGGTGCGCGTGCACTACACAGGCTGGCTCACCACGGGCGAGAAGTTCGATTCGAGCAAGGACCGCGACGAGCCCTTCGGCTTTCCGCTGGGCGCGGGCCACGTGATTCCGGGCTGGGACGAAGGCGTGGCCGGCATGCAGGCCGGCGGCCGCCGCAAGCTCACGATCCCGCCGCAGCTTGGCTATGGCGAGGCTGGGGCGGGCGGCGTGATACCGCCCAATGCCACGCTGGTGTTCGAGGTCGAACTGCTCGAGGTCGAACCCGGCCTGGACATGAGCCTGCGCGACCCCGTGACCACCGCGAGCGGCCTCGTCTATGACGACAGCGTGCTGGGGACGGGGGCCGAGGCCAAGGCGGGCCGCTTCGTGTCGGTGCATTACACGGGCTGGCTGACCACGGGCGAGAAGTTCGATTCGAGCAAGGACCGCAACGAGCCCTTCAGCTTTCCGCTGGGCGGGCGCCGCGTGATCGCGGGCTGGGACGAGGGCGTGGCCGGCATGAAGGTCGGCGGCACGCGCAAGCTCGTGATCCCGCCCGAGCTTGGCTACGGCGCGCGCGGCGCGGGCGGCGTGATTCCGCCCAACGCGACGCTGGTCTTCGAAGTGGAACTGCTCGCCGTCCAGTGAGCGCAACCGGGGCGGGCCGTGTGCCCGTCCCGTCTTTTCGGGGCCCGCGCGGCGCGTCCCGCAGGATGCCAGAGGCATGAAGGACAAGAACCCCGTTACCGCCGCCGTGCGCGTGCTGCGCGAGCACAAGGTCGCGTTCGTCGGCCATCCCTACGAATACGAGGAAAAGGGCGGCACCGCCGTCAGCGCGCGCGAGCTGGGCGTCGATGAGCATGCGGTGGTGAAGACGCTGATCATGGAAGACGAGCACCGGCAGCCGCTCGTGGTGCTCATGCATGGCGATCGCGAGGTTTCGACCAAGAATCTCGCGCGGCATATCGGCGTCAAGCAGATCCATCCGTGCGCACCCGAGGTGGCGAACCGTCATTCGGGTTACGTGGTGGGGGGCACCAGCCCCTTCGGCACGCGTCGCGTGATGCCGGTCTACATGCAGCAGAGCATCCTCGCGCTGCCCACGATCTACATCAACGGCGGCAAGCGCGGCTTTCTCGTGGCGATCGCGCCGCAGGCGGTGGTGGACATCCTCGCGCCCGAACTCGTCGACGCGATGGCCTGAACCCGCGCGCGCTCAGCGCCCGAAGAGGTTGCGCAGCATGTTGCCCAGGCCGCCCTGGGCGCCACGATGGGTGCCGCTGCCGCCCAGGCCGATGAGCTTCACGAGCGCCAGACCGGCCTGACCGTAGATGGCGTCGTTGAGCGAGAAGCGGCCGTCGTCGAGATTGCCTTGCAGCGTGAAATCGAGGTCCACGGGCCGTTGCGTGTCGGCGTCGAGCCCGCGCGAGCGGGCCACGGCGGCCGCGGCTTCGCGCGTGAGGCCGGCCAGCCCGCCCAGTTCAAGGTGGCTCAGCGTGAGCCGGCCGGGCGCTTCGAGGCGGCGGTTGGCCACCCTGGCATGCAGGTCGAGCGCGAGTTCACCGCCGCGCACCTCGCCCAGTTCGTTGCGGAAGAGGTAGGGCTCGACGAGCTTCAGCGGAACCTGGGCGAGTTTCAGCCGCAGGTCGGCGTCGCGCTTCGCGGGCACGATCCAGCCCTTCAGCGAGAGCGTTCCCCGGGGGCCGATGCGCGCCCGCACTGTCAGCGGGCTGCGTGCGTTCATCTGCGGCAACTGCAGCGATTCCAGGTCGGCTTCGACATCTTCCAGCGCCACCGGGTGCGGGCGCGCCGCCACCGTGGCGTCGTAGAAATCGACGCGGCTGTTGCGCAGGGCGATGTGGCCGATGAGGATGGGCGGCAGCGCCGAAGCCGGGGCGGAGGCACCCGGCGCGGAGGCTTCGCTCGCGGCGGCCGCGCGGGGGCTTGCGCCGAGCAGCGCGGGCAGGATCCTGAGGCCGTCCTGCCGGCGCAGCAGCGTGAGGGTGGCGTCTTCCACGCCGATGCGGCGGATCACGATGCGCCCGCCGAACAGGCTGCGCAGATCGGGCGTGATCTCCACGCGCGCGGCGCGCAACTCGTCTTCCCCAGGCCAGCGCGGCAGGCTCGCGCGGATGCGCAAGCCCTCGATCTCGATGCGCGTGAAGCCCAGCCGCACCTCGCCGACCTCGCCCGTGGCGCCGAGCGCGGCGACGACCTGATCCTTGAGCGTGTGCAGTGCGAAGTAGTACGCGACGGCGAAGAATGCGACGACGAGCGGCAGCATGGCCTGCAGCAGCAGGGTGAAACGGATCTTGCGGTGAGTCATTCGAGCGGAGCCTGATCGGAGGCGGTCGGCAGGGCGTGCAGCCACTGCGCGAAACCGGGGTCGGATATTTCGTACTGGCCACGTTCGCGGCGCGTGATGATCTCGTCGCGCAGCAGGCGTTCGGTGGCCGACTGGATGAGGGTGGTGCTGGGCGCGGCGCTGCCCAGCGTGGTGCCGATGCGTGCGCGCGTCTCCTCGGCGAAGAGCGGAGCGGCCGTGAGCACGGCGCGCAGCACGAGGCGGTCGAGCGGCGGCAGGGCGTTGAGCTGGCGCGCGTACTGGGTTTCGTCGTGCTGGTGGTGGCTCGTCAGGCGCACCGCGGTGGCGAGCGTGAGGCCAGCGTTGAGCACCATTGCCTCGACCACGGCGCGCAGGTGCGCGGGGACGTGGCCGCAGGCAACGAAGGCGTCCCACAGCTGTGCCTCGTCGAGCACGCGGCCCGTCGAGCGCGTGAAGGCGGCGGCAAGGTGGGTGCAGAACGCGCGTTCCAGCGTGGGCAGCTCGATGTTGGTGCCGAAGTGGAAGAAGGGCGCGCGCGCTTCCGAGAACATGCGCCGCAGCCCTTCGCGCGAGGAGCCCGTGAAGAGCACCTTGAGCGTGTCCTTGTTGATGTCCAGCCCCGTGCGCAGCCCGCCCAGCAGTTCTTCGTTGCGCGCCTGGCGCGTGAGGATCTGGGCTTCGTCGAGCAGCAGCAGGCAGCGTCCGCCGGCGGCCAGGGCCTGCACGACCTCGGTCAGCGAATGCGGGGCGCGGGCGTCGCGCGTCGCGAGTTCGGCCTTCACGCCCAGCACCTCGGCGCTCACGCGCGCGGTCAGCGGCTTGAGCCAGGTGCGCGCGCGCCCGGCCGCGAACTCGGCCAGCGAGAGGCGGAAGACTTCGCCGCCTTCGTCGCCGTCGCTCATGAAGGAGTGGTAGAACACGCGCCAGCCCTGTTCGGCCGCGCGCGGCGCGATGTCCTTGAGCAGGAATTCGGTCTTGCCCATGCGGCGCGGCGCGAACATGGTCAGCGCATGCGACAGCCCGCTGCCGAAAGCCATCAGCACCGAATCCGCCAGGGCGGTACGCGGGTAATGCCAGTAATCGGGGGTGGGCATGGCGGCGTTTTACGATTGATTACGTCGATCAATCATAATTACGTCTGGCGCCGGAATCCAGCCTGAAAACGTGTTTTTACTCGGTGTCCTCGAGCCACGTGCGTCCGTCCCGCTCGATCAGCGCGATCGAGGCCGACGGCCCCCAGGCGCCCGCGGGGTAGGGGTGGATGCGTTGCGCGGTGTGCTTCCACGCCGACAGGATGGGGTCGATCCAGTTCCACGCCGCAGCCACTTCGTCGTGGCGCATGAAAAGCGTCTGGTTGCCCCGGATCACGTCCATGAGCAGGCGCTCGTAGGCGTCGGGGTTGGAGACGCCGAACGTCTCGACGAAGCTCATGTCCAGCGGGATGCGGCGCAGGCGCATGCCGCCCGGGCCGGGGTCCTTGATCATGACTTCCAGCGTCATGCCCTCGTCGGGCTGCAGGCGGATGATGAGCCGGTTCTGGCTGATGCGCCCGGCGGTGTGGTCGAAGATGGAGTGCGAGATCGGGCGGAAATTCACGACGATCTCCGAGGTGCGCGCCGCCAGGCGCTTGCCCGTGCGCAGGTAGAACGGCACCCCCGCCCAGCGCCAGTTGGCGATCTCGGCGCGGATCGCGACGAAGGTCTCGGTCTCGCTCTCTTCCGCCGCGAGGTCTTCCAGATAGCCCTGCGTGGGCTGGCCGCCGACCGAGCCCTTGCGATACTGGCCGCGCACCGTGGCGGCTTCCGCGGTGTGGTCGTCGATGCGGCGCAAGGCCTTGAGGATCTTGAGCTTCTCGTCGCGCACGGCGTCGGCCTCGAACGCATCGGGCGGCTCCATCGCCGTCAGGCACAGCAACTGCAGGATGTGGTTCTGCACCATGTCGCGCAGCGCGCCGGAGGTGTCGTAATAGCCGCCACGCTCGCCCACGCCGAGGTCTTCCGCCACGGTGATCTGGATGTGATCGATGTGGGTGCTGTTCCACAGCGGCTCGAACAGGCGGTTGGCAAAGCGCAGCGCCATGAGGTTCTGCACGGTTTCCTTGCCCAGATAGTGGTCGATGCGGAAGATCTGGTGCTCGCCGAATACGCGCCCGACGGCTTCGTTGACCACGCGCGCGCCCTCGCCATCCTTGCCCAGCGGCTTCTCCAGCACGACCCGGCTTTCCGGTGTGACCAGGCCGAAGCGGCCGATGCGTTGCGAGATCGGCGCGAACAGATCCGGCGACACCGCGAAGTAGAAGGTCCGCACCTGCGCGACGTCTTCGCTCAGCAGCGTGGCGAGTTCGCTCCAGCCGCCGTCGCCCGTCACGTCCACCGCACAGAAATGCACGCGTGCCAGGAAGCGCTCCAGCGCCGCGCCTTCGAGCTCGGCGGGCTTCACGTGCGCTTCCAGCGCCTGGCGCACGAAACGCAGATAACCGCCGTCGCCCAGGGCCTTGCGCGAGACGCCGATGATGCGCGCCTGCTCGGGCAACTGCCCGGCACGATCGCGCTGGAACAGCGCGGGGAGCAGCTTGCGGGCCGCCAGATCACCGGTGCCGCCGAAGACGACGAGATCGAAAGGGGAAACCTGGATGGTGCGCGGGGACATGCGGACGGCTCCGTGGTTGGGTGCAATGCACAAAGTGTAGCGCCGAACCCGCCGCGAGCGCGTGCCCTGTCACTCTGGGCGACAGGCGCGGCGGGCCGGCGGGGCCGCGTCGTTCAGGCCGCGATCGTGATGTCCGCCGGCGCCAGCCCCTGCAGCGCGCGCGCGTGCATGGCCGCGTAGGCGGCTTCGAGATGGCGCGTGAAGGTGGCCGAGTCGAACAGGGGCGCGCGGGGAATGGCCGCCGCGAGCCGGGCGCGCACGGCGGCCAGGCGCTGCGGCGCATGCGCGAGCTGCAGCGCGAGTGCCGCGTAGGCTTCGGGCGAGGTCGTCACCAGTTCGGGCAGGTCCGTGGCGTGGAGCAGGCTCGCGGCCACCCGGGCCGGAAAGCTCGCGCCCGCGCAGGTCAGCACCGGCAGGCCGACCCACAGCGCGTCGCTGGCGGTGGTGTGGGCGTTGTAATGGAAGGTGTCGAGAAACAGGTCGGCGCGGCGCTGCCGCGCGAGGTGCGCGGGCATCGTCGTGCGGCGTGCGAACACGAGGCGCTCCGCGGCGATGCCGGCGGCCGTGGCGTGCGCGCGCAGGTTGCGCGCCGCGTCGGGGTTGTCTTCCAGCAGCCACAGCACGCTGGCGGGGGTCTGGGCGAGCAGGCGCATCCAGATCCCGAAGACGTCGGGCGTGATCTTGTAATTGTTGTTGAAACAGCAGAACACGAAGCCCTCTTCGGGCAGGCCCAGCGACGCGCGCGTGGGGGTGTGGGGATCGACTTCGCGCAGCGCGTCGTTGGGCTGATAGCAGTGCGGCAGGCGCACGATGCGTTCGCTGTAGTCGCCTTCGGCTCCGGGCGGAATGACGACGGCGTCAGCGATCAGGTAATCGAAGCAGGGCGTGCCCAGCGTGCCCGGGTAGCCCAGGTGGTTGACCTGCACGGGGGCGGCGCCATGCGCGAAGATCGCGGGGCGGGCATCGGTCGTGAAGCCCTTGAGGTCCACCGCGATGTCCAGCCCCTGCGCGCGCGCGAAGGCGGCGGCCTCGGCATCGGACAAGCCATGGATTTCATGGAAGTGCGCAAACGCGCCGCGCAGGCGCTGCTGCATGGCGTCGCCGGTGCGCGGTCCGAACGAGAACGCGAAGGTCTCGACACGGTCGCGGTCGTGCAGTTCGAACACGCGCGCCATCAGCCAGGCCGTGGCGTGGTTGTGGAAATCCGCCGAGAAATACCCCACGCGCAGACGCCCGCCGGGTGCCGGGCGGGCGTCTGCGCGCGTCACGACGGGCAGGGCGTGCGCCACGTGCAGTTCCGCGCAGCGGCGTTGTTGCGCGGCGCTGGCGGGCAGGCTCAGGAATGCGAACGGATCGGCGACGTCCTCGCCGGCCGCGAGGCCGCGCAGGCGTTCGGCCACGTCGGCCTCGAAGTGTTGCCAGTCGCAGGCGTGCTGGCGCAGCAGCACGCGCGCCTGACGCTGCGCGGGGTGGGCGGGGCGCAGCGCGCACGCGCGATCGAGTGACGCGATGGCCTCGCCCACGCGCTTCATGCGCAGCAACAGCTGGGCGCGCGCGTTCAGCGCATCGCTGTTCTCGCGCAGCGCGAGCGCGGCATCGCAGGCGGCAAGCGCGGCGGCGTAGTCCTGCTCGTCGTGGCGCACGGCGCAGCAGCCCAGCCAGGCTTCGCTGCTGGGGCGGATGGCATTGGCGCGCGCGAAGGCGGCAAGCGCCCCGGCGTGGTCATGCAGGGCATGCCGCGCATTGCCCTGGGCGATCCAGGCGCCTTGCAGCGCCGGCGCCCATTCGCAGGCGAGCCGCGCGGCCTGCAGCGCCTCGGCGGCGCGGCCCAGCGTGCGCAGCGCGGCCGCGCGCTGGATGGCGGCCTCGGCGTGGCGCCCGGTTTGTGCCAGCACCGCGTCGGCCTCGCGCAGACCTTCCTCCGCCCGGCCCAGGCGGATCAGCGTGGCGGCATGCAGCACGCGCGCGTCGGCGGCATCGGGGGCGAGGGCGAGCAGCTGCCGGCAGCAGGCGAGGGCCTGCTCCGCTTCGTCCAGGGCCAGCCGGCTCTCCGCGAGGTTGAGCAGCGCCGCGGTATTGGCGGGTTCGTGCGCCAGCGCCAGGAGCGACAGGCGCGCGGCTTCGGCGGCGTCGCCGAGCTTGAGGCGGGCGGCGGCCAGGTTGACGAGGATGGAGACGCGTTCGGGCAGGATCGCGTGCGCCTGCTGCAACACATCTGCCGCGTGTGCGTAGTCTTCGCGCTCCAGCGCGGCAAGGGCTTGCAGGAAGAGCGTGCGGGCGTGGTCGGCGGACATCGGGGGCTCAGCGCGCGGGCTTCACGCAGGGCGTCGCCGAGCAGGTGCCCGGTCTGGCGACTGTGCGGAGGGTGTATGCGAAGGCGGCCGCCACGCGCGCCCGGACGGTGGCGTGGCCGGCCGGCGTTTCGGCGTGGCGCACGCGGCTCACGCGGCGTCGCCGCGACAGGTCTTGACCTTGCGCGCGCAGGCGGTGGCACGGGCGCGCGCGGTGGTCACGTCGTCGGCGCTGGCGACCGCGACGCCCATGCGGCGGCGCTCGAAGGATTCGGGCTTGCCGAACAGGCGCAGGTCGGATTCGGGCACCCGCAGCGCTTCGTCCACGTCTTCGTAGGCGATGCCGGTGGCATCCATGTTGCCGTAGATCACGGCGCTCGCGGCGGGGCGGCGCAGCGCGGTATCGACGGGCAGGCCGAGGATCGCGCGCGCGTGCAGCTCGAATTCGGACAGGCGCTGCGAGGCGAGCGTGACCAGGCCCGTGTCGTGGGGGCGCGGGCTGACTTCGGAGAACCAGACTTCGTCGCCGCGCACGAAGAGTTCCACGCCGAACAGGCCGCGTCCGCCCAGCGCCGTGGTCACGCGGTCGGCGATGCGCCGGCTGCGTTCGAGCGCGAGCGCGCTCATGGGCTGCGGCTGCCAGCTTTCGACGTAGTCGCCACGCACCTGCACGTGGCCCACGGGGGCGCAGAAGCTCGTCGCCAGCTCGCCCGCCGTGTCGAGGGCGCGCACCGTGAGCAGCGTGATCTCGTAGTCGAAATCGACGAAGCCCTCGATGATCACGCGCCCGCCCCTGACGCGGCCGCCGGTGGCGGCGTAATCCCACGCGGCGGGCAGGTCGGCGTCGCTGCGCAGCACCGACTGCCCCTTGCCGGAGGACGACATGACGGGCTTGACCACGCAGGGGTAGCCGATACGGTCGACGGCGGCGATGAACTCGTCCAGCGTGTCGGCGAAGGCATAGGGCGAGGTCGGCAGGCCGAGTTCCTCGGCCGCCAGGCGGCGGATGCCCTCGCGGTCCATCGTGAGCTGGGTGGCGCGCGCCGTGGGCACCACGCAGGCGAGGCCGTCGGCTTCGATCTGCACGAGCGCGTCGGTCGCGATGGCCTCGATCTCGGGCACGATGAAGTGCGGCCGCTCGCGCTCGACGAGCGCGCGCACGGCCTGGCCGTCGGTCATGTCGATCACGTGCCAGCGATGCGCCACCTGATGGCCCGGCGCGTGCGCGTAGCGGTCGACGGCGATCACTTCGCAGCCCAGGCGTTGCAGCGCGATGATCACTTCCTTGCCGAGTTCGCCCGAGCCGAGCAGCATGACGCGGGTGGCGGAGGGCGAGAGAGGTGTTCCGATCTGCATGATGTGGGCCGGGCGCTGAGGGAAAGGCGGCATTTTACCCGCCCCGCGCGCGCCCTGTGGCACACGGGCGACAGGGCAGCCGCGCGCGCCACGCGGCTGTGGCAAGCTGGCGCCCTCTTCACGGGGTCGTCATGAATCAGTTTGCCCATTTCCTCCAGGCCGTTTTCGTCGTGCCGCTGGCCTTGCTGCCCATCATCAACCCGCTGGGCGGCTCGGCGCTGTTCGCCACCATCACGGGCGGCAGCGAACGGCTCGCCAAGCCCATGGCCCGCCAGGTGGCGATCAACGTCTGGGTGATCCTCATGGTTGCGATGCTGGTGGGCACCTACGTGCTCGATTTCTTCGGCATCTCGCTGCCCATCGTGCGCATCGGCGGCGGCCTGCTGGTGGCCGCCACGGGCTGGCGCATGCTCAACTCCGACGGCGGCGACGCGATTCGCGACGCGGTCGTGAGCGACACCGCCGAGCTGTCGCCGAACGAGATCGCGCGCCGCAGCTTCTTCCCCATGAGCTTTCCGCTGACCTCGGGCCCCGGCTCCATCGCGACCTCGATCGCGCTGGGCACGCGGCTGTCCAGCGAATCCTCGCAGCACTACGTGATCGGGGTCATCGTGGCCGCGATCGGCGCGGCGATCACGGCCGCCACCGTGTTCCTGTGCTATCGCTACGCGGTGCGCCTGCAGCGCAAGCTCGGCGACGTGGGCGTGATCATCGTGGCGCGCATGTCGGCCTTCATCCTGCTGTGCATCGGCATCGAGATGATCTGGGCCGGCTGGGTGGACCTCAACCGCGCGCTCGCGCCCTGAGCCGCCGCCCGTCCGTGCGGGCGGGGCGCGAGGGCATGGCCGGCACGGCACGCGCGCGGTAGACTCCCCGCCGACAGGTCTTCCCCACAGCCACCGGAGCTTCTCCCCATGACAGCCAAAGTCATTTCCACCGAGGCCGCACCGGCCGCGATCGGCCCGTATTCGCAAGGCGTGCGCGCAGGCAAGACGGTCTATCTGTCGGGCCAGATCGGGCTGGACCCGACCAGCGGTGTGCTCGTGGAAGGCTTCGAGGCGCAGGCCGTCCAGGTCCTGGCGAACCTGCGCGAGGTGGCGCGCGCGGCCGGCGGCTCGCTCGCGCACGTGGTCAAGCTCAACATCTACCTGACCGACCTGGGCCAGTTCGGCGTCATCAACGAGCTGATGCAGCAGCATTTCGCGGCCCCCTATCCGGCGCGCGCCACGCTCGGCGTGGCAGCCCTGCCGCGCGGTGCGCAGGTCGAGATCGACGCCATCCTTCATCTCGACTGAACGTTGAAGGCCGAGACCCCGAAGAAGCCCGCGAAGCCCGTTTCCGCGCTGACCGGGCGCCTGCACAAGCTCGGCATCTACAACGATGCCGACTTGCTGCTGCACCTGCCCATGCGCTACGAGGACGAAACGCAGGTCACGCCCGTGGCTGCCGCGCGCCCCGGCGAACCGGTGCAGATCGAGGCCGAGGTCGAACACGCGGAGATCACCTTCAAGCCGCGCCGCCAGCTCGTGGCCCGGCTGCGCGACGATTCCGGCGCGCTCTACGTGCGCTTCCTGAGCTTCTACCCCGCGATGCAGAAGCTGCTCGAGCCGGGGCGGCGCGTGCGCGCGTTCGGTGAAGTGCGCAGCGGTTTCTGGGGCGAGGAGATGATCCACCCGCGCCTGCAGGCCGTGCAGGAAGGCGAAGTGCTGCCCGACGCGCTCACGCCCATCTACCCCACGACCGCCGGGCTGGCCCAGGCGGCGCTGCGCAAGCTCGTGCAGCGTGCCCTGTCGCGCGCCTCGCTCGCCGATCATCTGCCCGAGGCGCTGCGCCGCGCGCTGCGCCTTCCTGGCTGGGAGCGCAGCCTGCGCTATCTGCACCAGCCGCCGCCCGACGCGCGCCTGGCCGTGCTGGAGGATCGCAGCCATCCTGCCTGGCGGCGCATCAAGTTCGACGAACTGCTGACCCAGCAGATCCAGCTGCGCCGTGCCTACGTGGAGCGGCGCGCGCACCCGGCGGCGAGTCTGCCGCCGCGCGGGCTGCT
This sequence comes from Candidatus Dactylopiibacterium sp., assembly GCA_031119555.1. Taxonomy (GTDB): domain Bacteria; phylum Pseudomonadota; class Gammaproteobacteria; order Burkholderiales; family Rhodocyclaceae; genus Uliginosibacterium. Next base: position 40,017 of record JAVHXQ010000011.1, read on the forward strand.
GACGGCGCGCCTTATCGCCGCGCTGCCCTTCGCGCTGACCGGGGCGCAGCGGCGCGCCGTCGACGAGATCGCGCGCGACCTCACCCAGCCTTGGCCGATGCAGCGCCTGCTGCAGGGCGACGTGGGCAGCGGCAAGACCATCGTGGCCGCGCTCGCGATGCTGCAGGCGGCCGAGAACGGCATGCAGGCCGCGCTCATGGCGCCCACCGAGATCCTCGCCGAGCAGCATTACCGCAAGCTGGCGGACTGGCTCGCGCCGCTGGACATCGGGGTCGCGTGGCTGTCCGGTTCGCAGAAGAAACGCGAGCGCGCGGCGATGCTGGCGCGCGTCGCGTCCGGCGAGGCGCTGCTGGTGGTCGGCACGCATGCGCTGATCGAAGACACCGTGGGGCTGGAGCGCCTCGGCCTGGCGGTCGTCGACGAGCAGCACCGCTTTGGCGTGCGTCAGCGCCTGGCGCTGCGCGAGAAGACCAGCGGGCGCCTGCCGCACATGCTGATGATGAGCGCGACGCCCATTCCGCGCACGCTCGCGATGAGTTACATGGCCGACCTGGACGTGTCGGTGCTCGACGAGCTGCCGCCCGGGCGCACGCCCATCGTGACGCGCCTGGTGGCCGACGCGCGGCGCGACGAGGTGATCGAGCGCGTGCGCGACGCCTGCCGCGAAGGGCGCCAGGCGTACTGGGTCTGCCCGCTCATCGAAGAGAGCGAGACGCTGCAGCTGCAGACCGCCGTGGAGACCTTCGAGACGCTTTCGGCCGAGCTTGCCGAGCTGACGGTCGGACTCGTGCATGGCCGCCTCAAGCCCGACGGAAAGGCTGCCGTGATGGAGGCTTTCCTGCGCAACGAGATCCAGGTCCTGGTGGCCACCACGGTGATCGAGGTGGGCGTGGACGTGCCCAATGCGAGCCTCATGGTCATCGAACATGCCGAGCGCTTCGGGCTCGCGCAGCTGCATCAGCTGCGCGGCCGCGTGGGACGCGGCGCGGCGGCCTCGACCTGCGTGCTCCTCTATGCGCCGCCGCTCTCGCCCAACGGCCGCGCGCGCCTGAAGGCGATCTTCGAAACCACGGACGGCTTCGAGATCGCGCGGCGCGACCTGCAGCTGCGCGGCCCCGGCGAATTCATCGGTGCGCGCCAGAGTGGCGTGCCGCTGCTGCGCTATGCCGATCTGGAGGCCGACGTGGACCTCATCGAGGTCGCCCGCCAGGCGGCCGAGGAACTCCAGGCGCGCCACCCCGAGGCCGCCGACGCGCTGCTCGCGCGCTGGTACGGCGGTCGCGCCGAGCTGCTGCGCGCCTGAGCCGGCGGGCGCGCGTGGGCGGCGCGGCGCGGCTATCATCGGGGGTTTTCCGTGTGCGAGCGAAACGATGCGCCTGATCGAGCGTCTGGATGCGTGGGAGAAGCTGATGCGGCTGGACAAGCCCATCGGCATCCTGCTGTTGCTGTGGCCCACCCTGTGGGCCCTGTGGTTCGCGGCCCGGGGCGTGCCCGATCCGTGGGTCCTGGCCATCTTCGTGCTCGGCACCGTGCTCATGCGCTCGGCGGGCTGCGTCATCAACGACTGGGCCGACCGTGATTTCGACGGGCACGTGGAGCGCACGCGCGAACGCCCGCTCGTGACCGGGCGCGTGTCGCCGCGCGAAGCCCTGGCGCTGGCCGCGGGCCTCGCGCTGATTGCCTTCGTGCTGATCCTGCCGCTCGATGCGCTGGTACGCTGGCTGTCGCTGCCCGCGCTGCTGATCGCGGCGAGCTATCCCTTCTTCAAGCGCTTCTTCGCGATTCCGCAGGCGTATCTGGGGGTGGCCTTCGGCTTCGGCATTCCGATGGGCTTCGCGGCGGTGCTGGGCGAGGTGCCGGCTTTCGCGTGGTGGCTGCTGGCGGGCAACGTCGTGTGGGCGATCGCCTACGACACCGAGTACGCGATGGTCGACCGCAACGACGACCTGCGGATCGGGCTGCACACGTCGGCCATCACGTTCGGACGCGCCGACCTCGCCGCCGTCGCGGTGTGTTATGCGGGCTTTCTGGCCCTCATGGCCTGGGCCGGCGTGCACACCGGGCGTGGCTGGCCCTACGCGGCGGGCCTGAGCGTGGCGGCGGGCATGGCGGTGTACCACCTCTGGCTGATCCGTGGCCGCGAGCGCGCGGCGTGTTTCCGCGCTTTCCTGCACAACAACTGGCTGGGGGCGGCGATCTTCGCGGGCCTCGCGGCCGACTACGCCCTGCGCGGCTGAACCGGGAGACCCCGATGCGCTACCACGACCTGCGCGACTTCATCGCGCAACTCGAAACCCTGGGCGAGCTGCGCCGCATCCGCGTGCCCGTGGATACCCACCTGGAAATGACCGAGATCGCCGACCGCGTGCTGCGCGCGGGCGGCCCGGCGCTGCTCTTCGAACACCCCACGACCCACGGCGTGCCGCAGGCGATGCCGGTGCTCGCGAACCTCTTCGGCACGCCGCGTCGCGTCGCGCTCGGGATGGGCATCGCGAGCGAGGCCGCGCACGCCTGGCAGGCGCCGCTGCGCGAGGTCGGCAAGCTGCTCGCCTTCCTCAAGGAGCCCGAACCGCCCAGGGGGCTGCGCGATGCGTGGGAAAAATGGCCCGTGCTGCGCCAGGTGCTCAACATGTCGCCCACCACCGTGAGCCGCGCGCCCTGCCAGGAAGTGGTATGGGAAGGCGAGGCGGTCGACCTCGCGAAGCTGCCCATCCAGCATTGCTGGCCGGGCGACGTGGCGCCGCTGATCACATGGGGGCTGGTGGTGACGCGCGGCCCGCACAAGACGCGCCAGAACCTGGGCATCTATCGTCAGCAGGTCATCGGCCGCAACCGCGTGATCATGCGCTGGCTGGCGCATCGCGGCGGCGCGCTCGACCTGCGCGAGTTCCAGCAGGCGAATCCGGGGCAGCCCTTCCCGGTGTCGGTGGTGCTGGGCTGCGATCCGGCGACCATCCTGGGGGCCGTCACGCCGGTGCCCGATTCGCTTTCCGAATACCAGTTCGCGGGCCTCTTGCGCGGCGCCCGCACCGAACTCGTGAAATGCCTGGGCAACGACCTGCAGGTGCCCGCGCGCGCCGAGATCGTGCTCGAAGGCGTGATCCGGCCCGACGACTTCGCCGCCGAAGGCCCCTATGGCGACCACACGGGCTACTACAACGAGGTGTCGGAGTTTCCGGTCTTCACCATCGAACGCATCACCCTGCGACGCGACCCGATCTATCACAGCACCTACACCGGCAAGCCGCCCGACGAGCCCGCCATGCTGGGGGTGGCGCTCAACGAGGTGTTCGTGCCCCTGCTGCAGAAGCAGTTTCCGGAAATCACCGATTTCTACCTTCCGCCCGAGGGCTGTTCGTACCGCATGGCGGTCGTCAGCATCCGCAAGCAGTATCCCGGCCACGCCAAGCGCGTGATGTTCGGCATCTGGAGCTTCCTGCGCCAGTTCATGTACACCAAGTTCATCATCGTGGTCGATGAGGACGTGGACGTGCGCAGCTGGCCCGAGGTGATCTGGGCCATCACCACGCGCATGGACGCCACGCGCGACACCACGCTCGTCGACAACACCCCCATCGACTATCTGGACTTCGCCTCGCCGGTGGCGGGCCTGGGCAGCAAGATGGGGCTGGACGCCACCAACAAGTGGGCCGGCGAGACGCAACGCGAATGGGGGCGCCCCATCGTCATGAGCGACTCCGTGCGCGCGCGCGTGGATGCGCTGTGGAACGATCTGGGGCTGTGAGGCTCACACGTTTTCGTAACCCTCTGGAGGACCTGCCATGACCGACCCCCGCACCCTGGATGTGATCGGCGACGAAGTCTTCGCCGCGCCACGCCCCGACCAGATCCGCCTCGTGCATGTGCTCTACCTGCTGCACGCGATCGGTCTGGTGGTCGGCGCGTGGTCGCAGGCCGTGACGGTGGTCGGCGCCTTCGTGTTCGGCTGGAGTTCGGTCATCGCGATCATCATCAACTACGTCAAGCGCGACGACCTGCGCGGCACCTACCTGCAGACCCACCTCGTGTGGCAGGCCGACACCTTCTGGCGCTGCCTGATCGCCATGCTCGTGATCTCGGCGCTGTACCTGCTGCTGGTCGGCTTCCTCATCAACTGGCTGCTGTTCGCGGTGGTCGGGGTGTGGGCCGTGTATCGCATCGCCAAGGGCTGGCTGGCGCTGCGCGACGGCAAGCCGATGCGCAGCTGACCGCTCGCCGGGGCACGCGCCCCGCGCCGGTTTTGTCGCGCGAGGTCCGCACGGGCCCCGTGTGCGGGCTATCCCGTGGCGAGCATGCCCGCAGCGCCGTCGGGGCCTTCCGTCGATGGCGCGGCGCGGACGCGTCTTCTGCCTGTCGGCGGCCGCAGGTCCAGGCCCAAGCTCAGCCAAGCAAGCCGCTGGAGCCGCTCCGGCAACCCGGGCGCCCGCACCGCGCCTGCCTGTTCCGGCGCCTGTTTGCGCCACTTCGCGAAGCCCTTGCCTCAGGGTATGTGGCCAGGTGCACGCCGGTGCGATCCGGCCCACACTGGCGCCACATCCTTTTCGCAATCGTGGAACCGCGCCATGCCGGATACCTCTCCGCCTGACACCCTGCAGAGTGAGCCTCCCTCCCGCCTGCGGGGCCAGACCCGCTTCGTCCTCCTGCTCTACCTGCTGCATGCTGCGGGTTTCGTGGCGGGCCCGTTTTCCGCGTTCTTGAGCTACGTGGTTGTCCTCGGCAGCCTTCCGCCCTGGATGAGGCTCTTCGGCGAACAGGGCCTCGTGCCCGGGGTGGTTGGTGGCATGCTGTTCTTGAGCCCGGTGGTCGCGATGTTCTTCAATTACGCCTGGCGTCGCAGGTTGCGTGGCAGCTTTCTTTACCATCACCTGCGCTGGCAGGCCAACACCTTCTGGATCGGGCTGTTCCTGGTGCTGCTGGTCGGCTGCAGCGCACTGCTGATCTCCATGAACCTGGACGTGGTGCTGGAGTCGCTCCACCCGATACTGATTATGCTGATTGGGATTTTCGGGCTTGGGCTATTGATCATTGCGCTCTGCGGGTGGATGCTGTACCGCCTCGTGCGTGGCGGCTGGGCGCTCGTCGATGGCCGGGCGCCGCTCGACACGCCGCCGTGCGACACACCTCCGAGCATCGTCTAGGCGCCGGCGTGGCGCGCGAGCCACACCGTGTGGCCGCCGCAGGCCGGGTCTTCGGCCACGTGGGCAAGCTCGGCGAAACCGTGGGCGCGGAGCCGCGCGCGGTATTCGGCGGGCGCGAGGCTGGCGTGATAGAGCGGTTCACCGAAAAGCGTGCCCGGCGCCTCGCCGTGCGCGGGCCCGGTCGTGAACATCAGCGCGGCGCCCGGCGCCGCATGCGCGGCGAAGACGGCGAACATCGCACGCTGGTCGGCGTGGGTCAGGTGAAAGAAGCTGTCCCAGGCGAGGATGGCGTCGAAACGCCGCGCCAGACGCAGCCCCCGCATGTCGGCGCAGAGCCAGTCGTGCTGCGGAAAGCGCGCGCGGCAGCGCGCGATCATCGCGGCGGAGCCGTCCACCCCTTGCAGCGCGAAGCCCTGTGCGATCAGGTGCGCCGCGATCGGCTCGGCGCTGCCGCAGCCCAGATCGAGCACCCGCGCGCCAGCCGCCAGGCCGTCGGTGAAGCGTGCGAGCCAGGCGTGTTCCATGTGCAGCGTGGCGCCGCGCGCGGCGGCCCAGGCGGCCGCGTGGCGTTCGTAAAGGTCGAGGATGGTCGCGGCGGCTGCGGGAGAGGACACGGCGGAGGTCGGCGGAGGGGTGCCCCCAGCCTAGCGCAAGCCGGGCCGCGCGGCACGCCGCTGGCGTGAGGCCGGCTCAGGCGGCGTCGTCTTTCGCGGCGCTGGCGTCGTTTTCCTGCTGCCATTCGAGCCAGTCCTCGCCGAACCACTCCACGGGGTGGGGGGTACGGTCGGAACCGTTGCCGCAGAACAGGTTGTCGGCTGCGCAGTATTTGTCGCAGCCCCAGCAGATGCGTTCGGGGTGCTTGGGATGGGTGGGGAATTTCTTTGCCATGACGGACGGCTCCTGCGAAACGCCTGTCCGTGCGGGACAGGTGTTGCCCCGATGATGGGCGCATCGGGGCGGCGTCGCCCTGTCATGGATCAATTCCCCGGGCGGGCAACCGTGCTTGCGACGCAGGCCGCGAAGCCCGCGCGCAGCGCGTCGGCGGGCAGTGCCCGGCCGATCAGTACGATGCGGCTGTCGCGCGCCTCGTCGTCCTGCCATGGGCGGCCGTAGTCGAAGCCGGCGAGGCGGTGCACGCCCTGGAAGATCAGGCGGCGCGGTTCCCCCGCGAGGGCCAGGATGCCTTTGTAGCGCAGCAGGTCGTTGGCATGTTCGCCGATCAGGCGGTCGACGAAATCCGATACGGCGTCCAGATCGAGCGGCGCGGCCTGTTCGAGCAGCACGCTGCCGATGGCGTCCGCCCAGGAGCGCGCCGGGCGCTGTCCGAAGGCGTTGCGGGGTGCGCTCGTGGCGGCGAAGGCCGGGCGTTCGGGCAGGCCTTTCTCGTTGAGCGAGAAGCCTCCGCTGGCGAGCAGGCGCGGCCAGTGCGCGTCGAGGTCGCGCACGTCGAGGCGGGGCGCGCGCGCGTTGATGGCGGCCAGCCGGGCGGGCAGGTCGCCCGCGTCGGCGAGGTCGGTCTTGGTCAGGACGATCCAGTCGGCGTAGGCCACCTGGGCGGCCGCCACGGGCTCGCGCGCCAGCTGTGCGGCGGCGTGGCAGACATCGACCAGGGTGATCACGGCGTCGAGCTGGAAGACTTCGCGCAGGCCCGCTTCCCAGAAGAAGGTCTGTATCACCGGGCCTGGATCGGCCAGGCCGGTGGTCTCGATGACGAGATGATCGAACGCCAGTTCGCCACGCTCGCGCTGGGCCGCCAGTGCGAGCAGGGCCTCGGCGAGTTCGCCGCGCACGCTGCAGCAGATGCAGCCGTTGGAGAGTTCGACCACGCGCGTGGCCTGCGCCGAGATGAGGCTGCCGTCGATGCCGGCCGCGCCGAACTCGTTTTCGACGATGGCGAAGCGGGTGGCCGGCTGCGCGGCGAGCAGCCGGTTGAGCAGCGTGGTCTTGCCGGCGCCGAGGAAGCCGGTGAGGAGGGTGACGGGAATCATCGTGACGGGGGGCGGTCGGTCAGCAGCACTTGCCGGTGGCGCCGCCGAAGCGGGCTTCCTGGCGTTCGCGGAAGAATTCCTCGTAGCTCATGGGTTCGCGGTCGGGGTGCTTGAGCCGCGTGTGCTGCACGTAGACGTCGTAATCGGGCAGACCCACCATGAGGCGGGCGGTGTCGCCGAGGTACTTGCCGAGTTTTGCGAGATCCTTGAACACGGTGTCTCCAGGGGGCGGGGGGCTCGTTCGGGCGTGCCGCCCGTGGGGGCACGCCGGAAAAAGCCGTCCGGAAGCGGCGGGGCTTCCGGACGTCGGACGATGCCGTCAGACCGACACTTCGTCGGGCATTTTCTCGTAGGCGGTTTCCTTGCTCGTCGGGTGATTGATGGCATGCGCCCGCACGCAGGCGAGGATGCCGAAGATCGTCACCGACAGCACCACCAGCACGAAGATGCCGCAAAGCGCCGCGTCGAGGTAGTTATTGAAGATGATCTGCTGCATCTGCGCCACGCTGGTGGCCGGTGCCAGCACCTCGCCGCGGTCGGCCGCGCCGCTGAAGCGCGCCGCGTTGGCGAGGAAGCCCACCTTGGGATCGGCATGGAAGATCTTCTGCCAGCCGGCCGTCAGCGTGCAGGCCAGCAGCCACACCGTGGGCAGGATGGTGACCCAGGCGTAGCGCTCGCGCTTCATCTTGAACAGCACCACCGTGCACAGGATCAGCGCCACGGCCGCGAGCATCTGGTTGGCCACGCCGAACAGCGGCCACAGCGTGTTGATGCCGCCCAGCGGGTCGACCACGCCCTGGTACAGGAAGTAGCCCCAGGCCGCCACGCAGAGGCCGGTGGCGATGAGGTTGGGGGCGAGCTTCTCGGTGCGCTTGAAGGACGGGGCGAAGGCGCCGAGCAGATCCTGCAGCATGAAGCGGCCGGCGCGCGTGCCCGCATCGACGGCGGTGAGGATGAAGAGCGCTTCGAAGAGGATCGCGAAGTGGTACCAGAACGCCATCATCGCCTTGCCGCCGATCACCTGGTGCAGGATGTGCGCCATCCCGACGGCCAGGGTCGGTGCTCCGCCGGCGCGCGAGATGATGCTCTTCTCGCCCACGTCGGAGGCCGTCTGCACGAGCACTTCGGGGGTGATCACGAAGCCCCACGAGGAGACCTTCGCGGCCACTTCCACGGCTTCCTTGCCGATCACCGCCGCCGGGCTGTTCATGGCGAAGTACACGCCCGGGTCGATCACCGAGGCCGCAACCAGCGCCATGATCGCGACGAAGGACTCCATGAGCATGCCGCCGTAGCCGATGAAGGCCGCGTGACGCTCGTTGTCGAGCATCTTGGGCGACGTGCCCGAGGCGATCAGGGCGTGGAAGCCCGACACCGCGCCGCACGCGATCGTGATGAACAGGAAGGGGAACAGGTTGCCCGACCAGACCGGCCCGGTGCCGTCGACGAAGCGCGTCACGGCCGGCATTTCGAGCTGGGGCGCGACGAACACGATGCCCAGCGCGAGGCCCAGGATGGTGCCGATCTTGAGGAAGGTGGAGAGGTAGTCACGCGGCGCGAGCAGCAGCCACACCGGCAGCGAGGCGGCAATGAAGCCGTAGCCGATCAGCATCCAGGTCAGCTGCACGCCCGTGAAGGTGAAGGCCGGGCCCCAGGTCGGGCTTTGCGCCACCTGGCCGCCGAGCAGGATCGCGCCCATCAGCAGGATGAAGCCCACGACGGAGATCTCGCCGATGCGGCCGGGGCGGATGTAGCGCATGTAGAGCCCCATGAAGATCGCGATGGGAATCGTCGCGGCCACCGTGAAGGTGCCCCACGGCGAATCGGCGAGCGCCTTCACCACGATCATCGCGAGCACGGCGAGGATGATCACCATGATCATGAAGGCGCCGAAGAGGGCGATCATGCCGGGGATGGGGCCGAGCTCGCTCTTGATGAGGTCGCCCAGCGAGCGGCCGTCGCGCCGCGAGGAGACGAACAGCACCATGAAATCCTGCACCGCGCCCGCGAGCACCACGCCGGCCACGATCCACAGCAGGCCGGGCAGGTAGCCCATCTGCGCGGCCAGCACGGGGCCCACGAGCGGCCCGGCGCCGGCGATGGCGGCGAAGTGGTGGCCGAACAGCACGTTCTTGTTGGTCGGCACGTAGTCGAGGCCGTCGTTGTATTTCACGGCCGGCGTCATGCGCGTGCCGTCCACGCCCAGCACCGTGTTGGCGATGTAGAGGCCGTAATAGCGGTAGGCGACGAGGTAGATGGAGACCGCGGCCATCACGATCCACAGGGCGTTGATGGTTTCGCCGCGAGACAGGGCGATGTAGGCCAGGCAGCAGGCGCCGAATACCGCGAGCGCCGCCCAGCCCAGCTTGGGCAGGATGCGATTCATGTGTCTCCTCCGTGACGGCGCAGCGTGGGCGCCGGCTTTGTGGCGGTGCCGCGCGGGCACCGGCGTCCGGCGGGTGCCGGGCTGGAGCGAAGTATGGCGAGCGGGCGGGCGCAAAACATCCGCAGCACTACGCAGAGGAACTGCGTGTCACTACATAAGGGAAAACGGTGGTGGCGCGCGTGCGCAACGCCGTGCGCCGACTTTCGTCATCCCGCGCGTTCGCGATGGCATTCGCCGCCGCGACGCACATACGATGGGCGCCATCATGTACCTGCGCATCAAGGTCCTGCTGCTGGCGGTCGCGCCGCTCCTGCTCGCCATCGCCGCGATCGCGGCGGTGGTGCGCATCGAGGCGCGCGCGCTCGCCGACGCCGAGACCCGCGCCGTGCTGCCGGTGCTCGAGTCGGCGCGCCAGGCCGAGCTGCGCCACTACACCGAACTCGCGCTCGCGGCCATCGCCCACCTGCACGAGGAGCCCGACCAGGCCCTCGCGCGCGACACGGCGCTGCGCATCCTGCAGCGGCTCGATTTCGGCGAGGACGGCTACTTCTTCGTCTACGACCAGCAGGGCCGCAGCCTCATGCATCCGCGCCAGCCCGACCTGGTCGGGCGCAACCTGTGGGGCCTGCGCGATCCGCTCGGCGAGCCCACCATCCAGCAGCTCGTCGCGCGCGCCCGCGAAGGCGGCGGCTACATCGAGTTCCAGTGGAGCCGCCCCTCCACGGGCCGCATCGAACGCAAGCTGGGGTACGTCGTGATCGAACCCGCATGGGGCTGGATGCTGGGCACGGGCCTGTACCTCGACGACATCGAGGCGGCGCGCGTGCGCATCGACCAGGCCGTGAGCAACGCGATCTCCGACACCATGGGCATCATCGTGGTGATCGCCGGGCTTGCCACCCTCATCGTCGCGATGTGCGGGTTCGCGCTCAACCTGTCCACGCAGCGCAGCGCCGAGGCCCGCATGCGCGCCCTCGCGCAGCAGGTGGTGTCGTCGCAGGAGACCGAGCGCGCACGCGTGGCGCGCGAGCTGCACGACGGCGTGAGCCAGCTCCTGGTGTCCGTGAAGTTCGTTTTCGAGACCGTGCAGGAGAGCCTCGCGCGGCTGCCCGGCGAGGGCGCCGGGGCGGCGGCCGAACTCACGGGCAAGGGCGTGACGCGGCTCAACGACGTGCTGCGCGAGATCCGCCGCATTTCGCACGACCTGCGTCCGACCGCGCTGGACGACCTGGGTCTCAAGGCCGCCCTGGCCCAGATGCTCGCCGAGTTCGGCCAGCGCACGGGCGTGGCCGTGCATCTGGTCGCCGACACCAGCCCGGAGCTGCCCGGGCCGGTCGCCACCGCGCTGTTCCGCGTCGTCCAGGAGGCGCTCAACAACATCGAGCGGCATGCCGGCGCGAGCCGTGTCGACCTGCGCTTCGCGAACGGCTCGCACACGCTGCGCCTGACCATGAGCGACAATGGCTGCGGTTTCGACACCGCGGCCATCGCCGCGCAGCCGCGCAGCGGCCTGGGGCTCACGAACATGCGCGAGCGCATCGAGACCCTGGGCGGCACCTTCCTGCTCACGAGCACGCTGGGCGGCGGCACCCACATCGAGATCGCGTTGCCCGCCAGCGCGCTTGGAACCTGAAGGAAGCGAGATGACCGCAAACGTCCGCCTGATGCTCGTAGACGATCACCCGCTGGTGCGCGACGGCCTGCGCGTGAGGCTGTCCACGGTGCCGGGCTTCGAGGTCGTCGCGGAGGCCGCCGATGGCGCCAGCGCGCTCCTGGCGCTCGACGCCGCGCCGCCCGACGTGGTGCTCATGGACATCGGCATGCGCGGCATGAGCGGCATCGAGCTGGTGCACGAATTCCACGAGCGCCAGCCGCAGGTGCAGGTCATCATGCTGACCATGCACGACCAGCCGCAGTACGTCGTCGAAGCCTTCCGCCAGGGCGCGCGCGGCTACGTGCTCAAGGACAGCCCGGCGCAGGAGATCGTTGCCGCGATCCATGCCGTGATGGCCGGCAAGCGCTATTACTCGGCCGGCGTGGCCGACGCGCTGGCCGCCGGCGCGATGCCCGCGCCGCTGCTCACGCAGCGCGAGAAGGAAGTCCTCACCCTGATCGCCGAGGGTCTTTCCAGCAAGGAGATCGCCACCCGGCTCGATCTGTCGGTGCGCACCGTCGAGACCCATCGCCTCAACATCAAGCGCAAGTACGAAATCGAGGGCTCCTCCGCGCTCGTCAAGTTCGCCGTCGAGCGCAAGTGGGCGGGCCGCTGAAGCGGGCCGGCGCCGCGCGGCCAGCCGCCGCCTGAAGCCTGCCGCCCCGCCCGCGCGCTGCCGATGAGCATCATCGCCCGCGCGGGATTGGCAGCGCGCGGCAATCGGGGCAGCATCGGGGCTTTGACTTGCGAGGAACGCGACGTGGCACGCATCGGTTTTCTGGGGCTGGGGATCATGGGGCGCGCGATGGCCGCCAATCTGCTCAAGGCGGGCTTCGAGGTCGTGGTGTGGAACCGCTCCGCCGCGAAGTGCGCGCCGCTCGTGGCGCTGGGCGCGAAGCAGGCCGCGAGCCCGCGCGAAGTCGCCGCCGCGTGCGACTTCACGCTCGCGATGCTGGCCGACCCCGCCGCCGCGCGCGAGACCGTGTTCGGTGCCGAAGGGGTGCTGGCGGGGCTCGCCGAGCGGCGCGGCTACATCGACATGTCCACGGTGGACGACGCCACCGCGCGCGCGATTGCCGCCGCGATCACGGCGCGCGGCGCGCGCTTTCTCGAGGCCCCGGTTTCGGGCACGCGCAAGCCGGCCGAGGACGGCACGCTGGTGATCCTCGCCGCGGGCGACCGCAGCCTCTACGACGAGGCCGCCGAGGCGTTCGAGGTGCTGGGCAAGAAGCGCGTCTTCCTGGGCGAGGTGGGGCAGGGCGCGCGCATGAAGCTCGTCGTGAACATGGTCATGGGGCAGATGATGGTCGCCCTCAGCGAAGGGCTCGCGCTCGGGCTCAAGAGCGATCTGGCCGGCGAAGCCATCCTGGACGTGCTGGAAGCCGGCGCCATGGCCTGCCCCATGTTCCGGGGCAAGGGCCCCATGCTGCTGGCCGATGACGCCACCACGAGCTTCCCGCTCAAGCACATGCAGAAGGACATGCGCCTCGCCCTGGCGCTGTCGGAATCCGTCGGGCAGCCCCTGCAGGGCGCGGCGGCGGCCAACGAAGTGTTCAAGCGCGCCACCCTCGCCGGCCACGGCGAGGCCGACATCGCGGCGGTGTATCGCGTGGTGCGCTGAGACGCGCGGCGCCGGCTTCCGGGGGACGCCCGGCGGGTGCGCCGCCCGCCCCGGGGCTCAGCGTGCGTACAGGGCGCGCAGCGTCTCCTCGATCACGCGCTCGGCGTTCGGCGCCTGCGGGTGGTTGAGCAGGATCGCGAAGGCGACCCAGCGCCCCTGTGCGTCGAGCAGGTAGCCCGCCGCGCTCTTCACGCCGTCCAGCGTGCCGGTCTTCACGTAGCCGCGTCCCGCGAGCGGGCTGTCGACGAGGCGGCTGCGCATCGTGCCGTCGCGCCCGATCACGGGCAGGCCCATGACGAACTCGGGCATGCGCGGGCTGTTCCAGGCGTCCTGCAGCAGCGCGCCGAGTTCGGCCGCCGTGGTGCGTTCCAGGCGCGAGAGCCCGCTGCCGTTCTCCAGCACCCATTGCGCAGGGTCCAGCCCGTGCGCGGGCATCCAGTCGCGCAGGCGGCCGATGGCGCGCGCGGCGGAGAGCGGGCGGCCGTCGTCGCCGCCCAGTGCGAGCAGGATCTGCTGCGCCATCACGTTGTTGGACCACTTGTTCATGTCGCGCAGGACTTCGGGCAGCGCGGGCGATTCCCAGCGCGAGAAGGCTTGCGCCTGCGGCGGCGTGGCCCCCTCGACGACCTCGCCCTGCCAGCGTCCGCCCAGCTCGGCCCATTGCGCGCGGATCACGGCGCCGGCCCAGGCGAGGCTGTCGCCCACCCGGAGATTGAGTTCGCGCTCGCCGCAGCTTGCGGGGTAGCGGCCTTCCAGCGTGAGCGCGAGGCCGCTCGCGGCCGGCGTGAAGCTCGCGCGCACGCTGTTGCGCCAGTCGGTGCAGGCTCCCGTGCCGCTCGCGATGCGGTTGGTGATGACGAGCGGGGCGGCGGGGGTGAGCGGTGTGACCGCCACGCCCGCGCCCGCCGGGGCGGGCTGGAGGCGCAGCGTGAGCGCACCGAAATTGACGAGGAAGGCGTCGGGGCGTGCGTTGTAGGCCCGGTGGGGCGCTGCGTCGAAGGCCGTGCCCGCCGGCAGCGGCGCGAAGCGCGCGGTGTCGATCACGATGTCGCCCCGGATCTCGCGCAGGCCGCGCGCGCGCCAGTCGCGCAGCCACAGGCCGAGGCGGTCCCAGGTGAGGTCGGGGTCGCCGCCGGCGGTGATGACCAGGCGGCCCGTGAGCACGCCGTCGGCGAGCGTGCCGTCAAGCGCGGCCTGGGTCTTCCAGACGTGTGCGCTGCCCAGCGTTTCGAGCGCGGCGTGGCTCGTGAGCAGCTTCATGACCGAGGCCGGGTTCATGGCCTGGCGCGAATTGTGGGTGAAGAAGGGCGCGCCGCCGGCCGCCGGCGCGGCCCACAGGGCGATGGCGTCGGCGGGCAGGGCGGCCTCGTGCGCGGCACGCGCGACGGTCGTGGGCAGGGTGGCCCGGCAGAGGCCGGGCAGCAGCGCGGCAAGCGCCAGGAGCAGGGCGGGCAAGCGGATCATGGCGGGCATTGTAGGGCGCGGCGCGGCGCTGGGCACGGGCTGCGCGCGCCACGTATCATCGGGCGATCGATAGCGTTTTCATGCGGGGGCCGGGTGCAGGACAAACTACGGATCGGGTTGGCGCTGGGCAGCGGATCGGCGCGCGGGTGGTCGCACATCGGCGTGATCCGCGCGCTCGAAGAGGCGGGCATCGTGCCCGACGTGATCGCGGGAACCTCGGTGGGCGCGGTCGTGGGCGCCGTGTATGCGGCGGGCGAGCTGGACCGCTTCGAAACCTGGATCCGTGGCGTGACCTGGCAGAAGGTCGTCGGCATGCTCGATCTGCGCATGGGGGGCGGCCTCATCGAGGGCAGCCGGCTCGTGGATTTCTTCCGCGCGCGCTTCGACGACCCGGGCATCGAGCATCTGCCGCGCACCTTCGCCTGCGTCGCGACCGATCTGGCGAACGGACGCGAGGTGTGGCTGCGCGATGGCCCGGTGATCGATGCGGTGCGCGCCTCGATCGCGCTGCCGGGGCTGTTCACGCCGGCCTGGCTGGACGGGCGCCTGCTCGTCGATGGCGGGCTCGTGAATCCGGTGCCGGTCTCGCTGTGCCGCGCGCTGGGCGCGGATTTCGTGATCGCCGTGGATCTCAACTGGAATCTCGTCACGCGGCGCAGCCACGTCCAGGGCGAGATCCGTCCGGACCAGCGCGAGGCGCTGGAGGCCGCCGTGGAAGCCGCCCAGCCGGCGCCGCAGCGCGGTCTGCTCGAAGGTGTGCTGGCGCGCTTCGTGCCGGCGGGCTGGCGCAACGGCGCCAGTTCGGCACGCGTGGCGGGCGCGCTGCCGTCCATGCTCGACGTGCTCACGAGCAGTCTCAACATCATGCAGGTCCGCATCACCGAAAGCCGTCTCGCGGGCGAGCCCGCCGACGCGATGATCCGGCCGCGTCTCGCCGACGTGACGGCGATGGATTACCACCGCGCCGCGTACAGCATCGCCGAAGGGCGCCGCGCCGCCGGACAGGCGCTCTCGCAGATCCACGAGCAGCTCGCGGCCTGCCGCTGAGCACACCGCCCCCGGCGGGCAGGCGCGGCGCGCTCAGCCGGCGAGTGCCGCGGCGTGATGGCGCAGGTGCGCGTCGATGAAGCTCGCGATGAAGTAGTAGCTGTGGTCGTACTCCGCATGCAGGCGCAGCGTGAGCGGGTGGCCGGCCGCCTCGGCGGCGGCGCGCAGGCGCTCGGGCCGCAGCTGGGTCGCGAGAAAGCTGTCAGCCTCGCCCTGATCGACGAGCAGCGGCAGGCGTTCGGGCGCGTCGGCGAGCAGCAGGCTGGCATCCCACGCCGCCCAGCCGGCGCGATCGGGCCCGAGGTAGCGCGTGAAGGCTTTCTCGCCCCACGGGCAGTCGCTGGGCGCGCAGATCGGCGCGAAAGCCGAGACCGAACGGTAGTGGCCGGGGTTGCGCAGCGCGCAGACCAGCGCGCCGTGCCCGCCCATCGAGTGCCCCGCGATGCCGCGCGCGGCCGAGGCCGGAAAGTTCGCCTCGACGAGCGCGGGCAACTCATGCACCACGTAGTCGTGCATGCGGTAATGCGTGGCCCACGGAGCCTGGGTGGCGTTCAGGTAGAAGCCTGCGCCGTGACCGAAATCCCAGGCGCCGTCGGGGTCGCCCGGCACCCCGTCGCCGCGCGGGCTGGTGTCGGGGGCGACGAGGATCAGGCCCAGCTCGGCCGCGAGCCGGTGGGCGCCGGCTTTCTGCATGAAGTTCTCGTCGGTGCAGGTCAGGCCCGACAGCCAGTAGAGCACGGGCAGGCGCGCGCCGTGCGCGGCTTGCGGCGGCAGGTAGACCGCGAAGGTCATGTCGCAGGCCAGCGTGGCCGAGCGGTGGCGGCAGCGCAGATGCCAGCCGTCGCAGCTGCGGTTGCGCGCGAGGGTTTCGAGGGTCATGGCGAGCCTCCTCAGAAATGCACGACGCTGCGGATGCTCTTGCCTTCGTGCATGAGCTCGAAGGCGTGGTTGATGTCCGCGAGCGGCATGTTGTGCGTGATGAACACGTCGAGCGGGATCTCGCCGCTCTGCGCTTTCTTCACGTAGGCCGGCAGCTCGGTGCGGCCGCGCACGCCGCCGAAGGCCGAACCGCGCCAGACGCGCCCGGTCACGAGCTGGAACGGCCGCGTGGCGATCTCCTGGCCGGCGCCCGCGACGCCGATGATGGTCGATTCGCCCCAGCCCTTGTGGCAGCTCTCCAGCGCGGCGCGCATGAGCTTGACGTTGCCGACGCATTCGAAGGAGTAGTCCACGCCGCCGTCGGTCATGTCCACGATCACGTCCTGGATCGGGCGGTCGGTGTCGCGGGGATTCACGCAGTCGGTCGCGCCGAGTTCGCGCGCGATCCCGAACTTGGCGGGGTTGATGTCGACGGCGATGATGCGGCCGGCCTTGGCCATGCGGGCGCCGATGATGGCCGCCAGGCCGATGCCGCCGAGGCCGAAGATCGCCACCGTGGCGCCTTCGGTGACCTTCGCGGTGTTGAGCACGGCGCCGATGCCGGTGGTCACGCCGCAGCCGAGCAGGCAGACCTTTTCGAGCGGCGCGTCCGGCGGGATCTTCGCGAGCGAGATCTCCGGCAGCACGGTGTATTCCGAGAAGGTCGAGCAGCCCATGTAGTGGTAGATCGGCTGGCCCTGGTACGAAAAGCGCGTGGTGCCGTCGGGCATCAGCCCCTTGCCCTGGGTGGCGCGCACGGCCTGGCAGAGATTGGTCTTGCCGGAGCGGCAGAACTTGCACGCGCGGCACTCGGCCGTGTAGAGCGGAATCACGTGGTCGCCCACGGCCAGCGAGGTGACGCCCTCGCCGACGGCTTCCACGATGCCGCCGCCTTCATGGCCGAGGATCGCGGGGAAGATGCCTTCGGGGTCGTCGCCCGAGAGCGTGAAGGCGTCGGTGTGGCACACGCCGGTGGCGACGATGCGCACGCGCACCTCACCCGCGCGCGGCGGCTCGACGTCCACTTCGACGATCCGCAGCGGTTCGCCGGCGGCAAAGGCCACGGCGGCACGGGATTTGATGGGGGTCGGTTGCATGGTTTTTCTCCTTCGGGTCGGGGTAGCGGAGTGTGCCAGCGAATGCCGCCGCGCGGGGCGCGTCAGCCGATCAGGGCTTCGAAGGCGAGCGCGCCCTGGCTCACGGGGCGGCGCGGCAGACGCAGGCGGAAGAGTTCGCGGCGGATCTCGCCTTCGGCGATCTCCACCGCCTGCAGGCGTCCCAGCGCGATCGCGTCGGCGGCGGCCGCCTGCGGCACGAGGCCGATGCCCAGGCCGGCGCAGGCCATCTGCACGATGATCTCGTTGCTGCCAGCTTCCAGCGTGCGCGAGGGGGTGATGCCCAGGCGCGCCATTTCGGTCTCGACCACGCTGCGGCTGCCGGAGCCGGGTTCGCGCAGCAGCCACAGACGATTCGAAAGCTCGGCCGCGTGGACCTTGCGCTGGGGAGCGAAGCTGCCGGCACGGGCCACGATGAGCATGGTCTCGCTGCGCCACGGGCGGACTTCGAGGCGTTCGTCCTCGATGACGCCCTCGACGAGCGCGACGTCGATGTCGCAATCGAGCAGCCACTGCGCGACCTGGCGCGTGTTGCCCGAAAGCAGGCGGACCCTGACGCCGGGGTGCTGGCGCGAGAATTCGGCGACGTACTGCGGCAGCCACCACGCCGCGATGGTGGTGGAGGCGCCTATCGTGAGGCTGCCGCGCTCCAGTTCCGAATACGCCTGCACGGCCTCGATGGCTGCGCGCTCCATCGCGAAGATGCCGCGCGCGTACTTGTAGAGCATCTGGCCGGCTTCGGACGTGCGGAAGCTGCGGCCGCCGCGTTCGAGCAGCACCACCTGGAGCTGGTCCTCGAGTTCGCGCACGGCCTTGGAGACCGCCGGCTGGCTCACGCCCTGGACTTCGCCGGCGCGCGAGAAGCTCTTCTGTTCGACGACGGCGGCGAAGATGCGGAGAAGGTGGAGGTTCATGGCGATGGCGTGCGCGAAGGAAGGCCGGGCGCGGGCCGGTCAGGGCCAGGCACGCGCGCCGTAGATCATGCGGCGGGCCACGAAGTGGCGCAGCGGCGGCACCAGATCCAGCGCCGTGAGCCCCAGCCCGCGCAGCGTGGGCAGGCCGGGCAGCGTGTTCGAGAAGCCGCGCACGACGAGATCGGTGAAGGTGGCCGCGCCTTCGCGGTCGAGCCGGCGCCGCGCCGCGTGGCGCGCGAGCAGCGCGGGGGCGCCCGGATCGGCGGCGTGGCGCAGCGTGTCGGCGAGCTCCCAGGCATCGCGCAGCGCGAGGTTGAAGCCCTGGCCCGCGACGGGGTGGAGCGTCTGCGCGGCGTTGCCCAGCCACACGCAGCGCGGCGCGGTGATGTGCCGGCGCATGCGCAGACCGAGCGGATGATGCGCGCGCTCCGTCACCGCGACGAGCCGCACGAGGCCGTCGAGCGCGGCGTTCAGCGGTTCGAGCCAGGCGTTCGCGGGGGCCGCCATGAGGCGCGCGGCCTCGGCGGCCGGCACCGTCCACACCAGCGCGTAATCGCTGCCGCAGGGCAGCAGCGCGAGGGGCCCGCGCGCCGTGAAGCGTTCGTGGGCAAGCGCTGCGTGCGGTTCGGCGGGCGTGACCCGCGCGATCAGCGCATGCTGGTCGTAGTCGTGGCAACGCGTGGCTTCGGCTGCGGGGATGAAACCTTCGCAGCGCAGCAGCAGGCTGGCCTCGCGGAGCCGTGGGCCGTCGGCCGTCGCGAAGTGCAGGCGCATGCCCTGCGTGTCGGCGGTGGCGTCTTCGAGCCGGTGCCCGGCGTGTATGGTCAGGCCGGTAGCCTCGACGCGCGCGCGCAGCGTGGCGGCGAGCGCGGCCGCGCCGACGACGTAGCCCAGCGCGGGCAGGCGGTGCTCGGCGGCGTCGAGCCGCGTGCGCCCGGCGGCACCCTGCTGCGAGACGAGGATGCGCTGGATCGGCGTGGCCGCCTGCGCGGGCCACGCGTCGAGCCGTTCGAGCAGTTCGCGGCTGCCGTGCGAGAGCGCGAGCGTGCGCGTGTCGGCCTCGGCGGCAGCGGGCGCTCGCGCGTCGAAGAGCGTGGCGGTGTGCCCCTGGCGCGCGAGCGCGAGCGCGCTCACGAGGCCGAGCGGACCGGCGCCGCTGATGGCGATGGACAGGCGGGCGGCTGCGTTCATGGCGGGCTCCTCAGGGCGCGAGTCGGGCGAGCACGACGTCCAGCGGCGGGTTGTTGAGCAGCAGCTCGCCGTTGATCTCGAAGCTCGGCGTGCCGACGCCACCGCGATGGCCGGCCTCGCGCAGACGCGCTTCGAACGCCCGCATCGCCGCCACGTCGGTGTCGAGGAAAAGCTCGGTGAAGGGCACGCCCGCGGCGGTGAGCTGCTCGCGCTTCTCGCGGCACCACGGGCAGGTCGTCAGCGAATACATGACGACGCGGTTGTGGGCGGCGTAGCGGCCGGCGGGCGCGGCGGGGGTGGCCGGCGCGTCGCGCATCACCTGGACGAGGCCGTTGTCGGGGGTGTTGAGGCGCTGGTTGCTCACGATGCCCAGCACGATGCTGACGACGACGCCGGCGATCGCGAACAGCCACGGGGTGGGCGGCGGGCGCGGGCCGTAGTCGTTGTCGTGCTTCTGCCCGGGCAGCAGGAGCAGGACCAGCCATGCCGCGAGATTGACCACCGGCACCAGCACGAGCAGTGAGCACCAGCCGCTCCAGCCCAGGTCGTGGCAGCGCAGCGCGACGAGGCGCAGGCTCCAGACCAGCACTGCCGGCGTGCCGATCACGAGCAGCGCGATGAGCAGCGGAGCCGACGCGACATGCGTGGCGACGAAGAGCAGGAAATGGAGGGCGAGCAGCAGTACGCAGAACTGCAGGGCGCCCGCGAGCAGATAGGTGCGCCGGCGCATGCGGCCGTGGAACGAGAAGCCGAGCAGCGCCACGCGGGCTTCGTCGTCGTGGGGCAGCGGGCGCAGGCCGCGCTCGATGAGCGCCGCTTCGCGCGCGGCGTTGGCTTCGGCGCGGCGTTCGGCGTCGATGCCGGCCTGCGCGGCGAGGTAGCGGGGGATGTCGAGCGCGCAGCCGCGGCACAGCGTGCGGCGCGGCTGGCGTTCGCCGCAGCGCGGGCAGGTGATGTCGTCGGGCGGGGGAGGGGGCGCGTCGGCGGCGGGCGTGACGGGGCCGGGTGTTTGTGCGGCGGGCGGCGGCGGGAGCGGCGTGGCCGGTTCGCGCACGGCGGCCGGGGCGGCCGGGGATGCGGCTCCGGCTTCTGTCTCCGCCTCGGCCTGCACGCTGAGGCCGGCCGCGCTGAGTCGCTCCAGATAGGGGGCGAGCGCGGCGGCGTCGAGGCCGCGCTTGAGCACCACGAGGCGGCCCGAGAAGAACGCGTCCAGCCGCGCGGCGTCCAGCCCCAGCATCTGGCGGGCGTGTTCGCGCGCGGCGGCGGGATCGGCGCCGGGCAGCAGTTCGCCGCGGAAGGTGATCCGGAAGCGCATCAGTCGCGGCCCGCCGCCATGCAGGATTCCACGTCGGCGATGCTTTTCGGCGCCGCGCTCGTGAGCACGTCGGGGCGCACGCCGGTGACGAGCACGTCGTCCTCGATGCGCACGCCGACGTTCCAGAAGGCCTCGGGCACGTCGTCGGCGGGGCGGATGTAGCAACCCGGTTCTATCGTGAGCACCATGCCGGCTTCCAGCGCGCGCCATTCGCCGTCGCTCTTGTACTCGCCGCAGTCGTGCACGTCCAGGCCCAGCCAGTGGCTGGTGCGGTGCATGTAGAAGCGGCGGAAGGCGCTGGTTTCGAGCACTTCGTCGAGGCTGCCGCGCAGCAGGCCCAGATCGAGCATGCCTTGCGAGAGGATGCGCACGGCGGTGTCGTGCGGGTCGTTGAAGCGCTTGCCGACCGTGCATTCGGCGATCGCGGCTTTCTGCGCCGAGAGCACCAGCGCATAGACGTCGCGCGCCGCGCCCTCGAAGCGGCCATTCACGGGGAAGGTGCGCGAGATGTCGCCGGCATAGCTGCGGTATTCGCAGCCGGCGTCGATCATGACCAGCTCGCCGTCGCGCAGCGCGCCGTTGTTGGCGGTGTAGTGCAGCACGCAGGCGTTGGCGCCGGCGGCGACGATGGACGGGTAGGCGGGGTACTCGGCGCCCTGGCGGCGGAATTCATGCAGCAGCTCGGCTTCGAGCGAGTATTCGTGCATGCCCGGCCGCACGGCCTGCATGGCGCGCACGTGGGCGGCCGCGGTGATGTCGGCGGCGCGGCGCATGAGTTCGATCTCGCTGGCGTCCTTGATGAGGCGCATCGCGTCGAGCGGGGTGCGCACGTCGCAGAGGCGGTCGGGCGCGCTCACGCCGTTGCGCGCGCCTTCGCGCACGCGGTTCAGCGCGGCGAGCAGGCGCGCGTCCCAGGCGGGGTCGTCGCCCATCGAGAACCACAGCGCGGGCTGGTTGGCGATGAGCTCGGGCAGGCGTTCGTCCAGCGTGTCGATGGGCGCGGCCTCGTCGAAGGCGAAGCATTCGGCGGCGGCGGCGGGGCCGAAGCGGAAGCCTTCCCAGATTTCGTGCTCTTCATTCTTGGCGCGGCAGAACAGCAGGCTCCGGGTTTCGGCGGCGGTCGCCACGAGCACGAGCACGGCTTCGGGCTCGGTGAAACCCGTGAGGTAGTAGAAGTAGCTGTCGTGGCGGTAGGGGAAGTCGCTGTCGCGGTTGCGCCGCCGCTCGGGGGCGGTGGCGAGGATGGCGACGCCGCCGCCGGCTTCGCGCAGGGTGTCTGCGAGGCGGGCGCGGCGGGCGAGGTGGGGGCGGGCATCGAAATTCACTGTCATGTTTCTCCTTGAACTGCCATTGTCCGGCCCCTTGGCGCGCGGCTCAACCCGGCGTCGCGAGTTCCGCGTCCAGCGCCGCGAGGCGCTGCGGCGTGCCGACGTCTTCCCAGCGCGTGCGCAGGTGCTCGCCGCTGAGGCGGCCCGCGGCGATGGCGTCGAAGAGCAGCGGGGCGAGGCGCGCCGGCGCGTGCGCGGGCAGGCCCGCGAAGAGTTCGGGGCGATAGACGCCGATGCCGGCGTAGGTCAGCGCGCTGCCGCCGTCGCGGCGCAGCTGGCCGCTCGCGTCGAGCACGAAATCGCCGTCGGGGTGGTGGGGCGGGTTGTCGACGAGCGCGAGGTGGGCATGGCGTCCCTGCGTGATGCGGGCCAGCGCGCGCGCGCAGAAGGTGGCGTAGTCGAGCGTGCAGAACACGTCGCCGTTGATGACCAGGAAGGGGGCGCCGACGGCGTCCGTGGCATCGAGCAGCGGCAGCGCGGTGACGATGCCGCCGGCGGTTTCGAGGGCGGTCTGCTCGGGCGAGTAGCGGATCTCCACGCCCCAGCGCTGGCCGCTGCCGAGCGCGGCTTCGATGAGGTGGCCCAGGTGCGCGTGGTTGATCACGATGCGGCGGATGCCGGCGCGCGCGAGCGCTTCGATGTGCCACACGATGAGGGGTTTGCCGCCGGCTTCGAGCAGGGGCTTGGGGCAGGCGTCGGTGAGCGGGCGCATGCGTTCGCCGCGGCCCGCGGCCAGGATCATGGCGCGCATGCTCAGGACTCCCCGCCGGCCTGGCGCGCGGCGGCGCGCTCGTAGGCGTCCACGATGCGCGCCACGAGGGGATGCCGCACCACGTCTTCCTTGGTGAATTGCGTGAAGGCGATGCCGCGCACGTCGGCCAGCGTGCGCGCGGCGTCGAGCAGGCCGCTCTTGTGGCCGCGCGGCAGGTCGATCTGCGTGAGGTCGCCGGTGACGACGGCGCGCGAGCCGATGCCGATGCGGGTGAGGAACATCTTCATCTGCTCGGGCGTGGTGTTCTGTGCTTCGTCGAGGATCACGAAGGCGTTCGCGAGCGTGCGGCCGCGCATGAAGGCGAGCGGGGCGATCTCGATGCACTGGCGTTCGAACATCTTGGCCACGCGGTCGAAGCCCATCAGGTCGTAGAGGGCGTCGTAGAGCGGGCGCAGGTAGGGGTCGACCTTCTGCGTGAGATCGCCGGGCAGGAAGCCCAGGCGCTCGCCCGCCTCGACCGCCGGGCGCGTGAGGATGATGCGCGTGACCTGCTGGCGCTCGAAGGCGTCCACCGCGCAGGCCACGGCGAGGTAGGTCTTGCCGGTGCCGGCCGGCCCGAGGCCGAAGGTGATGTCGTGGTTCTGGATCGCGCGCAGGTATTCGTTCTGGCGCGGCGTGCGGCCGTGCAGTTCGCTGCGCCGGGTGAGCAGGGTGGGCGCGGCGGGGCTGGTGTCGTCGTGCTTGGCGAGTTCGATGAGACCGAGCTGGAGGTCTTCGACCGTGAGCGGTTTGTCGGCGCGCCGGTAGAACTCCTGCAGCGCGGCACGCGCGGCATGCAGGCGGGGCAGCTCGCCGTGCAGGGTGAGCAGGTCGCCGCGCCGCGCGATCGCCACGTCGTAGGCGGCTTCGATCTGGCGCAGGTTTTCGTCCAGCGCGCCGCAGAGGTTCGCCAGGCGGGCGTTGTCCACGGGCGTGAGCTGGACTTCGATGCGGCGGGGGCGCGAGGCGGCGGGAAGCTTGTCGGTGGGCACGGTGCGGTCCGGGAGCGGCGGCGGGCTCAGAGCATGTTGTCGAGGAAGGCGCGACTGCGCGGGTGCTGCGGGTTCGCGAAGAAGTCGGCGGCCGGGCGTTCTTCCACGATGCTGCCGTGGTCCATGAAGATCACGCGGCTGGCGACCTCGCGCGCGAAACCCATCTCATGGGTGACGACGAGCATGGTCATGTGCTCCTCGGCGAGTTCGCGCATGGTGCGCAGCACTTCGCCCGTGAGTTCGGGGTCGAGCGCGGAGGTGGGCTCGTCGAAGAGCATGATGTCGGGCTCCATGGCGAGCGCGCGCGCGATCGCCACGCGCTGCTTCTGGCCGCCGGACAGGCGTCCGGGGTAGGCGTCGCGCTTGGCGGAGAGGCCGACCTTCTCGAGCAGGATCTCCGCGCGCGGCACGATCTCGTCGCGCTTCATGCCCTTCACGGTCATGGGGGCTTCGATGATGTTCTGCAGCACGGTCATGTGCGGGAACAGGTTGAAGTGCTGGAACACCATGCCCATGCGGCGGCACAGGCGGCGCACCTCGGCGTCGGGCGCGTAGCGGCAGGGGCCGCCGGGCTCGGTGGTGGCGAGCACTTCGCCCTCGATCACGATGCGTCCGGCGTCTATGGTCTCGAGGTGGTTGAGGCAGCGCAGGAAGGTGCTCTTGCCCGAACCCGAGGGGCCGATCATGGCGATCACTTCGCCGCGCCGCATCTCGAGCGAGACGCCGCGCAGGACTTCGTTGGCGCCGAAGCGCTTGTGCAGGCCGTGGGCCTGGATCATGAATTCACTCATCGGCGACCGCGTAACGTTTCTCGAGGTACTGGAAGCCCCAGGTCAGGACGAGCGTCATGGCCAGGTAGAAGCAGGCCGAGACGACGAAGGGCGAGGTGGTGAAGTCGCGCTGCACGATGCCGCGCGCGGCGCGCAGCAGATCGTTCATCGCGAGAACGTAGATCAGCGAGGTGTCCTTGACGAGCGTGATGGTCTCGTTGGACACCGGCGGCAGGATGCGGCGGATCATCTGCGGCAGCACGATGCGGCGCATGGTCTGCGGGTAGCTCAGGCCGAGCACCTTGGCGCCTTCGTACTGGCCCCGGTCGATGGACTGGATGCCGGCGCGGAAGATCTCGGCGAAATAGGCCGCGTAGTTGAGCACGAAGGCCAGGATCGCGGCCGGGAAGTCGGGCAGGCGGATGCCGATCACGGGCACGAAGGGCAGCGCGAAGTAGATGAAGAGCATCTGCAGCATCAGCGGCGTGCCGCGCATGAGCCAGATGTAGCCATTGACGGCCACCGAGAGCACGCGCCAGCGCGAGATGCGCGCGAGCGCCAGCGCGAGCCCCAGCGGAACGGCCAGCACGATGGTGATCAGGAAGACCTGCAGCGTGACGCCGGTGCCTTCGATGAGCTGGGGGAGGATCTTGAGGATGTAATCCATTGTTTCGTCTTCAAAGCACAGCCGGCCCCGCGGGGCCGGCTGCCGTCGTGTGTCTTGCGGCGCGGGCCGGGCCGCTGGCCCGCGCGCCGCGCGAAGCGGTGGATTACTTGACGATGTTGGAGCCGAACCACTGCTCCGAGATCTTCGCGGCGGCGCCGTCCTGCTTCATGTCGGCGAGGGCCTTGTCGATCTTGCCGAGCAGTTCGGTGTCTTCCTTGCGCACGCCCACGCCGTAGTCCTCGACGCCGAAGTTGTCGTCGAGCACGCGGTACTCGCCGGCCTTCTTGGCGGCGTAATAGCGGCCCACGACCTCGTCGACGACGATCGCGTCGAGACGGCCGGCGGAGAGGTCCATGAGCGCGGTCACGTTGTCGCCGAACTGCTTGAGTTCCTTGATGTGGGCGCTGACGGCGTCCTTCTTGACGGCGTCGACCGCGCTGGAGCCTTCCTGCACGCCCACGACCTTGCCCGCGAGCTCGGCCCTGGCCTGGATGGGGGACGCGGTCGTGACGATAACGATCTGGTGGTTCTCGAGGTAGGGCGCCGTGAAGCCGATGTTCTGCTTGCGCTCTTCGGTGATCGTGAGGCCGTTCCACAGCACGTCGATGCGGCGGCCGTTGAGTTCGGCTTCCTTGGCGCTCCAGTCGATGGGCTTGAATTCCACTTCCACGCCCAGGCGCCTGGCGGCTTCGCGCGCCATGTCGATGTCGAAGCCGACGAGGGTGTTGCTGTCGTCACGGAAGCCCATGGGCGGGAAGTGATCGTCGAGACCGACGACGACCTTGCTCGCGGCGGCCGGCGCGGAGGCGTCGGCGGCAACGGGGGCTTCCTCCTTCTTGCCACAGGCGGAAAGAATCAGGCTCGCGGTCAGCGAAGCGGCGATCAGGGCGGTGATTTTTTTCATGGACGGACGGTGCGTGCGTAGGAAAGGAACGGGTGGGCAGACTGCGGGCCGAAGGCGCGATTGTCGCGCCGGGGGCGGTCAGGGGCAAGTGCGCGCGCGCTTTCAGGGCGCCTGGCGCAGCAGGGGCGCCTTGAGCGTTTCGTCCAGCGTGGCGAGCGACTCTTCGAGATGCGCGCGTGCCTCGGTGCCGCGCCCGGGCGTGGCGAGCGCCTGACGGATCGCGTCGCGCAGCGCGCCGGCTTCGCGCCGGGCGATGGCGCGCGCGTCGGCCGGCACGTTGCCGCCCTGGAGGATGAGCTGGCTCAGCCGCGTGACGTGGCCGCGCTGCAGGTTGCGGCGCATGAGCGGGATGTCCGCGCCCTGATCGAGTTCCTGCCAGATGCTTCGGCGCAGCGTGGCATGCAGCTCGGCGAGCGTGAAGGCGTTGCGCTCGAGCAGGCTGGCTTCGAGCAGGCGCGCGCTCAGGCGCGGGGCGAAGAGCTGGTCGAGCACGCTGCCCTGGGCCTGCTGGATGAAGGCCACCAGCGGCAGCAGCGAGTCGCCCGGCACGCCATCCAGCGTGGCCGGCGAGAGGCTGCGCAGCAGGGCGGGATCGAGACGGAAGCTGGCGGGCTGGAAGAAGCCCTGGGCGAGCGTGGCGAGGGTCTCGCGCTGGGTCGCGGCCGGCACCGGCCGGAAGCTCTCGCGTCCGCCGCCGGGCACGCGCGTGAAATGCACGCCGCCGATGTTGCGGGCGGCGTTGCCCGCCGCCGCCGCGAGCTGGCCCAGGCTGCGCGCCACGGTGTCGCGGATCAGTCCGGCTTCCTCGGTCGAGC
Source organism: Candidatus Dactylopiibacterium sp. (assembly GCA_031119555.1). Classification (GTDB taxonomy): domain Bacteria; phylum Pseudomonadota; class Gammaproteobacteria; order Burkholderiales; family Rhodocyclaceae; genus Uliginosibacterium. The sequence continues at coordinate 66,995 of JAVHXQ010000011.1, forward strand.
CCTGCGTGGGCCGCGCCGCGAGCGCCTGCCAGAGTTCGCGCGTGAGCTGCAGGCGGCGCCGGAACCAGTGCAACGGGTCGTTGCCCAGATCGTTGCGCGCCACGGCCGGGTCCATGCCCGCCCGCAGCAGGTTGCCGTCGGACGCGCCCGCTTCGGTGTCTTCCGCGTAGGCGAGCAGCGGGTCGCTGTCGGCCTTCGCGGCGATGGCCGACAGGGCGCCCGCTTCGGCCTCTGGCGAGAAGGGCGTGTAGCCATAGGCGATGGCCCAGTAGTCGTAGGGGCCCAGCACTTTCTGCACCAGCGCGGTGGGGCGCTCGCCCTTCAGCGGTGTGTTGACCGGCAGGTAATCCATGACCGAGGCCGCCAGACCGTGCGTGGCGACGAAGGCCGGATCGGCGAGCTGGGCCGGCGTATAGGCGGCCGAGGCGCGGAAGTTGTGGCGCAGCCCGAGGGTGTGCCCCACTTCGTGCAGCACGACGGCATGGAGCGTGTCCTGCACGAGCGCTTCCGCCTCCGGGCCGTCGGGAGCGATGCCGTCGCGGCGGATCGCGATCTCCAGCGTCTGCGCGAGCTCGGCCCAGGCCTGGTCGCCGAACGCGCAGTCGTCGCCGTGCGCGTGCGCCGCCTCGCTGCCATGCGCCACCTGCCCCGTGGGCAGCGCGAAGCGGGCCGTGCGGCGCGCGTTGCGCAGGCGGAAGTCGTCGATCACGATGTCGGCGTCGAGGATTTCACCGCTGCGCGGGTCGACCAGCGAGGGGCCCATCGCCAGGGTGTTGTCGGTGCCCAGGTACCACTGCACGGTGGCGTGCAGGCGCGAGCCGCTGCGCCATTCGGCCGTCTCCGGCTGCTGGCGGACGACGATCGCGTCGCGGAAGCCGGCGCGCTCGAAGGCGGCGTTCCAGGCGAGGATCGCGCGCTGCACGGTGTCCCGGTAGCGCTGCGGAATGTTGCGGTCGAGCCAGAACGTGATGGGGGTCACGGGCGCGGAAAGCGCGGCGGCGGGGTCTTTCTTCTCGAGACGCCAGCGATGGATCACGTGTTCGCGCGGGCTGGCGGCGAAATCGCTGCTGAAGTTCAGGCGCGCGGTGTGGAAGTAGCCCACGCGCGGATCGGCGGCGCGCGGGCGCATGGGGTCGGGCAGCGGCGAGAAGCTCAGCGTGAAGCCGAGGAACAGGCTGCGCGCGTCGGGCAGGGTGGCGGGCAGGCTGGGCTGCACGGGCTGGCCCGGCGCGGGCGAGGCCAGCCCCGCCGCCGCGTAGTGCGACTGGAGTTCGAGCACGCTTTCCTGCGCGCTGCCGTAGGTGCGCGTGATGCGGCTGTTGGCGCGGTCGAACTGGTAGGGCTGGCGGTAGGTCGATTGCAGGTGCGTGGCGCTGGCCGAGAAGTCGGTGAGCACGAGCGCGTTGAGGTCGACGAGCACGGCGCCGCTGGCCGGATCGGGCTGACTCACGATGGGGGCGGTGCCGCGCAGGCTGTCGGAGAAGGCGCTGTCCAGCGCGTGCTGCAGCGAGGCTTCGTCGGTCGCGCGGAAGCTGGTGTTCTTTTCTATCCACTGCACGCGGTCGGACAGGCGCACGAAGCGCGACACGCCTGAGTCCAGCATCATGCCGCCCCACAGCATGCGTTCGCCGATGCCCTGGCTGCGCTGCGTGGTGAACAGGAAGGGGTGTTCGAAATCACGCGGACGCAGCTCCAGCAGGAAGCGCTCGTCGCGCTGCCAGACCGTGAGCCAGCCCGCGTGCTTGCGGAAGCCGCGCAGGGCTTCGGCATAAGGCTTCGGGTTGGCCAGCGCGCCGGGCGCGGCGGCTTCCGCCCGCGGCGCGGCGGCCGTGGCGGGGGGCGCGGCGGGGC
>JAVHXQ010000089.1 GCA_031119555.1 Candidatus Dactylopiibacterium sp.
CCGCGGCACCGTCCGCTCCGCGCCCCGCAACGCCCGCCCGGGTGCCGGCGGCACCGGTGACGCCGGCCGCGCCCGCGCCCAAGGCTGCGCTGGACCCGCGCGCCACGCGCATCGAAGCCCGCCGCATCGACGGGCGCGACCAGGTGAACATGGTCGCGCAGGACAACGTCCGCCTCGATCGCGGAGACATCACGCTCACGAGCGACAAACTCTATTACGACCAGATCGCCAACGAAGTCAGCGCGGAAGGCAAGGTGCGCCTCGTGCGCGGCGGCGACGAGATCGAAGGGCCGCGCGCCCGCGTGAATCTCGACACGCTGTACGGTGAGGTGGCTTCGCCCACCTATGTGCTGCAGCGCGAGCGCCGCGTCACCCCGACGGGCGGCGCGGCCACCGCGGCGGCGCCTGGCGGCAAGCCGCTGACGCGCCTCGTGCGCGGCACGGGCGAGGCCGACATGCTGCGCCTGCAGGGCGAGAACCAGTACCAGCTCTCGAACGCCACCTACACGACCTGCCCGGCGCCCGATCCCTCGTGGTACCTGCGCATGCGCGACCTCGATCTCGACTTCGACCGCGACAAGGGCGAGGCGCAGCACAGCACGCTGGTCTTCAAGAACGTGCCGATCGCCTATACGCCCTGGATCGACTTCCCCCTCTCGGGCGGACGCCAGTCGGGGCTGCTGCCGCCCACCGTGGGCAGCACGACGAACACCGGCTTCGATGCCACGATCCCGTATTACTTCAACCTCGCGCCCAATTACGACGCCACGATCGCACCGCGCTACATGAGCGAGCGCGGCGTGCAGATCGGCGGCGAGGCGCGTTATCTGGGCCAGCAATCGAGCGGCGTGCTGCGGGGCGAGTACATGCCGGAGGACACGGTCGAGAAGAAGTCCCGCTCGGTCGCGAGCTGGCGCCACCTGCAGGATTTCGGCCACGGGCTCACGGGTAACGTGGATGCCACGCAGGTGTCCGACGTGAATTACTTCAGCGACCTCAGCTCGAAGATCACCTCCACCTCGCAATCGACGCTGCTGCAGCAGGCCAACCTCAATTACAACAGCGGTAGCTGGCTCACCGGCGGCGTCATGATGCAGCGCTACCAGGTGCTGTCGGGCGATGCGCCCTACAGCCGCCGTCCGCAGGTCACGCTGACCGCGCGCCAGGCGGATTTCCACGGCCTGTCGTTGAGCCTGCCGACGGAATTCACGAGCTTTTCCAGCCCCCAGGCGGTGGATGGGCAGCGCTTCGTGATGTACCCGCAGGTGGCGTATCCGATGCAGACCTCGGCCTTCTACCTCACGCCCAAGGTCGGTGTGCACGCCTCGCGCTACGACCTCGACGAGCCGACCGCGAAGGGCGACACCGCGCTCACGCGCAGCGTGCCGGTGTTCTCGCTCGATTCGGGCGTGGTCTTCGAGCGCGAGCTCGATTGGCGCGGCCGCGAACAGATCCAGACGCTGGAGCCGCGCCTCTACTACGTGCGCTCCACCTATCGCGACCAGAGCCAGTTTCCGGTCTTCGACACCGCCCGCGCCGATTTCAACTTCGCGCAGATCTTCTCCGAGAACGCTTACTCGGGTAGCGATCGCATCGCCGATTCGGACCAGCTCACGACGGGTCTGCAATCGCGCATGGTCGATGCCGAGACCGGTGAGGAGTGGCTGCGCCTGGCGCTGGCGCAGCGTTTCTATTTCGCCGACCAGCGCGTGAAGCTGCCGGACGAGACGCCGCGCGAAGGGCGCGTGGCGAACGTGCTGGGCGGCGCCTCCGGGCGCGTGCACCGCGACGTGTGGGCCGAGACCGCGCTGCAGTACGACCCGCGCGTGGGGCTGTGGCAGCGCGCCGTGGCCGGTGTGCGTTACCAGCCGTCGTATGCCAAGGTCGCTTCGGTGAGCTACCGCTTCCAGCGCGACCAGTTCCGCAGCGTGGATTTCTCGTTCCAGTGGCCGCTCTGGGGGCGCTGGTACGGCGTGGGTCGCTATGACCTCAACCTGCGTGACCGCAAGCCCAGCGAAGTGGTCGCCGGGCTCGAGTTCCAGGGCGATTGCTGGGCGCTGCGCACGGTCTGGCAGACGCTCGTGACCTCCGAGACCAAGCGCAACAACGCGTTCTTCATCCAGCTCGAGCTCAACGGCCTCGCGTCGGTCGGCTCCAGCCCGGTGAACCTGCTCAAGCGGAGCATCAGCGGTTATGGCAAGATCAACGATCCCACGGTGGGCGACCCGACGTTCGGCAACAGCTCGCAGCCGTGATGTTTGACCAATCTGGATGTTCCCCGAGACCATGATGAAGTGTCTGATCCAAGCCCTGCTGGCCGTCGTGGCCATGTCGGCCAGTCTCCACGCGCACGGCGCCGAACTCGACCGCGTGGCGGCCGTCGTCAATGACGAGGTGATCACCGCCTCCGAACTCCGCGTGCGTGTCACGCAGGCCGAGCAGCAGCTCTCGATGCAGGGAACCCCCGTGCCCGCGCCGGCCCAGCTGCGCAGCCAGGTGCTCGAGCGCATGGTGCTCGAGCGCATCCAGCTGCAGCGCGCCAAGCAGCTCGCGATCACGGCCGACGACGTGGCGCTCGACCGCGCGATCGCCCGCATCGCCGAGCAGAACAACATCACGGTGGCCGACATGCCGCGCGCGCTGGAGCGCGACGGGCTGTCGTGGGACGCGTTCCGCGCCAGCATCCGCAACGAGATGATCATGGCCAGGCTGCGCGAGCGCGAGATCGAGCCGCGCCTCACGGTGTCCGAGGCCGAGGTCGAGGCCATGCTCGCGGCCGGCGCGCAGAATGCGGCGGGGCGCGAATACCTGATCCAGCACATCTATCTGCGCGCGTCCGAAACCGCCACGCCCGACCAGTGGATGGCGCTCTCCGCACGCGCCGAGGATCTCCAGCGCCAGATCCGCGCCGGCGAGGATTTCGCCAAGCTCGCGGCCACCTATTCCGCGTCGCAGGATGCGATGCAGGGCGGCTCGCTCGACTGGCGTCCCATCGAGCGCATTCCGAGCGTGTTCGCCGATCGCCTGCAAGGCATGAAGAAGGGCGAGGTCAGCCCCGTGCTGCGCACCCCGGCCGGGCTGCACATCTTCCGCCTCAGCGATCTGCGCGATCAGGTCGCGCAGAAGGTCGAGATCGAGCAGACCCATGCACGCCACATCCTGATCCGCACCGCCGACGTGACCGCCGAGGCCCAGGCCACGCGGCGTCTCGAGGACATCGCGGCGCGCATCCGCAACGGCGCCGACTTCCAGGATCTCGCGCGCGCCAATTCGTCCGACATCACCTCCACCAAGGGCGGCGATCTGGGCTGGGTCTCGCCCGGCGATACCGTGCCCGAGTTCGAGCGCGCCATGAACGCGCTCCAGCCCGGTGAGGTCAGCGGCGTGGTCAAGACCCCCTTCGGCTGGCACCTGATCCAGGTCATCGAGCGGCGCAAGGCCGACGTGACGGCCGACCAGCGCAAGATGGCGGCGCGTCTCGCGGTGCGCGAGCGCAAGGCCGACGAAGCTTACGAAGACTGGCTGCGCCAGCTGCGCGATACCGCTTACGTCGAGATCAAGCCGGTCCAGTAAGGCATGCCCGACGCATCGCGCAAGCCCGTCATCGCCGTCACCAGCGGCGAGCCGGCGGGCATCGGCCCCGAACTCTGCGCGGCCCTGGCGGAAGCTTCCTGGCCCGCCCGCCTGGTGCTCATCGGCGACCGCGACCTGCTGCGGGCGCGCGCCGCCCTGCGCGGACGCCCCCCCGCGCTGACCGACTACACGCCCGGCGCGCTGCCGCCCGCCGGCGCGCTCGAAGTGCTGCACGTTCCGCTCGCCGCGCCCTGCGTGCCCGGCCGGCTGGCGGTGGCCAACGCCCCTTACGTGCTGCGCACGCTGGACGTGGCCATCGATGGCTGCCGCAGCGGCGAGTTCGCCGCGATGGTCACCGCGCCCGTGCAGAAAAGCGTCATCAGCGACGCCGGCATTCCGTTCAGCGGCCACACCGAATATCTCGCCGAGCGCACCGCGACGCCGCGCGTCGTGATGATGCTCGCGGGCCAGTACGGCCCGGCCCAGGCCTGGCTGCGCGTGGCGCTGGCCAGCACTCACCTGCCGCTGGCGGGGGTGCCCGCCGCGCTCACGGCCGAGGCGCTCGAAGGCACGCTGCGCATCCTCGACCACGATCTGCGCAGCCGGTTCGGCCTGGCCGCGCCCCGCATCCTCGTCGCGGGCCTCAACCCGCACGCGGGCGAGGGCGGCCACATGGGGCGCGAGGAGATCGAGGTGATCGAGCCCGTGCTCGCGCGTCTGCGGGGCGAAGGCATGGCGCTGATCGGCCCGCTGCCGGCCGACACGCTCTTCACGCCGCATCAGCTCGCGCGCGGTGATGCCGTGCTCGCGATGTACCACGACCAGGGCCTGCCCGTGCTCAAGTTCGCCACCTTCGGTGGCGGCATCAACGTCACGCTGGGGCTGCCCATCGTGCGCACCTCGGTCGACCACGGCACCGCGCTCGATCTGGCCGGCAGCGGTCGCGCCGACCCGGGCAGCCTGTTCGCCGCCGTGACCTGCGCACTCGGGATGATCGGCGCCGGGCGCGGGCCCGCCGCATGAAGCACCTGGCGCGGGCGCTGGCCCTGCTGCTCGTGCTGGCCTCCTGCGCCACGCCGCCGGCGCCGCCCGTCGCGCCCGTGCCG
>JAVHXQ010000062.1 GCA_031119555.1 Candidatus Dactylopiibacterium sp.
GACACCGCCCTTTCACGGCGATAACCGGGGTTCGAATCCCCGTGGGGACGCCAGGTTCCAAGAGCGTTGCAGTGACCCCGCAACGTCTCGGCAGTGCATGGGTCATGGCCGTGTGCCGTGACCATGGAGTGGTAGTTCAGTTGGTTAGAATACCGGCCTGTCACGCCGGGGGTCGCGGGTTCGAGTCCCGTCCACTCCGCCAGAATCGCGAACGCCCCGCAGTCCTCGACTGTGGGGCGTTTCGTTTTTCCCTGCGCCGGCTGCGTGTCATGCTGCACATTCTCGCCAAAGGCATGCGTTCAAAAGTGCAAATATTGATTTATTTGCCTTATTTGCCGCCCGCTGGCATGCGTCGTCTTCGTCATATGGCGCTAAACTCGCGGCGTTCGCTCCCTTCCTGATCCGGATCCAGCATGGCAAGACCCCAGAAGTTCCGCCTCGGTGAGCTGCTTGTCGAACAGGGCCTGCTCTCTGCCGCCCAGCTCGATGCCGCGCTCGCGCAGCAGAAGAACAGTGGCCGCAAGCTTGGCCGCGTGCTCGTCGATGGCGGGATCGTGACCGAGGAGCGCATCGCCACGGCCATCGGCCGTCAGCTTGGCATTCCCTACGTTGACCTGCGCAACCACGAGGTGGATGCCGCCACGGCCGCGCTTCTGCCCGAAACCCTTGCCCGCCGCTTTCGCGTGCTGGTGCTCGAGGCGGGGGAGGGCGGCGTGCTGGTGGGCATGGCCGATCCGTCCGACGTCTTTGCCTACGATGAGGTGACGCGCGCGATGCGGCGCGAAGTGCGCCTCGCGGTGGTGGCCGAAGGGCAGCTCATCGCCGCGATCGATCGCCTTTACCGGCGCACGGAGGAGATCTCCGGGCTGGCGCGCGAATTGCAGCGCGATCTGGGCGCGAGTGTCGTGAGCTTTGCCAACGAGGCGCTCGACGCGGGCGCCGACGATGCGCCGGTCGTGAAGCTGCTGCAGTCGCTCTTCGAAGACGCCGCGCAGGTTCATGCCTCCGACATCCATATCGAGCCGCAGGAGCAGAAGCTGCGCATCCGCTTCCGCATCGATGGCGAGCTGCATCAGCAGACCGAGCTCGACAGCGGCGTGGGCCCGGCGCTGGCCCTGCGCCTGAAGTTGTTGTCGGGGCTGGACATTTCCGAGAAGCGTCTGCCGCAGGACGGGCGCTTCAACGTCAGGCTCAAGCTGCACGCGATGGACGTGCGGCTTTCCACGATGCCCACCCAGTATGGTGAATCGGTGGTGCTGCGGCTGCTGGCCCAGAATACCGGCCTGCTCGATCTGTCGCGCATCGGCATGCCGCCCGCAATGCTCGAAGCCTACCAGCGCATGATCGCGCACCCGTTCGGCATGATCCTCGTGACCGGGCCGACGGGGTCGGGCAAGACGACCACGTTGTATGCCACGCTCGCCGCGCGCAACGCGCCCAACGTGAAGATCATCACCATCGAAGACCCGGTCGAGTACCGCCTGCCGGGCATCTCGCAGATCCAGGTGAACGATCGCATCGAGCTGGGGTTCTCGCGCGTGCTGCGCTCCACGCTGCGGCACGATCCGGACATCGTGCTCGTCGGCGAGATGATCGACGCCGATACCGCCCAGGTCGGCGTGCGCGCCGCCATGACCGGCCACCTCATGCTGTCCACGCTGCACACCAACGACGCCGCCAGCACCCCGCTGCGCCTGCTCGACATGGGCGTGCCGCAGTACATGCTCGCGAGCACGCTGCTCGGCGTGATCGCCCAGCGCCTCGTGCGCACCATCTGCCCGGCCTGCCGCCAGCCTTATCCGCTCCAGGCCGGCGACGAGGCCTGGCTGCGCAATGAACTGGGCGCCGAGGCGCAGTTGCCCGAGCTCTGGCATGGCGCGGGCTGCGCCCAGTGCAACGGTTCGGGCTACGCCGGGCGCGAGGCCATTTACGAGATGCTCGAGATGAAGCCCGCGCTCGTCGAAGCGCTCAATGGCAACGACACGCCGGCTTTCTCGCGTCTGGCGCGTCAGCAACTGGTCGGGCGGACGATGCGCGCGCATGCCGTCGCGCGCGTGCTGGCCGGGCATACCACCGTGCACGAGGCGATGCGGGTGGCTTCGCAGATCGACGAATAAGGGGGCGTCATGCTGACCTTCAGTTACCGCGCGCGCGACGCCCGGGGTGAGCTCGTGCAGGGGCATCTCGAGGCCGCCGATGGTGGCGCGGCGGCCGACGCCCTGCTGGCGCGCGGGCTCACGCCCGTGCATGTCAGCGCGCAGCAGGCGGGTGAAGCCCGCAAGCGTGCCCGCGAGCGCATCGGTCACGTGAGCGACGAGGACATCATGTTCTTCAGCCGCCAGATGCACACGTTGCTGAGGGCCGGCGTGCCCATCCTGCAGGCGCTGGCCGGCCTGCGCGATTCGGCGACCTCGCCGGCCTTCGCGAAAATGCTCGACGGCCTGCGCGACAGTCTGGACAGTGGTCGCGAGCTTTCGCACGGGCTTGCCGCGACGGGTGTCTTCAGCGAGTTCTACGTGCAGATGGTGCGCGTCGGCGAGGCCACCGGCCGCCTCGAGGCGATCTTCATGACGCTGTTCAACCACCTGCGCTTCGACAAGGAAATGCGGGCGCGCGTGAAAGCCGCGCTGCGTTACCCCAGCTTCGTGATCATTGCGCTGGCGGCCGCCATGGTGGCGATCAACGTACTCATCATTCCCACGTTCGCCGACGTGTTCCGCAACTTCAACGCCACGCTGCCGCTCATGACGCGGGTGCTGATCGCGATCTCGAACGGGTTCGTGCATTACTGGTGGCTGCTTCTGCTGGGCGCCACCGGGCTGGGGTTCGCCGCCTGGACCTTTGTCAATTCGCCGGGCGGGCGCCTGCTCTGGGATGAGGGCAAGCTGCGCCTGCCGGTCATCGGCAGCACGCTGCGCAAGGCTGCCCTCGCGCGCTTCGCGCGCAGCTTCTCGCTCGCGCTGTCGAGCGGGCTGCCCGCGATCCAGGCGTTTTCCGTCGTGGCGCGCGTGGTGGACAACGCATTTCTCGCCGAACACATCGAGGCCATGCGCGTGGGCGTGGAGCGCGGTGAAAGCATCCTGCGCGTGGCGTCGTCGTCCGGGGTGTTCACGCCCGTGGTGCTGCAGATGATCGCGGTGGGCGAGGAGTCTGGCGCCATCGACGACCTGCTGCTGGAAGTAGCCGAAATGTACGAGCGGGAGGTCGATTACGAGATCGACACGCTGTCGGCGCGCATCGAACCCCTGCTGATCGTGGCACTTGGCGCGATGGTGCTCGTGATGGCGCTGGGCATCTTCCTGCCGATCTGGGATCTTTCGAGCGCGATGCTGGGGAAGCGCTGATGGCGCGCGCCGCCCTTCGCAAGGGCGCCTTCGGCCTGCCGCTGCCCGAGATGTGGCTCGTCGGCGTGCTGGTCGCGATCCTGCTGGGGGTTCTGTTCGAGCGCGTCGACACCCTCCTGGAGCGCGCCGAGCATGCCCGGGTGGAATACGACATCACGCAGATGCGCACCACCCTGCGTCTGGAGAAGGCCCGTCGCCTGATCGCGGGCGAAACGCTGGATGCGCTGGTGGGAACCAATCCCATGCTGCTGGGTGAGAACTACGTCACGAAACCCGGGGAGCCGTCCGTCCCCTCCGTCAGCGAACCGCTGCACAGATTGGTAAATTTGATAAATTCATCGGAATGGAGCTTCGATGAGCGCTCAGGGACGCTATATTATCGCCCCGAGCGTCGCCGGCATCTTCGTTTGCTCGATGGCGCCAGGGCACCCTTGCTGGCCTGGCGGATCGAAAAGAATGTGACGGCAGGTGAAATTGATCTAAGGGTCGTTTCCGCCTATCAATGGTTCTGATGTTCACAAAGTTCACAAACGAGGAGTTTCAAATGAAGAAGCAATCCGGTTTCACGCTGATCGAGATGGTGGTCGTGATCGTCATTCTCGGCATCCTGGCCGCCGTCGCCCTGCCGCGCTTCGTGGGCATGAGCAGCGAAGCCCGCATCGCCAAGATGAACGGCGCCGTGGGCGCGGTGAATTCCGCCAGCGCCCTGATCCACGCCAAGTGGCTGGCACAAGGCAGCACGGGTACCACGGTCGATGCCGAGGGTTCCACCATCAACATCACCAACGGCTACCCCGCCGCAGACAGCATCGCCGCCGCCGCTGGCCTGACGGGCTACACCACGACGGTCGCTTCCAGCGTCGCAACGATTGCCGAAGCCTCGGGTTCCGCCTGCAGCTTCACCTACACGGCTCCGGCCGCTGCGGGTTCCGCTCCGGTGCTTGCGTTGGGCAACCTGAATTCGACCAACTGCAAGTAAGCGCGCCTTGCCCGGAAGTTTTCCGGGCGGGCCGATCCCTTCCGTCAGGCAAGCCCCGGCGGAAGGGCGTGTCATGCGGCGGCCCGGCCGGGCCGTCGCCGGGTTCGCAGGTTGGGCACGATGAAGAAAATCACCGGCTTCACGCTCGCTGAACTCGTGGTCACCCTCTCGGTGATCGGTATCCTGGCGGCGTTCGCCATGCCGCGGTTCATGACGCGTGGCGATTTCGACGTGTTCGGCTATTCCGAGTCGCTGCGCCAGTCGTTGCGTTTCGCGCAGAAGTCCGCCGTGGCGAAACGCCGCCTGGTGTGCGTGACGCTCGCCGCCGGCCGTCTGGGCCTGTCCACGGCGTCGACGTTCGGCAGCACCAGTTGCGACCGCCCGCTCAAGGACCCCGCCAGCGGGAACGACTTCGATTTCGTAGCACCCACCGGCGTGAATGTGCCGGACACCAGTTTCACCTTCGATCCGGCCGGTCGCGCGAGCACCGCCCAGAGTCTCGTGATCAGCTATCGGGAATTGAGCCAGACCGTGCGGGTCGAGGCGGAGACCGGATATGTCCGTTGAACGCCGGCGCGCACAGCGCGGCCTCACCCTCGTTGAACTCGTCGTCTTCATCGTCGTGGTGAGCGTCGGTCTCGCGGGTGTGCTGGGCGTCATCAACCGCACCGCGCTCGCCAGCGTGAATCCCATGCTCGTCAAGCAGCAGATCGCGATTGCCGAAGCCCTGCTCGAGGAAGTCTCGGGCAAGGCCTTCACGTGGTGCGACCCCGACGACGCCAAGGTGCTGGAGGCCACCAGCGCCGCCGGTTGCAACGTCGCGCAGGGGCTGGCGGCCACCCCGGGCGAGAGCCGCTACAGCTCGACCACGCCTTTCGACAACGTCGGCGACTACGCCGGGTTCTCGATGAATGGCATCCGCAACCCCGCCGACAACAGCGTGATCGCGGGCCTGTCGGGCTATGTGGCAAGCGTCGCGGTCGTGCAGGCCGGCAGCGCGCTCGGGCTGGCCGACAATTCCGCCGCGTTGCGCATCGATGTGACCGTCACGGCCCCCGACAACACCGCCATCACGCTCACGGGCTACAGGAGCCGGCATGCGCCGAATTCGCCCTGAACCCGCGCGCCGTCATCGCACGGCGGGTTTCACGCTGATCGAGATGGTGGTCGTGATGACCATCACGGGCCTTCTCGTGGCCATCGTGGCGGTCTTCATCCAGCGGCCCATGGAAAACATCCTCGACAGCACACGCCGCGTGGCGATGGCGGATGCCGCCGACGGGGCGCTGCGGCGCATGGCCCGCGAGGTCCGCCAGGCGCTGCCCAACAGCCTGCGCGTGCGCCAGAGCGGAGGCGCGTGGTTCATCGAGTTCCTGCCCGTCGTGCATGCGGGGCGGTACTGCGAGCAGGGCGACTGCGGCGCGGCTCCCTTTGCCGATGGCGCGAGCATGAGCAGCCTGACCGTGGCGGGGTTTGCGCCGCCCGCCTGGAGCCAGATTCCGTCGGGTGCCGAGCTGGCGATCTACAACCTCGGCGCCAGCGGCACCAACGCCTGGAATGGCGACAACACGACCGTGCTGACGGGCATCACGGGCAGCACGCTGACCTTCGCGGCCAAGGTCTTTCCCTATGCTTCCCCGGCCCGACGCTTCCAGATCATCGGCAGACCCGTGAGCTTCGTGTGCACGCCCGGCGGCACGCTCACGCGCGTGAGCGGCTACGCGCGCGCCGCGGGCCAGCCCGTGACCTTTCCCGCGAATGCGAACGTGGCGGTACTGGCCGACAACGTGGCCGCCTGTTCCGTCGACTTCCAGCAAGCCACGATGGACCAGACGGGCCTGCTGGCGCTCACGCTCACGCTTGCCCGCAATGGCGAACGCCTGACTCTCTCCCATGCGATACAGGTTTCCAACACGCCCTGAGGCGCCGCGCATCCCGCGCGGCTTCGTGCTGCCCGCCGCGATCTTCCTGATCGTGGTGATGGCCGCGCTCGGCGCCTTCATGGTGCGCATCAGCACCGCTTCCAACCGTGCCAGCGCGCAGGACGTGCAGGGCGCCCGCGCGCTGCAGGCCGCGCGCGCCGGCATCGAGGCGGGTCTGTACGCGGTGCGCGTCAACGGCAACTGCCCCGGCGGCACGCTGGCGGGGCTGCCCGGGCTGACGGGGTTCAGGGTCGTGTGGAGCTGCACGTCCAGCCCGTTTACCGACGCGGGCGTGGCCCGCACGCTGTGGCGCATCGAATCCACGGCCTGCTACACGGCGGGCAACTGCCCGGCGGGCGGCGCCGAGATCGCCGATGGCGACTACACTGAGCGCCAACTCGTGGTGGTGACCGAACGATGAAGAGCTTCGCGCGTCTCGTCCTGTGCTGCATCGCCTTGCTGTGCCTGCCGGCGGGGGCCGCCGTCACGCTCACGGCCGGCTCGCCGGGCGCGACGTCCGGGCTGCTGGATCTCTCGCTCACGCTCTCGCCCCCCGCAGGCACCGCCAGCGGCGATGTGCTGGTGGCGCAGATCGTCGCGCCCTCGGGCATCCTGACCTCCATTTCGCCGCCCCTGGGCTGGACGCTGCTGGAGCAGGCCGGCACGAGCACCGGCGGCAACGCCGCCGTGCAGCTGCGCCTGTACTACCGCAACCTCACCGGGCCGGCCGCGAGCAGTTACACCTGGACCACGCTGGACTGGCTGCGGCGCAGCGCGGGCGTGATCTACGCCTTGCGCGGCGCCAAGCCGCTGGACTGCGCCACGGGCTACACCGCCACCTGCGCCGGCAACGCGCAGACCGGCGGCGGCACGGGCGGCAACGCACCCAACGTGCACCAGAACTACCCGGCCGGCACCTTCCGCATGGCCTTCTTCGGCGTCGGCAACGCGGCGCTCGCGATCACGCCCGCCAGCGGTACGCCCGGCGTCTACTACCGTGTGGGCACGAGCACCGCCGGCGCCGGTCTGCACGCGTCCTATTTCACGATGACCTCGACCGGCAATGGCGACAACATCGGCGTCCAGTACAGCGGCACCAACGAAGAAATCAACAAGGGAGCGGGCAATGCCTCGGCCACCCTGCTCGTGGCTGCCGGGGCCGCCCCGGCGCCCACGCTGGATCACCTGCGGCTGGAAATCACCAATCCGCTGACCTGCACGCCCGCGTCGGTGACCGTCAAGGCCTGCACCGACAGCAGCTGCGGCACGCTGGCGGGCAGCGCCGTCACGGCCAGCCTGGGGGCGAACAACGGGGGCGTGTGGGGCGCTTCCAGCCTGAACTTCACGGGCAGCACGACGACGACGCTGGCCGTGCGCAACACCGGCGCGACCACCCTCACGGCAAGCGCCACGCCCGCCGCCGCCAATGCCACGCGCTGCTTCGTGAGCGGCAGCGAGGTGTCGTGCTCGCAGGTGGCGTTTGCCGATTCCGGCCTGCTGCTGACGCTTCCCCAGCCGCATACCGCTGGTGTGAGCTCGACCTTTTCCATCGCGGCGGTGCGCAAGGCCGACAACGCGCTGCAATGCGTGCCGGCCTTCGCCAGCGTCACGCGCACCATCGCCCTGCGCGCGAACTACACCAGCCCGGCGAGCGGCACCTTGCCCGTGCAGGTCAATGGCAGCAGCATCGCCACCGGCGGCGTGGCGGGAACGACCAACACGAGCCTGGCCTTCAATGCCAGCGGCGTGGCCACCGGCATCCCGCTGGGTTATGCCGACGCGGGGCAGCTCACGCTGCTCGCGACCTACACCGGCAGCAGCGGCAACGGCGATGCGGGGCTCACGATGACGGGCAGCGGCAGTTTCGTGAGCATCCCGGCCGGATTGTGCGTGAGCAGTTCGACGGCCAACTGGAACTGCACGGCGGCCGACACCAGCTGCGCGAAGTTCGTCGCGGCCGGAGCGCCCTTCAACCTGAGCGTGACGGGCAAGGCCCAGGGCAGCGGCAGCGATGTCTGCGCGTGGCCGACGACGCCCAATTACGCGCAGGACGGAATCGTCCTGTCTGCGCTGCAGGTGGCGCCGCAAGCGGGGGCGTCCTCTCCGCAATCCACGACACCGGCCACCCTCAACGTGACCTCGGGCGGGTCGGGCAGCAATGCCAGCCAGAGCGTCTCCGAAGTCGGCGTTTTCGATCTGACCGCCACCCCTCCCTCCGGGGGCTATTTTGGCTACACGGTGCCTTCCGGCACAGGGCGCTCGGGGCGTTTCGTTCCTGCCGCGTTCACGGTGACCCACGTCACACTCAACGACCGCGCCGACCTGAATACCGGGACCGCCCTCAATGCGCCGGAAACATGGCCCAGCCCGTTCACCTACCTCGGCGAGCCCGCGCGCGCGTTGTTCCGGCTGAACGCGGTGAACACCGCAGGCGACGTCACCCGGAACTACGAGGGGGCCTTTGCGCGCCTGTCACTGACCACGGCGGCGGCGTACAGCGCCAGCTCCAGTTCCAGCAGCTCCAGTTCGAGCAGCTCCAGTGCGAGCAGCGTCACCGGGCTCGTGTTCGGTGCGCAGTACGACGCCGCCGGCACGCGGGTCGCGCTCAATACGCGCCTGGGCGTGGCCTGCGCCAAGACCGCGACCACCTGTGGCAGCTTCGCCGCCGGCAGCGCCGACCTTGCGGTGGACCTGACCCTGCAGCGCAGCGGCAACGCCGTCGATGGGCCGTTCAGCGCGTTGTTTGGGGTGTACGCCAATGATGCCGATGGCGTGAAGGTGCAGGAGCCGAACTTCGCGCTCGCTCCGGCGGTGCCACCGGCCACCGCCGTGCTCGACGCGCGCCAGCTCCAGAATGATGGCGTGGTGTTCCGCTATGGGCGCATGCGCGTGGAGTCCGCTTCCGGCAGCGGGCAGACACCGGTGCCGGTGCCCGCCTATGCGCAGTACTGGAACGGCAGCGTGTTCGTGAAGAGCACCGACGACAGCGCGACCCCCCTGGTCGTGCCCACCACCGGCACCGCGACGGCGGCCAGCGCGCAGACGCTGTATTGCACCGGCGGCGTCGGGCTCTATGACAGCCTGACGGGCGTCACGGCCAGCATGGGCGGGATGGCCGCGGGGGGCACGGCGCGGCTGGCGGCGGGCGATGCGCGGCTCGTGCTGAGCGCGCCCAGCGGCGGCACGCGTGGCTACCTCGATCTCGCGCTGAACGTGCCGTCCTATCTCAAGTTCAACTGGGACGGCGTCGACCAGGGCGCAACGTGCGACGCGAATCCGCCCGTGGGCGATGGCCGGCTGCAGGACGACAACCCGCGCACGCGCATCCGCTACGGTGTGCGGCGCAATGACGCGGTAATCTATCTGCGCGAGGTGTATTGATGCCTGCGCAGCCACCAGAGGGGAATCACGCCAGATGATGTTTTCGTCACGTCGGGACACCGGCCTGCCTCCGTGGAACCTCGCGAGCCTGCCGGGCCATGCGGTTGCGGTGCGCCTCGCGGCGGGGCCGGTCGGCATGCGAGCGCGCCTTGCGCGCATCGAGATCGTGGAAGGCCCCGAGCCCCACCTGGCGCGGCTGGAACGCCTCGCCGCACGGCTGGGTTTGCGTCGCGAAGCGGTGCGCCTGCTGCTGGAGTCGGGCAGCTACCAGTTCGTGCAGTCCGAGTTGCCGCAGGTCCCGCTCGACGAGTTGCGCACCGCGCTGCGCTGGCGCGTCAAGGACATGCTGAGCCATCCGGTCGAGGACGTGACGCTGGACGTCGTGATGTCGCCGGAAGCCGAGGTGCGGCCGGCCTCGGCCTACGTCGTGGCGGCGCCCAACGCCCTGCTGCGCGAACGCATGCTGATGCTGCGGCCCTGGAACGCCAGCGTCGACATCATCGACGTGCCCGAGATGGCCCAGCGCAATCTGGCCGACGCACTCGAGGAGCCGGGCCGCGCGACGGCCGTGCTGGCGATCACGCCGGCGGGCTGCCTGCTCACCGCGAGCCAGGCCGGCGAGCTCTTCTTCGTGCGTCACTTCGATCTGTCGTGCCGCAGCCTCAACAGCTCGCCCGCGGTACGCCGCGACCAGTTCGACCGCCTCGTGCTCGAGCTGCAGCGCTCGTTCGACGTGCTCGAACGCCAGCAATCGGCGCGCGCCGTCTCGGCGTTGTGGGTCGCCCCCTTCGCCCATGCCGCCGAGCTGCACGGCCTGCTCGTCGAGAGTCTCTACCAGCCCGTCAAGCTGCTCACGCTCGATGCGCTCTTCGACGTGGATGACTGCCCGCTGCCGCCCGCGCCCGATCATCAGGCCGCCATCCTGCATGCGCTGGGGCTGAGCCTGCGCGACCAGGAGATCCGCGCATGAGGCCCCAGATCAACCTGTTCAACCCGGCGCTGCTGCCGCCGCGTCCGTTCTTCCAGTTCCGCACCATGCTGCTCGCGCTGGCCCTGATCGCGCTGGCACTGGTGGCAATCGGCGCTTTCGTGCAGTCGGCCACCGCGCGCTATCTCGAAGTGGCCGCCCAGTCGAACGCGCGTGTCACCGCGCGCGAGGCGCAGCTGCGCGCGACCCAGGCTTCGCTGCGTCTGCCGGTGAGCGATCCGAAGGTCACGCTCGAACTGGCCCAGACCCTGGCCGCGCTGCAACGGCTGCAGCGCGTGGAATCCTCGCTGCTGCAGCCGGAGTCGGCCGGGCGCGGCGCGCACGCGAGCCTGCGCGCGCTGGCCGCGGCGAGCGGCGACGGCGTGTGGCTGCAGCGCATCGTGCTGCGGGGGCCGGCGCTTGCGCTGCAAGGCTATGCCCAGGAAGCCGTGCTGGTGCCGGCCTACATCTCGCGCCTGCAGGCGCAGCCGGCGTTTCGCGGTCTGAGCTTCGGCGGCTTCGAGCTGGGGCGGCAGCGCTTCGGCACGGGGGAGAAGGGGCCCGAGGCGCTGAGTTTTGAACTGAGTTCGGGTGCCGAGGAGGCCACGCCATGAAAAAGATCTGGCTTCTCCTGAGCGACCGGTTCAATGCCTGCGCGCCGCGCGAGCGCCTGCTGATCTTCCTCGCGCTCACGGCGGTGTGCGCGGGCGTGCTGTATCTGACCGTCATCGATCCGGCGCTGGCGAGCCAGCGGGCCGCGCAGGCGAGCCTGGAGCAGGACGTCCAGCGCCTGCGCGTGCTCGATGCGCAAGAGGTCGAGATGATCCGCGGTGCTGCGGCCGACCCCGATCAGGTCACGCGACAGTCGCTGGCCGAGGCCCATGCGCGGCTCGATGGGTTGCAGGCCGAGTTGCTCGGCGCCGACAGCGGGCTCGTCGACCCCGCGCGCGTGAACGACGTGCTGCACGCCCTGATCGCCGCCCAGCGCGGCCTGAGCTTCGTTTCGATGCAGAGCACGGCGGTGGAGGACCTGCTCGCGAGCGCGCCGACCGCGCCCGCCAGTGCCGCGCTGCCCGGCGGCGATCACGCCAGGGGGCTGTATCGCCACACGCTCAAACTCAGCCTGCAGGGCGACTACAACGCCCTCATGCGCTACGTGGGAGAGGTCGAGAAGCTGCCGTGGGGGCTGCGCCTGGGCGAAGTCGCCATCCAGACCGAGCATTGGCCCGTGGCGCGGCTCGATCTGACCCTTACCCTCATCAGTCTGGAGCGCGCATGGCTCGCCTTGTGATCCCCGTTCTGGCCGCACTGCTGGCGCTGCCCGGCGTCTGCCTCGCCCAGGCCGACCCGTTGCGGCCGCCGGCCAGCTTTCTCGCGGCGACCGGCGAGAGCCGCGCCGCGCCCTTGCCTGTACTGCAGTCCGTACTGATCGCCGACAGCCACCGTCAGGCCATCATCAATGGCCGCACGGTCTCGATCGGGCAGAGCGTGGAAGGCTACCGCCTCGTCGCGCTCGACAGGCAGGGCGCCAGCCTCGTCGGCCCGCAGGGCCGCGTCGTGCTGTCCCTCAATCCGGTCCAGATCCGTCCCCGTTCCGGCGCCGCGTCGTCCGCGCCGACTCACCCGGCAGGTTCCCGCCCATGAAGAAATCGACCCTCATCCTCAGTCTGCTCTCCGTCGTCCTGCTGAGCGCATGCGCCACGCGCTCCGGCCCCTACGAGGCCGCGGGGCGAAACATCCGCAGCGAGATGGACGCCGCCGCCTCGGCGCCGGCCGGCATCGAGCGACCCGCACCGGTCGCGCCCGCCAGCGCGCCCGCCGAGGCGCAGCTGCCGGTCCGGCCGGCGGAGCGACGTTTCGATCTCGTCGTCAATGACGCGCCGGCGCGCCAGGTCTTCCTGTCCATCGTGTCCGACTCCCCGTACTCGATGCTGTTGCCCGCCGATCTGGACGGCAGCGTCACGGTCAGCCTCAAGAACGTGACGATAGGCGAGGCGCTCGGTGCGCTGCGCCAGCTCTATGGCTACACCTACCACGTCGAGGGGCGTCAGATCTTCGTGCATTCGCGCGCGCTGCAGACGCGGGTCATGAAGGTGAATTACCTCAACGCCGTGCGCCGGGGCTCGTCCGACATCCAGGTGCTCTCCGGATCGGTCGGCGACTCCGGCGGCAGCAGCACGAGCGGCAGCACGGGCTCGACGGGCAGCTCGGGCAATTCGGGCTCGCGCGGCACGCAGAGCGCGCCCACGAGCATCGTCACGAGCAAGATCACCACCCTGGCCCAGAGCGATTTCTGGAGCGAGCTGCAGCTTGCGCTCGGCGCCATCGTGGGTAACGGCGAAGGCCGCAGCGTGGTCGTCAGCCCGCAGAGCGGGGTGATCGTGGTGCGCGCGATGCCCACCGAGATCGCCAACGTGGAAGACTTCCTGCGGGCGTCGCAGCTTTCGCTGGAGCGCCAGGTCATCATCGAGGCCAAGATCATGGAGGTCGCGCTGTCCGACCGCTTCCAGGCCGGCATCAACTGGGCGGCCTTCGGGCGCCACTGGAGCGTGGGCAATCTCACGCGCGGCACCTCGTTCGACCAGAGCGGTGCCATCACCAGCTCGCCCATCGGCAGTTCGGGCCCGGGCGTGATCTCGAACGCCACCGACGCGGCCGGCTCCATGTTCGGCATGGTGCTGCGGCTGACCGATTTCAGCGCCGTCATCAATCTGCTCGAAGAGCAGGGCCAGGTGCATGTGCTTTCCAGCCCGCGCGTGGCCACGCTCAACAACCAGAAGGCCGTGCTCAAGGTGGGCAGCGACGATTTCTTCGTCACCGGCGTGTCGACCAACACCACGACCAACAGCAACGGCTCGCAGAACGTGTCGCCCGAGCTGACCCTGCAGCCCTTCTTCTCCGGCATCGCGCTCGATGTGACGCCGCAGATCGACGAGGCGGACAAGATCACGCTGCATATCCACCCGATGGTGAGTCAGGTCACGAGCGTCACGCAGGAAATCGATCTGGGCCAGCTCGGCAAGTTCCGCCTGCCGCTGGCCTCCAGCCAGGTCAGCGAAATGGACAGCGTGGTGCGCGCGCTCGACGGGCAGATGGTGGCGCTGGGCGGGCTGATCCGCCAGGGGTCGGACGGCGGCGATTCGCGCGTGCCTTTCCTGGGCGCCATCCCGGGCGTGGGCAAGCTTTTCCAGCAGCAGTCGCGCTCGTCGGAGCGGCGTGAGCTGGTGATCCTGCTGCGCCCCACCATCATCCACAACAGTGGCGACTGGGGCGCGGACGTGCAGGGCAGCAGCGCCCGCATGGGGCAACTGCTGGACGCTCGCAACCTGCGCTGAGCGCGGCGGCTTGCACGACAGGCCCGCGGCTTCACGGTCGCGGGCTTTTTCGTTGACGTGGCACCGGCGCGGGGCGCGGCGCCCTGCGGTGTGCGCCGGAACGGGGAAAGGGCCTCGCGCCGGATGTAGCCCGCGATCGCGGGCGAGCCGGCAAGCTGGGCGAAAACCCGCGCGCGGCAGTTTTTTTGCTGGGGTAAACCATGGGGTCGGAGCTTCGAAAAAACCCGCAAAGCCTTGCCGCACGGTCGATTTAAAATACCGTTTATTGAAAAATCAAACACTCCGATTGGAAAAGGATTCGGGGCTTCATTACCATTCAACTCAAGCACTGACCCGGTGCACTTTGAGAACGAAAGAGAGGCTTCAAATGGTACCCAGTTTCGGCTTGTTTGAATTCGAACCCTCCCGCAAGGCTTTCGTGAGCGCGGAAGATCAGGAGCGTTCCGGTTATCTGGCGGAGGTCGTCACGAACAGCACCGAGTTCGGCGTCGGCAACCACAACGAATCCCAGGCCCGTCGCTTCGACGTGGCCGCCAACACCCTGATGATCCGCTTCTGATCGCCCGGTGTTCCCCGGAAAGCCCGCTACGGCGGGCTTTTTTTCGTCCGTGCACTTGCGCTGGGGTGGCCCTGCGGCAGACCTTGCAAGTGTGCGTGCGTGCGTGCGTGCGCGCCGCGCTTGCCGTTTTCCGTGGCGCATCGCGCGGGCAGGCGGCGGGCCGCCTGGCGCCCGCCCATAAATGAAATCTAATAATCCATCCCGCCTTTTTATTCCGTTGAATTTCGCGGGGGCGCGGCCCGGGTTTTATGCGCCCGAGTTTCTGTTAATACCTGTGAAACCTTATGGGGATATTCCCTTGACGCGGAAAATCCGTCATTCGTGATGAAACGCACGGTGATTTCAAAAGCGGATTGATTCGCCGATTCACGATCATGATGGCGCATGCCCGGCGCGACCTTGCCGCGGGCATGCGCATCCTCCGCCGGAGGCGGGCACGCAAGGCGGCATCAGCTGCGCTGCGTGGCTTCCTGCCGGCCGGCCTGGGTGGCGGGGGCCGGGCGGCGCGGCTCGCCGGCTTCGAGCGCCTCGGCGTTGGCGCTCGACTCGGCCAGCGTGCTGAGCTTCTGGTCGGCCTTCTTCTCTTCTTCCAGCGTCTGCTGGAGCAGCTTTTCGATCTCGGCCTGGTTCAGCAGCCGCGCCAGGGCCGCGAGCGTGCCGTAGCTGGCGATTTCATAGTGCTCGACCTTCTGGGCCGCGGCGATCAGCGCGGCGTCCAGCACGGGGCCCTTGGCGACCTCCTCGATCACTTCCTTGCCCTCTTCGACCAGCCCTTCCATCGCCGCGCACTTGATGCGCTTGAGCGACAGTCCGCCGATCTCGACGATGCGATCGATGCGCTCGATCTGGCCGTGGGTTTCTTCCAGGTGAGATTCGAAGGCGTTCACGAGCTCGGGGTGGCTCGCGGCCCGCGCGAGCTTGGGCAGCGCGCGGGTGAGTTGCTTCTCCGCGTTGTAGATGTCCGACAGTTCATGGAGGAAAAGATCCTGCAGCGTTTTGACAGCCATGGCGTTCTCCTTGTTTGCAAGTCATGCCCGGAACCGGGCTGGCAAGGGAAGCGTAGAAGGCGCGACAGGCTGCAAGGCATAGGCGCGCTCGCCAAGTGAGTGTCAGACCGCGCCGACAGGCGACGCCATCCGGGCTGCCCGTTTGAAAGGGACGCGCGCCAAGGGGGGGCGCGCAAGGCGTCAGGCGGTCGTGCCCAGCCCGCAGAGCGGCAGGATGCAGGTGCGCGAAAGCGGGGCGATGGGTAGATCGGCGGGCGGCGCGAGCGGATCTATCCACACCAGCTCCTCGATTTCCGCGCGTGCGGTGGGAACCGCTTCGGTGCGTACCGTGAAGACTTCCGCCAGCACGCTGAAACCAGGCTCGTTGGCGGCCGGCGCCGAGTAGCAGCCGGCGTAGGCGAGGTCGTCCGGGCGCAGGCGCACACCGATCTCTTCGAGCAGCTCGCGGCACAGCGCCTCGGCGGGCGCCTCGCCGGCTTCGATCTTGCCGCCTGGCTGCATGAAGATGTGCGTGCCGCGTTTGCGCACGAGCAGGGCGTGGCCGTCGGCGCGGGTCACGAGGGCGGCCGCGATGCGAATCTGGCGGGCGGCGGGAAGGGGGGTGGAGGGCTGCATGCGGGGGGATCCGGCAAGAAATGAGGGGAGGGCGCGCGGCCTGTCTGCGCGGCGCGCCTTCCTGTCAGAATACGGCCTTCGCAGCCAATCCCGTGAATCCGATCGATGAAAACCTCTGTGCAGGCCTTGCAGGCCGGGCTTCCGCAATGGGCCGCCGAATGGTTCGACGTGCTGTCCATCTTCGCGCAGGTGGCGCTCATCCTGCTGGCCGCCTGGTGCGTGACGCGGCTGGCGCGGCATTTCATCAAGGGGCTGACGGCCACCTATGCGCTGCCCCCGCGTGTCGTGCTGCTGTCGCGCCGCCTCGTGGGCTTCATCGTGTATGGCAGCGCGCTGCTGTGGTCGCTCGAGCGCCTGGGTGTGTCGGGCTCGGTGCTGTGGACTGCCTTCACGGGGTTCGCGGCCGTGGGCGCGGTGGCTTTCTTCGCGGCCTGGAGCGTGCTGTCCAACCTGTTCTGCGCACTGCTGATCTTCACCACGCGCGCCTTCCGCACGGGCGATCTGGTGGAACTCGTCGAGAAAGGCAGCGAGCCCGGCATCAAGGGCCGCGTGGTGGATATCAACCTCGTCTACACCACGCTGCAGGAAAGCGGCGACTATGCCAACGGCGTGACGCTGCAGCTTCCCAACAGCATGTTCTTCCAGCGCGCGCTACGCCGCTGGCATGGCGACGCGGGCGCCCGAACCTAACGCGAGGCCCAGGGTTCGCCGGCGTCCCAGCGCGACTGCCAGTGCGCGACGTACTGGCGCGTGATCTCCGGCAGGCCGCGCAGCACGACCACGTTTTCGGAGTTGCTGCGCTCGGCCGACGGCGCGAAGTTGAAGGAGCCGGTCTCCACCGTGTCGTCATCCACGATGATCACCTTGTCGTGGTGCAACGTGTAGCGGTCGTTCGTGCGCAGGGCCACGCCTTGCGCGGTGGCGTCGCGGATCGCGCGCTGGCCGGCCTTGTCCGCGTTGCGCTTCTTGTCCACCACCACGCGGACTTCCACGCCGCGCCGCGTCGCATCGCCGAGCGCCTGCACGATGTCCGGCGCGGAGAAGGCATAGGCCATCATGCGGATGCTGTGGCGCGCGCCTTCTATCGTTTTCAGCACCAGCTGGTGCGCCGACCCCTCGGGCGAGAAGCCCACCTCCACCTCGGGCGCGGCGAACGAGACGAGCGGAAGCGCCAGCAGGCTGGCCAGCAGGGTCTTGCGGAGGATCTTCATGAATGCACCTGTGCTTGCGCCAGAAGCGGGCTGGCTGCGTGAAAAAAGGGGCGCGACCGCCCGGGCCGCGCGGTCTCCATTCAACGCCCATGCCGGACATGCGTAAACCGGCGACACGATTATTCACGCCGGACGGCAGCGTGGCGCGGCTTGCGCCGACATCCGCGACAGACGCCGTTGACGCGGCAGGCCCGTAGATGAGGCGCCAGATGGGGGCTTTTATGCATCAGCCCAAACGACTGAGATTGACGGCGACTGAACGTCGTCATCGTGCGTGTCACGATCAGGCAGACGGACCTTCCCCAGCCGGCCCCCCCGAGGTCGCCCGTGCCGCGTACCGACCCGTGGCATCCCCTAGCGCCAGCCCCCGCCCCCCCCGAACAGCACGTTCGGATCGAAAGGTGGCGCTGGCGCGGTGGGCTGGACCC
>JAVHXQ010000012.1 GCA_031119555.1 Candidatus Dactylopiibacterium sp.
AACGGCTTCAAGACCACCATCCGCGTGCTCTCCGACCCGCCCTTCATCAACATCGCCACCAACCTGCAGGCCACGCTCGCGATGGGCGGCATCCAGGCCAGCGTGGTGCCGGGCACCGGCAACCAGGTGTATGGCGCGATGCGCGACCGCAACTTCGAGATCATCGTCGGCCGTGGCGGTGGCGGTGCCGAACCGCACCCGCACAGCAGCCTGCGCTCGCTCGTCTACAACCCCGACAACGCGGACGCGGCGAAGCTCACGAACTTCCAGGGCTGGCGCACTTCCTTCATCAGCCCGGAGATCAACGCGCTGATCGAGAAGGCCGAGGTCGAGAAGGACGCGAAGGCGCAGACCGCGATGTACCAGGAAATCCAGAAGCTCTACGACACCCAGGTCGGCGCCATCCAGCCCGTTTCGCAGATGGTCGACACCGTGGTGCTGCAGAAGGACATCCGCAACTTCAAGGGCCACCCCGCCGCCACCACGCACTGGCGCGACGTTTACAAGCAACGCTGATGCTTGGGTCATCCCCGCCCCCGGCGGGGTGGGGATGACATTTTTCAGCCCTGACCGTTTCTTCCGGAGTCAGACATGACCACTCTTTCGCTTCGCCTGCCGGGGCTCACCACGCGCCGCGCAGCGGGCCTCGGGCGCCGTCTCGCGATTGTCGCGGTGACGCTGCTGGGCCTGCTCACGCTGACCTTCTTCATCGGTCGCGTGATGCCGCTGGACCCCGTGCTTTCCATCGTCGGCTCCGATGCCGACCAGTCGACCTACGACCAGGTCTTCAAGCAGCTGGGCCTCGACCGCCCGCTCTACGTGCAGTTCGCCTATTACCTGCGCGACCTCGCCCATGGCGACCTCGGTCGCGCGCTGCTGACCGGCAATGCGGTCACGGCCGACATCGCCCGCGTGTTCCCGGCCACCATCGAACTGGCCACGCTCGCGATCCTGTTCGGCACCTGTGCCGGCGTGCCCCTGGGCGTGTTCGCCGCCACCCACAAGGGCCGCCTGGGTGACCAGGTGGTGCGCGTGATCAGCCTCTGCGGCTACTCGGTGCCGGTCTTCTGGTTCGGCATGATGGGCCTCATCATCTTCTACGCCTGGCTGGGCTGGGCCGGTGGCGCGGGCCGCATCGACCTCGCCTACGACGGTCTCGTGCAGGGCCGCACCGGCATGCTGCTGATCGACTCGGCGCTGGCCGGCGAGTGGGAAGTGTTCCAGAACGCCATCAAGTACATCACCTTGCCCGCCTGCATCCTGGGCCTGCACTCGATGGCCTACATCGCCCGCATGACGCGTGCCTTCATGCTCGCGCAGCTCTCGCAGGAATACATCATCACGGCGCGCGTGAAGGGGCTCTCCGAGCGCGAGGTGATCTGGCGCCACGCCTTCCGCAACATCCTCGTGCAGCTGCTCACCATCGTGGCGCTCGCCTACGGCGGCCTGCTCGAAGGCGCCGTGCTGATCGAGACCGTGTTCGCCTGGCCGGGCTTCGGCAGCTACCTCACGAGCAGCCTGCTGCTGGGCGACATGAACGCCGTGATGGGCTGCGTGCTCCTCATCGGCATCATCTTCGTGACCCTGAACCTGGTGGCCGACGCGCTGTATCAGGTCTTCGACCCCCGGACCCGCTGACATGAGTGCCACCATGACCATGACCGCATCCAAGACGGCGCCCGGCGGCGCCCCGCAATCCTCCGCCCAGGCCCTGCGCCAGAACCTCGGCCGCAGCGCGCGCAAGCTCCTGCGCAACCCGCTTTCCGTCGCCGGGCTCGTCGTGATCCTCGCGCTGCTGCTGGTTGCCGCCTTCGCGCCCTGGATCGCCACCCACGATCCGCTCGCGCAGGATCTCGCCAACACGCTCAAGGCACCGAGCGCGGCGCACTGGTTCGGCACCGACGAGTATGGCCGCGACATCTTCAGCCGCCTCGTCTATGGCTCGCGCATCACGCTCTACATCATCTCGCTGGTGACCGTGATCGTCGGCCCCGTCGGTCTCACGATCGGCGTGGTGTCGGGCTACTTCGGCGGCTGGATCGATACCGTCTTCATGCGCATCACCGACATCTTCGTGTCCTTCCCCGGCCTCGTGCTGGCGCTGGCCTTCGTGGCCGCGCTGGGCCCGGGCCTGGACCACGCCGTGATCGCCATCGCGCTCACCGCCTGGCCGCCCATCGCCCGTCTGGCGCGCGCCGAGACGCTGTCGCTGCGCAAGGCCGACTTCATCGTCGCGGTGCAGCTGCAGGGCGCCTCGCCGCTGCGCATCCTGACCCGCCACGTGGCGCCGATGTGCCTGTCGTCGGTGGTGGTGCGCCTGACCATGAACATGGCCGGCATCATCCTGACCGCCGCGGGCCTGGGCTTCCTGGGTCTGGGCGCGCAGCCGCCGGTGCCCGAGTGGGGCGCCATGATCTCGGCCGGCCGCCGCTACATGCTCGAGTGCTGGTGGCTCGTGGCCATGCCCGGCATGGCGATCATGATGGTCAGCCTGGCCTTCAACCTCTTCGGCGACGGCATGCGCGACGTGCTCGATCCGCGCAGCGAATAAGGAGCAAGCCATGAACACCACCGCACCCAAGCTGCACGTCGATGATCTGCGCGTGGCCTTCCGCACCGGCGAAGGCCTCGTCGAGGCCGTGCGCGGCATCTCCTTCGATCTGGGCCAGGAAAAGCTCGCGATCGTGGGCGAATCCGGCTCCGGCAAGTCCACCGTGGGGCGCAGCCTGCTGCGCCTGCATCCGCGCAGCGCGCAGGTCACGGCGCGCGCCATGCAGTTCGGTTCCACCGATCTGCTCACCTGCAGCGAGAAGACCATGCAGGGCATCCGCGGCCGCCGCATCTCGATGATCATGCAGGACCCGAAGTACTCGCTGAACCCCGTCATGCGCGTCGGCGACCAGATCGCCGAAGCCTTCCTGTCGCACCACAGGGTGTCGCGCAAGGAGGCCGAGGAACGCACGCTGGCCATGCTGGAAGCCGTGCGCATCCGCGAGCCCCGGCGCGTGTTCCGCCTCTATCCGCACGAAGTCTCGGGCGGCATGGGCCAGCGCATCATGATCGCGATGATGCTGATCACCGAACCCGAGATCGTCATCGCCGACGAGCCCACTTCCGCGCTGGACGTGTCGGTGCGCCTGCAGGTGCTCGCCACGCTCGACGATCTGGTCGGCCAGCGCGGCCTGGGCCTGATCTTCATCAGCCACGACCTCAACCTCGTGCGCAGTTTCTGCGACCGCGTGCTCGTGATGTACGCCGGCCGTGTCGTCGAATCCATCGCGGCGGCCGACCTCGAGCATGCGCAGCATCCCTATACCCGCGGCCTGCTGGCCGCCCTGCCCAGCGTCGACGAACGCCGCGAGCGCCTGCCGGTGCTCCAGCGCGACCCCGCCTGGCTCGCAGCCTGAGGAGAATCCACATGGCCATGATCTCGGTCGACAAGCTCAATCTCACCTTCGGTGCCGGCAGCGACGCCAACCAGGTGCTGCATGACGTGTGCTTCGAAGTGGGCGCGGGCGAAGCCTTCGGCCTCGTCGGCGAATCCGGTTCGGGCAAGACCACCGTGCTGCGCTGTCTTGCCGGGCAGTACAACCACTGGCTGGGCACGCTCGCCATCGATGGCGAAACCCTGGGCCGCCGCCTCGACTACGCGCGCTGCCGCAAGGTCCAGATGGTGTTCCAGGACCCGTATGGTTCGCTGCATCCGCGCCACACCGTGGAAACCGCGCTGGCCGAGCCGCTCGCCATCCACGGCATCGGCGACCGCAGCGCGCGCATCGACGCCATCCTCACCAAGGTCGGCCTGCCCACGAGCTTCCGCTGGCGCTACCCGCACCAGCTCTCGGGCGGCCAGCGCCAGCGCGTGGCCATCGCCCGCGCGCTGATCCTCGAGCCGCGCATCCTGCTGCTCGACGAGCCGACCTCGGCGCTGGACGTTTCGGTGCAGGCCGAGATCCTCAACCTGCTGGCCGACCTGCGCGTGCGCGACGGCCTGACCTATCTGCTCGTGACGCACGATCTGGGCGTGGTGGCGCACCTGTGCGACCGCGTGGCCGTGATGCAGCAGGGCCGCATCGTCGACCTGCTCGACACGGCCGGCATCGTGGGCTGCAATCCCGAGCACCCCTACACCCGCATGCTCGTCGAAGCGAGCCGTCACTACAGCCGCGAAATGGCTGCGGACGGCGCCGCCCGCCCCGCCGTCGCGGATCTTGCCGCGTAAGCGGACGGAGAGCGCACATGGAACGCATCCCGAACCGCTTCAAGCAGGCCCTCGCCCGGGGCGACCTGCAGATCGGCCTGTGGTCGCACCTTTCCAGCCACGTCAGCACCGAAGTCATCGGCAGCGCCGGCTTCGACTGGATCGTGCTGGACGCCGAACACTCGCCCAACGAAACCTTCCTCCTGCACCAGCAACTGCAGGCGCTGGTCGAAGGGGGCGCGAGCCCCGTCGTGCGCGTGGCCTGGAACGACAAGGTGCTCATCAAGCGCGTGCTCGACATCGGCGCGCAGACCTTGCTGATCCCCTACGTGCAGGATGCCGCCGAGGCCGCCGCCGCGGTGGCCGCCACGCGCTATCCCACGCATGGCGGCCAGCGCGGCTTCACGGGCCTGTCGCGCGCCTCGCGCTTCGGCCGCATCAAGGATTATCACGAGCATGCGCACGAGGAAGTCTGCGTGATCGTGCAGGTCGAAACCCTGGAAGCGCTCGCGCAGATCGAGGCCATCGCGGCCATCGAGGGCGTCGACGGGATCTTCATCGGCCCGGGCGACCTCTCCACGGCGATGGGCCACATCGGCAACCCCGGTCACGCCGACGTGCAGGCCGCGATCCACGATGCGGTCGCGCGCATCCTCGCGACCGGCAAGCCGGCCGGCATCCTCACCGGCGACGAGGCGCAGGCGCGCCAGTACATCGAGTGGGGCTGCCGCTTCACGGCCGTGGGCGCCGACATCGCGCTGCTCGCGCGGGCCTCGGAGCAGCTCGCGGCGCGTTTCCAGCCGCTCAAGATTGCCCGGACCGCGCTGCGGTCCGCCTGACGGCCGGTCCTGAGCCGGTCCCAAGAACTTTTCACTGGAGCCAAACATGCAGAAACTCGGATTCGTCGGCCTCGGCATCATGGGCGCGCCCATGGCGGCACGCCTCATCGCGGCGGGCCACACGGTCTATCTCCACACCCTGGGCGGTGCGCCCGCCGCGCTCGTGGAAGCCGGCGGCAAGGCCTGCGCCTCGGGCAAGGAAGTCGCGCAGCATGCCGACATCATTTTCACGATGGTGCCCGACACCCCCCACGTGGCCGCCGCGCTGTTCGAGGCCGACGGCATCGCCGAGGGCCTGGCGGCCGGCAAGATCGTCGTCGACATGAGCTCCATCTCGCCGATCGAGACCAAGGTCTTCGCCGAGCGCATCAAGGCGCTGGGCTGCGGCTACCTCGACGCGCCCGTCTCGGGCGGCGAAGTGGGCGCCAAGGGCGGCACGCTCTCCATCATGGTCGGCGGCGACGAAGCCACCTTCGAGCGCGTGCGTCCGCTGTTCGAGGTGATGGGCAAGAACATCACCCTCGTGGGCGCCAATGGCGACGGCCAGACCGCCAAGGTCGCCAACCAGATGATCGTCGCGATGAACATCGAAGCCGTCGGCGAAGCGCTGCTGTTCGCCTCGCGCGCGGGCGCGGACCCGGCCAAGGTGCGGCAGGCGCTCATGGGCGGCTTCGCGTCCTCGAAGATCCTCGAAGTGCATGGCGAACGCATGATCAACCGCACCTTCAACCCGGGCTTCCGCATCGAGCTGCATCAGAAGGACCTCAACCTCGCGCTCTCGGCCGCGCGCGCGCTGGGCGTGTCGCTGCCCAACACCGCGAGCTGCCAGGAACTCTTCAACACCTGCGCCGCGCACGGCGGCAAGGGCTGGGACCACTCCGGCCTCGTGCGCGCGCTGGAGATCATGGCCAACTTCGAAGTCGGCCAGAAGGCCTGACGACCCACCGGCCGGCCCCGTGCCGGCTGGCGGATGACAGCGTGTTCCCGTCCCCGTGGCGGGTCCGGAGCCGGTCCGGGCCCGCTGCGGGGGTGCGGGAGCCGGCGCCCCGCAGCGCACCGCGCGCGGGCGTCCAACAGGAAAACCGGGGAGGCAGCATGGACCGTCGTCATTTTCTGCAAGCCGCGGCCGTCGGGGCGATCGCGGCACCGCTGGGCTGTGCGACGCCTGGCGCCGCGCGCCCGCCGCTTCTGATCGATTCGCACGTACACGTCTGGAAGCGCGACCCGGCCTTTCCGTTCTCGCCGGACCGCAAGCCCCCCACGACCGATGCCACGGCGGAGACGCTGCTGGATCTCATGGCGGCCCACGGCGTGGCGCGCACCGTGCTGATCCAGATGATTCACTACAAGTGGGACAACCGCTATCTGGCGGACGTGCTGCGGCGCTACCCGGACCGCTTCCTCGGCGTCTGCCGCGTGAATCCGGAAGACCCCGCCGCGCCCGACACGCTGAGCGCGCTGGTCGAGCGCGACGGCTTTCGCGGCGTGCGCATCAGCCCCTATGCCAGCGCCGAGTACGACTGGATCGCGGGCCCGCTGATGCCGCCGCTGTGGCGCCGCTGCAGCGAGCTGAAGATTCCGATGACGGTGCTGACCGAGGCGCCGCGCCTGCCCCAGCTGGTTCCGCTGATCGAGCGCAACCCCGAGCTGACCGTGGTCATAGACCACATGGCCGACGTGAAGCCCGACCGCCCCGACGAGTGCGCCGCCCTGTTCGCGCTGGCGCGTTTTCCGCGCGTGTTCGTCAAGGTCTCGCACCTGTGGTCGATCTCGAGCCAAACGTATCCCTATGCGGATTCCATGGCCTTGTTCAAGCAGCTGTGCGACCGCTTCGGCCCCGAGCGCCTGATGTGGGGCACGGACTGGCCGGTCTCCCTGCCGCACCAGCCCTACGGCCGCATCGTCGAGCTGTACCGCGATCACCTGGACTTCCTCTCCCCGGCCGAACGGCGGCAGATCCTCTCCGGCACCGTCCAGCGCGTGTGGCCCTTCGGCCTCACGGCCTGAGACAGCGCATCGCCCGCCCGCCGGCGGGCGGCGTTTCCTCAAGAACGGCCGGGTCCGGGCCGTAGTTCCGGATGCGATATGACGATCGGGACCTGGCGGGGGCCGGGCCGAACAGAAAAGAGGACTTCATGAAACTCACGATTGCGCGACGCCTCTGGGCGATGGTGGCCCTGTCGGTGGCGGCGTTGCTGGCGGTCGGCATCACGGGGGTGCAGACGGCCTACTCGGTCAAGGGCAATCTCGACACGATGACCACCGAACTCATGCCCAGCCAGTACACGCTGAGCCAGGTCACGCGGGCCATCATCAACCTGCGCCTGGCGCTGCTCACCCACGTGCTGGCCGACGAGGAAGGCAAGGCCGCGCAGGACAAGCGCATCGCCGAACTCAAGACCCAGCTCGGCGAACTCACCGACGAGTACGCCAGCAAGATGGCCTCGACCGAGACCGACCGCGAGATGATCGCCGAGGACAAGCGGCGCATCGCGCTCTATCTCGAAGAGGCCGACAAGCTCGTGGCCGCCTCGCGGGCGGCGGACCCCGACGCCATCAAGGAAGGCATCGAGACGGTGCGCAAGGCCGCCATCAACGTCAATGGCTCGGTCACGCCGCACGTGAAATACAACGACAAGCTCGTCGCCGAAGGCAACGCCCGCGCGGAAGCCGCCGTGGCGCGCGGCGTGTGGCTGAACCTCACCTGGCTCGGCGTCGGCATCGTGGCCGTGCTCGCGCTGGCGGCCTGGCTCGTGCGCTCGGTCACGCGCGGGCTGGACGAACTGCGCGACGGCGTGACGCGCGTCGAACACTCGCTCGACATGCGCCACCGCGTGCCGGTGCGCAGCCAGGACGAACTCGGCGCCACCGCGGTGGCCTTCAATCGCCTGCTCGAACGCATGCAGGGCAGCCTGCGCTCGGTGGCCGACGTGGCCCGCGAGCTGGGCCAGGCGTCCCTCGCCGCCACCGACACCGCGTCGCGGCTTGCCGACGCCTCGTCGCAGCAGAGCAATTCGGCCGCCAGCATGGCGGCGAGCATCGAGGAACTCACGGTCAGCATCAACCACGTGGGCGACCGCGCCGCGCAGACCAACGAACGCGTGGGTGCCGCCGGCGCGCTGGCCACCCAGGGCGAGACCGTGGTGCAGCAGACGGTGGACGACATCCAGCGCATCGCCGACACGGTGCAGGCTTCGGCGGGCGCCATCGACGGGCTGGAAGCCCGCAGCGAGAGCATTGCCGACGTCATCAAGGTGATCCAGGACGTGGCCGACCAGACCAACCTGCTCGCGCTCAACGCGGCCATCGAGGCGGCACGCGCGGGCGAACAGGGGCGCGGCTTCGCGGTGGTGGCCGACGAAGTGCGCAAGCTCGCCGAGCGCACCGCGCAATCGACGCGCCAGATCACCGAGACCATCGGCGCGATGCGCCACGAAGCCCATACCGCCTCGCACAGCATGCGCGGCGCCGTGGAGCAGGTGAGCCAGAGCGTGACGCGTGCCGGCCAGGCCAGCGAAGCGATCCGGGGCATCGGCAGCGGCGCGCGCGAGTCGGTCTCGATGGTGGCGGAAATCACCGATGCGATCCGCGAACAGAGCGAGGCGAGCAACTCCGTGGCGCAGACCGTGGAGCGCATCGCGCAGATGTCCGAGGAAAGTGCGGCCGCCGCCCAGCAAGGCGCACAGGCCGCGCAGGGGCTGGACGCGCTTGCCCGGCGCATGCACGGCGAGGTGGCGCGCTACACCTTGTGACGCGCCGCCCGGGCGTCCGGGCGCCGGGGCGGGCGCGATGCGCGGTTGCGCGCAAGCAACACCGTGGCGGGGGGCGCGGGATAATTCCACCGGCATGGCGCCGGCGGGTGAAGAATGCGCCCCGCACCGCATGCGGACGATGAAACCTGATTCGCGGCGGACTGCCCCCGCGGGTGCCTCCTGCGCCCCGGGGCGCCTGTGCATCCATTACCCGGGGAGTCGAATCATGAAAATCGGAGTCACCGCGTTGCTGCTGGGCTTGCTCTCGAGCGCGCTCTTCGCCCAGAGCGCGCCCACGGCGCCAGCGCGCATCAAGGCCGGCGACAAGGTCCGCGTCTCGGTGCAGACCTACGCGCAGGAAGATGCGTTCTCGCCCCCTGCGCTGCGGGACAAGCGTCTGGCGGCGACCTACCTGGTCGAGTCGGACGACGGCACGGAGCGTGTGCTGAAGTACGCGAATGACAATCGCGACGTGTATGACAAGCGCGCGGCGCTCGTCGCCGTCATCCGGAACGGCGTCCGCAAGGATCTGGCACCGGCCGGCATCAAGCACTGGAAGCCGGCCGGCGAACTCGCGCCGGGCATGAAGTGGTCCTTCACGACGCTCGAGTCGTCGCCGGCCACCAATGCGCCCGAGCACATCTGCGATTTCGACGGGGCTTACCAGGCGAGTTCCAGCGGTGGCGTGCGCGTCGTCAATATCGATGGCAAGCCGGCGCGGCTGACGGTGGTCGTGGTGGACGTGGAGGGACGCCTCAACTGGCGCGGCTGCGATGGCTCGGCCCTGCGCGTGAAGGAGCGCTACGTGTACTCGGCGGATCTCGATCTGCTGCTCGAGCGCGACACGCTGCACCAGGACCCGTTCGGCAAGATGCTCGGCGGTTCCGGCAACCTGATGATGAAGGTGACCGCCGTCACGACGGCAGCGCCCGCCGTGGGGCCATGAAAAAGCCCCCGCCTCCTGCCGGAGTGCGGGGGCTGCGCCGGATGCGGGGGAGGGATTACTTCGCGGCGCCGAACTTGTCTACGGCTTCCCACAGGCCGTTCAGATAGACGGCGCC
Source organism: Candidatus Dactylopiibacterium sp. (assembly GCA_031119555.1). Lineage (GTDB taxonomy): Bacteria > Pseudomonadota > Gammaproteobacteria > Burkholderiales > Rhodocyclaceae > Uliginosibacterium. The sequence continues at coordinate 9,854 of JAVHXQ010000012.1, forward strand.
GAGGGCGCGGTCGTAGAGGCCGTAGCCGGGCTTGCCGGTCTCGCCCCAGATCATGCGGCCGTGGTCGGGGCGGGCGTAGCCTTCGAAACCGGTGTCATGGTAGGCCTTCACGATGGCCGCCATGTCGAGCGAACCGCAGTCCGAGCGGTGCGCGGTCTCCTCGAAGTCGCCGGCGGCATTGACCTTCACGTTGCGCAGGTGGGCGAAGTGGATGCGGCCCATGCCGCCGAACTCGCGCACCAGCGCCTCGACATTGTTCTCGGGCCCGGCGCCCAGCGAGCCGGAACACAGCGTGAGACCGTTGGCGGGGGTGTCGACGATCTTCACGATGCGCGCCAGGTCGTCGCGGTTCTTCACGATGCGCGGCAGGCCGAAGATGGGGCGGGGCGGATCGTCGGGGTGGATCGCCATCTTGATGCCCACTTCCTCGGCCACCGGAATGATCGCCTGCAGGAAATACGTGAGGTGCGCCCACAGCTTCTCTTCGTCGACCTTGCTGTACTCGTCGAGCAGGGCCTTGAGTTCCTCGGGCTTGTAGCTCGAATCCCAGCCCGGCAGCGAGATGCCCTTGGACAGGTCGATGGCTTCGGCCTCGGCGGTCGTGAAGGCGAGCGTCGTGGAGCCGTCCTCGAGCTTCTTGGCGAGCGTCGTGCGCGTCCAGTCGAAGACCGGCATGAAGTTGTAGCAGATCACCTTGAGCCCGCACGCGGCGAGGTTGCGGATCGACTGCTGGTAGTTGGCGATGAGGCGGTCACGGCTGGGCTTGCCGAGCTTGATGTCCTCATGCACGGGCACCGATTCGATCACCTCGAAGGCCAGGCCGTGGGCTTCGATGCGGGCCTTGATCTGGCGGATGTTGTCGACCGGCCAGACTTCGCCGACCGGCACGTCGTAGATGGCGGACACGATGCCGTGCATGCCGGGAATCTGGCGGATGTACTCCAGGGTGACGGGATCGGAATCGCCGTACCAGCGGAAAGACATTTTCATGCTGAGCTCCTTGGGGTCAGTGGTGAGCGCCGTGCTGCACGGCGCTGGCTCCGCCGGACAGGCTGGCGGCCAGCGCGACGAAGGAATCGGGGTTCAGGGGCGCGGCGATGCACTGCCAGCGGTGGGCGTTGGCCTGGCGGTGGATGTACTCGAGGGCGCGCTCCTCGGACGAGAAGCAGGCCATCGGGCTGCCGCACCAGGCGATCCAGATCTGCATCATGGCGTGGGTTCTCCGCTCAGACGCCGGAATAGGCCGAAAAGCCGCCATCGACGGGCACCACCACGCCGTTCACGAAGCCCGAGGCCGCTTCCGAGGCGAGCCACAGCAGCGTGCCGCTCAGTTCCTTCGCTTCGCCGAAGCGCTTCATCGGCGTGCCGTTGAGGATCTTGTTGGCGCGCGCCGTCGGCTGGCCGTCGGTGCCGAAGAGCAGGGCGTGGTTCTGGTGCGTCACGAAGAACCCCGGCGCGATCGCGTTCACGCGGATGCCCGCCGGGGCGAGGTGCGTCGCCAGCCATTGCGTGAAATTGCTGACCGCGGCCTTGGCGGCGCTGTAGGCCGGAATCTTGGTGAGCGGGCGGAAGGCGTTCATCGACGAGATGTTGAGGATGGAGCAGCCCGCGCGGCCCACCATCTGGCGCGCGAACACCTGGCTGGGCAGCAGCGTGCCGAGGAAGTTCAGGTCGAACACGAAGCGCATGCCCTCGGGGGCCAGCGTGAAGAAGCTCACCAGGGCGGGATCCGGATTGTCGAGATCCTCGGGCGAGAAGGTCTCGCGGCTCGTGGTGCCCTTGGGGTGATTGCCGCCCGCGCCGTTGACGAGCAGGTCGCACGGGCCCAGCTCGGCCAGCACCTGGGCGGCGGCGGTTTCGAGCGACTCGCGCTCGAGCACGTTGGCGGCCAGGCCGATGGCCTTCGCGCCGCTCGCGCGGAGTTCGGCGGCCACGGCCTCGGCGGCCTCCAGCTTGAGATCGAGGATGGCGACCGCGGCACCGCTGGCGGCGAGCGCGCGGGCCATTTCGGCGCAGAGGATGCCGCCACCGCCGGTGACCACGGCGACCTTGCCGGCAAGGTTGGCGGAGAATGAATCGGACATGCTGGAACCTCCTGATGAATGATCCTGCTGGGCACGCGCGGCGCCGGGTTGTGTGCAGGATCGACCTGGGAGGTCATGCCGTCCAATTCCGATTGAGCAGTGTTTCATACCTTGTGGGTATGACTGCCGCCTGAGCCCGCCACGCGGCGGCGACCGCGCTTCGCCCGCCGCCGGCTCAGAGGCCCCGGCCGTGGCGCGCGCACCACGCCGCAAGCGCATACACCAGCCCCGCCGCGATCGCGCCGCACAGCCCCAGCACCGCGAACCAGATCAGGTATTCCGTCAGCCCGGGGTCCGGCACGTTGGGCTCGCCGGGCCCCACCGGCAGCATCAGGAGCAGCCCCAGCAGCAGGCCGGCGAGGGCGCCTTCGGCCAGCACGCGCCAGACGCGGTGCGGCCGCTGCGCGCGGGCCCAGGCGGCATAGGCCGGCACGCGTGCGCGCGTGAGCAGGCTCAGCGCCAGCGCGTAAGGCACCAGCTCGACGAAGCTGGGCGGGGGCGGCCAGTCGGCGATCGCCAGCGCAAGACCGAGAAACACCACGCAGAAAGCCGCGGCGATGAGATTGGGGGCGGAAAGATAGGGGCGCATGGTTGCATCATGCGCCGTCGGCGCGGGCGTTACCACCCTGCAGAAGGCTCAGCGCCCGTAGAGCGCGCAGAAGCTCGCGAGCAGCGCCTGGTGGCGGGGCTCGAACTGTTCCCAGCGGAAGCGCCACTGCCAGTGGCCGGCGGGCTGGCCGGGGTGGTTCATGCGGGCCTCGGAGCCCAGCCCCAGCACGTCCTGCAGCGGGTGGATGGCCACGTCGGCGACGCTGGCGCAGGCCGCGCGGATGAACTGCCAGCCGATGTCCTCGCCGCAGACCTGTGTGCTGAGTGGATGCCATGTTCTTCGCCGGTGAACACATTGAGCCCCAGAGACGGCGAGTCATTGATCATCTCCATGCATCTCCCAGCGCCTGCGCCTGCTGCAACACCAGCTCCACCGCCCCATCCTGTTGGTCCGGCGGGTACTTGTACTTGCGCAGGATGCGTTTGACCATCAGGCGAAGCTGGGCGCGCACGCTCTCTCGCGCGGACCAGTCCACGGTGATGTTCCGGCGCAGATTCTCGGTCAGCTCGTGAGCGATTTTCTTGAGCGTCTCATCAGTCAGCTCACGCACTGCTGACTCGTTGTTGGCCAGGGCGTCGTAGAAACGGATTTCGTCTTCGGTCAGGCCGAGCTCTTCGCCACGATTGGCGGCGGCGCGGAATTTCTGCGACATTGCGATGAGTTCTTCGATGACCTGGGCGGTTTCAATCGCCCGGTTCTGGTAGCGTGTCACCACGTTGGCCAGCATCTCGGAGAACTTTTTCTCCTGCACGATGTTGCCGGCGAATCGGCTCTTGATTTCGCCTTCGAGCAGGCGCTCCAGCAGCTCCACTGCCAAGTTGCGCTCGGGCAGGTTGCGCACTTCGGCGAGGAAGGCGTCGTCCAGGATGCCGATGTTGGGCTTGTCGAGCCCCACGGCTTCGAAGACATCCACCACCTTTTCGGACACGACCGCCGAATTGATGATTTGGCGGATGGCGAGGTCTCGCTCTTCATCCGTCTTCTTCTGGTTGCTCAGCTCGCGCTTCGTGAGGATGACCTTCACGGCCTGCATGAAGGCCACTTCCTCACGCAGAGTCTTGGCCTCATCCAGCGTGCAGCACAGCGTGAAAGCCTTGCTCATCGCCAGTGCGTTATCGGCAAAGCGCCGCTTCCCATCCTCCAGGCCCAACACGTGGTTGGCCGCGCCGGCGAGGCACTTGTGGCCACCGGTGAGGAAGCCGCTGTAGTCGTAGCCATGCAGCAGGCCGCGCAGGATGTCGAGTTTCTCCTCCAGCACGGCGTAGGCTTCGGCTGCATCCACCGTGGGGCGGCCACGGCCGTTGCTGGCGGTATATTCCTTCAGCGCGCTCTTCAGCTCATTGGCGATGCCGATGTAATCAACCACCAGGCCGCCTTGCTTGTCCTTGAAGACGCGATTGACCCGCGCGATGGCCTGCATCAGGTTGTGGCCCTTCATCGGCTTGTCGACGTACAGCGTATGCACGCAGGGTGCGTCAAAGCCGGTGAGCCACATGTCGCGCACGATGACGATGCGTAGCGGGTCAGCCGGGTCCTTGAAGCGTTTTTCCAGCCGCTTCTTCACCTGACCGCTGTAGATATGGGGCTGCAGCAGGGCCTTGTCGCTGGCCGAACCGGTCATCACGATTTTGATGGCCCCTTTCTCGGGGGCATCGCTGTGCCAGTCCGGGCGCAGCTTGATGATTTCGTCGTAGAGGTGGGCGCAAATCTCGCGGCTCATGGTGACCACCATGGCCTTGCCGTCCTGCGCGGTGTTGCGCTCCTCGAAGTGGGCCACGAGGTCGGCTGCGACGGAGGCGACACGCGGCTCTGCGCCAACCACCTTTTCGAGCGCAGCCCAGCGGCTCTTGAGCTTGGCTTGCTGGCTGTCTTCCTCATCCTCGGCCAGCTCGTCGACCTCTTCGTCGATGTGCGGCAGCTCGTCGGCTTTCAGCGAGAGCTTGGCCAGACGCGATTCGAAATAGATGGCAACCGTCGCGCCATCTTCCTTCGCCTGCTGCATGTCATAGACGTGGATGTACTCGCCGAACACGGCGCGCGTGTCGCGGTCCTCGCTGGACACGGGTGTGCCGGTGAAGGCCACGAAGGTCGCGTTGGGCAGCGCGTCGCGCAGGTGCTGGGCGTAGCCCACCTGGTAGGTGGCGCGGGGCTCGGCAGCCTGCAAGGCGGCTTCGTCGTTGGCTGCCGGGCGGGAGGTCTTCAGCGTCTTGAGCTTGGCTTCGAAGCCATACTGCGTGCGGTGCGCCTCATCGGCAATGACCACGATGTTGCTGCGGTCTGACAGAACCGGGAAGGTATCTTCGTCCTCCCCAAGCATGAACTTCTGAATGGTGGCGAAGACGATGCCGCCGGAGGGGCGATTCACCAGCAGCGCGCGCAAGTCCTGCCGCGTGGCAGCCTGCGTCGGCTGTTCGCGCAAGAGGTCCTGCGCCAGCGAGAACACGCCGAAGAGCTGACCGTCGAGGTCGTTGCGGTCGGTGATGACGACGATGGTCGGGTTCTCCATCGCGGCTTCCTGCATCACGCGCGCCGCGAAGCAGGTCATGGTGATGCTCTTGCCGCTGCCCTGGGTGTGCCACACCACGCCGCCCTTGTGGTTCGCACCTGGGCGCGACGCCACCACCACATGCTGGATGGCTGCGCGCACAGCGTGGAACTGGTGGTAGCCGGCAATCTTCTTGACGAGTTGGCCGTCGTCCTCGAAGAGCACGAAGAAGCGCAGGTAATCCAGCAGGTATTCGGGTGCCAGCACGCCGCGAATCAGCGTTTCGAGTTCGTTGAATTCGCCCAGCGGGTCGAGCACCACACCGTCGATGGTGCGCCACTGCATGAAGCGCTCGGCGTTGGCTGATAGCGAGCCCATGCGCGCCTGCGAGCCATCGGAGATGACCAGTACCTCGTTGTACTGGAACACATCCGGAATCTGTGCCTTGTAGGTCTGAATCTGGTTATAGGCCATCCAGATGTCAGCGCCCTGGTCAGCCGGGTTCTTCAGCTCCAGCAGCACCAACGGCAGGCCATTCACGAACAGGATGATGTCCGGCCGGCGCGCATGCTGCGGCCCCTTGATGGCGAACTGGTTCACCGCCAGCCATTCGTTGGCCGCCGGGTTTGCCCAATCGATGAGGCGCACGAAATCGCCACGCGTCTCGCCAGCCTTCTGGTACTCGACCGGGACGCCACCAACCAGCAACTGATGGAAGCGGCGGTTGGCCGGGAGCAGCACGGGGATGCCGAGGTCGCGCACGCGCTGCAGGGCATCCTCGCGCGCAGCCAGTGGCACTTGCGGATTCAGGCGTGCAATCGCCGAGCGCAGACGCTCGACCAGCAACACTTCGCGGTAATCCGCGCGCTCGGCATCCTTGCCATCCGGCGCGAGGTCCGGGCCGAAGCGGCAGGTGTAGCCCGCGTCACGCAGCCAGCCCAGCGATTCCTGTTCGAGTTGGTCTTCGGTCATGCGCTTGCCTTGGTCCTTGCGTTACACTGGCTTCAAGTGGATTGGGGGTTCCCGGTCGGCGCTATAGCCTCGGTGGGCTCACCGGGGTTTTTCGCTTTATGGGGCTGTGATTCGGTCATGGCGCCTCGGCGGGCGTATCCGTCACCTCACGCGGGGTTGCCCAGATACTGCGCGGTAGGCCTGTTTCTCGTGTGTGGGTTTGGTCGGAAAGGCAAGCGTCATCTGGCCCGCCTTGACCAGGGGACTCAGGTGCTGCTGCCGCAGGCCGTCCGGACTTCGGCAAACGAGTTGCGACAAGGCGGACAGGGTGATGAACTGGTCCTGGCAGAGCGAAAGAATGACCTCTGCCATCCTCGGGCGGTCCAGTTTGGCTTTCTGGCAAGGTTCCTCGGCCTGTTTCTTCAGTGCCGCAAGAAATGCTGGCTCCAATCGGTCCAGGTCATCCACGATGGGGGCGTCGAGGTGCGCGCTCAGCATGCGGCCTAGCGCATCCCTGTCGCCTGAGCCGAGCACATCCTCGGTGCTGGGCTCCAAATGTTCGGAGCTGCCGGCCAAATGTTCGGAGCTGCCGGCCAAATGTTCGGAGCTGCCGGCCAAATGTTCGGAGCTGCCGGCCACAATCGGAGAACTCATCGACGGGAAGGTTGGGCCGACGAACACCTGGTCCGGCGTCGGAGGGCTCTCGCCCGGCAGGAAATAGACTGTTCCACGAGATTTTCCGTCGGATTCCAGCAGCCCCTGTTTGACCAGCCTCGCCAGCAACAAGCTCAAATCATGCGGATGAGCTCCGCATATTTCCAGCAGTCGCCCGTGGCTGACGACGCGCTCTATCACAGCCGTCGCCATCACCAGCCGCCCGGTGTAGTCCAGCTCATCAAATTGGCTGCCGAGACGGCTCTTGAGGTGTGCCAAAACCGGTTCAGGCAGCAAATCCGCCATCTGCAGCGTGAGCAGCGTTTGTTGCGGCTCCGGCTTTTCCTGCAAGGCGGGCGGGCGCCAGTGCTGGCTCTTCCAGCCGCTGTAAATCTTCGGCACGCCGGAGCCGCCCCGTTCGCCCAGGCCAATCAACAGGAACATCTGGTGCAGGATGCGGTTGCGGCAGTCGCTCTCGCCGCCGCGCAGCACCTGCTCGATGGGCAGGCGCAGCCCGCCGGGATTACGGAAGCCAAACAAGTCCGGCCGTTTGACCACCAGCACCGACACGCGGCCGGTGTAGTCGGCATGGACCAAGGAATTCACCAGCGCCTCGCGCAAGGCTACATGCACGGGCGTGTCGTCTTGCCTCTGGCCGTCCTTGAGCGCGAACGGTACCTTCAGGTCGGCCGTCAGCTTGCGATACACCCGCCGATAAAACTCGAATAGGTTGCCCGTCCAGGTGCCGTCAGGCACCAGCCGGTCGACCCAGCGCAATTCGGTTTTCGCTTCCGGGCGCTCCTGGTAGTCCAGGAAGTAATGCGGCATGGCCTCCTGGATGGCGGCCCACTGGCCGAACATCAGCAGGCCGGCAATCGTCAGTCCCGCCTCTCCGGTCTGACGGTCACGCCGCCAGCCGCGCAAACTTTCCACGAAGTCCGCGTCGGTCTGCTCCAGATAAGGGTGGCCGGGCTTCTCGTCGCGCAGCATCTGGCGATAGATGCGCAGGCTTTCGGCGTCGAGGTCGGTCAGCCCAAAGCCGGTCAGGATGCGCGCATCGCGTTCGTCTTCCACCTGCTCTGCCAGCATGCGCTTGACGGTCTCGTCGTCGCAGCGGCGATCGCCGTCGTTAAGGCGCAGCCAGGTGTTGCCGAGCGGTTGCCCATTGAGGAACACCGGCTTCTGCTTGCGGCTGGCAGCAGGGATGAAAACGGCCAGCACGGTCTTACCGTCGATGCGCGTCTCCACGACATCCGCATCGCTCAACAGATTCACGCTGACCTTGGCGCGGTTGTTCAGGGTGTTGAACAAATCGGCCCGAACCTTGGCTGGATTACTCAAACCAACAGCGCTGAATACACCGGCCTTCTCACGTACCCCCAACAGCACAACGCCGCCCAGTGCATTGGCCATCGCCGCATACGTCGGCCAGAAATCCTTGGGCAGTTCGCCCGTGCCGTCTTGCCCTTGCGCGAGCTTGCATTCGAGCTCAATCGACTCGCTCAGCAGGCTGATGTCTTCGAGGGTGTTCAGGTCAAAACTCATGCGGCAGCCTCATCAAATAGTTGATTGACGAAGTCTGCGCACTTGATGAGGCAATCGAGACATTCGTGCGTCAAATGGTCCGAACCATGCGCTGCTTCGTTGCGAAGCATTGGTAGAGCATTGATGAGCAGCTTGCAGTAGCGATTGTCCGGCTGGGGCTGCTCGATATGACGAAAGCCCGCGTCAGATATCCAGCCTTCGCTGACGGCCTTGGTCACGAGCTTTCCTAGCCCACGCGCAGGCTTGGGAGCATCTTTCAGCTTCAACGCGTACTCGATGATGGTGTAGGTTTTAAGATGCACTTCTGGCGCAAGTGAATAGAGGTAGTACTGGTACAGCGCCATGTTCTTCGCCACGTTGAACTGGCTGCGAATCTCTTCTGGAACGCCTGCGTGCATGACGATGGAACTGACGATGTCGTGCCGTTTCTGAAGGTCTGGGACGCGCCCCGTCATTTGACCAAGCAGCAGATGGCGTTCGTCAATTTGCGTCAGCTCGTCGAGGCGTTTTACCTCTTCCATTCTCAGCAGGCCTCCTCGATTGCGGCCTCTGCGTCGGGCAGGCGGAGTTGGCCGGAAATCAGGCGGGGAAGGAGGGTGTCGCGCAGAGTGGAGAGTGTTTTGGCTTGAAGTACGTTCGCGCTCATTCGGTCGAATATTGGCTGAATTGTGTCGGTATATGCCTCAGCAACATCATCCGTAGGGATGACGATATCGTAGGCCGCCAAGTCCTTCCAGCTTACGCGAGGCATCTTTGCGCCGTTCGAAAGTCGGTCTGCGTAAGTGATTAGACTTTCACTGAAGAGCTGCGTCGCCACTAGGCCATAGAAGCAGGGCTTGTTTGCGTTGCAAACAAGTATGTCGGTGGAGCAGATGCCGTCCATTGGCGCAATGACCACCTTGTGGAAATAGGGCCGCAGTTTCCCGAAGAGAATGTCACCAGCCCGGAAGGATGACTTTGCGCTTTCGAGGCCTGCTGCAACGCCCCAATTCGTCAGGCTTAGGCTCTTGCGGGGTATGTGCTCCAACCCAACGTAGTGCAACTCACCATGCAATTCGTGGACTTGCACTTGGCTACGCGCCGTCTGAGCAATTGTGCCCAACATGCCAGCCCGCCACCCCCTCGGCACCAACCCCAACTCCGACTCCTCGAACCCGTCCGGAAACAGCGCGGCGGTGGCTTCATCCATGCCTTCAGGCGCGCGGCCTTCCTGCTTGGCGCGGACGGGGTCGAAATCGACGAACCAGGACTGGAACAGCGCCTGCGCTATGGCTTCCAGCGTGGCGTTGGTTTCGCGCAGGAGGGTGATGCGGTCGTCGAGCATGCGCAATACGTTCGCAATTGCCTTTTGCCGTGCAAGAGGAAATGCGGGGATTTTCAAATTTCCAATTTCTTGGAGATTAAAGTTCGGCTGAGCGGACTGCGCGGCTGAGCGTAATACCCAAGCACGACAGGCTGGAGATTGCAGAGAATAGTGAATGAAGTAAGGGTCAGCCTTTGACTCGTCCAGCGTAACGATACCGACTGCTTGATTAGTGTTGGCAGGTAAATGCTCAGGCAAGACAACAGCAGTTTTGCCAAGATATACGCCAGCCATTGAGAATAAAACATTGCCCGCGCGAAGCTTTGAGCGAGCGAGTTTGTCGTGGGTTTCCGCGTCTATGAATGAAAATTTAGACACATCAATTGAGCCATCAGCGGTGATGGACTCCGATTTTATGTAATTGACTCCGCGCGGAACGAAACCTTCACCTTTTGTGGGTGTGGTTCCTTTCGTGATGCGGACGCTCAACTCCCGAAGTTGAATCGAGCCAACATCAGAACTCATACCCCAGCCCCCCCAGCTTCTGCCGAATCAACTGGTCCAGTTCCGCTCCCTTGGCCATCTGCTCGCCGAGCTTCTCGGTGAGCTTCTGCATTTTCTCGGCGAAGGCTTCGTCGTCATCCTCGACTTCCTCGGCGCCGACGTAGCGCCCCGGCGTGAGCACGTGACCATGCTCGGCAATTTCGGCAAGCGGCACTGAGCGGCAGTAGCCGGGAATGTCAGCGTAGTCACCCGCGCCGTCTTCACCGCGCCAGGCCGCGACGGTGCCGCCGATGCGCTCAATCGTCTCGTCGGTGAGCTCGGCCTGCACCCGGCTAATCATGCTGCCGAGCTTGCGGGCGTCGATGAACAGCACTTCGCCTTTGCGTGCGGTCTTCTCCTTGGCGAGGAACCACAGGCAGGCGGGAATCTGGGTGTTGAAGAAAAGCTGGCCGGGCAAGGCAACCATGACTTCCACCACGTCGGCATCGACCATGGCGCGGCGGATGTCGCCTTCGGAATTCTGGCTGGAGCTCATCGAGCCGTTGGCAAGCACGATGCCCGCGCGGCCCGTGGGCTTGAGGTGGTAGAGCATGTGCTGCAACCAGGCGTAGTTGGCGTTGCCGGCGGGCGGCGTGCCATGCACCCAGCGTGGGTCGCCCTCGAGGCTGCCGTGCCACCAGTCGCTGATGTTAAAGGGCGGGTTGGCGAGCACGAAGTCGGCGCGCAGGTCGGCGTGCTGGTTGCGCGTGAAGGTGTCGGTCGGCTCCTTGCCAAGGTTGTAGTCAATGCCGCGAATGGCGAGGTTCATGGCCGCCAGCCGCCAGGTGGTGGGATTGGACTCCTGGCCGTAGATGGACACATCGCCGAGCTTGCCGCCGTGCGCTTCGATGAACTTCTCGCTCTGCACGAACATGCCGCCCGAGCCGCAACAGGGGTCGTACACCTTGCCGTGGTGTGGTGCCAGCACAGCAACCAGGGTCTTGACGATGCTGGCCGGCGTGTAGAACTGCCCGCCCTTCTTGCCTTCGGCGCTGGCGAACTGCCCGAGGAAGTATTCGTACACCTGCCCGAGCACATCACGCGCCTGGGAGGCGTTTTCGCCAAAGCCGATGGTGGAGACGAGGTCGACCAGCTCGCCCAGCTTGCCGTCCGGCAACTGGGCGCGGGCGTAGCGTTTGTCGAGGATGCCCTTGAGCTTGGGGTTCTCGCCTTCGATTTCAGCGAGCGCGTCGTCGATACGCTTGCCGATGTCGGTCTGCTTGGCGGCGTTGCGCAGGTTTTCCCAGCGCGCGGTCTCCGGCACCCAGAAGACGTTGGCGGCCTTGTAGTAATCGCGGTCTTCGAGCTCCTCGGCAATCGCCGCTTCATCCGCGTCGGGGAAATAGAACTCGTCGTTCGCGTCGGAGAAGCGTGCGGTGAGCTCCGCCCGGCGCGCTGCGAAGGTGTCGGAGATGTACTTGAGGAAGATGAGGCCGAGCACGATGTGCTTGTACTCGGCGGCGTCCATATTGGCGCGTAGCTTGTCGGCCGCAGCCCAGAGGGTTTTCTTGATGTTGTCCAGCATGAATTTCCGTGCGCTTTACGTTTGATGGGTCACTGAAGAGAAGTGAGGCTTCTGCTTGGTTGTATCAGGCCGATTCTATCGTTGTTGGACTGGGTAGCCAGCGGCCCGGGTGCCGTATCAACAAAGCATGGGTCGGGCATGGGCCTGTCCAAGCGAACGGTTGATACGGCTGATCCGCCGGACTACGCGCTTCAAATCATTCGGAGCAGAAGGCTCAGCGCCCGTAGAGCGCGCAGAAGCTCGCGAGCAGCGCCTGGTGGCGGGGCTCGAACTGTTCCCAGCGGAAGCGCCACTGCCAGTGGCCGGCGGGCTGGCCGGGGTGGTTCATGCGGGCCTCGGAGCCCAGCCCCAGCACGTCCTGCAGCGGGTGGATGGCCACGTCGGCGACGCTGGCGCAGGCCGCGCGGATGAATTGCCAGCCGATGTCCTCGCCACTGATCGCGAGGTAGTCGCGCACGTGCTGGCGCACGGACTCGTCGAGCGTGGCCCACCAGCCCGGCGTGGTGTCGTTGTCGTGGGTGCCGGTGTAGATCACGCTGTCGGGCGTGTGGTGGTGGGGCAGGTAGGGGTTGGCGGCGGATTCGCCGAACGCGAACTGGAGGATGCGCATGCCGGGGAAATCGAACGCGCGGCGCAGCGCGACCACGTCGGGCGTGATGACGCCGAGATCCTCGGCGATGATCTGCACCGGCCCGAGCGCGGCGGCGAGTGCCTCGAACAGCGCCGGGCCGGGGCCGGGCACCCAGCGGCCGTTGAGCGCGGTGGCTTCGCTGGCGGGGATCTCCCAGTGCGCGGCGAAGCCGCGAAAGTGGTCGATGCGCACGATGTCGACGAGCGCGAACAGCGCGCGCAGGCGCGCGATCCACCACGCATAGCCCTCGCCGGCGTGCGCGCTCCAGCGGTAGAGCGGGTTGCCCCAGCGCTGGCCGGTCTCGGAGAACGCGTCGGGCGGCACGCCGGCCACCACGGTCTGGCGGCCGCTGGCGTCGAGCTCGAAGAGTTCGGGCCGGGCCCAGGCCTCGGCGCTCTGCAGGGCGATGAAGATGGGTGCGTCGCCGATGATGCGCACGCCCTGCGCATGAGCGTAGTCGCGCAGCGCGCCCCACTGGCGGAAGAACACCCACTGGCTGAACTTCCAGAACGCGATGGCCTCGGCATGGGTCTCGCGCGCGGTGGCGAGCGCGGCGGGCGCGCGGTGCGCGAGCGGCGCCGGCCACTCGGCCCACGGGCGCCAGGCGTGGTGATCGGCGAGGCTCATGAAGAGTGCGAAATCCTCGAGCCAGGCGGCCTCGGCGGCGCAGAAGCGGGCGTGGTCCTCGCGCTGGGCGGCGCTGGCGTGGGCGCGAAAGCGCTGCGCGGCGCGGCGCAGGCGGCCCATGCGCCATGGCACGACGCGCGCGAAATCGATCGCGTGGGGCGTGAATGCCTCCTCCGGTTCAAGCTCCGTGGCATCCAGCCAGCCCTGTGCGTGCAGCTCGGCCAGATCGATCAGCAGCACGTTGCCGGCGAACGCGGAGCTGCTCATGTAGGGCGAGTTGCCGGGCCCGATGCCGCCGAGCGGGAGGATCTGCCACAGCGTCTGGCCGGCGCCCGCGAGCCAGTCGATGAAGCGCCGCGCATCCTCGCCGAGGTCGCCGCTGCCGTGCGGCCCGGGCAGCGCGGTGGGGTGGAGCAGGATGCCGCTGGCGCGCGTGATTCGCATGGCTGACCTCTCAGAGGCGGATGCCGGCGCCGGCCGCGCTGAGCAGCATCAGGCTGTGGGCGCCGACTTCGAGCGCGACTTCGCCCTGACCTTCCCAGCGGCCCACGCCGCGCGCGTCGGCGGTGTCGAGCTGGACGGTCCACACCCCCGCCGGCAGCTGGAAGGCGACGGGCTCGGCGGCGCCGTTGAAGAGCAGCAGCAAGGGCGCGAGCGCGCGGCCGGGCTGGCCGACGAGGCAGGCGAAGGCGTTGCTCGCGTCGTCGTGCCAGGCGTCGCCTTCGAGCGGCGTGCCATCGGGCTGGCACCAGGCCAGATCGTGCAGGCCGCGCGGGTCGGTCAGCCCGCTGTACCAGTGGTTGTCGAACACCAGCGCCTGGCGGCGCAGGCGCAGCAGCGTGGCGGTGTAGTCGATGAGCGCGTCGTCGGCCTGCGTCCAGTCTATCCAGGTGATGTCATTGTCCTGGCAGTAGGGGTTGTTGTTGCCGCCCTGGGTATGGCCCAGCTCGTCGCCGGCGGCGAGCATGGGCGTGCCCTGGGCGAGCAGCAGCGTGGCGAGCAGGGTGCGCTGCAGGCGGGCGCGCCGCGCGAGCACGTCCGCGTCGTCGGTCGGCCCTTCGGCGCCGCAGTTGTTGCTGAGATTGTGGGCGTGGCCGTCGCGGTTGTTCTCGCCGTTGGCTTCGTTGTGGCGCGCGTTGTAGGAGACGAGGTCGCGCAGCGTGAAGCCGTCGTGGGAGACGAGGTAGTTGACCGAGGCGTCGGGCAGGCGGCCGCTGCCCTGGAAGAGATCGGACGAGCCGCACAGGCGCATCGCGAAGTCGCCGCGCGTGGCGGTGTCGGCGAGCCAGAAGCCGCGCGCGTTGTCGCGGAAGCGGTCGTTCCATTCGCCCCAGCCGCGCGGGAAGCCGCCGAGCCGGTAGCCGCCGGGGCCGATGTCCCAGGGCTCGGCGATCATCTTCACGCGCGAGAGCACGGGGTCTTGCGCGATGGCCGTGAAGAAGGGGTGCTGCGGCGTGAAGCCGTCGTCATGCCGCCCGAGGATGGGCGCGAGATCGAACCGGAAGCCATCGACGTGCATTTCGCCGACCCAGAAGCGCAGGCTGTCGAGCACGAGGCGCAGCGCGGCGGGGTGGCTGAGGTTGAAGGTGTTGCCGCAGCCGGTGTCGTTGATGAAGTTGCGGCGGTCGGCCGGGTCGAGGCGGTAGTAGTTCGCGTTGTCCAGCCCGCGGAAGCTGATCGTGGGGCCGCTGCCGTTGCCTTCGCAGGTGTGGTTGTAGACCACGTCGAGCAGGACTTCGATGCCCGCGCCGTGCAGCGCGATGACCATGTTGCGGAACTCGTCGCGCACGCTCATGCCCGCTTCGCCCGAGGCGTAGCGCGGATCGGGGCAGAAGAAGCCGAGCGTGTTGTAGCCCCAGTAATTGACGAGCCCCATGCCGACCAGGCGCTCTTCGTCGACGTGGTAGTGCACGGGCAGCAGGCTCAGGCTGGTGACGCCCAGGCGCTGGAGGTGGGCGATGGAGGCGGGGTGGGCGAGGCCGGCGTAGGTGCCGCGCAGGGCCTCGGGCAGCGCCGGGTTGCGCTGCGAGAAGCCCTTCACGTGAAGCTCGTAGAGCACCGTGTCGGCCGGGGCCACGCGCGGCGGGCGGTCGTCGCCCCAGTCGAAGCCGGCTTCGTCCACCACGCGCGCCTTGAGCGCGCTGGCGCCGTTGTCGGTGGTGTCGGCAAGGTCGGCGCCGGCTTCGTCGTCGCGGCGGGCCGCGAAGTGCGGGCCCTGCCAGTCGAAGCGCCCGGCGATCTCGCGCGCGTAGGGGTCGAGCAGGAGCTTGCACGGGTTGAAGAAATGGCCGTCGGCGGGGTCCCACGGGCCTTCGGCGCGAAAGCCGTAGAGCAGGCCCGGCGCGGCGCCAGGCAGGTAGGCGTGGAAGATGCCGTCGCGCCGGCCGGGCATTTCGGCGCGGCCGATCTCGGTTTCGCCGCGCGCATCGAAGAGGCACAGGAACAGGCGCCCGGCGTGCTCGGAGGCCACCGCGAAATTGACGCCGCGCCCGTCCCACTGCGCGCCCAGCGGAAACGGCAGGCCGGGCGCGAGGCAGGGCGCGCCGCTGCCGTCGCGGGCGAAGGCGGGGGTCAGCTCTGCCATGTGTAGAACACCGTGGCGAGCGGTGGCAGGGTGATGACGATGGAATGCGCGTGGCCGTGCCAGGGCTGTTCCTCGCTGTGCGTGCGGCCCCACGGCGTGCCGGCGTCGCCGCCGCCGTAGAAGCGCGAATCGGTGTTCAGGCGCTCCAGGTACACGCCGGGGCGCGGCACGCCGATGCGGAAGCCTTCGCGCACGACGGGCGTGAAGTTGCAGCTGACGAGTACGAAGGTCTCGCGCTGCGCGCCGTAGCGCGCGAAGGCGATCACCGATTCGTCGGCGTTGCCGTGCGTGATCCACTCGAAGCCTTCGGGCGTGAAGTCGCGCTGGTGCAGCGCGGGCTCTTCGCGCAGCAGGCGGTTGAGGTCGCGCACGAGCGCCTGCACGCCGGCGTGGCGGGGGCGGTCTTCGCCGTGTTCGAGCAGGTGCCAGTCCAGGCTGCGGTCGTGGTTCCACTCGCGCTGCTGGGCGAACTCGCCGCCCATGAAGAGCAGCTTCTTGCCCGGGTGGCCGAACAGGAAGCCGTAGTAGGCGCGCAGGTTGGCGAACTGCTGCCAGCGGTCGCCGGGCATGCGGCCCAGCAGCGAACCCTTGCCGTGCACGACCTCGTCGTGCGAGAGCGGCAGCACGAAGTTCTCGCTGAAGGCGTACATCAGGCCGAAGGTGAGTTCGTCGTGGTGATAGCGCCGATGCGCGGGCTCGCGCGCGATGTAGCGCAGGGTGTCGTTCATCCAGCCCATGTTCCACTTGAGGTGAAAGCCCAGCCCGCCCGCGGACGTGGGGCGCGACACGCCGGGGTAGCTGGTGGATTCTTCCGCCGCGGTGAGGGCCGTGGGCCGTTCGCCGCCGATGACTTCGTTCACGCGCTTGAGGAAGGCGATGGCTTCCAGGTTCTCGCGCCCGCCGTGGGCGTTGGGAATCCACTCGCCCTCCTCGCGCGAGTAGTCGCGGTAGAGCATGGAGGCCACGGCGTCCACGCGCAGGCCGTCCACGCCGTAGCGCTCGAGCCAGAACAGCGCATTGCCGGCGAGGAAGTTGCGGACCTCGGTGCGGCCGAAGTTGTAGATCAGCGTGTGCCAGTCGCGATGGAAGCCTTCGCGCGGGTCGGCGTACTCGTAGAGGTGGCTGCCGTCGAAGCGCGCGAGGCCGTGGGGGTCCGTCGGGAAATGCGCGGGCACCCAGTCGAGCAGCAGGCCCAGCCCGGCCGCGTGGCAGTGCGCGACGAAGCGCGCGAACGCCTCGGGGTCGCCGAAGCGCGCGGTGGGCGCGAACAGCGCGGTGGTCTGGTAGCCCCAGGAGCCGTCGAAGGGGTGCTCGCTGACGGGCAGCAGTTCGAGGTGCGTGAAGCCCATGTCGCAGGCATACGGGATCAGGGTGGCGGCGAGTTCGTCCCAGTCCAGCCAGTCGTGCCCTTCGTGCTTGCGCCGCCAGGAGCCGACGTGCACCTCGTAGATGCTGATCGGCGCGTCCAGCGCGTTGGCGGCGGCGCGGCTGGCGTCGGGCGGCAGGCGCGCCGGCATGGGGTGCACGATGCTGGCCGTGGCCGGCCGCAGCTCGGCGCGCAGCGCGTAGGGGTCGGCCTTGAGCGGCAGGGCTTCGCCGCTGGCGGAGAGGAGCGCGTACTTGTAGCGCGCGCCGGCCGCCACGCCGGGCAGGAAGAGTTCCCAGACGCCGCACTCGGGGCGCCGCCGCATGGGGTGGCGGCGCGCGTCCCAGAAATTGAAGTCGCCCACCACGGCCACGCGCGCGGCGTTGGGCGCCCACACCGCGAAGCTCGTGCCGGCCACGCCGTCGACCTGGCGCGGATGGGCGCCGAGGATTTCGCAGGGGCGCAGGTGGGTGCCCTCGGCGAGCCACCAGACGTCCTGCTCGCCCAGCAGCGGCGCGAAGCCGTAGGGGTCGTCGAGGATGGCTTCGGTGCCGTCGTCCCAGCGCACGCGCAGGCGCCAGGCGAAGCGCCCGGGCTGGCGCAGCGGGGCTTCGAAGAAGCCGTCCGGATGACGCTGGCGCAGGCGCGCGCGCAGGCGGCGGTCGTGGCGGTTGATGACCTCGACTTGCGCGGCGCCGGGCAGGAAGGCGCGCTGCCACAAGGTGCCGGCGGCGTCGGTGTGTTGCCCCAGCAGCGCGAAGGGGTCGCCGTGGCGGCCGGCGAGGAAGGTGTCCAGCGTGGCGTCGTCGATCATGCGGTGGGCATCGGTGCGGGTCGGAGGGAGGGGGGCGGCCTCAGCGTTGCGGCGCCAGGCCCCAGACCTCGCGAGCATACTGGGCGATGGTGCGGTCGGAGGAGAAGATGCCCATCGCGGCGACGTTGGCGATGGCCTTGCGCGCCCAGGCCTCGGGTTGCTGGTAGAGCGCGTCCACGCGGGCCTGGGCGTCGATGTAGGCGGCATAGTCGGCGAGCAGCAGGTAGGGGTCGCCGCCCCACAGCAGGCTGTCGACGAGGGCGCGGTAGCGGCCCGGATCGTCGGGCGAGAACTGCCCCCCCGTGATGGCGTCGAGCACCGAGCGCAGGCGCGGGTCGGCCTCGTAGTGGCGCATCGGATGGTAGCCGCCGCGCTTGAGGGCCTGCACTTCGGGCGTGCGCAGGCCGAAGATGAAGATGTTGTCGTCGCCGACCTGTTCGCGGATCTCGATGTTGGCGCCGTCGTCGGTGCCTATCGTGAGCGCGCCGTTGAGCGCGAGCTTCATGTTGCCGGTGCCCGAGGCTTCGGTGCCGGCCGTGGAGATCTGCTCCGACAGATCGGCGCCGGGCATCAGCAGCTCGGCCACCGAGACGCCGTAATTGGGCAGGAACACGAGCTTGAGGCGCCCGTTCACGCGCGGGTCGTTGTTGATGACCTGGCCCACGTCGTGAATGAGCCGGATGATGGACTTGGCCGCCACGTAGCTCGAGGCTGCCTTGCCGGCGAGTATCGTCACGCGCGGCACCCATTCCGCCGCGGGGTTGGCGATGATGGCCTGGTAGCGCGTGATGACGTGCAGCACGTTGAGCAGCTGGCGCTTGTATTCGTGGATGCGCTTGACCTGCACGTCGAAGAGCGCGGCCGGATCGATCCGCACGCCGGTCTGGGCCTTCACGTAGGCCGCGAGGCGCGTCTTGTTGGCTTCCTTGACGGCCATGAAGGCGGTTCGGAACGCGGCGTCGCCGGCCAGCGGCGCGAGCTTGCCGAGTTCGTCGAGGCGGATGCGCCACTGCGGGCCGATGCGCGTGTCGAGCAGCGCGGCGAGGCCGGGGTTGGCCTGGGCCAGCCAGCGGCGCGGCGTGACGCCGTTGGTGAGGTTGATGAAGCGCTCGGGCCAGAGGGCGGCGAAGTCGGCGAAGATGGTCTGCACGAGCAGGTCGGAGTGCAGCTGCGAGACGCCATTGACCTTGTGGCTGCCGACGATGGAGAGATTGGCCATGCGCACGCGGCGCTCGCCGCCTTCGTCGATCAGCGACAGCCGCGCGAGGAAGCCGTCGTCGCCCGGGCGCAGCCGCGCGGCCTCTTCGAGGAACTCGGCGTTGATGCGGAAGATGATTTCGAGGTGGCGCGGCAGCACGTGCTGCATGAGGCTCACGGGCCAGGTCTCGAGCGCTTCGGGCATCAGCGTGTGGTTGGTGTAGGAGAAGGTGTGGCGGCAGATCTCCCACGCACCGGCCCAGGGCATCGCGTGCTCATCGCAGAGCACGCGCATGAGTTCGGCCACCGCGATGGCCGGGTGGGTGTCGTTGAGGTGCATCGCGACCTTCTCGTGAAGGTTGGCGAGCGTGCCGTGCTCCAGCACGTGGCGCTGGAGGATGTCCTGCACCGAGGCGGCCACGAAGAAGTACTCCTGGCGCAGGCGCAGCTCGCGGCCGGCGGGCGTGGAGTCGTTGGGGTAGAGCACCCAGGAGATGTTCTCGTACTCGTTCTTGACCTGTGCGGCGCGGCCGTAGTCGCCGGTGTTGAAGGCCGCCAGATCGAGGTGGGCCGGCGCCACGGCCTTCCACAGCCGCAGCGTGGAGACGCGCTCGGTGGCGTGACCGGGAATCACCATGTCATAGGCCTTCGCCGCCACCTCGGCGGCCGGGCGCCAGACCGCGCGTTCGCCGAAGTGCTCCACCCAGCCGCCGAAGCGCACCGGAAAGCTCACGTCCGCGCGCGGGAACTCCCAGGGCGTGCCGTCGGCGAGCCAGGGGTCGGGGTACTCGACCTGGGCGCCGCGCACGATGTCCTGCGCGAACATGCCGTACTCATAGCGGATGCCGTAGCCGAACGAGGGCAGGCCCAGGGTGGCCATGGAATCCAGGAAGCAGGCCGCGAGGCGGCCCAGGCCGCCGTTGCCGAGCGCGGCATCGGGTTCCTGGGCGACGACTTCCTCGAGCGCATTGGCATGCTCGCGCACGCCCTCGGCGGCCGCGCCCGTGAGGCCCAGCGCGGCGAGCGCGTTCGACAGCGTGCGGCCGATCAGGAACTCCATGGAGAGGTAATACACGCGCCGCGCGCGGCTGCCGCGATCGGCTTCCTGGGTACGCACCCAGCGCTCGGCGAGCGCGGCGCGGCCGATCTCGGAGAGCGCCTTCATGAGATCGGTGCGGGTGGCTTCGGCGAGCGGCACGGCCACGCTGGAGAGCAGCTTGTCGTCGATGGCGGAGCGCAGGCTGGCGGGCGGAGTGGGGGTCGGGGCAGGCACGGGGTTCTCCTGGAGCGATGTCTTCTGGGGGCCGTCCGGTCGTCGGCGACGGCCTGCCGCATCGAGGCGGTACGCCGTATGCATGCAATTTGCGGGCCGGCGCGGATTCTGTGAAGCCAGACTTCCGTACCGCCGCGGCGCGATCCGTCACCCTCCCGGCGAGAATGGCATGCACATTGCTGATCCGGACCACAGGGCAGTCGCGGCGCTGCCCTGAATTCATCGTGGGAGGAGACTTTTCATCATGCCCCAAACCGATCTGGCGCAAAGCTTCGATCTGCCCAAACGCACCGTTGCGCTCGTGCTCGCCGGGGGCCGCGGCACGCGTCTGAAGCAGCTCACCGACCGCCGCGCGAAGCCGGCGGTGTACTTCGGCGGCAAGTTCCGCATCATCGATTTCGCGCTCTCGAACTGCCTCAATTCGGGCATCCGCCGCATCGGCGTGATCACCCAGTACAAGTCGCACAGCCTCCTGCAGCACCTGCAGCGCGGCTGGGCCTTCCTCAAGCCCGAACTCAACGAATTCATCGACCTGCTGCCCGCCCAGCAGCGCACCCAGGACGAGCGCTGGTACAGCGGCACGGCCGATGCGGTCTATCAGAACCAGGACATCATCGCGAGCTACCGCGCCGACTACGTGCTGGTGCTCGCGGGCGACCACATCTACAAGCAGAACTACGCGCTGATGATCGCCGACCACGTCGCGCGCGGGCGCGAATGCACCGTGGGCTGCATCGCGGTGCCGCGCGAGGAGGCCACGGGGTTCGGCGTGATGGCGGTCGACGCGCGCAACAACATCATCGACTTCGTGGAGAAGCCCGCCGACCCGCCCGCCATGCCGGGCGAGCCCGACATGGCGCTGGCGAGCATGGGCATCTACGTGTTCAACCGCAGCTACCTGTTCCGCGAGCTGGAACGCGACATGGCGGACCCCGAGTCGTCGCACGATTTCGGCAAGGACATCATTCCGCGCGCGGTGCGCAACGCCAAGGCGGCCGCGCATCCGTTCTCGCTGTCGTGCGTGCGCAACCTGCCGACCGACGAGCCCTACTGGCGCGACGTGGGAACGCTGGATGCCTACTGGGACGCCAACATCGACCTCACGGCCACCGTGCCCAAGCTCGACCTGTACGACACGCGCTGGCCGATCTGGAGCTACCAGGCGCAGCTGCCGCCGGCCAAGTTCGTGCATAACGAGCCCGGCCGTCGCGGCGTGGCGATCGAGTCCGTGGTGTCGGCGGGCTGCATCGTCTCGGGCGAGGTCGTGCGCAGCCTGCTGTTCAGCAACGTGCGCGTGCATTCGCACGCCAACGTGAGCTGGTCGGTGCTGATGCCGGGCGCGCAGGTCGGACGGGGCGCGCGCGTGAATCGCGCGGTGATCGACCGCGACTGCTTCATTCCCGATGGCATGGTGATCGGCGAGGACCCCGAGGACGACGCACGGCGTTTCTACCGCACCGAAAGCGGCATCGTGCTGGTCACGCGCGACATGCTCAAGCAGCTGGACGACTGAGGCGTGGCGGCAGGTTCCGGGCGGGTTCCGGCACGCATGCGCCGCGCGCCGCCGGGCGCTTGCACCGGGGCGCTTTTGGCGGCATTGTCGGGGCGCCATGATCCCCTGGGTGCCCCCCGATGAAAGTCCTGCACGTCGCCGCCGAAGTCTTTCCGCTCGTCAAGACCGGCGGCCTTGCCGACGTGGTGGCCGCGCTGCCTCCCGCGCTGATCGCGCGTGGCGTGAATGCGCGCCTGCTGCTGCCCGGCCTGCCCGCGATCCTGGACGCGGTGAGTTCGCCGCGCACGGTGTGTACCTTCGGCCCGCTGTTCGGCGCCGCCCGCGTGCGGCTCGTGAAGGCGCTGCTGCCCTTCACGCAGGTGCCCGTGTACGTGATCGACGCGCCCCTGCTCTTTGGCCGTGAAGGCAGCCCCTACCAGGGCCCCGACGGACGCGACTGGCCCGACAACCTGCAGCGTTTCGGCCTGCTGGGCTGGGTGGCCGCGCAGATCGCGGCGGGCGGGCTGGACCCGGACTGGGCACCCGACCTGCTGCACGCGCACGACTGGCATGCCGCGCTCGCCTGCGCCTATCTGGCCCAGCACCCGGCGACGGGCGTGGCGAGCGTCTTCACGGTGCATAACCTTGCCTACCAGGGGCTCTTCGCGCTGCCCGACCTGCCCTTGCTGGGGCTGCAGGCAAGCTTCGGGCGGCCCCAGGCGCTGGAGTTCCACGGCCACCTGTCGTTCATGAAGGCCGGCCTGCAGTATGCGCAACGCATCACCACCGTGAGCGCGAGCTACGCGCGCGAGATCGCCACGCGCGAGTTCGGCTGCGGTCTGGAAGGCGTCATCCAGGGGCGCGGCGGCGATGTCTCCGGCATTCTCAACGGCGTCGACTACACGATCTGGAACCCCGAGATCGACGACGCGCTGGGCGCTTCGTATTCCGCCCACGCGCTCGACGGCAAGGCGCATTGCAAGGCCGCGCTGCAACGCGAGATGGGGCTCGCGGTCGACGCGGCGGCGCCGCTGTTCGGCATCGTCAGCCGGCTCACCGCGCAGAAGGGGCTGGACCTCGTGCTGGGCGCGCTGCCCCGCCTCTTGCGCCTGGGCGGGCAACTGGTGCTGCAGGGCAATGGCGACGCGGCGCTGCAGGCGGCCTTCGTGGCCGCCGCGCAGCAGCACCCCGGCCGCGTGGCGGTGCGCACCGCGTATGACGAGGCACTCGCGCACCGCGTGATCGGCGGCGCCGATGCGATCCTCATGCCTTCGCGTTTCGAGCCCTGCGGCCTGACCCAGCTCTACGCGCTGCGCTATGGCAGCCTGCCCGTCGTGCATGCGGTGGGCGGCCTGGCGGACACGGTGACCGATGCCTCGCCGGCCGCGCTGGCCGCGCACCGGGCCACCGGGTTCAGCTTCCGCGACGCGAACATCCACGCGCTCGAAGGCGCCATCGAGCGCGCCGTCGCGCTGTACCGCCAGCCCGCCGCCTGGCGCGACGTGATGCGTCAGGCGATGGCCTGCGAATTCTCGTGGGACGTGGCCGCGCAGGATTACCAGCGGCTCTACGAATCGCTGTCGGGCAGCGGCGCGCCCTGACGCGCCTGCACGGCCTCGAAGCTGCGCCCGAAGGCGCGCACCGTGGCGAGCAGCGCGCCGAGCAGCGGGTTGTCTTCGTCCTGGCGGCGCCAGGCGCAATGCAGCAGCACGTTGGCGGGCAGCTCGCCCGCGAGCGGGCGATACACCACGTTGGGCAGCTGCAGGCTGCGCACCGAGGCCGGCACCAGCGCGATGCCGAAGCCGCCGGCCACCATCACCGTGGCGGTGATCATGTCGGGCGCCTGCTGCGGGATGTGGGGCTCGAAGGCATGGTGGGCGAAGAGTTCGCGCGTGGCGATGAAGACGCTCCAGTTGTGCTCGCCGATGAGGGCCTCGCCGCGCAGGTCGGCGACCTCGATGGCGGGCTTGAGCGAGAGCGGATGGCGCGTGTTGAGCGCCACGTACACCGGCTCGGAGGACACGGTCTCGCGGCGCAGCGCGTCGGATTCGGGCAGATAGCGGTCGAAGGCGATCAGGATGCGCCCATGCGCGAGCGCTTCGATCTGCGGCCCCTTGGGCGCGCTGTGCAGCACGAGCTCCACCTCGGGATGGCTCGCCGTGAAGCTGTTGAGGATCTGCGGCACGATGCCCAGCATCGCGGAGCCGAAGACGCCGATGTCGAGGCGGCCGATGTGGCCGTCGCTGGCGCGCCGCGCGAGTTCGGCGGCCTGCTCCATGTGCGACTTGATCTGGCGGGCGTGGTCGAGAAAGAGCCTGCCCGCCGTCGTGAGTTCCATGCCCGCGTGGGTGCGCACGAACAGCGTCGCGCCGAGCTGCGCCTCGAGCTGCTGGATCTGCCGCGTCAGCGGCGGCTGCGACAGGTGCAGGCGCGCCGCCGCGCGGCTGATGTTGCGTTCCTCTGCGACGGCGATGAAGTACTTGAGCTGGCGGATTTCCATGAGCGGGGCGGCGCGGGCGACCGGCGCAGATTACACCCCGGCGCGGCGGGGTGTGGGCCGATCTGCCTCGGCGGGGCCGGCGGCGCGAGGGGCCGGCCGGCCGCCGGGGTGTTTCATGGCGTGCCGTCGGCCAGCGCGTTGAACCATTCCTCGATGTGCATGTAGCCGCTGGGCGCCAGCGCGGTGGCGTCCTTCGGGTTGTGCGGGTCGAGGCCGTGCGCGATTTCCCAGGCGTCGGGAATGCCGTCGCCGTCGCTGTCGGCAGGCGGCGTGCCCGCGGCCAGCGCTGGCCAGCCGCCCACGTCATCCTGCGAATCGATGAGGCGGCCGCTGCCGGTGCGGACCTGATCGATCACGCGGCGGTCCACCGCGTCGCGCGCCGGCACGGTGGTGCCGGCCGCCGCCAGCACGCGCGCATAGGCTTCGGGCGCGGTGTCGGTGCGCACGGCGGGCGCGGCGAAGGGCGCGTCCACGCGTGTGAAGCGCGCGGGCGGGTCGTTGCTCTCGGCGCCGATGAAATTGCCGGCCGCCTCGGAGATCTCGGGGTGGCCCTCGACGAGGTTGTCCGCCAGATGGAAGCGGGTCTTCTCGTCGGCGAAGCGGGTCAGCGTGACGGGCTGCAGCTTGCGCGTGCTGGGGCCGGGCTTGAGCACGTTGCCGACGTAATTGACGCGGATGTCGCCGTCTATGGTGCCGCTGGCGTAGCTGCCCCAGTCGTAGATCACGTTGTTGCGGAAATCGAAGGTCGGCGTGCCCGAGAAGGGCTTGCCGTAGTTGTCGCCGAAGCGCGGGCTGCGCCCCAGATGGTGCGCCCACAGGTTGTGGTGCAGCGTGACGCCGCCGGTGGCGCGCAGCAGGCTGCCGTAGCCATGCGCGCCTTTCTTGTGGCCGGCGTTGCGCAGGCTCTCGGAGATCACCGACCACTGGATCGTGATGTCGCGGATGTCGCCTGAGGGGGAGAGTGTTTCGTCGATCGACCAGCTCGCGGAGACGTGATCGAGGATGATGTTCTTCGCGCCGTCGAGGATGGAGATGGCGTCGTCGTTGGCCGTGTTCTCGTTGCCGTGGCGCACGCGCAGGTGCCGGATGATGAGATTGCTGCCCGTGAGTTCCAGCGGCGCGCCGCGCAGCGTGATGCCGTCGCCGGGCGCGGTCTGGCCGGCGATGGTGAGGTTGCTGTGGCCGATGCGCAGCGGCGAGGTGAGGCGGATTTCGCCGCCGACCCGGAACACCACGATTTTCGGCGCGTTGCTCCAGCCACTCACGGCGGCGCGCAGACTGCCCCGGCCAGCGTTGTCGAGGTTGGTCACGAACACCACTTCGCCTCCGCGTCCGCCCGTGGCCTGGGCGCCGAAACCTTCGGCGCCGGGAAAGGCGGGCAGCGCATGGGCGGTGGAAAGCCCGAGCAGGGCGAGCAGGCTGGCGAGCGGCTTGAGCGGCATGTTGATACCGGAAACATGTTGGACAAGCCGGCATTTCAACAGGCGCGCGCACGGCGCGGCGGATTTTTCCGCGCGCCGGCCCCGCGTGGGGCCGCCGAGTGTCGCATCCGCGATGGCGCGAGCCTCAGTCGCGCGCGTACTCGAGCGTCCAGCGCAGCGTGAAGGGCTCGGCGAGCGTGAGGCCTTCCGCCGCGTGGCGCACGCAGCGCGGCAGCGGCCCCATGGCGGCGCGGTAGAGCGGGTCCGCGCTCACGTCCACGACCCGTCCGGGCGGCAGGCCCTCGACACGGAAGGCGCGCGCGAGGCCATCGGCGAAGACGGTGCCCGTGGCGGTGACCCGCGCATGCTGGCTGAAGCTCGCGAACTCGAGCTCGATGCGCGCGTGGTCGAGCGGTGCGGCCGGCGTGAAGTGGTCTTCGCGTTCGACGCGGCCCGGCGTGAAGCGGTAGGTGGTGGTCACGGCAAGGCGGGTGTCGCGCTGCGGCGCCGCGTCGCCCAGGCGGTCGAGGGCATCCTGGTGGAAGCGCACGCAGAGCGTGTCGCCGTCCTGCTCGACCTGCAGCGCGCGTTGCCATGCGGCCGGGATCAGCGCGCTGCCGTCGGCGAGCGTGATGCGCGGCAGCAGCTGCGGCCAGCCGGCGTCGGCCGCGCCTTGCACCAGTCCGTTGCAGAACGGAATGCTGAAGTAAGGGTTGTGGGCGTGCTGGCCATGGCCGCCGTTGATGACGGGCAGGCTGAGGATGCGCGCGCCGTCGCGCACGGTGATCAGGGCGCGGTCGAACTCGCCACGCGCGAACCAGGTGGTGGCAAAGCGCGGCAGCCGGACCAGGCGCGCGGCCATGTCCGCCGTCTCGGGCGCGTCGCCGTAGCCCAGCGCCTGCCATTGCCGCGCGGTGTAGCAGTACTGGTGCAGCAGGCTGAAATTCTCGCCCAGGATGCGGTGCTTGCCGCGATACGCGTCGGTGCGGCGCCCCTTGTCCCACAGGTTGACGGAATGCGTGCCGGCGTCGAACCAGAAGCGCACGTATTTGCGCGTGGCGCAGACCGCGAAGCCGTAGGCCAGCGTGCGCTCGTCCTCACTGAGCAGGCCGGCGGCCGCGCCGGCGGCGAGCACTTCGAGAAAGGCGGTGTCGCCGTAGGGGCCGATGGAGCGGCCGAAATCGAAGCCGTCGCCGGCCGGATTCAGGCGCAGCAGGATCACGTCGATGGCACGCCGCAGCCAGGTCTTGAGCGCGTCATCCAGTGCCAGGCCGGTTTCGAGGCAGCGCTGGCAGATCTCGCCGATCAGCAGGATGCTGTAGCGGTCGAAACGGCCCTCTCCCTCGGTTTCGTCCGAGAAGCCGAACTCACCGGAATAGGTGCGGTAGTGGTCCAGCGTGCGCCGCAGCAGGATCTCGCCCGCCGCCTCGCTCTCCCACCCCAGCAGATGGCGCAGGCGCGCGATCGAGAAGGCCACGCCGTAGTAATTCGTGGGCAGGTCGATGAGCGTGAAGTCGGTTTCGCGCACGAAGCGGCGCCAGTCGAGCCGGGCGGCGAGGCGCGCCAGCGTGGGGGCGTCCACGGCCGCTTCGAGCAGGCCGCCCTGGTTGAGGCGGTGCAGGGCGGCGAGGTAGTAATAGATGCCCCAGCTGTGGTTGTCGTCTTCCAGCGTGAGGCGCGCGATGCGCGCGAAATCCGCGCAGAGCCGCTCGCGCGTGGGGGCGTCGTGGGCGGGGTCGAGCAGCAGGTAACTGAGCCCCATGGCGATCTTGCCGGGCAGGAACTTGTCGCCGCCGTTGAAGACGGCGGTGCCGTCGATCCGCATCGCGCGTCCCTCGGCGAGCAGGCGCGTGCAGAAGCCGGCGAGCTGCGGTTGCAGGTGTTCGCGCACGAGGGCGGTGAGGCCCAGGCCGGTCAGCGGAGTGGAGGAAGGCGCGGCGATGGGCGAGGCGAGGGAGCTGGACATGGCGGGCGGGGACCGCGCGCCGAAACCCGGCACGCAGTTAAACGATTAACTCGCGCCCATCGTATGCTTCGCGGTGCGCGCGGTCAAGCCGGTCCGGTGGTCGGCGCGCCGTCAGCCGGCGGGCTGGGGTGGTTTGACACCGCGCGGGCGCGGCGCATAAGGTAACGCCGTTACCTGCCCGGACCCGCCGATGTCGCTCAAACGCCCGCCCACGATCCGCGATGTCGCGGCCGCCGCCGGAGTATCGACGGCCACCGTCTCCAAGTACATCAATGGCTTGCAGCGCTTCACGCCCGAGGTCGAACAGCGTCTGACCGAGACCATCGCGCGCCTGGGCTACCGCCTCAACCAGCAGGCGCGCAGCATGGTTACGGGCCAGACGCGCAGCTTCGGCCTGGCCGTGCAGGACGTCCGCAATCCGCATTTCGCCAACATCATCAAGGGCGCCAACCGCGTGGCGCTGGAGCAGGATTACAACCTGCTCGTGGTGGACGTGCAGGAACGCGCCGCGCATGAGCGTCACCTGCTCGAAGCGCTCGCGGGGCGCGTCGATGGGCTCATCGTGAGTTCGCGCCTGCCTGACGAATCGCTGAGCTGGCTGACCGAACTGGGCAAGCCGGTGGTGTTCTTCGGCCGCCGCGACGCGCCCGGCATTCGCTGCGTGCGCAGCGACGGGCATCGCGCGGCCTACATGTTGGGGCGTCACCTGGTCGACACCGGGCGCCGCCGCATCGCCTATCTGGGTTTTCCGGCCGCGCGCTGGGACGGCGAACGCGCCGCGGGGCTGGCGGAGGCGATGGCCGCCAACGGGCTCGCGCCGATCCGTCATGCCGTCGAGGCGCCGACCATGGAAGGCGGGCAGCGCGAGGCGTCGTCCCTGCTCATGGGCGAGGCGCGCCCCGACGCGGTGGTCTGCTACAACGACCTCGTTGCCATCGGCCTCATGCACGAAGCGCAGGCGCTGGGCCTGCGCGTGCCCGAAGACGTCGCCATCGCGGGCTTCGACGACGTGCCCGTGGCGGCCTATCTGCACCCCGCGCTGACCACCGTGAACATGCGCAGCGAGGAGCAGGGCGAGGTCGCGATGCGGCTGCTGCTCGAAGCCGTGCGCGGCGAGGGCGATGCGAGCGACATTCTCATGGAGCCGCGTCTGGTGCCGCGCGCGTCGACGGGGCGCCCCGGCTGACCTGGGGCGCGCGCCGCGCGCGATTTCGCGCGGGCGGCTTCCACGTGCTGGCCCGCTCCGCGGGATCACCGCGGCGGGCCCTGTCTTTCGTCACACCCGCCGCGCCATGCGGCCCGCACCCCTGGGGCGGTGCTTCTTGCGACGCAAAAAAAGACCGGCGCGAAGCCGGTCGGAGTGAGGCGGGCGGGCACGGGCCCGCGCCGGGGGAGGGTGTGTAGGCGGCGTGCGCTCAGCGGCTGAAGAACCACTGCTGTGGCAGCGCCGGCGCCGGGTTGGGATAGGTCCAGCTGATGAGCATCTGCTCGAACACGTTCTGCAGGCGCTGGGCGCGGATCGCGGTGTCGTTGGGCGAGCGCACGAGGCCGATCACCTCGAACTCGTCGGCCGCCAGCGTCAGGATGCGACGGAACAGTTCGTCGGCCTGGGCCGGCGTGGCCGCGCTCTGCCATTGCTCGAACAGTTTCATGCGTTCCTTCATGCTCGCCGGCGGTTCTTCGCCCTGCTTGCCGCCCGACAGGTACCAGCGCGCCCACGGCAGGCCCATGCGCGACTCGCTGGGGTGGATCGCCACCACCGCGCGGGGATTCATCGTGATGTCCATGCCGCCGGGCACGATGTCGACGCTGATGTCGTAATCGTTGGTGTTGGCGCGGTCGTAGAACAGCGAGCGCTCCGACCCCTGGATCACCAGCTCGATGCCGGCCTTGGCCCACTGCTTGCGCAGCAGTTCGAGCGACTGCATCTGGTTGGTCTGCGCGATCGAGACGATGGCGCCCAGCGAGACGCGCCCGCCCTCGGGATAGAGGCGGAAGCCGTCGCCGTCGCGTTTCGCGAGGCCAACCTTGTCGAGCAGCGCGTTGGCCTGCTTCAGATCGTGGGCCAGGTACTGGGTGCCGAGTTTCTCGTTGTACCAGCGCGACTGCTTGAGCGGCCCGATCTGCCACGGCATGCCCTGGCTCAGATAGACGATGTCATTGACTTCCTTGCGGTCGCTCGCGAGCGAGAGCGCGATGCGGAAGTCCTTGTTGCGCATGAGGCGGCGCAGCTTGTCGTTCTTCGTCGTCTGGTTGAGCCAGAGCCCCACCGAGTTGGCGCCGGTGCCGGGCAGGGCCATGACCTTGTACTTGCCCTTGGCGGCGTTGTCGGCGAGCACCGGGCGGTTCTGGATGCCGAAGATGTGGCGGTGCTGGTAATCGAGCTGGCCGTTGATCGCGGCGAGGATGATGGTCTCGGCTTCCGAGATCACCTGCAGTTGCACGCGGTCGAGGTAGGGCAACTGCTGGCCGGCGCTGTCCACCTGCCAGAAATAGGGGTTGCGCTCCAGCACGACGCGCGTGGCGCTGCCGTTGTAAGGCTCCTTGATGATCCAGGCGTCCAGCGTGGGCTTGTCGGCATTGCCCCAGCGCGTGGGCACTTCGATGTCGCCGCACTTCATGCGCATCAGCGCGCCCCAGTCCTTGGCCTTCTCCCTGGCCAGCAGCTCGCCGACCTTGGGGTTGTACTTGGGGTGGAACTGCGAGCAGTACGCCTTGGGATACATCACGGGATGCTGGCCCAGCGGCGTGGCGAGCTGGTCGAGGAAGCCGAGGTTGGGGCCGGCGAAGCGGAAGCGCACGGTCGCGTCGTCGAGCCGGGTGACCTCGGCCGGCGTGTCCTGCACCACGTACTGGCTGGGGGCGGCGCCGAAGAACTGCTTGTTGAAGATCAGGTCATTCATCGCGAACAGCACGTCGTCGGCCGTGAAGGGCGAGCCGTCGGACCAGCGCATGCCGCGGCGCAGGTGGAAGGTGTACTCGCTGCCATCCGCGTTCAGCTCCCAGCGCTCGGCCACGTTGGGCAGGACGCCGTTGAAGTCCATGCGCCAGCGCACCAGGCCCTGGCCGCTGACGATGCGCGTGATGCTGTTCTGGTCGTTGTTGGCGCGCATCGCGGTGCGCAGTACGCCGCCATAGACGCCGATCTTCTGCACGGGCTGCACGACCTCGGGCTTCTGCGGCAGACGGCGCTCGACCGGGTCGAGCTTCTTTTCCTGCACGGCGCGGGCGAGCGCGGGCGCTTCGCTGTAGGCCCAGGCGCCGGAGGCGCAGGCCAGCGCGGCGGCCGTCAGGGTCAGGCGCGCAAAGATGCGCGGGCGGGCTTGGAACATGGTGAGGACTCCTCCGGTGTGGTTGCGCGGCATGCGGCTGCCGTCTGGATGGAGGCAAAGTAAAACGTTTAACTTCGGTTGTCAATCGGGCATTCCGACGCGGCTGCGGCGCCCGCGCCACGCGGTGGCGGGCACGCAAAAAAACCGGCCGCAGCGCGGCCGGGGAGAAGTACAGGGGCCGTCGCAGTAAGCGCCCTGTGGGGAGGACTGCAGCTGTGCCACGAGGGCAAGCCCGGGAGCACCCGGAAACGGGTGGCATGCGGTGAAGCCGGCGGCGGCCACTGCGGGCCGCTCCGGCAAGAGCTTCTTATTGCAGGCGCACGACGACGTACTGCTGCACCTCGCCGCGCTGGATCAGCAGCGGTACGGCTTTGGCGGCGCTCGCGCCGTCGATGGCCTGGCGCAGTTGCTCGGTCGTCGTGACCTTCTGGTTGCTGACGGCGAGGATCAGGTCGCCCGGGCGGATGCCCGCGCGCGCGGCCGCGCCCGTGGCCTGCTCGACGACCAGTCCGGCGGCGACGCCGGCGCGCTGTGCCTCGCGCGCATTGACCTGGCGGATCACCAGGCCGAGCTTGCCGCCCGCGGCGGCGGCGGCGCCCTCGTCGGACTGCTGGCCCAGATTCACGCGCTCGTCGGCCTGCTCGCCAAGCTTGACGGTGATGTCGCGCGTACCCTTGCCGCGCCAGATGCGCAGCTTCACGCTGTCGCCCGGGTTGCGGCTGCCGATCACGCGGGGCAGGTCGCCGGAATCGTCGACCTTCACGCCGTCGACCTGCTGGATGATGTCGCCCGCCTGCAGGCCCGCCTTGTCGGCGGGACCGCCGGATTCGACCGAGTTCACGAGCGCCCCTTCAGGCTTGTCGAGGCCGAAGGACTGGGCGAGATCCTTGTCCATGCCCTGGATCACGACGCCGAGCTTGCCGCGCGAGACCTTGCCGAACTTCTGCAGCTGATCCTTCACCTTCAGCGCGGTGTCGATGGGAATCGAGAACGAGATGCCCATGTATCCGCCCGAGCGCGAGTAGATCTGCGAATTGATGCCGATCACCTCGCCCTGCAGGTTGATCAGCGGGCCACCGGAGTTGCCCGGGTTGATCGCCACGTCGGTCTGGATGAAATTCACGAAGCTGTCGCCGTCGAGCCGGCGTGCCTTGGCCGAAATGATGCCGGCCGTGACGCTGTTCTCCAGCCCGAACGGCGAGCCGACCGCGAGCACCCACTGGCCGGGGCGGCTGGCTTCGGGGTTGCCGGTCTTCACCACCGGCAGGCCCTTGGCGTCGATCTTGATGAGCGCCACGTCGGTGCGCTTGTCGGCGCCGATGACCTTGGCCTTGAATTCGCGCTTGTCGGTAAGGCGCACCGTCACTTCGGTCGCGCCTTCCACGACGTGGGCATTGGTCAGGATGTAGCCGTCGGCGCTGAGGATGAAGCCCGAGCCCACGCCCTGCTGCACGCGCGGCTGGCTTTCCTGCCCCTGGCCCGGGCCGGGAATGCCGAAGCGGCGGAAGAATTCGAAGAAGGGATCGTTCTCGTCGAAGGGCAGGCCCCCCGAGGCGCGCGGCGAGCGGTCCACGCTCGTGACGGCGATATTGACCACGGCCGGGCCGACGGCTTCGACGAGCGGGCTGAAGTCGGGCAGCGCCACGCCCGTGCTGGGCGCGGCGACGCCGGCCGCGCCCACCGCGGCGGCGGGGACGCTGGCGTGCGAGGAAGGAATGCCGGATTCGTCAACGCAGCCCGTGAAAGCGACGGCTGCAACGGCGGAAAGAACCGTGACGCGGAGCAAGGAGCGACGCATGGAGATCTCCATCAATGGTTTTCTTGTCATGTGCCGCCATCCGTGTCGGGCGGCACGATGGTTCCGACCGGGCCTGTCACGCGCAGGTTCCGGCGATTTACATCTGGTTACGTTGCGTGTTGCAGATGGGGGACGCGCGGGGATTTTCAAGCGCGGTCGACTTCTGTCAAGCAGGCTATCCGATCCCTTTCGTATAATTGGATTTTCCTATTTCTCATGGTTCCGGGCGAACCTGCAGGACGCACCATGACCCTTACCGATCTTCGCTACATCGTGGCGCTGGCACAGGAGCGCCACTTCGGACGCGCCGCCGAGAAGTGCCACGTCAGTCAGCCGACCCTGTCGGTGGCCGTGAAGAAGCTCGAGGAGCAGCTCGGCGTGATGCTCTTCGAGCGCAGCGCGGTGGACGTGAAGGTGACCGAGATCGGCCGCCACATCGTCGACCAGGCCGAGCGCGTGCTGCGGGAGGCGAGCCAGATCCGCGACCTGGCGGAGGCCGGGCGTGATGCGTTGTCGGGCCCGCTGCGCATCGGCGTGATCTTCACGATCGCCCCCTACCTGCTGCCCTCGCTGATTCCCCTGCTGGCCGAGCGCGCGCCGCGCATGCCGCTCGTGATCCAGGAGAACTACACCCACAAGCTCGCCGAGCAGCTCAAGAAGGGCGAGATCGACGTGGCCGTGCTGGCGCTGCCCTTCGTCGAGCAGGGCATCGTGACGCAGCCCGTGTACGACGAGCCTTTCCGCGTCGTGATGCCCGTCCATCACGCCTGGACGCAGGAGCGCGAACTGACCTCCACCCAGCTGCAGGAAGAGCCGCTGCTGCTGCTGGGCGCGGGCAACTGCTTCCGCGACCAGGTGCTCGAAGCCTGCCCGCGCTGCGCGCACGGCACGGGGCTGCAGAAAACCATGGAAGGCAGCTCGCTGGAGACCATCCGCCACATGGTCGCCACCGGCCTGGGCGTCACGGTGCTGCCCAGTTCGGCGGCCGATCCGCTCGTGCAGAGCCAGAAGCTCGTCGCGGTGCGCCCCTTCGCGAACCCGGTGCCCTCGCGCCGGGTGGCGATCGCCTGGCGCGTGACCTACCCGCGCACCAAGGTCATCGACCTGCTGCGCGCGGCCATCCTCGACAGCCGTTTGCCGGGGGTGACGCCGGTCGGCTGAGCCGGCGCGCGGCGCGCGGCGGCATTCCGTGCCAGGACAAAGGCCCCGCATGCGGGGCCTTTGTCCTGGCGGGCGACGCGGCCTCAGCGCTTGAGTGCGCGGTGGCCGATGTCGCGGCGGTACTGCATGCCTTCGAAATGGATCTGGCCCGTCAGTTCGTAGGCGCGCGCCTGGGCGGCCCGCACCGAGTCGCCCAGCGCGGTCACGCACAGCACGCGCCCGCCGCTGGTGAGCACCTTGCCGTCCACCAGCGTGCTGCCGGCATGGAAGACGTGGGTATCCTCGACGCGCGCATTGAGCCCGTGGATCACATCGCCGTGGCGTGGCTCGTCGGGGTAGCCGCCGGCGGCGAGCACCACGCCCAGCGCGACGCGGCGGTCCCATTCGGCCTCGGCGCTGTCGAGGCGGCCGGCCAGCGCGGCTTCCACGAGGTCTACGAGATCGGTCTTCAGACGCATCATGATGGGCTGCGTCTCGGGGTCGCCGAAGCGGCAGTTGAACTCCACCACGCGCGGCGCGCCGCTGTCGTCGATCATCAGGCCCGCGTACAGGAAGCCCGAGTAGGGCAGGCCGTCGGCGGCCATGCCGGCGAGCGTGGGGTTGATGATCTCGCGCATCACGCGCGCGTGGATCTGCGGCGTGACCACGGGTGCCGGCGAATAGGCGCCCATGCCGCCGGTGTTCGGGCCCTGGTCGCCGTCCTTGAGGCGCTTGTGGTCCTGGCTGGTGGCCATCGCGAGCGCGTGGCGGCCGTCGGCCATGACGATGAAGCTGGCTTCCTCGCCCTGCATGAACTCCTCGATCACCACGCGCGCGCCGGCGTCGCCCATGCGGTTGCCGACCAGCATCATGTCGATCGCGGCATGCGCTTCGGCCAGATCCATCGCAACCACCACGCCCTTGCCCGCGGCCAGCCCGTCGGCCTTGATGACGATGGGCGCGCCCTCGCGGTCGACGTAGGCGTGCGCCTCCGCGGCGTCGCTGAAGGTCTGGTACCGGGCGGTGGGAATGCCGTGGCGCACGAGGAACTGCTTGGCGAAATCCTTCGAGGACTCGAGCTGGGCGCAGGCCCGGGTGGGCCCGAAGATGGCCAGCCCTTCGGCACGGAAGGCATCCACCACGCCGGCGGCGAGCGGTGCCTCGGGGCCGACCACGGTCAGCGCGATGCCTTCGCTGCGCACGAAGGCGATCCATTCCGGAATGGTGCTGGCCGGTACGTTGTCGAGCGTGGGCTCCAGCGCGGTGCCGGCATTGCCGGGCGCGACGAAGACTTTCTGCACGCGCGGCGACTGCGCGAGCTTCCAGGCCAGCGCATGTTCGCGGCCGCCGGCCCCAATCACCAGGATTTTCATGTGTCTACCTTTTACTGAAATCTCAGCCAGAAAAATGCCACGTTGCCCGTTCCCTTCTTGAAACCCGGGACGTAGGAGGCTTCCAGCGTCACGCGGGTGCCGCCGACGGAGAAGGTCGGCAGCAGGTAGGGAAAGGGGAAGTAATCGAAGTAATCGTTGCGCGTCATGAGCCCCATCGACGCGCCCCAGCCCCAGT
This sequence comes from Candidatus Dactylopiibacterium sp., assembly GCA_031119555.1. Lineage (GTDB taxonomy): Bacteria > Pseudomonadota > Gammaproteobacteria > Burkholderiales > Rhodocyclaceae > Uliginosibacterium. The sequence goes on from JAVHXQ010000012.1 coordinate 45,264, forward strand.
TCAGGCGCTCGCCGTGACGCACCCAGTTGTAGTTGTAGGCGAGCAGGTAGGAAGGCTTGCCCCAGGAGTCGCGCAGGCCCATGGCGTAAATGCCGGACCAGTTGCCGTTCTCGAGGTAACGCCCGCGTCCGAGGCCGAAGCCCGGCAGGGGGTTGTTGTTCTGGTCGTCGAGCTGCTCCTGCGAATACGCGAACGGCATGTGATAGGTGCGCGCGCTCAGCAGGAACTGCGTGTCGCCCTCGGCGAGCGTTTCCTGCGTGCGACCCACGGTATCGTCCCAGAACGCCTGGTAGAACGGTCGGGTGTGCGCGGCCACCCCCAGCGGCAATAGGCAGCAAAGGACCTGTGCCGCTTTCCAGACTGACTTCATGCAGCGTCCCATCAATGGCGGAAATGGCGGAACCCGGTAAAGACCATGGCGACGCCCTGTTCGTCGGCGGCGGCGATGACTTCCGCGTCGCGCATGGAGCCGCCGGGCTGGATCACGGCCGTGGCGCCGGCCTGGGCCAGCACGTCGAGGCCGTCGCGGAACGGGAAGAAGGCGTCCGAGGCGACCACGCAGCCGCGGACTTCGAGGCCCGCGTTCTCGGCCTTGATGCGCGCGATGCGGGCCGAGTCGACGCGGCTCATCTGGCCCGCGCCCACGCCCACGGTCATGCCGTCGCGGCAGTAGACGATGGCGTTGGACTTGACGTACTTGGCGACGCGCCACGCGAACAGCAGGTCGGCCAGTTCAGCCGGCGTGGGCGCGCGTTGCGTCACCACCTTCAGGTCGGCCGCGCTCAGCACCGCGTCGTCGTAGGTCTGCACCAGCAGGCCGCCGGCCACGCGCTTGTAATCGGTCTGGCGGATCTTGCCGAGCGGGCAGGTCAGCACGCGCACGTTCTTCTTCGCGGCCAGGAGTTCGAGCGCCTCGGCGGAGTACGACGGCGCGATGCAGACTTCCATGAACTGGCCCGAGACGGCTTGCGCGGTGGCCGCATCGACCTCGGCGTTGAACGCGATGATGCCGCCGAAAGCCGACGTGGGATCGGTCGAGAAGGCCTTGCGGTAAGCCTCCTCGGCGCTGGCGCCGAGCGCCACGCCGCACGGGTTGGCGTGCTTGACGATCACACAGGCCACGGCCTGACCGGGCACGTCGCGCTCGAAGGCCTTGACGCATTCCCAGGCCGCGTCGGCGTCGGCGATGTTGTTGTACGAAAGCTCCTTGCCCTGCAGCTGCGTGTAGCCGCCGATGCCGCCGGCCGGCGCGGCCAGATCGCGGTAGAACGCGGCGCTCTGGTGCGGGTTCTCGCCGTAGCGCAGATCCTGCACCTTGTCGAAGGCGAGCTGGAGGTGGCTGGGGTATTCGGCGCGCACGGGCGCGGCGCTGTCGTCGAGCTGGGCGGCATCCACGGCGGTCAGCCAGTTGGCGATCGCGGCGTCGTAGCGCGCGGTGTGCGTGAAGGCCTTGCGCGCGAGTTCGAAGCGGGTTCGCTGCGACAGCGCACAGGCGTTCGACTTGAGCTCGGTCACGATCGCGGCGTAGTCGGCCGGATCGGTCACGATGCCCACGCCGCCGGCTTCGTTGCCGTGGTTCTTGGCGGCGGCGCGCACCATCGTGGGCCCGCCGATGTCGATGTTCTCGATGGCGTCGGCGAGCGAGCAGCCAGCCTTCGCCACGGTCGCCTGGAAGGGGTAGAGATTCACCACCACGAGGTCGATGCGCGGAATGTGATGCGCATCGATGGTGTCGAGGTGCTCCTTGATGTCGCGACGCGCGAGGATGCCGCCGTGCACCTTGGGGTGCAGCGTCTTCACGCGGCCGTCGAGCATTTCCGGAAAGCCGGTGTAGTCGCCGACGTCGGTGACGTCGAGACCGGCATCGCGCAGCGCCTTGGCGGTGCCGCCGGTGGACAGGAGCTCGACGCCCAGGGCGGCGAGTTCGCGGGCGAATTCGACCACGCCGGCCTTGTCGGAAACGCTCAGGAGGGCTTGGGTGACTTTCATGTCGGACCTTGGGTTTAGCAGACGTTGGGAAGAGGGAGGGCGCGCGGGCTCAGAGCAGGCCGTGGTCGGTCAGCTTGCGGCGCAGCGTGTTGCGGGTGATGCCGAGCATCTCGGCGGCCTGGGTCTGGTTGTTGCTCACGCGCTTCATGATCGATTCGAGCAGCGGGCGCTCGGCCTGGCGCATGACCATTTCATAAAGGTTGGCGGGCTTCTCGCCATCGAGGTCGGCGAAGTAGCGGTCCAGGGCATGCGTGATGCAGCCTGCGATGTCGTTCTTCTTGTTCATGCGAGCGTGTCCATGGCAGATCGTTGAGTGTTTTCGTACTGCAGGCGTGCCCCCCGGCCGGCCTGCTCGGAGAAGAAGGCGTCGAGCGCATCGAATTGCGCGCCGGGCTCCTCCAGGGTGTTCATGTGCTGGCGGAACCCGTGCGAGCCGGCGATGCCGCGCGTATACCAGCCCAGGTGCTTGCGCGCCACGCGCACGCCGCCGATGCCGCCGTAGAAGCCGTGCAGCGCACCCAGGTGCTCGCGGCACAGCGCATGCGCCTCGGCCACCGTGGGGGGCGGCAGCAGTTCGCCGGTGGCGAGGTAATGCGCGATCTCGCGGAAGATCCACGGGCGCCCCTGCGCCGCGCGGCCGATCATGAGTCCGTCGGCGCCGGTGTGGCGAAGCACGGCGCGTGCCTTCTGCGGCGAATCGATGTCGCCATTGGCGATCACGGGAATGCCGAGGCGCGATTTGACGTCCGCGATGGTGTCGTACTCGGCGTCCCCCGTGTAGAGGTCGGCGCGCGTGCGGCCGTGGATCGCCACCAGGCGCACGCCCGAGGCCTCGGCGATGCGGCCGATGGCGAGCGCGTTGCGCCGCGTGTGGTCCCACCCGGTGCGGAACTTGAGCGAGACCGGCAGTTCGGGCACGGCGGCCACCACGGCTTCGAGGATGCGCGCGACGAGGCCTTCGTCGCGCATGAGCGCCGAGCCGGCGGCCACGTTGCAGACCTTCTTGGCGGGGCAGCCCATGTTGATGTCGATGATGGCGGCGCCCCGGTCGGCATTCAGGCGCGCGGCGGCGGCCATCATGGCCGGGTCGGCGCCCGCGATCTGCACCGAGATGGGGCCGGTCTCGCCCGTGTGGTCGGTGCGGCGGCGCGTCTTGTCGGTGGCGTAGAGCTGCGCGTTCGAGGTCACCATCTCCGACACCGCCAGGTCGGCGCCCAGCCTCCGGCACAACTGGCGGAAGGGGCGGTCCGTCACCCCGGCCATGGGGGCGACGAAAAGGGCGTTGTGCAGGGGGATGCCGGCGAATTCCATGGCGGGCGCGAGCGGAGACCGCTGCGGCGGAGCGAGTGAGCGGGGGGAGGCCGAATTCTAGCGGAAGCGACTGCCGGGCGCTTACTTTTTGCGCAGTCCGCGACCGCCGCCGCCACCTTGCGTGGCGCGCGGGGCACGGCAGGGGGCCGGCTCAGGGCCGGCCCCGGGGCGGATCAGGTGCGCTGCGCGGCGATGAATCCCGTGATCAGTTCGAGCAGCTGCTCTTCCTGATAGGGCTTGCCGAGGTAGTGATTGACGCCGATCTCGTAGGCGTAGTTGCGGTGCTTGTCGGCCATGCGCGAGGTGATCATGATGATCGGCACGTCCTTCAGGCGGGCGTCCGCGCGCACGTTGCGGGCCAGATCGAAGCCGTCCATGCGGGGCATTTCGATGTCGAGCAGCATCACGTCGGGGCGATAGTCGCCGAGCTGTTCGAGCGCATCGACGCCATCCTTCGCGGTCACGACCTGGAAGCCTTCGCGCTCGAGCAGGCGGCTGGTGATCTTGCGCACCGTCAGCGAATCGTCGACGACCATGACCGACGGAATGCGCGTCTGCGCGACGCGTTGCTCGGTTTCGGCGGCCTCTTGCGCGGCGCCCTCGGCGTCCAGCGGCGCGGCGACCTGGCGCGCGGCCAGCGCCACCGGGTTGAGGATCAGCGAGATCTCGCCGTCGGGCAGCACGGTCGCGCCCGAATAGCCCTGCAGGCGCACGAACTGCGGGCCGGCATTCTTGACCACGATTTCTTGGTTGCCGCGCAGCTCGTCGATGAGGACGGCCAGCGTCTGGCTGCCCGCGCGCACCAGCAGCACCCAGTGGTAGCGGCTCGTGGCCGGCTGGGCCTGGTTGTCGCCCAGCAGGCGCGGCAGGTAGGTGAAGGGATAGACCGCTTCCTTCCACTCGACCTGTCCCGACGCGCGGATGTCTTCGAGCGCGGCCTCCTTGAGTTCCAGTGCCTGCTCGACCATGTTGGACGGGATCGCGTAGGTGCGCTCGCCCGAGCGCACCAGCAGGGCCTGCGTGACGGCCAGCGTGAGCGGCAGATGGACGAGGAAGCGCGAGCCCTGGCCGGGGTCGGAGAAGATCTCGATGCGGCCGCCGACGGACAGCGTTTCGTTCTTGACCACGTCCATGCCGACGCCGCGTCCGGCCACGCCGGAGACTTTTTCGGCGGTCGAGAAGCCCGGCTCGAAGATGAGCTGGGTGAGACGGTTCTCGCCCGGCGTTTCGTCGGCCCCGACCAGCCCCACGCTGCGGCCGCGCGCGAGGATGCGCTCGTAATCGAGGCCGCGGCCGTCGTCGGCCAGCTCCAGCGCGATTTCGTTGGACAGCTGGGTCAGGCGCAGCGTGATCTGGCCGAACTCCGGCTTGCCGGCGGCGGCGCGCAGATCCGGCGTTTCGATGCCGTGCGCGATGGCGTTGCGCAGCAGGTGTTCCAGCGGCGCGGTCATGCGGTCGAGCACGGAGCGGTCGATCTCGATCGCGCCGCCCTGGATGTCGAGGTTCGCGCGCTTGCCGAGTTCCTTCGCGGTCTGGCGCACGACGCGGTAGAGGCGGTCGGCCAGCTCCTCGAAGGGCACCATGCGCACGCCCATCAGGGCTTGCTGCAGGTCGCGTGACAGGCGCCCCTGCGCATGCAGCGCGGTATCGGCGGCGTCGAGGTTGCGCAGCAGGTTCTGCTGGATGGTGGTCACGTCGCCGACCGACTCGGCCATCATGCGCGTGAGTTCCTGCAGGCGCGTGAAGCGGTCGAATTCGAGCGGGTCGAAGTCGGAATGCTGCGCCTCGGCCTGCGCGATGCGCGACTGCATCTGGCCTTCGGCCTGGATCTCGACTTCGCGCAGCTGGTTGCGCAGGCGGATCACGTTCTCGGTCAGGTCGAGCAGCGAGCGGCGCAGCGTGCGCAGTTCGCCTTCGATCCGCGTGCGGGCGATCGAGACTTCGCCGGCTTCGTTGACGAAGCGGTCGATCATCTCGGCGCGCACGCGCAGTGCCGCGCGCGGCTGCGCCTGGACGGGCTCGAAATCCTCGAACACCGAAGGTTGCGCGGGCGCCGGCGCGGCCACCGCCGCGTCGCCCTCGTCCGGCAGCCCGGCGGGGTCGGCGTCGGCGGGGCGGGCGCGGGCGATTTGAGGCGCGCGATCTGGGCGCCCAGATGATCGAGCGCGTTCTCGAAGTCGTCCACGAGCGCGGGCTGGACGCCGTGCGCTTCGAGCTGGGCTTCGAGATAGCTTTCGAGCTGGTGGATGTACTGCCCCAGACGCATGGCGCCGGCCATGCGCGCGCTGCCCTTGAACGTGTGCAGATGGCGGGCGAGCGCCTGCGGCGCGTCGCTGGCGGGCTCGGCGCGCATGTCGCGCAGGACGCCGGCCATCGCGGAGATGAGTTCGTCGGCTTCCTCGAAGAAGATCGGCAGCAGTTGTTCGTCGAGCTCGTCGACGAGCGCGCCGGCGGCGCTGTCGGGGTCGGGCAGCGGCTCGGTGCTGGCTTCGTGCGGGGGCGCGCTGCGGGCGAGAGCGTCTTCCGCGCTGGCGGGTACGGCCGGCGCGAAGACTTCGTCGGGGGCTTGCGCTTCGGGGCCGGCGTCGGCCAGTTGCGGTTCCAGGCCGCGCAGCTGTTCGACCAGCGCGGTCTCGTCGGCCGGCATGCGTTGCAGCAGCACTTCGCCGAGCATGCCGTCCAGCGTGAGCACGGCGGTGCCCAGCACGTGGGTCTGCGCGGGCTCGGGCGGCACGCCGGCGTCGGCGAAGCGGTGCAGGGCGTGTTCGAGTGCCTTGCCCAGCGTGTAGCTCGGTTCCACGCGCGCGGTGCCGGAGATGCCGGCCAGGGTGTGGGCCGCGCGGATCGCGTCGGGCGTGGGCAGGCGCAGGGCGTTCTCGGCCAGGCGCCGGTGCTCGTCGGAAAGGTGATCGAGCAGTTGGCGCGCCTCGACGATGTAAAGCTCGTAGAGCCCGCGCGAGAGCGTCTGCGTGCCGATGCTGATCTCGTTGTCGGCGGGCGCGCTGGCGGGGGCTTCGGCCGGCGCCTCGGGCGCGGCGTTGCCGGCCGGCGCTTCGTCTTCCAGGTCTTCGATGGGGCTGTCGGTCAGATCGAGCTCGGGCAGCACCAGGGTTTCGATGCCCGGGTTGTCGAGCGAGGTCTCGATGAGCGCGGCGGCCTCGGGGGCTTCGTCCGCTGCTTCGTCCAGCGCTTCGGCTGGCGTCGCCACGGCTTCGACGGCGGCGGGCGCGGCTTCGGCGTGGGCGAGCAGGTCTTCCACGGTGGGGAGGCTGTCATCGTCGTCGGCTTCGGCGAGGATGTCGTCGAGCGTGATCTCGAGCACTTCCTCGGCGGGGGCGGCGTCCGCGCGGGCGTCGGCGGGCGCGATGGCGTCGGCGAGCAGCGGCAGATCGGCGTCGTTCGCGGCAGGCGGGGCGTCGGCGGCCGGGGGCGCGTCGTGCGCCGGGTCGCGATCCTCGCCGCTCGCGAGCGCGTCGAGCGAGAGTCCCAGCATGGAACTCGTGAGGTCGATCTCGAGCGGCACGGGCTCGCCGGTATTCACGGTTTCACCGCCCGGGGCGGCACCCATGGGCAGGTCGTCGAGTTCCAGCGCGTCGAAGTCGAAATCGATCTTGCCTTCGCCTTCGTCGTCGGTCAGCGCGAGCGGCCCGGGCTGCTGATCGGCGGCGCGGGCGCCGGCATCGCTGCCGAACTCCTCGCTGAAGCTGCGCAGCGCGTCGCCGTCGAAATCGGTCGCGGCCAGATCGACGACGGTGTCGACCTTTTCGCCCGACGGCAGCTCGGCCAGGTCCAGTTCCAGCAGGGTGCTCGTGAGGTCGAACTCGGCGGGCTCGGCGGCGGGCTCCGGCGGGAACTCGGCGGACACGAAGACCGGCGCGATCATGGTGCTGGCGAGCGAGGCCGGGCTGGCGGGGCGGGCCGGCGCGGGGGGCGCCAGCGGCAGGTCGAGCGAGGCGAGCAGCGCTTCGGCCTCCGCCACGAGTGCGCTGGCGTCGCGCGAAAGGCCGTCGCCGGCGAGCAGCTGTTCGACCCAGGCGCCGAAGCACAGGCAGGCGTTATCGACGAGGCTGACGAGGCGCGCGTCGGAGTCGCGCTCGAGCTGCAGCCAGCGGTTCATGGCCATCTCGACATGGCGCGCGGCTTCGGAGAACTCGGTGAGGCCGACCATGCGGCTCGAGCCCTTGAGCGTGTGGAAGCCACGCCGCACGGTGGTCAGCGCTTCGGCGTCGTGCGGCTCGGCCACGATGGTGTTGCGGTTCGTGGCGATGGTGGCGAGAACTTCGGCGGCTTCCTCGAGAAAGATTTCGAGCAGCTCGGCATCGATTTCCTGTTCGCTCGCATCGAGCAGGCGCGTGGTCGTCTCGGACGGTTGCGGCGAGGCGGCCGGGGTGTGGTCGGCGAGTGCCTCGGCGAGTTTCTCCTGGCTCGTGTCGCCGGCCTTGAGGCTGGCGAGCGCTTCGCGCGCCTTCTGTTCCAGCGAGCTGTCGGCCACCAGCTGGGCGTTCTCGCGGATTGCCTCGAAGCTCGTCACGAGCTGCTGGCGCAGGGATTCGTCCTCGGGGGCCTCGCGCAGCGCCTCGACGAGTTCGTGCGTGGCGCGGGTGCCGCGCTGGAGCTGGTCCTCGACGGTCTCGACGCTTTCGTCGCCGGTTTCGGGCGCGCGCTTCTGGCGGCTCTCGGGATTCAGGAAATGCTCGAGCTGGGCGGGCCCGCTCTTGAGCGCCTCGACGTAGAAGCCGAGCGCGGAGAGGTCGTGCGCGAGCGCTTCGAAGGCTTCCGGCGCCGGGGCCTGCTCGCTGTGCGCGAACTCGGCGATGCGTGCCGCGGCGTGTTGCACGAGCTGCATCGCGCTGTTTTCGCCGAGTACCGCGAAGGCGCCCTCGATCTGCTTGAGCGGGGCGCCCAGCGCGGCGAGGTTGCCCGCTGCGGAGGGCGCGCGGAAATACGTGTCCAGCGTCTGCTCGACCTGGCCCAGATTGGTCAGGATCTCGCGTGCGAGCTGGTTGAAGAAGAGCCGTTCCTGGGCGCGCCGCGAGGCCTCGCCAAAGGGCGTGGCGTCGAGTTCCATGACCGCGTCGCCGCGCACGCGCGCTTCGAACTGGGCACACAGCAGGTCGACCTGGCGGCGCAGCAGCGCGGGGTCGGCATTGGGAGCCTCGCAGGCCTGTTCGATCACGAGCAGGCAGGTCGCGACTTCCATCGAGAAGTCGTCCGACAGGCGCAGCGGATCGGCACGCAGCCAGGCCACGGTCTGGCTCAGCGCGGCGAGCAGGCGGTCGATCTGCGACAGGCGCAGCGGTTCGACGCGGCGCACGAGTTCGGCCAGGTGTTCCTGGAATTGCGGCAGGGCGACGGCCGCCCCCGCGCAGAAGCGGTTCCAGGCCTCCTTGGTGTGTTCGAGCATCTCGCGCACGCGCAGCAGGTGCGGCTGGCGCAAGGTGTCGGAAAGCTCCACGTCCTGCCCCGGCAGCACGCTGTCGAGCGCGTAGACGTCGCGCACGGCGCGTGCGTGTTCGGACTGGAAGCCCGCCGTGGCCACGAAGTACAGCACGTCGCGGACGAGGCGGTCGGCGACGACCTGGGAGTCTTCGAGCAGGCGGCGCATCTGCGTGTCGATGCGCCGGCACAGGCGCTGGGCCGGGCGATCGGCGGGGATCGCCTGCAGCGCGAGCCCCTCGAAGAAAGCGATGCTGGCCCACCAGAAGGCGCGCGTGGCGGGCAGCGACTGGATCTGCTCGATGCGATGCACGGCGCTGAGCATTTCCATCGGGCCGGCGGCTTCCTGCGGGCGGCGGATCCAGGCCAGCAGGCCCTTCTCGAAACGGCCGCGCAGCACGCGCAACTCGTGCGCGGCGCGTTCGGGCGCGAGCTTTTCGGCGTGCGCGAGGCGCGGGCGGGCCGAGAGGTCGGGGAAGAACAGTTCGCTGGGCTGCGGTGCGTCGCCACCGCGCGCCACGACGAGCGCTTCGTAGCCCGAGAACAGGCGCAGCGGCTGATGCGGCGCGCCGGCGGCGATCTCGTTGAGGTAGTTGCCCAGCATGCCCACGCTGCGCGTGGCGAGCGCGATGTGCTCGGCCGCCGGTTCCAGCTCGCCGCCGGCGAGCGCGGAGAGCAGCTTGTCGATGGCGTCGGCGAACTGCGTGACGCCATCCAGGCCGACGATGGACAGCGCGCCGCTGGCCTGGTGGACGTGGTTCTGCGCGAAGCGCAGCGGCTCGCGTTGCGCGCCGTCGGCGCCCGCTTCGGCCAGCCGTTCGCGCGCGGCGTTCAGCGCGCTGTCGATCTCGCCCTTCACCCAGGTCAGGGGGCCGACGTCAAACTCGTTGCTTGGGCTCATCAACTTGCCTCTTCTTGGATTCCGGGCAGGGCCAGCGCGCCCGGTCCCCGGGCCGGGCGCAAAAGGGGCGGCGCATGCGCCGCCCGCGGGACGGATCAGACCTTGAAGCCGGACACCGAACCCTTGAGTTCCACCGCGAGGTCGGCGAGCTGGCCGATGGACACGGCCGACTGCTGCGTGCCGCGCGTGGTCGATTCATTGATCGAGAGAATGCCGCGCATGGCTTCCGAGACTTCGGACGCCACATTGGCCTGTCGTTGCGTATCCGACGAGATCTTTTCGACGAGCGTAGCCATTTCGACCGACACGTCGCCGATCTCGGACAGGGCCTGGCCCGCCGCGTCGGAAAGCTTGGCCCCTTCGACCACGCCGCGCGTGGAGTTTTCCATGGCCGCCACGGCGTCGCCGGTGTCGGTCTGAATCGTCTTCACGATGGCCGCGATCTGCTTCGTGGCCTCGGCGGAGCGTTCCGCGAGGCGCTGCACTTCTTCGGCCACGACCGTGAAGCCGCGACCCGCTTCACCGGCCGAGGCGGCCTGGATGGCGGCGTTCAGGGCGAGCACGTTGGTCTGTTCGGTAATGTCGGAAATCAGCTCCACGATCTCGCCGATCTCCTGCGAGGATTCGCCGAGGCGCTTGATGCGCTTCGAGGTTTCCTGGATCTGCTCGCGGATTTCGTTCATGCCCTTGATGGAGTTCTGCACGGCGTCGGCCCCCTTGCGCGCGGCTTCCAGCGAGCGGCGCGCCACCTGCGCGGTCTGCAGCGCGGAGCCCGACACGGAGGTCATGGAGCGCGCCATGTCCTGCACCTGCGAACCGGCCTGCGTGATCTCGCGCGACTGGCGTTCGGAGGCGTCGAGCAGTTCGCCCGAGAGGCGCTGCGCGGATTCGGTGGCGATGGTCACGCGGCCGGCGGCGTCGTTGATGCGGCGCACCAGCACGGAGAGTTCCTCGATCGTGTAGTTCACCGAGTCGGCGATCGCGCCCGTCACGTCCTCGGTCACCGTCGCGCGGATCGTGAGGTCGCCGTCGGCGAGGTCGCCCATCTCGTTCATGAGACGCAGGATGGCCTGCTGGGTGCTGTTCTTGTCGTTCTCGGCGGCGGCGCGCTGGCGGTCGGCTTCCTCGCGGCGCAGGTTGAGGTCGTTGTTGTAGACCCAGACCAGCAGCACGAGCGCGAGCAGGGTCAGCGGGCCGACGACGAGGATGCCGATCAGCAGTCCGTTGAGACCCGTGTAGGCACGGTTGTAGGCCGCGCCCAGCGCGTTGATCGCGTCGAGCAGCTGCGTGGATTCCTGGAAGATCGAGATGCCCGCGCGCTTGGCGGTCAGCAGCGGCTGCACGTTGGCGAGAATGCCGCCCACGGCTACCTGGTGCTTGGTGGCGAAGAGCTGCAGGTTTTCGTACTTGCTGGCGGCGTCTTCGCTGGTCATGCCACGGCCGACCTGCTCGATGAGTTCATCGAAGCTGTTCGAGTCGCGGCCGAGCAGGAAGATCACTTCGGGGTCGACCGTGTCGGCGGCGAGCAGCGCGTTGGCATTCTTGGCCATGCGCTGCGACAGCATCACGATCTGGTTGGCCACCTCGATCTCGCCGGCACTCGCGCGGCTCTCGAGCTTGAGGCGCGCGACCTGCTCGGCGAAGTCGAGGAGCTGCGCGTTGTTGTCGTTGATGTTGGCGACGGCGGTGCCCAGGCGCGTGATCTGCACCTGCTGGTTCGCGACGTCGCGGGCTTCCTTGTTGAGCTTGGTCCACAGCGTGGTCACTTCGTCGAGCTGGGGCTTGACCGCCGCGGGCGAAGCCGGCACCGAGGTGTCGTTCAGATCGCCGCCTTCGGTGATCACGCGCAGCGTCTGCTCGAACTGCTCGCGGCTTTCCTTGAGTTCCGAGAAGCCCGTGCGGCCGCCGGTCACGGCGAGCTGGGCGGCCTTGGCGAGAATCTGCGACAGCGTGCCCATCTGGCCCGCGGCCGACACGAAGGCCGTGCCTTCCCGCGCCGAGCGCAGCTGCAGGGTGGTCAGCGCGATCAGCAGCACCGCCAGCACGCCGAACGCCGTGCCCAGGATACGCATCTGCTCGTTGAGCGGCCGCGTGCCGATCACGGGCAGGGACACGCGGCGCGCGGCGCGCGGCGCGGCGGCCGTGTCAACGATGGTGTCGTTGTTTTCGAGCAGCGTGCTGTCCGAATCGGCGGGTTTGGCCTTGAGGCGAGTCAGGAAGCCGGGAAGTGTGAGGGCCATGCGTATGCTCCGGGTGCGGGCGGCGGTTCGGTGTCGTCGTTATATGGGGGGCGGAATGCGGTCAGCGGGCGTCGGCGCCCGCGTCGAGAAAGCGGGGGTCGGCCAGCAGCGGACGCACGACCAGCCTCTTCCAGAGCCGGTTCTGGCTGTCGCGCAAGGCGCCGCCTATCCATGGGCGCGCATCGCTGAAGGTTTCATCGACCTCGAAGTCGTCGAGGCTGCGCAGGCCCAGCGCGCGCGACACGAGCAGCGCGGTGTGCAGGCCGTGCTTGGCACCCACCAGCATCATGCGCGACTCGCTCGTGAGCGGTGGCAGCGGGTCGCCGCAGTAGGCGGCCAGATCGACCACGCTGAAGAGGTTGCCGCGCACGTTGGCCAGGCCGCGGAACCAGTTGCGCGTCAGCGGCACGCCGGTCAGGCTGGGCGCGGCGATGATCTCGCCCGCGTCGGAAAGGTCGACGAGCCAGTTCTCGCTGCCCGCCGTCACGGCGAGCAGCGCCGAACGGCGCCCGGAGTTGCTCATTTCGGCGAGCCTTCGGGTGAGATCCTGCTGGAACTCCCTCAGGCTGATGCGCTTGGCCATGCAGCGTGTCTCCCGCGAATGTTTCCGTGTGGCCGCGAGATCAGGCGATGGCCTGGATCTTCTGCAGCAGGCCGTCGAGGTCGAGCGGCTTGGTCATGTAATCGAAGGCGCCCTGACGCATGCCCCAGATCTTGTCGGTTTCCTGATCCTTGCTGGTGGTCATGATGATGGGGATGTTGCGCGTGGCTTCGTCGCGCGAGATCGTGCGCGTGGCCTGGTAACCGTTGATGCCGGGCATGACCACGTCCATGAGGATGAGGTCCGGCATCTCGGCCTTGGCCTTGATGACGCCTTCTTCGCCGTTGTCCGCGGTCACGACCGAGTAACCGTGGCGCGAGAGGAATTCCATGAGCGCGAAGCGTTCGGTGGGGGAGTCATCGACGACGAGGATTTTCTTGATTGCCATGAGGGGGCCTCGAAAATGGAAGTCAGCGCGGGGCGCGCGCCGCCGTGTGGGCGGATACGGCCTTGAGCAGACTGTCTTTTGTGAAGGGTTTGGTCAGGTATTCGTCCGAGCCGACCATGCGACCACGCGCGCGGTCGAACAGGCCGTCCTTGGAGGACAGCATGATGACCGGCGTGCCGGAGAACTTGGGATTCTTCTTGATGAGCGCGCAGGTCTGGTAACCATCCAGGCGCGGCATCATGATGTCGACAAAGATCAGATCGGGATGATGATCCGCGATTTTCGCGAGGGCGTCGAAGCCATCCTCGGCCAGCAAAACCTGATAACCCGCCTGGGCCAGGAAAATTTCGGCACTCCGGCGGATGGTGTTGCTGTCGTCGATCACCATGACCTTCGTGCCCGAGACTTCTGCTCGATCTGCCAACGTCTACTCCTCTGGACCCGCTTGAACTCCGGACGGGAAGCCCGGAAGAAGGCCGTTCTGCCAGCTTTTTGCCCGTTTGTCCGGACCCCACGAATCCTTGTATGGCAACTTTATCAAACTTGCAAGCACCACCCTCCGCGCTGTCCGCTGCATGCGCCGAGCGGTTGTCGATATGTCGCAATAATGTAAATCGCCCCTTGGCGCAGCCCGCTTGCCACGGGGGGCCGCGCCATATCGGGTAAAATCTGTGCCCCCGGTTTTTCGTCTGTCCCCGCCCCCGCCATGCCCACCCTGCCCGCGCCACGCATCGTCCTGAATTTTTCCGTCTCCGATCCGACGGCGGCCGGGGGCGTGCAGGGTGACGTGCTCGTCGGCGCCGCGCTGGGCGTTCACCCGCTGACCGTGGTGACGGGGCTGACCGTGCGCGACAGCTCGCGCACCGAGGCCGCGATGGCCGTCGAGGGCGACTGGATCGCCGACCAGGCGCGCGCATTGCTGGAGGACATCCCCGTGCATGCCTTCAAGGTCGGCGCGCTGCCGGGCGCCGAGAGCGTGGCCGAGGTGGCCGAGGTGCTGACCGATTACCCGGCCGTGCCCGTGGTGGCGTGCCCGGTGCTGCCGGCCTTTGCCGACCAGATGGACGAAGAGGAGATGATAGGCGCGCTGTGCGAGCTGCTCGTGCCCGCGACCACCGTGCTGGTGGTCGATCATGAACTCGCGTTGCGGCTCGCGGCCGACGAGGACGAGCTGCAGGAAACCGAGGTCGGTGAGGCCGAGTGCGCGCGCCGGCTCGTCGAGTTCGGGGCCGCGCACGTGCTGATCACCGGCAACCACCGCCCCGGCCCGCAGGTCGTCAATACGCTCTATGGCAGCGCGGGCGTGCTGCGCACCGATGCCTGGGAACGCCTGCCCGGCGTCGCCCCGGCCGCCAGCGACCTGCTCGCCGCCGCGATGGCCGCGTTCCTCGCCCAGGGCATGGCGCCGCAGGCCGCCGCGCACGCCGCGCAGGCCTATGCCTGGCAAGCGGTCGCGCAGGGCTGGCGCCTGGGCATGGGGCACAGCATTCCGAACCGCTCGTGCGCCTGGACCCGGCCGTGAAACGCGGGCTCTATCTCGTCACGCCCGACTGGGACGACACCGCCCGCCTGCTCGCGGTGAGCCGGGCGGCCATCGAAGGCGGCGCGGTGATGCTGCAGTACCGGCACAAGACCGCGTCCGACGCCTTGCGCGCGGAGCAGGCGCGCGCGCTGCGGGCCCTCACGCACGAACTGGGCTGCGCGTTCATCGTCAATGACAGCCTCGCGCTGGCGCTTGCAGCCGGAGCCGACGGCGTGCACCTGGGCCGCGACGATGGCGACGTGGCCCAGGCGCGGGCCCGCGCGGGCCGGGCGCTCACGATAGGGGTGTCGTGTTACGCCGATTTCGCGCGCGCGCGCGCCGCCCACGCGGCGGGTGCCGACTACGTGGCCTTCGGTGCGATGTTCGCGTCGCCGACCAAGCCGCTGGCCCCGCCGGCGCCCGCCAGCCTGATCGCGCGGGCGCGCCATGAGCTTGGCGCGCGCGTGACCTGCATCGGCGGCATCACGGCCGCGAACGCCGCCGCGCTCGTCGAGGCGGGCGCCGACTGGGTGGCCGTCATCAGCGACATCTACCAGGCCGCCGACCCGCGCGCCCAGGCCGCGCGCGTCGCCGCGCTGTACCGCTGAGCGGCGCGCCCGCCGCGCGCTCCCTCCTGAAAACTTCCGAGAGACCTTTCCGATGAGCCACAACGCCGAACTCTTCGAACGCGCCCAGCGCGTGATTCCCGGGGGCGTGAATTCGCCCGTGCGCGCCTTCCGCTCGGTCGGCGGCACGCCGCGCTTCATCACGCGCGCCGCGGGCGCGCACGTGTGGGATGCCGACGGGCGTCGCTACACCGATTACGTGGGGTCCTGGGGGCCCGCCATCCTCGGCCATGCCGACGCGGAAGTCGTCGAGGCGGTGCAGCGCGCCGCGGCCGACGGGCTCTCCTTCGGCGCGCCCACCGAGCGCGAGATCGAGATGGCCGAGCTGCTCGTCGACATGCTGCCCTCGCTCGAAATGGTGCGCCTCGTGTCCTCGGGCACCGAAGCCACGATGAGCGCGATCCGCCTCGCGCGCGGCTTCACGGGGCGCGATGCGATCGTGAAGTTCGAGGGCTGCTATCACGGCCACGCCGACAGCCTGCTCGTGAAGGCCGGATCGGGCCTGCTGACGTTCGGCAACCCGTCCTCGGGCGGCGTGCCTGCCGACTTCGCGCGCCATACCCTGGTGCTCGACTTCAACAACCTGGCCGCGCTCGAGGAGTGCTTCGCGACGCGTGGCGACACCCTTGCCTGCGTGATCATCGAGCCCGTCGCGGGCAACATGAACCTCGTGCGGCCGGCCCAGGCCTACATGGAACGCCTGCGCGCGCTATGCACCGAGCATGGCGTGGTGCTGATCTTCGACGAAGTGATGACGGGCTTTCGCGTCGGGCCGACGGGCGCGCAGGGCCTCTACGGCATCACGCCGGACCTCACCACGCTGGGCAAGATCATCGGCGGCGGCATGCCCGTGGGCGCCTTCGGCGGGCGCCGCGACATCATGCGGCAGGTGGCGCCGCTGGGCACGGTCTATCAGGCGGGTACGCTGTCGGGCAGCCCCGTCGCGGTGGCCGCCGGGCTGACCACGCTGCGGCGCCTGCGCGCGCCGGGCTTCTACGCCAGCCTCGCGGCGCGCACGACGGCCCTGACCGAGGGCCTGGCCGCGGCCGCCGCGCGCCGGGGCGTGGCGTTCTCGGCCCAGGCCGTGGGGGCGATGTTCGGGCTGTACTTCAGCGCCACGCCGCCCCAGGGTTTCGCCGAAGTCATGGGCGCCGACCGTGAGCGCTTCAACCGTTTCTTCCACCTCATGCTCGAGGCCGGCCATTACTTCGCCCCGTCGGCGTTCGAGGCCGGCTTCGTGTCGGCCGCGCACACCGAGGCCGACATCACGGCCACGATCGCCGCCGCCGAAGCGGCTTTCGCGCAGCTCTGAGCCGCGCCCGGCGCGGGCGCTCAGTTGGGCGCGTGGGGGTGTTCCGCGCCCGGATGGGGCTTGCCCGGCCACTGCGACACGATCATCGCCACGATGATCAGCGCACCGCCCAGCATCGCGCGCGCGCCGAAGGCCTCGTGCAGCCACCAGGCCGCGAAGGTGGCGGCGAAGAAGGGTTCGAGGGCGTAGATCAGCGCCGCCTGCACGGCGCTCGCGCGCGCCTGCGCCCAGGTCTGCAGGATCAGCGCGGCCGCGCTGCAGATCACGCCCAGGTAGAGCAGCTGCAGCCACACCTCGCGGATGCCGGACGCCTGCTGGGCGTAGCTGTCGCCCCAGTACAGCCATTCACCCGCGATCCACAGCGGCGACAGCAGCGTCATCGCGATCGCCTGCGCGCCGGCCAGCGCGCGGGCGCCGTGGCGCGGCGCGAAGCGTTCCATGCCCAGCACGTAGAACGCGAAGGCAATCGCGCAGAGGAAGGTCAGCACGTCGCCGAGCCAGCCCGAGCTCTGCTCGTAGCTCATGACCACGATGCCGACGCAGGCGAGCGCGGTGGCGATCCACACCCGCAGGCCGATGCGTCCGCCCAGCAGCGGCAGCATCAACGGCACCATGATGACGTTGAGCGCGGTGAGGAAGGCGTTGCGCCCCGCGCTCATCATCGTGAGCCCGATCACCTGCAGCACGAAACTGGCGAAGAGCGCCGCCGACAGCAGCGCGGCGTCGCGCCACAGCGCGCGGTTGCGCCACTCCACGAAGGGCGAGAGCAGCGCCGCCGCGAGCGCCCAGCGCAGGCCCACCATGAGCGCGGGCGGCATGTGCTGCGAGACGGCTTTCATGGCGGGAAAGGTGGTTCCCCAGACGAGCGTGACGAGAAGCAGGGCGGCACAGGCCGCGAGCGAGGTGCGGGAGCGTGACATCGGTATCCTTGGGCCGCGCCGGACGCTGCGGGCGCGCGGGGCGGCCATTGTGCCACGCGGCCGCGCGGGCCGCCCGGCGCGGCGCGCGTGTCGGAGCGCCACAGGGGCGGATGCTACAATCGCCGGCATTCTGCCTACCGCTTCCGCCCCCGCTGCCCGGCAGCCGATCCGCCCTCACGATGCCCCTCTTCGCCCTTGGCCTGAACCACCACACGGCGCCCGTCGCAATCCGGGAGCGCGTGGCTTTTCCGCCCGAGCAGCTCGCCGACGCGCTGCGCGCGCTGGTGGGCGAGGGCGTGGCGAGCGAGGCGGCGTTGCTGTCCACGTGCAACCGCACCGAGCTCTACTGCAACGCGGCTTCGCCCGAAGCGGCCGTCGACTGGCTCGCGCGCCGGCGCGGCATGCCGCTGCACGACATTTCGCCCTATCTGTACACGCTGCCGGGCGCCGAAGCCGTGCAGCATGCCTTCCGCGTCGCGAGCGGGCTCGATTCCATGGTGCTCGGCGAGCCGCAGATCCTCGGCCAGCTCAAGGAGGCCGCGCGCCTGGCGGAGCACGCCGGCACGCTGGGCACCCAGCTGCACAAGCTCTTCCAGCACAGTTTCGCGGTGGCCAAGGAAGTGCGCAGCACGACCGCGATCGGGGCCAGCACGGTTTCGATGGCGGCCGCCTCGGTGCACCTGGCCGCGCGGATCTTCGAGCGCATGAATGACACGCGCGTGCTGTTCGTGGGCGCCGGCGAGATGATCGAGCTGTGCGCCGCGCACTTCGCCGGCAGCCGGCCGCGGCGCATCGGCATCGCGAACCGCACGCGCGCGCGCGCCGAGGCCCTGGCCGCGCGTTTCGGCGCCGACGTGCTGGCGCTGGACGCCATTGGCGAGGTGATGCACGAGTATGATGTCGTCGTCAGCTGCACGGGCTCGCCCCTGCCGCTGATCCGGCGCGAGATGGTCGAGCGCGCGATCCGCGCGCGCCGCCGTCGCCCCATCGTGCTGGTCGATCTGGCCGTGCCGCGCGACATCGAAGCCGACGTGGGCCGGGTTTCCGACATTTTTCTCTATACCGTGGATGACCTTGCCCAGATCGTGAGCAGCGGCCTCGAATCGCGCCAGGCGGCCGTCACCGACGCCGAGCGCATCATCCGGGGGCGCGTCGAGGATTTCCGTCACTGGCTCGACACGCGCGACGCCGTGCCCACGATCCGCCATCTGCGCGAGCATGCCGAAGCGCAGCGCCAGCTCGAACTCGCGCGCGCGCGGCGCCGGCTGGCGCGGGGCGAGGCGCCCGAAGCGGTGCTCGAAGCCCTCAGCCAGACCCTTACCAACAAGATGCTGCACGGCCCCACGCGATTTCTCGCGGCGGCCGAAGGACAGGACGTGGCGCAGGCCGTGGGGCTCGTGCGGCGCGTCTTCCAGCTCGACGAACACGGGCGCGAAACGCACCCGCCACAGGATTCATGAAACCAGGTATCCGCGCCAGACTCGAACAGCTGGCCTTCCGCCTCGAGGAACTCGAAGGCCTGCTCGCCAGCGGCACGGCGGCGCAGAACATCGACGAATTCCGCAAGCTCAGCCGGGAGCACGCCGAAGTCACCCCCGTCGTGGGGCTGTGGCGGGACTACCTGCGCGCCGAGGCCGACGAACTCACCGCGCGCGAGCTGCTCGGCGACCCCGAGATGAAGGAGCTGGGCCAGAGCGAACTCGAAGCCGCGCGCGACGCGCAGGCCCGCATCGAGCACGACCTGCAGATCGCGTTGTTGCCGCGCGACCCCAACGACGAGCGCAATCTCTTCCTCGAGATCCGGGCCGGCACGGGCGGCGACGAAGCCGCGCTGTTCGCCGCCGATCTGCTGCGCATGTACACGCGCTACGCCGAGCGTCAGGGCTGGCGCGTCGAGATCGTCTCGGCCAGCGAGTCCGATCTCGGCGGCTTCAAGGAAGTCATCGGCCGCGTGCTGGGCCAGGGGGCCTACTCGCGCCTGAAGTTCGAGTCCGGCGGGCATCGCGTGCAGCGCGTGCCGGTGACCGAAACCCAGGGCCGCATCCACACCTCGGCCTGCACCGTGGCCGTGATGCCCGAGGCCGACGAGCTGGCGGAAGTCAGCATCAACCCGGCCGAGCTGCGCATCGACACCTTCCGTGCCTCGGGCGCGGGCGGCCAGCACATCAACAAGACCGATTCGGCGGTCCGCATCACCCACCTGCCGAGCGGCATCGTCGTCGAATGCCAGGACGACCGCTCGCAGCACCGCAACCGGGCCCAGGCCATGAGCGTGCTCGCGGCGCGCCTGCAGGACGCGCAACGCCGCGAGCAGCAGCAGAAGGAGGCCGCGACGCGCAAGAGCCTGGTCGGCAGCGGCGACCGCTCCGAGCGCATCCGCACCTACAATTTCCCCCAGGGGCGCATCACCGACCACCGCATCAACCTCACGCTCTACAAGCTGGATGCGGCCATGGACGGCGAGATCGGCGAACTCGTCGACGCCCTGGTCACCGAGCATCAGACCGAGCTGCTCGCGCAGCTCACGCATGAACCGTAACAACGGGCGCAGGCCCGTTTCACCGAGCTTTCTACAGGAGACGACGAAGTGACGCACACCCTCAAGGCCGGCGTAGTGGCCATTGCAGCCGTACTGGCGCTTGCCGCCTGCGGCGAGAAGACGCCCGACACCGCGAAGGCCGGTGCCGAAGACGTGCTGGTCAAGGTCGACGGCAAGCCCATCACGCAGGAGACGGTCGAATTCCTGCTCAAGGAACAGGTTCCCGAAGGCACGCCGCTGAGCAACGAACTGCTCGGCCAGGCCCGCGAACACCTCGTGCAGCGCACCGTGCTGCTCGAAGCCGCCCACAAGGCGGGTCTCGACAAGCAGGCCGACGTGCAGCGGCGCATGGACTTCATGCGCGACGAAGTGCTCGTGCAGGCCTACCTCAAGGACTGGGTCGCCAAGCACCCGGTCACCGACGAGAAGATCAAGGCCGAGATCGACCGCCTGATCGCGAGCGAAGGCGGCAGCGAATACCACGCGCGGCACATCCTCGTGGAGACCGAAGCCGAAGCCAGGGCCATCATCGAAAAGCTCGGCAAGGGCGCCAAGTTCGCCGATCTGGCCAAGGCCTCCAAGGACCCGGGCAGCGCCGCGCACGGTGGCGATCTGGGCTGGGCGCGCCCCGCCACCTACGTGCCCGAATTCGCCGCTGCGCTCAAGGCGCTCGAGAAGGGCAAGTTCACGACCGAGCCCGTCAAGAGCCAGTTCGGCTACCACGTGATCCTGCTCGAGGACTCGCGTCCCATCGAGGCGCCCCCGCTCGAGGCCGTGAAGCCGCAACTCCAGCAGGGTCTGCAGCAGCAGGAACTGCGCGCCCACATCGACGCGCTCAAGCAGCAGGCCAAGATCGAGGAGATCAAGCCGCTGGCCGCCGCGAGCGCGCCGGCTGCCAGCGAACCCGCCGCGGCCGCGTCGCAATGAGCGGACTGCCCGCCACCCTGGGCGAAGCACTGGCCCGGGCGCGCGGGCGCATCGCGCAAGGGGATGCCCGCATCCTCCTGCGCGAGGCGAGCGGGGCCGGCCTGGCCCAGCTCGTGGCGTTTCCCGAGCGCGCGCTGCCGCCCGAGGCCGCCGCGCGCTTTCTCGCCTGGCTGGCCCGGCGCGAAGCCGGCGAGCCCGTGGCGCACCTGCTGGGCGAACGGGAGTTCTATGGCCGGCGCTTTCGCGTGAGCGCGGCCACGCTGATTCCCCGCCCCGACACCGAATTGCTCGTGACGCTGGCCTGCGAACGCCTCGCGGCGCTGGCCGAGCCCGCCGTGCTCGACCTGGGCACCGGCAGCGGCGCGATCGCGATCAGCATCGCGCTCGAATGTCCGGGGGCCCGCGTGAGCGCCGTCGACTTCTCGGCCGAAGCCCTCGCCGTGGCGCGCGCCAATGCCAGCGCGCTCGGCGCGCGCGTGACCTGCCTGCATGGCAGCTGGTTCGCGCCCGTGGGCGCCGCGCGCTACGCCTGCATCGTCAGCAACCCCCCCTACATCGCCGCCGCCGACCCCCATCTCGCGCAGGGCGACCTGCGTTTCGAGCCGCTCACGGCGCTGGCCTCCGGCGTGGACGGGCTGGACGACATCCGCCACATCGTGGCGGGCGCGGCGGCGCATCTGGCTCCGCGCGGCTGGCTGCTGCTCGAGCACGGCCACGACCAGGCCGCCGCCGTGCGCCGCCTGCTCGACGCGCAGGGGTATGCCGGCGTCGCCTCATGGCGCGACCTGGCGGGCATCGAGCGCGTGACCGGCGGGCACCTGGCCTGATCCCCGGGTTGCGGTGCCGGCTTTGCGCGCCCCGACAAATCCGATAAAATTACTCGGGTATAACGATTGCGCAGCCCCAACCCCCGCGCACAGGAGAACCCCATGAGCACCACCCACGAAAGAATCCAGGAACTCGTCAGCAACAACGCCGTCGTGCTGTTCATGAAAGGCACGCCGACCTTTCCGCAGTGCGGCTTCTCGTCCGCCGCCGCGCACATTCTCAAGCTCTGCGGCATTACGGGCTATGCGTCCGTGAACGTGCTCGCCGACGACGAGATCCGCCAGGGCATCAAGGAATTCTCGAACTGGCCGACCATTCCCCAGCTCTACATCAAGGGCGAATTCGTCGGCGGCAGCGACATCCTGAAAGAGATGTACCAGAGCGGCGAACTGCAGAAGCTGCTCGAAGGCGTGCAGGCCTGATTGCACGCGTCACGTGCACGCACGAAGGCGACCCCGCGGGGTCGCCTTCGTTTTGTCCGGCAAGTGCTTACTGGACCTGCTTGACGAGGAAGTCGACGGCCGACTTCACTTCGTCATCGCTCAGCGTGGGGCGGCCACCGCGCGCGGGCATCGCGCCCTTGCCGTTGAGCGCGATGTTGTAGACCGTGTTCATGCCCTCGGCGAGGCGCGGAGCCCACGCTGCCTTGTCGCCCATCCTGGGCGCGCCGGAAACGCCGGTGCCGTGGCACGCGCTGCAGATCTTGGTGACGATCTCCTCGCCGCTCATCGGCCCGGTGGCGACGGGCTCGGCGCTCAGTTCGAGGCGCGCGACGGGCTGGATCAGGTGGGCAGTCGTCTCTTCATCGACCTTGGCCTTGCCACAGGCCAGCAACACGCTGGCCGCGGCAAACGCGATCAGGGGCGACAGACGCGAGACCTTGTTCATGGGTGAAGTCCTCTGTTCTTGTGTCGTGGCGCAGATTATAACGAGCTTCCCCGTACCGCCATCAGGCTTATTTCCCCAAGCGTCCGCGCCAAGCCGCTGTGGAGCGTGTACAATGCGGCGCTGCAATTTCCCGCGCATCCGTAGCTCAGCTGGATAGAGTACTGCCCTCCGAAGGCAGGGGTCGCACG